>DATIZQ010000015.1:0-51018 GCA_035517015.1 Candidatus Acidiferrum sp. | reverse complement strand
CCTCAGAGGAACGCGCCGCGCATCTTCCGCGCTGGCTCCATGACTACAACTGGCACCGTCCTCATGCTAGCCTCGGCGGTGCTCCACCCATCTCCCGTTCCGGTCTGGATCGGAACAACGTGTTGATACATGACAGCTAGTCACCACAGGCGGAGGCTGGCGGCGGGCGAAAGGATGTGGCGTGAGCCGCTGACTCTCCGGCTGTTTGGCGGAACCTTCATGGCAATCTCCTCGAAACGAACCTGGCGCTACACACCCGCGTTGGCTTCAGAGACTTCTGCGGAGGGCCAGCGTGTGGCGGGTTTATGTCAAGGATGTGAGGAAAAGGTCAATGCAGGGAGGCTGATAATTGTCTGGTATTGTGTTGAAGGTCCAAGGCATTGATTCTTAGAGCCTTGGAATCCCGTCAATTCGGCGATCGACTGGCTGCGTCGCTCGCGCCATGTAGTCCGTCAAGAATTTCAGTGCGAAGAAAAAGGACGAGAGGCCAGATGCGGCTAATCGACCGTCAAATGACCCGACATCGTGGTTGTGCAATCGAGTGGATCTGTAAGACCTCCAAGGCCAGCGGCGGTGACCGTAGAACCAGGTTCGGCGTAAATCCGGGCGGGTTGAGCCCCACCCGAAAGATCCCCCAAAAGGCCGAACGCTTGAGGGATAAATATGAACTCGGGACGAAGCGCCCCGGAAGAGAAAGAGTGGTCCTCTGGGGTCGAGACTTGAACGCTAATGGAGAAGAAGTTGTTGGAGGTGGTATCGCAATAGGTCGATACTTCTTCGATAACCAGTCGTTTCACTCTTACACCAGTCGATGTGGTAGTTGGCACGGTGAAGCCTGACTGATACGCCCCGCCGCAGCCTGAAAGGGTGCTGAAGCAGGCGGTCCCAAGAAAGGGAAAATTGGTCGAATCGTCGGCGGTAGGGACGGGGTTGGAAGATGTGTTCGTGACTTGAACGAGGGCAGCGGCGACGCCGCGGGCGGCGCGCGGCGCAAGCGCGGCGAGCAACAAGGCCAGCAGCGTGATGCTGCCCACGATCCCCACGGTCTTTCGCAGGATATTCATGTTTCAACTCTCTTTGGCTCGATCCACCGTCTCTTCGGTAGAGGGAAGAGCCCCACGCTTCTATTGGGTTTCCAGATGCCCCATCAGAGTAAAGAGGCAAACGGCGCTGCTACCGTTCGGGTTCGTGCCTGCGAGCAGGGTTGCGACCTCTGAACCTGGGTCGGCATAGATGTGGGCGGTTGACGAAGCCGTGGGGCTGAATAGAAATTCCGGCACGGTTCCGGCAATGACATGATCCGCCGGGGGGTCGACCAGCACACGCGGGTTGATCGTCGCACCGTCGCCAATGTCGCAAATGGTTGAGACTTCTTCAATCACCAGTCTCTTCACCGCCGCGCCTGTAGAAGTTGTGTGGGGTACAATGAATCCGGGTTGAAGGCTGCCACACGATGCCTCTTCGGTGGCCCACGGACCGCATGTCGTGGCCACGAACGGAAAGTTTCCGGGGCCGTTCACCGTGGGAACGGCATTCGAAGCCGTGTTGGTCACCTGCACCAACGCGGCGGCGACGCCGCGCGCGGCGCGCGGCGCAAGCGCAGCGAGCAACAAGGCCAGCACGACGACGCTGCCCAAAAGCGTGAACCTTTTGCGGATGAGACTGGTCATTGCCATCCTCCTCGAAAAGTGAAATGAGCCTCCAGCTGACGATTGCCGAAGCCAAGAAATCGTCACGGACACCAGCCGGCTGCTTCTGCCGGGCCTGCTGGAGCTACTGACTCACAAGATAGCCAGAGATGTCGACGGCGCAAGAATCGAAAGTCGTTTGCTGGCCGGCGGTGGCAAAAATTTCCAGATTGATCGCACCGCCGGCGGCTACATACGTCTTCGTGCTCTGAGCAAAACTCACAATGCTGTTCTCCGTCGGGAAGTTCTCCGGTGGGCCCGGAACAAAAAATGAAAATTGAGTGGGAAGATTATCCAGGCCGCCGCTGGGGCCGATTTTCAGACGCGCCTCGCGCAATCCGGTGCCGGGATCCACGATGCACCGCCCGGAGGCATGTTCGATGACCGCGATTTTTCCGGCCGGCACAGTGTAAATCGGATCCACCAGGCAGAAATCATTGTGGCCGTTGTCCGTGGGGACGAACTGACAGAAACCATTCGAATCGAAAGAGTTCAGCGCGGCGGCAGCGACGACCGGGACAGGGTTAGAGCTCGTGTTTGTGACCTGTACTAATGCGGCGGCGACGCCACGCGCGGCGCGCGGCGCGAGCACGATAATCAAAAGCACAGCCAGGAAAATACCGGCAAGAGTCGTCGCTACTTTTCGGATCGTCTTCATTAAATGCCCCCTGATGGGCGAATTTCGCCCTCGAGTGTCATGCCTCAACTCATTGCAGAGTGGATGGACACACACTGCCGCCCTGTTTGCGGAGCAGGTTGGCCAGGCGTTGCACGGCCGGCAGTTCTGCGTCGAGGCCGGCCTTGGTGTCCCTGAGTACGCTGCGACCATCATGGTCGCTGTCGTCGCCGTCGTCGCCAGCCCCACGGCCCGCGGCGGCGCTGTACGTGTTCAAGCCGTCCCCGGCCGAGCCGCCTTGTGCCTGGAGGAGAGCGTCCACCTGGTTCTGCAAGGCCGCGAGTCTTGTGTCGGCATCGCAGAAATACTGTAAGGAGCTCACATCCACTTCGATCATGTCGGAGTCCGTCGCTGCCGCTGCCTGGTCCGCCACGCTCAAGATAAAGGCCTGGGCGTTCGTTTCCGAATCATGATTGAACTTGAGAATCTGAGCGGCGACATCCTGGAAGTGGGGGTTGCTGGATAGTTGCGTGGCGGCTCGATTCGTCTTCTGCACAGCCGGCAGGAGCAACGCGATGAGGATCGCTATAATCGCGATCACCACCAGGAGTTCGATCAGAGTGAAGCCTGCCTGTCCTCGGAATTCCAAACGTGTCTTCACGTTGTGTGCCTCCTTTAAGCCTGAAGCTGATCTCCAAGACAGAAACTGCAGCCTCGTCAGAAAAACCGCGCGGTGCAAATCCCTCCCCTGTCCTGTCATGAACTAGGCGCGGCGCTTGCGCCATCCCAACGTGACGGCCAAGCCGGTGCCGAGCAGGAAAACGCTGGCCGGCTCGGGAACTGGGGTTCCTCCGCCGCCTCCACCGCCACCGCCGCCGGTGGCATCCGTGGTGATTACGTCGAGAGCCCAATCTCCCGAGCAGCCGGGACCGGGGCCCGGATCAACCAGGTTGTCGCAGAACCCCACGGCGAGATCGACGGCGCCATCGCCAAGCGTGGTTCCCGCTCCAAAGGCAGCCGCCGGAATGAACTGGCCGTCGGAAAGAAGGATGGTGTAGGTGCCGGCCGCGAGCTCCATTGTGAAAGTCACATCGCCGCAGGGGGTATCGCCGAAACCAGAGAGCGTGCCGGCGGGCGGACAACCGGGAGTGAAATTGAGGATCGCCGACGTGCCGTCGAGAAAAATGGTGCCATCTCCTGTTCCGGAGAAGAAGCCTACGAACGGATCGAAGCCGCCCGAGGCGATGGTGTCGCCGGCTTGATTCACGCCGCCACCGAATCCGTAGGTTTGCAACGTGACGTCTGAGGCGCTGGCCAGCGTAATGCTTTGAATGAACGAATCGGTGGAATCGAAGGTGCCGCTGGCGTTGTCAGGAGCCGCTAGTGTTCCGGTGTAGGAACTGCTGACGTTGTCAGCGCGCGCCGGATTCGCGGCGAAGACCAGTAGAAACGTGAGCGACAGCCATTTGGTTATTTTCATGTCCTTCTCCTCAAATAGACGGGCCGCGATGAAGCGGCGCTGATAGCAGCGGCGAGCAGGCCGAGCAGGGTGAGGCTCAGCGCGCCCGGTTCGGGTGCAGACGTACCACCCGTGGTGGAAACCATCCATACGCCGGAGGTTTCGTTATCGGCCTCGTACACAAGGTTGCCGGTCGTCGCTGTGGCGCAAACCGCGCTCACGTCATTCAAGGAAAATGTGCTCGTACTTTCGAAGTGCATGAATCGCAGATCGCTGGTTCCCGGAGGGCACTGCGAGGGATCCTCATTATGGCCCAACGACAGGTCCCAGAACGTAATCGCTCCCGTGGTGGGGTCAGTGGAGAATTCGATGATGAAGTTAGGGGCGTTCACATTCGTCAATGTCGTGATCCCGTCTGTGAAACTGAAGGACAGCGGTGTCACATCGGTGAAATTCAAGCCTGGAAGCAAGGGCGCCGCAAGCGTGAGCGAACCGGTGATGTGGCAGACTGGCGGGCAGGAGGTGTTAGTCCACGTAGCGAAATCTGACCCGGTGTAGGAGTAGACCGTGTCTGCATGCGCAATCGCGGCCGAACCGAGAAACGACAGGAAGGCAAACAAAATGAGCGCCAACGACCTTGTCATCTTCATAAGCGGCTCCCTGAAATGCGGGATTACGGAGCTCCCAGCGAGACACTTCCGGCGGAGCTCCTTCCTCAGTGGCTGCAGGGTTTCTCAGATTCGCAGGCGTTCGTCAATGCAGGGAGTCTGAAAATTGTCTCGTATTGTGTTGAAGGTCCAAGGGGCTGATTGCACAGAATTTAACTTGAGATTCATGGGGCATACGGTGCAGAATGGTAATACGTTCCCTCCAAGCTATGGATATATCAGGCCAGAGATTCCGCTTTGGGCCCTACGAATCGCGTCCTGAGAGCCGTGAGTTGTACAAGCACGGGTTCAAGCTGAAGGTCCGGCCGCAGCCCTTGCAGGTGCTGAATGCCCTGCTGAGCCGTGCGGGCGACGTGGTGACGCGGGAAGATTTGCGGCGGCGACTGTGGTCGTCGGAGACGTTCGTTGACTTCGAGCACAGCCTGTATACCTCGGTGAAGGAGATTCGGGCGGTGCTGGGCGATTCGGCGGAGGAGCCGCGCTATATCCAGACGCTGCCGAAACTGGGGTACCGGTTCATCGCCCCGGTGGAGGTTGTCGAGAGCGCGGCCGCGGCGGTTGCGCCGCCGCCGCCGGCTGCTCCGGCAATTCCGGATACTCCCGATTTGATCGTGCCGACTTCCGACGCCCCGGCTGCGGCGAGCGTGGGACAGAAGCCCCGGAGCTGGACGGTGGCCGTTGCGGCCGCTGCCGCCCTGGTGGTCGCGCTCACGGCGGGCGCATACTTTCTCCATCTGCGCCGGGCGGCGCGCCCGCAACCTGGGATCAGCCGATCCGTGCTGGCCGTCCTTCCCTTCGAAAACCTTACCGGAGACCCGGCGCAGGATTACTTAAGCGACGGCCTGACCGAGGAGATGATCGCGCAACTCGGGCGGCTCGACCCGGCGCACCTGGGCGTGATTGCGCGCACCTCTGTGATGCACTACAAGAACAGCCCGGAGCCATTGGAACAAATCGGTCGGGAATTGGGAGTTCAGTATGTGCTCGAGGGCAGTGTCCGGCGCGATTCGGACAAAGTGCGCATCTCCGCTCAGCTCATTCAGCTGCAAGACCAGACGCACCTCTGGTCGCGGCAGTACGACCGCGAACTGAGCAGCCTGCTGACGCTTCAAGGAGAGATTGCGCAAGAAATCGCTGACGAAATTCAACTCACTCTCGGCGGTGACCGCAAGCGACCACCGGATCGTACCCGCGCCACCTCCACTGCGTCCTTTGAGGCCTACGACCTCTATCTCAAAGGCCGTTACTTCTGGAACAAAAGGAGCCAGGCCGGCTTCCAGCAGGCCGCCGACTACTTTCGCCAAGCCGTCGCCAAAGACCCTGACTATGCCCCCGCCTACTCGGGCTTGGCCGATACCCTCGCGCTCATGAGCAGTTGGCATCAGCTCCCTCAGATGGAGGCTATGCCGAATGCCCGGGCAGCCGCCTTGACGGCGCTCCAACTCGACGAGACTCTCTCCGAAGCGCACACATCGTTGGCCCTGATCGCCGAAATCTACGACTACGACTGGCCGACTGCCGAGAAAGAGTATAAGCGGGCCATCGAGCTCGATCCCGGCTACGCCACCGCCCACCAGTGGTACGCCGAATGCCTCTCGTTCGAAGGCCGCTTTGATGAGGCCTTCGCCGAGAGCGAGCGGGCCCGCCAGTTGGATCCGCTCTCACTCATCATCGCCACGGACCACGCCGCTATCCTCTACTACTCGCGGCAATACGATCGCGCCATCGAACAGTTCCGTTCCGTGCTCGAGATGCAGCGCGATTCTCCCCGCGCCCACATGATCGTCTCAGCCTATGTCGAGAAGGGCAGGTTCGAAGATGCCCTGGCCGACATCCAGAATTGGACCGAGATCCCGGAGTCCAATCCTTATCTTTGGGGGAGCCGCGCCTACGTCTACGGCCGCTGGAGTCGGCGAGAAGAGGCTCGGCGTGCCCTGGCGAGGTTTGGACAAGTCATCTGGAACGCCAAGTCGGACCCCATCCTGCTCAGAGCCCAGGTGTACACCGCTGTCGGCCGAAAGGATGACGCCATCTCCATATTGCAGCGAGCCTACGGAGTTCACTCCGACGCACTGGTCACCCTGAAAGTTGAGCCCGGCTTCGACTCTCTGCGCACCGACCCCCGCTTTCAGGACCTCCTCCACCGCGTCGGCCTCGCCCAATAGGAAACTGCCAATTATGGTCGATACACAAGTGGAACCAGAATTTCAGCTAAGCCGTTGAAAACAAAGGGCAACCAAGTTTCTAATCGATACAAAAACCGTCTTTTCGGGAGGTTGGCTTTCATTCACTCCGCTTTCGCTTCCCCGCGCATCCGCAAACTAATTCGTCCCGCGATTCCTCGTCCGTTCAAGCACCGCTGACCGCGTCGTCCCGAGTGTGAACGTCAGCGATTCCCGCGGCACGCTGTTCACGTACGGACCGATCAGCCATCCGAGCCCAACTGGAATGTCGCGCGTCAGCGAAATCGTCTGGCACTCCACGTACGTTCCTCCATCCTTCTCCTCGAATCGCCAGTACGTGTTCATCCGCCACAAGAAACCGTCATCGTGCCCTTCGGGCAGCAAGCGCTCGTCCGGCTTTCCCGCTTCTTCCACCTGCTGGACGCGCGTCGTGCGCGACCGGCTCCACGCGTGCGTCGCATCCACCATCGAGTAGTGAATCTCGTGCTCCGTATCGACCACGGAGGTCAGGATCTTCTTCTTGTAGAACCGCAGCTCCACCACGTAGTCATCGCCGCTGTGCCGCACGATCTTCGACCGCATCACGTCCGGACGGTAGTAGTTCTGGTGATGGTCGTAATCCTGCACGAGCGCCAGCACCTGCGCGAGCGTCGCGCGCGGAATGAACACGGTTCCGATCCAGTGGTGGATCATCCCGCCGGGACATTCGATCGCCTTGCCACCGTCGAGCGTCTCAAGCCGCTCGATCACTACCTGGCCTTCGCGCAGTTGCGATTCCGCCGCGGCCCGTCGGTCGGCAGGAAGCCGCTCGACCCACAGAAACGGCGCTCCGCTCGCACGCTCCGAATCGATTCCAGCTTCGGTCAGCTTCACGTACCGGTCGAACGCCGCGACCGCCTTCGGCTGTAGCTCCACCGCAGTCACCGAACCGGCAAGTGCGGTCATCAAGGCGAGCGCAATCGCTGCAGCCCTTCGCGTGAGTGTGTCGGTTTTTGCCGTCATTCGCTGCAACTTCACACCTCGCGTCCGCGCCTGGCTTGGCCTCGCCGCGCACATTCATCTGGCCTTAGCTCCGTCGAAACGGCAAGCCACATTTCGATTCGCAAAGGGGATGCCAAATGGATGGTGGGAAGAGGAGGTGCTCGGCGGAACCGGAGTCGCCTGCGCGAGCCCGTCCCGCTGACGGGGGTCAGGGGAGAAAAAACGTCAACAGGAAGGGCTGGACGGGTTGGGTAGCATGCCCCGGCTCCTCTCGGAACCGTCGTCCCCGCAATCGCAGCTCCCAACCCGAACGCAGCCATGGTGAAAGGAACCGCGGCGCGGAACAATGGCTCAAAAGGCCCAAACATCGAGTACACGGGTATTAGTACCATGTATCGCACTGAATCTAAGGGCGTTAGTCGACTTGGCGGCCAACCCAGCCAGAGCTGACACGGCTTCAAGACAGTTTCCCCTTGACACTCTACAGGAGCTGGGAGCATCATCCTCGTCACCTGTAGAGTAACTAGGGGAGGCCAAATGACTCAGACAGGCGCGGACATTCTTCAGGGGACGCTGGACTTGCTGGTCCTCAAGACGCTGGCGCTTGGGCCCATGCACGGCTGGGGCATCGCGCAGCGGATTCAGCAGGTTTCGCGGGAAGTGCTGCAAGTGCAGCAAGGATCGCTCTATCCCGCTTTGTATCGCCTCGAGCGGAAGGGATCGATTCAGGCCGAGTGGGGCGCGTCGCAGAACAACCGCCGCGCAAAGTACTACTCGCTCACCAAAGCAGGCCAGGAACAGCTCGCTAAAGAGCAGGCGGACTGGGAACGTCTGTCTACTGCGGTCGCGCTCATCTTGCAACGCGTGTGAAACCCGGAGCGAGGAACTTTCCATGAGATCTCAATGGTTTCGGCGCAAAGGCGAGTTCGAGCAAGAGATGAACGAAGAGATGCGCTTTCACTTCGAACAGCAGGTCGCGGCGAATATTGCTTCCGGGATGACGCCCGAGGAAGCGCGCAGGCGAGCCGCCCTGCAGTTCGGCGCCGTTGATAGCGTGAAAGAAAGCTGCCGCGAGGAGCGCCGCGGATTCTGGCTCGAAACGGTCTGGTCGAACATTCGCTACGGCCTTCGCATGATGCGGCGGGACCCCGGATTCACGCTCGTAGTCGTGCTGACGCTGGCGCTGGGAATCGGCGCCAACAGCGCCGTCTTCTCGGCAATCGACGCAATCCTTCTCCGCCCGCTGCCATTCCCTAACGGCGACCAGCTGATGAGAATCTCTCAGTACAACCCGAAGGTGAAGAGCCCGCAATCATTCGTCGCTCCCGTCCGATTGGAAAACTGGAATCGGATGAATTCGACGTTCCAGGCGATATCCGGCTACTACCTTGAGGACGTTTCCGAGACGTCCGGAGCACTGCCAGAGAAGCTCACGCAGGCTCTTGTCGCGCCGCGCTTCCTGCAAGTCTGGGGAGTCGCACCCGCTCTCGGCCGCGATTTCGCTCCCGAGGAGGAGCACTTCGGCGGGCCGGATGCGGCCATCATCAGTGACCGCTTCTGGCGCCAGCGCTTCCACGGTGATCCGAACGCGCTCGGAAAAAAGCTGCGCTTCGGCAAATGGTCCTACTCGATCGTGGGAATCATGCCCGCGTCGTTCGATTTTCCCGCGCGTGACGTCGATTTCTGGTCGGTAAGCGCTCCCGACGCTCCGTTTGCCCAGAGCAGAGACTCAACGTGGTTTACCGTCATCGGACGTCTCAAGCGGGGCGTGACACTCGCGCAAGCGCGCGCAAATCTGGCGACCGTTCAGACGCAACTCGGCAAGCAGTATCCAAAACCGGACGCCGATCTCGCCGTTGACGTTCAGCCGCTCAAGGAAACCACCGTCGGCGGCGTGCGCGGTTCACTCTGGATCCTGTTCGGTTCTGTTTCCCTGCTTCTTCTGATTGCCTGCACCAACATCGTCGCGCTGCTTCTGGCACGCGCTTCGCAGCGCGAGCACGAAATCTCTGTCCGGTTCTCGCTCGGAGCGTCACGCGCCGCGATCATGGGGCAACTTCTCACAGAAGTCTTTGTCCTCGCGGTAACGGGCGCCGTACTCGGCCTGTTGATCGCCGGCGCGGCCTCGAAGGTGTTCCGAACGCTCGCCGCGAATCTGCCGCGCGTCGAAGAGATTCATCTCGATGCGCGCATCGTGCTGTATTCGCTCGCCTGTTCCGTCGCCGCGACTCTTGTGTGCGGGCTGATTCCCGCGGTTCGCGGTGCGCGCCGCAGCATATTCGGCTCCCTCGCCCATTCGAGCGTTGCGCAGGTGTCGGCACGCAATCCGATCCAGTGGCTGCTCGTCGGTGTGCAAGTGGCGCTCGCCGTGACGCTGCTGGCGGGCGCAGGGCTGCTGTTCCGCAGCTTTCAGGCGCTCGGCCACGTTTCGCCCGGGTTTGACACAACCCACGTCCTCACGTTTCACGTGAGTGGATCGTGGGGAGAGACCGCGGACATGAAAGGCCTCACGCAGCGCATCGATCGCACTCTCGATTCACTGCGCAACTTGCCCGGAGTGGAAGGAACCGCGACGGCCGCCGTGCTGCCCGGCGTTCCAGGTGAAAACCAAGGTGAGATCAAGATTGAGGAAGGGCAGGCCGACCCGAATCGCAAAATCGTAGCGGAGAACCGATATGTTTCGCCCAGCTATTTTGCTGCGATGCAGATCCCACTTCTGGCCGGCGAAGCCTGCCGAGAAAGGCCCGACGGCTACGACGTTCTCGTCAACCGGAGTTTCGCGAATACCTATCTTGGTGACTCCCTGGCCGGCGGGCACCATGTGGAGGTGCTGGGCCAGACCTTTACACCGAAGGGCGAGATTCGTGGAATTGTGGGTGACGCGCGCGAATTGGGCTTGAACCGTGAACCCTCTCCCACCCTGTACTGGTGCGTCAGTGCTCCTGATCCCGATCCTTACTACCTTGTCCGCACTCATGGCGCACCGATGCTCTTGGCAGACACGATTCGCGAAGAAGTGCACCGCATCGAGCCCGCACGCTCCGTCTTCGACATCACGCCTCTCGAAGAGCATCTCGACGACGCGTTTTCGGAGAATCGTCTTCGCATGGTGCTGCTTGGTTTCTTCGCCGCAACGGCTGTCTCCCTCGCGTGCGTGGGTCTCTACGGCACGCTCAGCTATTCCGTCACAGTGCGAAGACGCGAGGTCGGCTTGCGGCTCGCGCTCGGCGCCATGCGGGGACAAATCGTAAGACACTTCCTCCTTCAAGGGTTGGGAGTGTCGTTGCTTGGTTGCATCGCTGGCTGCGGTCTGGCGGTGGCGTTTGCGCAGGTCCTGTCCGGGATGCTCTATGGAGTGTCCGCAACGGACGCTGCAACGCTTTCCGGCGTGGTCCTGATTGTCCTGGCCGTCGCGACGGTCGCGTGCCTCGCGCCGGCGATTCGTGCCGCGCGCGTCGAACCGATGCAGGTGCTGCGCAACGAGTAAGCCTGGAGGCCCAGATGAATCTCTCGTGGTGCTCTCGGCGAAAGCACGAATTCGAGAAGGAAATGAATGAGGAGCTGCGCTTCCACATCGAGGAGCAGACGGCCGCGAACATCGCGGCGGGCATGACGCCCGAAGAAGCTCGGAGGCAAGCTGCATTGCAGCTCGGCGCCGTCGAAGGCGTGAAGGAGAATTGCCGCGAGGAGCGCCGCGGCTTCTGGCTCGAGACGCTTTGGGCGGACGTTCGTTACGGCGCCCGGATGCTACGCAAGAACCCCGGCTTTGCCGCCGTCGCGATTCTGACGCTCGCCCTCGGCATCGGCGCAAACGCGGCCATCTTCAGCGTCGTCAATGCGGTGCTTCTGCGGCCGTTGCCTTACAAGAATGCGGAACGCATCGTCTGGGCCACGGAGCGCTTTCCGTTCAACCATGACTCTGCTGCTGTGCCGAGTCCCGACTTCATTGGATTCCAAAGTGGCGATTGGGCTTTTGAGAGGATCGAGGCATTTGGAGGTGGCGCCGGCGCCAATCTCATCGGAGCCGGCGAGCCCGAGCGCGTCGATGTTACGAACGTCACAACCGGGCTTTTTGGCATGCTCGGTGTGCAGCCCCTGATTGGCCGCAGTTTTCTTCCCGAGGAGGGCAAGCAGGCGGGAAGCAATGTCGCGTTGCTGAACGAGACTCTGTGGCGAACCCGCCTCGGTGCGGACCGGCAAATCATCGGAAAGACGATCAGTCTGGATGGCACAGCTTACCGAGTCGTTGGCGTGATACCCGCCAGTGTACGCTATCCAAGCGCGGACGTGTGGACACCCCTGGCGCTTGATTCCGACGTATTCTCTCCCCACTCGCCCCGATGGATGCTTCTCGCAGTAATTGGCCGCCTGAAGCCCGGCATAAGCGTCGACCAGGCGCGATCGAACCTGCAGGTCCTCATTCAGCGGATGGACCGGGAATATCCGCCGCAGGCCGCACAGTTCCGAGCAAAGGCGCACGCAGATGTGGTCCCTTTGCATGATGTGCTCGTCCAGAATGTCCGGTCGTTGCTCCTGATTCTTCTTGCCGCCGTTGGGCTGGTCCTGATGATAGCGTGCGCCAATGTCGCCAACCTGCTGCTCTCGCGCGCGGCTGTGCGCGGCCGAGAGATCGCGGTGCGTGCCGCGCTAGGCGCCAATCGCCGAAGGTTGGTGCAGCAGATGCTCACAGAGAGTCTGCTTTTGGCGGCAAGCGGCGGTCTTGTCGGAGTCCTCGCCGGCGTCGGTGGAACGCACCTTCTGAAGCGATTGGTTCCGGCTACGCTCCCTTCGGATTTCACGTTCGACTTCAGGATTTTTGGTTTCGTGATCGGCGTCTCGGTGCTCGCTCTCATTCTGTTTGGGTTGGTTCCCGCCCTGGTTGCTTCGCACACAGACTTGAACGAGGTGGTGAAAAACGGGGGTGTCGTAAGACAGCGCGGCGCCGCCGGACTGCGCAGTCTGCTGGTGCTCGGCGAGATCAGCCTGTCGCTCATGCTGCTGAGCGGTGCGGGACTTCTCGTGCGGAGCTTTTGGCGCCTGACGGAAGTCGATCTGGGCTTTGACCCTCGCCACTTGCTGATTGCTACGGTCCAGCGTCCTCTGACGCTCGGGTTCGATTCGCGGCAGCACGCCGCCTTCTTCCAGGAGACTCTTGATCGAATCCGCGCCCTGCCCGGAGTCCAGCGCGCCGCCGTAACCCGCCAGTACCCGCTCGGTCCGCTCAACAACGCCACGATCCGCCTGGGCCTTGCGGACGGCACGTTCTACCGCCCCGGCACGCCGATCCTCGTGAACGCGATCAGCGCCGATTATTTCGCCGCGATGGGGATTCGCTTGCTGAAGGGACGCGGCTTCGATGTCCATGGTTCCGCCGATGCGCCGGGAGTCGTGATTCTAAGCGAGTCGCTCGCGCGGCAGGCGTTCAAGGAACGCAACCCGCTTGGCCAGCGCATCAGCACGGGGCCGGGCGCGCCGCAGCTTACGGTAGTGGGCGTCGTTTCCAATACGAGAAACTCCACTCTCGATCAGCAGCCGCTGCCCGAAATCTATTTGCCTTTTGCCCAGCAACCCTCCTTTGCCATGACGTTCGTGATTCGGACGGAGGCCGACCCCGGCAATCTCGCTGGTGCCGTGCGTCAAGCGGTACTCAGCACGGACAGAAACCAGCCCTTGTCCGAACTCCAGACAATGGACGATGTGCTCGCAGCTTCCGTTGCGCCGCAGCGATTCCGGATGCTACTCGTCGGATCTCTTGCGCTGCTTGCCTTGGCGCTCGCGACGGTGGGGATTTACGGCGTGGTCGCATACTCCGTCAGCCAGCGCACGCACGAAATCGGCATCCGCATGGCGCTCGGCGCGCGCGGGCCAGACGTGATGAAGCTTGTGCTGCGGCGCGCGGCCGCACTGGCAGTCGCCGGCGTGGGCGTCGGCATCGTCGGAGCGCTGTGGCTGACCCGCTTTTTCTCGAGTCTGCTCTTTGATGTCGCGCCGACCGACCCGCTCACGTTCTTCAGCGTGTCGCTTCTCCTTGTCGGCGTTGCTCTCTTGGCGGCTTACGTTCCGGCGCGGCGGGCGATGCGCTTGGACCCGATGACGGCACTGCGATACGAATAATCTCCGCGTGATTACTTCACTGCGGCGGGGAGATGCAGCGTGACTTCGGTCGTCTTGCCGGCGCGAATCAGGACGCGCCGCCTCCAGTCCGTGAAAACTCCGTAGATGCTTCCGCGAATGTCGTACTGGCCGATGGAAAAGCGGTTGAACTCGAAGTGACCATGGGCATCGGTGTGCGTTGCGTGCGGATGCTGTCCGTCGGAGGTTTGAATCACGACGACTCCGTCCGCCACGGGATTCCCGTGCGAATCGACCATCGTTCCCGCTAGCGTGCCTACCGCCTCGCGTGCGTGGGACGCGGCGGCGATCGCCAGGATGCCGAGGAGCGCGAGAATGTAAATCGGCCGCTTCATGACGGCTTCTTTCGCACCTGGGTCAGCCGTAGTTCCACGTCCTTCTGCTTACCGGTGTTCACTTCGATGTTGTGCTTCCACTCGCTGGCCATGTTGCCGTGCGCGGCGCGCACATCGTAGTAGCCGTGGACGAGATCCGGAAAGAAGAAACGGCCGTGGGAATTCGTTGTCGTAGCGTGAGGATTGCCTCCAGTGGCCGACTGCATGGTCACGCTGGCTCCGGCCACCGGTTTTCCCTGCGCGTTGAGCACTGTTCCTGCGAGTGTGCCCATCCCGCCCGCGTCCTGCGCGCGAGCCACGACGGCGAGTGCCGCGAACAGCAAGAATACGAGATGCCATCGGTTCATGGGTCCGGCAACCTTCCTCGCTATGCCACATTCTAGCTGCAAACGGGAATCGGTCTTTGAGCGTCGGGCGGCTGCTTTTCGGTTCAATCACCTGTACGCGCGGACAGGGCCAGCGTGCATTTGCTTTTTCCCGGCGCGGGATGTATTCGATGTAGTTCGCGGCTCAGGCCGGGGATTCAGCCGGGATCTGCGGAGGAAGCAGGCCGGCGAAGCACAGGAGACGGAATGCCTCGCTACATATCGCAGCACACACTGGCGTGCCTGACGCGTCAGGGTGCCAACGAACTCGCGCGGCGCCTGCACGGCGCGACGGGCGTCGTCGCGCGCCGGGTCCTCGTCAACATGCAAGAAGGCAAGATGCTCGTGGAATTTGATGCGCCGAGCCGCGAAGACCTTGAGAAGTACCTCGCCTCCGAGAAGTTCCATTTCGATTGGCTGCTTCGCCTCGAACTGGAATCGACTGCTGGTGACCTCCAGCCTATCCCATAACCGCTGCCGCTTCTGCCGAGTCGCAGGCCGCACCCACATGCACGGACCATTGCTATTGCTGGAATTACCGTGTAGGCTTTTGGCCATGGCAATTTGCCACCAGAGGACGGCGCAGTGTTGTTGTATGTGTCCTGCACACGTGTCCTCTGGCACGGGAGGCTAGTTATCTAGCGATCGGATTCTAGCCACGGAGTTTCTGAAGCCCACCGCCAGAGGTTGAATTGGCCGGTGGGCTTTTTGTTTTCTTGGGAGCCGTTTGAGCGAAGGAAGAATCCAAAGAATCAAGGAGGAAGCGATGTCTGAGTACAAACACCCGGAGGTACTGGTTTCGACGCAATGGGCGGCCGATCATTTGAACGACCCCAAGGTCAGGCTCGTCGAGGTGGATGTCGACACGACGGCCTACGACCAGGGGCACATCCCGGGAGCGGTCGGCTGGAACTGGCAGTCGCAGCTCCAGGACAACGTTCGCCGCGACCTGATCGACAAGGCCGCGCTCGAGAACCTGCTGGGCAAATCGGGAATCTCGAACGATGCGACCGTGCTGCTCTACGGAGACAACAACAATTGGTTCGCCGCCTACGCCTTCTGGCAGTTGAAATACTACGGCCACAAGGACGTGCGGCTGATCAATGGCGGCCGGAAGAAGTGGGTGGTAGAAAAGCGGCCGCTGACCACCGACGGGCCGAAGGTCGCCGCAACCACGTACCATGCCTCGGGCCCGGATCCATCGATTCGCGCGCGCAAAGAAGACGTCTTCGCGGCGCTTGAGCAGAAGAACGGCACAAGATTGGTCGACGTCCGGTCGGTGGACGAATTCACCGGCAAGATTATCGCTCCTCCGGGAATGACCGAAACCGCGCAGCGCGCCGGCCACATTCCGGGTGCCGCCAATATTCCGTGGGCGCAGGCCGCCAACGAGGACGGCACGTTCAAGTCCGCGGACGCGCTGAAGCAGCTGTACGAAAGCAAGGGCGTCACCGGCAACGGCGACGTGATCGCCTACTGCCGGATCGGCGAGCGCAGCTCCCACACCTGGTTCGTGCTGAAGTACCTGCTTGGCTACGACAAAGTCAAGAATTACGACGGGTCGTGGACCGAGTGGGGCAACTTGATCGGCGCGCCCATCGAGAAGGAAACTGCGGCAGCCGCGCGCTGACCTAGCGGCCGCGTCGCCGGCGGGTTGACTGTTTTGGTGAGGGAGAGCATCCCTGCTCTCCCTTGTCGCTCCGTCTGCCATTGACTGTTTCGATGAAGCGGACCGCGTGCCTTTCGACGCCGTTCGATTGCACGATATTCTGCAGTCGAGGGCTTCCTTCGTGTGGGCGACCTACATTCTCGGACCCGTTTTGACGCTGCTTCCGCGCCGCTGGCGCGAAAGAGTGTTCCGTTCCACGCCCAACCGCGTGGCGCGGGCCGCGATGCTTTCAGGCATTGCGCAAGCCCTGCTTGCGGTGGCGGGGCTGGTTGTCTGGTATTCGCTCTACGTGGGCTACTTTGCCGAGGCCCTCAAGTCTCGCGGCGCTCCGGTCGAAGGAAGTCGAGCAGCAGGACTCCTCGGCTACGTTTGGTTCTGGTTCAACCCGGTGACCTGGGTCATCGGCTATTTCGGCTTGGAAGGACTGGTGCGGTCCACCGCCGCTCTGACCACGGGCGAAGTGTACGGCACGCTTCCGCTTGCCGTGGTCGAGTACGTCTACCGCCTCGCCACTCGGCCGCGGCTTGCGCCGGAATTGCCCTTGGTCGCGGACGAAATCATGCGCGGCGACGCCACATGTGATCTGAAAATCGCTTCCTGCAGGGCCAGACCGGACTGGAAATACCCGTTTACCCTCCGCTACGCAGGCGCCTACTTTCAGGTTGTCGCTGACATTCACCTGGGAGCGGGACCGCGCCCGTACGTATACTCCTTGCGACGCCTGCCGCCCGGAGAAATCGCCCGCGGCCTGAAAGACTACACTCCCGATGACATCTTGACGGCCGTGCAACCGCTGCAGCGCGTCTAGCGTTGGCGAATCTACGGCAGCGCGTTTGCTGGAACGCCGTCGTGGCGAGCCTGATCCCTCAGTTCGCTCATCTTCACGTCGATTTCGTCACGCTGCTTTTGCAGGCGCGCGAGCTGGTCGCGCCAATCATCCGGCCGTGCGCCGCCGTATTGCCGCGTTGAACTAACGGTCTCGCCGCTCAGAGCCGCCTGCAATTGGTGAATCTTGTCGTCAAGGGTTGGGATTTTGGCCTGAAGCTTCTCGATCTGCTCCCGGTACCACCTTGTATCCTTCTTCCTGGCGCCTTGCGTCGGATTCTCCCCTGGTTTGGCAGGCTTTGACTCTTGCCCTCCAATCGTTGAGATCGCGGAATGGTCGCGCAGGTCGGTTACGTCCTCATTCGTCCAGACCTTCTTTGTCTGCGTCTGAGCTGGCGTCGTCGCCGCAGGTGCTTGCGACGTCCCGGATTGCCCCGAAGCTTGGGCTACGGGCGGCTGAGCGGACTGCCCTTCGTTACCGTACGCTTGCGTATGTCCATACGGCAGCGTACTGAGCGTCGCAAAAGACAGGAGCGCGACCCGGGCGATGCGTCGATTCATAGGCGTCCCCTTTCAGGAGACACTAACACGTGGTTCCTAGACGGGACTCGCAATGTTGGTGGGGTACTCCCACTGGAAGTTACGGGGCAAAGGTCACGGGTCCGAAGTGACTACCTTCCCCGTGGCCATCTCGTTTTGTACCAGCGCCAGGGCCTCTTTGGGTGGCCCAACGCGGTGGTACTGCCTGGACTCAACCACCTGGTGCACTTCGAACATGAAGAGGAATTTCCGGCCCGAGAAGTCATATTGGTAGCGTCTCGCAAGCCATATCCCGGGCGCCACCGGGGCTTGGTCGAGGGAAAACACGCCTCCCCGATAGAGCTTTCCCAGAATTCCCCCGCCGAACGAGATGTCGCGGATCACCTCCGCCTGGGCATGGACTAACTGATCCGAATCGTGATCCACCCAGATTTTCGCGCGAAAGTGCGTTACTGCCTCCTGCAACAGGGAGTGCGGGTGGAAGGCTGGGTTTGGCTCAAGCTCAACAACATCGCAGTCGAAGCCATCGAGCATTTCGCGCTTGACCCACTTCTTCAGGAAGGCGTCGCGCGTTGCGTCGACCATCTCGGCGCGGTCCCGTTTCTTCTTTTCGAACTTCGCATAGGCGCTCTTGGCTCTCGGGTCGTCTGGACGAAGGGCTAATTCCAGTACTTCCTTCCACGCCCGAAGCTGCTTTCGATAATCCTCGGCGTTGGTTGCTTTCCCGTCGTTCTTCAGGAGGATCCGAAGAGTACCGGTACCAGTGGGCACGACGCGGTATGTCTTCTCCTCGAGTGTCTGAGGGGTCAGCCCAGAGGAGCGGTCGATTTGACGTTCGATGTGCTCGTACTCCGCGCCAGCCAAGTCATCCGCGTGTTGGTGCGCGATCAGCAGATCCGTCCGCGCCTTGAATTCAGCATCCGACGGCGCTTGGCTCTGCGGATTGACCTGAGACCCACCGTTGGTCTGGCCCGAAGCCGAGTGCGGCAGGGCAAGGCCTGCCGCCACGGAGCAAAGGCCCAGCGTGATGGCCAAGGCCGGAATGTCAAAGCGACGCTGCATCGAGGCTTCCGAATCCGATTCTACGACCCTGACCTCCGTTCCAACCCTATTCTATCGTGGGCTGGGAGCTTCGCCGCGGCCTTCGTGCGGGGGTGCAGCCTCCAGCCCATCCCATGTGTTTTCCGAAACTTGTGAACTTTTCGGGCGGCTTATCCGTCTAATATAGAGCCGTGGACCACAAGCCCAGCTTCCTAAAAGAGGCGAAGCAGGCCAGCATCGCCTTGGAGGAGACTCTCCGCCTCGCCGTCGATACCCTCCGTGCGCACAAACTGCGCACGTTTCTCACTCTGCTGGGTGTGATTCTTGCCGTGACGACGCTCGTGGCCGTCATGTCGGTCCTCAACGGCCTGAACCTCTACGTGGCCCAAAAAATAGCGAACCTGGGCGCGAACGCGTTTATCGTCGATCGCTTCGGCATCATTACGAATCAGCAGGAGTGGTACAAAGCGCGAAAGCGGCCTCCTCTTCGTCCAGACGACTTCGAGGCGTTGAGCAGCGGTATGAAGCTGGCATCTGCCGTAGTCGGCGAACAGCAGACAACGCAGGACGTTCGCTACGGCAATGACCTGAAGGAGGACGTAAATGTCCTCGGGGCGACGCCTTTCTTCGCGCCGCTCGAAGCCATCGATGTTTCGAACGGACGCCTCTTGACCGAAGCCGACGAGATTCACAGGTCGAGCGTCTGCATCATCGGTGCGGATATCGCGAAGAAATTCTTTGGCGGGGGCGTCGATCCCATCGGGAAGGAAATTCGTGCGGGGCAGGGCCAATATCAAATCGTCGGCGTGGCCAAGGAACTCGGCACGGTTCTCGGCCAGTCGCGCGACAATTTCATCATGATGCCGCTCGGTACGTACCGGAAAGTCTGGCTCGCGCCGGACGACTCCATCACGATTTTCATCCAGGCGCGAAATCCGGAATGGATGCCTGCCGCGGAAGACGAAGCCCGCGTGATCCTGCGTGCGCGCCACCACGTTCGCTATCAGGACGACGACGATTTCGGGATCATCGAGCCTAGTTCGCTCATGACCCTGTGGCAGGACCTCACGGGCAACATCTTCGCCATCGCGATGTGGGTGACCTCCGTGTTTCTCGTTGTGGGCGGAATCGTCATCATGAACATCATGCTGGCGAGCGTTACCGAACGGACCCGCGAGATTGGCTTGCGCAAATCGCTGGGCGCAAGGCGCCGTCACATCTTGATGCAATTCATGACCGAGTCGGCCCTGCTGGCGGCAACCGGAGGCGCCATTGGCGTCATTGCGGCCTTGGCCATTGCCGCACTCGTTCGCGCCACTACGCCGATGCCGATTTCAACGCCCGTGTTTGCGATTCTGATTGCGCTTTTTCTCTCCACTGCCGTCGGCCTCTTTTTCGGTATATATCCGGCGATGCGGGCCGCCAGGCTGGATCCCATCGAAGCGCTGCGCGCGGAGAATTAGAGAATGAAGATACGGCAGGATTATCGCGAGAATCTCCGCTTGGCGCTCGACACGCTCCGCGCGCACAAGCTGCGCAGCTTTCTCGCCATTCTCGGCGTGATGATCGGAGTCGCGCTGATCATCCTGGTTGTCGGGCTGATTCAGGGTTTCCGCGGAACCGTGCAGGACATGATTACTCAGGAGGGCATCGACACCGCCTGGGTCGACCGCTTCAGCCAGGGGCCGCACATCGGCCGGCGCCCCAAGGAGGAGCGCCTGCGCAAACCGCTGACCCTCGAAGACGGTCTCGCGATCCAGCAACTCTCTCCGTCTATCAAGGCCACCGCCATCTCCGCCTTTCAGTGGACGCAATCGCACGATGTGCGCTACCAGAAGAATCAGGTTCTGGGAGGTGAGTTTCGCGGGACTTTCCCGGCCTATCTCCAGGTTTATTCGAATGCGACGTTGAAGGCGGGCCGCTTTTTCACGGAAGCGGAAAACGACCATCGCGAAAACGTCGTCGCGATCGGGCAGGACGTGGCGACCGCCCTTTTTGCGAGTGTCGATGACGCCTTGGGCAAAGAGATCATCGTGGACGGCTCGACATTCCAGGTTATCGGCGTATTCGAACGGCCGGTCGAAGGGTTCGAAACGAACAACGAAGACCGCCGGGTGGTGATTCCCTTTTACACCTTCATGAAGCTATATTCCACCGGCTACGAAATCGGCATCCGTATTCTGGCGTATCCGGGCCGCTTGGATCAGGCCGTCGATCAGGCGCGCGAGGTGCTGCGCCGCCGCCGAAACGTGCCGTACGACAAGCCGGACGACTTCTCGATTCAGACTCAAGTGGAAGCCGCGCAGCAGTTCAACGACATTATCGGCGGAGTCGTCCTCGTGATCGTTGTGCTCAGCTCGATTGGGTTGCTCATCGGTGGAATGGGCGTGATGAACATCATGCTCGTCTCCGTCACCGAGCGCACTCGCGAAATCGGCGTCCGCAAAGCCATCGGCGCGCGCCGCAGCGACATCACCTGGCAATTCCTCTTCGAAGCCATGACGCTCACCGGCAGCGGCGGAATCATCGGCATTCTGCTGGGCAGCTCCATCGTTTTCCTGATCCCGGTGATTACTTCGATGAAGGCTGTTGTTCCTCTCTGGGCCGTGATTGTGGGCTTTTCCGTTTCTGTGAGTATCGGCCTGATCTTCGGCGTGTGGCCCGCGACCAAGGCCGCGAAGCTCAGTCCCACCGAAGCGCTCCGCTACGAGTAGCCGGCTCCGCTCGAAACTCAAATTGTGTTCGCTGCAATCGAAGTGCGAAGGTGCTACGGTTTCGGCAGTTCCACGGGGCTGTCGGGATTGAGGTGTGATTTTCCGTCCGCGCCGATCACATACGGAAATCCCACCGGGTCGACGGGAACTCCCGGAAGCAATCCGGCTGCGACCATTTCCTTCGTCGATGCCGGGTTGCGTCCGAAGCGCTTGCGGTACTCTGCGATCACCTCGTCGAGGTGCATTTCATCTTCCTCGGCTTTCAGCGCCCGCAGCTGCTTCATCAGTATTTTCCGCACGTTCTTGTCTTTCGTGGACTCGTACATCTCGGCGAAGATCATGCGCGACGTCTCGAGCGATCCCCCTTTTTCGGCGACGCGCGCTGCCATCAGCTTCATGATGAGAGGTGCGCCGGGCTGCTTTCCGCCCTCCAGATACGCCGTCGCAGCGTCCGGGTAATCCTTCAGGTGCCAGTAGTAAAGAAATCCGAGATCGTAATAGAGCCGCCACTGGTTCGGGTTGGCGGCGATGCCGTGCTTGGCCAGGTCCACGGCCAGGTCCGAGCGGTCGGCGCCGAGCGGCTTGCGCTCCGAAAGGAATATGGCGCCGAAGCGGTACGCGACAATCAGTCTCGGGTCGAGCGTGGTGCTGATATCGAGCAGGGGCGCCAGCAGCTCGAAATTTTCGCCGCGTTGTCCGATCCTCGACCCGTAGTACTGCACGGCGCGTGTCCAGTAGACGTCCGCGAGCAGCGAGTCGTACCCCAGGCTCATCCTCTTCAGCAAAGAACCGGACCGGACAAGCAGATCCTGCTTCTGCGCCGCTTCCGACCGCGTGTGCGCATCGATCCGCACCTGCAGCGCCGCCAGGACGAACAACAGAATCGGCGTCGCAACAA
Source organism: Candidatus Acidiferrum sp. (assembly GCA_035517015.1). GTDB lineage: Bacteria > Acidobacteriota > Terriglobia > Acidiferrales > UBA7541 > Palsa-295. Next base: position 28,904 of record DATIZQ010000015.1, on the reverse strand, counting down.
TCGCGGTCCACAGCGACCGGGTTCTGCCGGCCACGCTCACTTCAGGTTCCTTCGCGAAAATATTGCGGACGCCGCGAGCAGCAGCAAAGTCACGTAGACGACGGCGTACGCCGTGTTCTGCCACACGAGGCTGAACGCGATCGAATCGCCGTGCGCCACCGCGCCAATCACGTTGAAGTTGTGAAAATTCGGAAGGACGTAATAGATCACCCGCGTGAGGCCTTCCATTACCGGGTTTTTCGTGAACTTTCCGAATTCGCGGATGTCGTTCGCAAAGATTCCCGTCACATAGATTGCCAGCGTGAACAGGGTCGAAAGCATGGGCGTCGAGAAGCACGAGAAAAACAGCGCGAACGCCGTCACCAGCGCCAGCTCGAGCAGGATGAAATAGATCGCGATCAGGATCGACGCATCCGACTGCACGAACGGCCGCCCGACGTAATAGAGCGCCGCCGCCAGCCCCACCGTCATGAACGACGTGTTCACCACCAGCGTCAGCAGCAGCCCGCCGTATTTTCCCGCCAGATATTCCCAGCGGTGGATCGGCTTGGCCAGCACGGAATAGAGCGTGCGCTTCTCGATCTCCTTGTACACCAGCCCGACGCCGATGAAGATCGCCATCACCAGGCCGAAAATCGAGATCGTCGAAAGGCCCAGGTTGATGATCACCAGCCGCTCGATCCCGATCGATATCTGGCCGACCAGAATCGCTGCCCCGATCATCATCAGCGCGAAGAAAATCAGGTTGTACAGCACGCGGTCCCGCACCGCTTCGCGGAACGTGTTGATCGCGACGATTCCCGGCATCGCACTCATCGGGTGACGACCTCCATGGCGTGCGAAGCCGCCTTCTCCCGGCCCACCAGGCGCAGGAAATAGTCCTCGAGCGTCGGCCGGACCGGCGTGACCGACAGGATTTTCGCGCTGCACGTCCGCAACTGCTCGAGCGCCGCATACAGATCCGCTTCCGGCACCTCGATTCGAAAGCGCCCGCCGATTTTCGTCGCGCGTTCCGTGATGCTTGCAGGCAGCACGCGCCCTTCACTCGCTTCGAACAGAATCTCCATGCCCTGCACGTCCACCGAAACGATCTCCTCCGGCGCGCCCACTCCCTGCAGCTTCCCTTCGACCAGCACGGCCACGCGGTCGCACAGCATCTCCGCGTCTGAAAGGATGTGCGTTGAGAAGAACACCGTGCGCCCCTGGGTCCTCAGATCGAGGATGATGTCGCGCACCTCCCGCCGCCCCACCGGGTCGAGGCCCGACATCGGCTCATCGAGAAAAATTACCTTGGGATCGTGCAGGATCGCCTGTGCGATTCCGGCGCGCTGCAGCATTCCCTTCGAGAATTTTCGGAGCTGCACGTTCGCCGCCGGCGTGAGCCCCACCAGGTCGAGAAACCGCGCCACGCGCTCGTTCCTCTCCGCCCGGCTGTACGCCGAAAATCGCGCGTAGTAGTCCAGCAGCTCGCGCGCCGTCAAGTAGTCGTAGAAGTACGGCTGCTCCGGCAGGTAGCCGATGTCCCGGTGCATCTCTACGTCGTCGATGGATCGCCCCAGAATCCGCGCCGTGCCCGCCGTCGGGAAGATCAGTCCCATCAGGAGCTTCAAGGTTGTCGTCTTGCCCGCCCCGTTTGGGCCGAGAAACCCGAAGACCTCTCCCTCTTCGACCTTCAGTGTGAGATTGTCGAGCGACCGGCGCATCCTCTTGCGCCAGAAGCCGACCGGATAGTCCTTCGTGAGTCCGTCGATTTCGATTGCCGGTGCAGTCATGTCCTACCGATTATTCATTCTTTTCGGCGAAAAATCCGCATGTCAATCCACCCGTGTTGCTGTGGACAAAACATCTTCTTCACGCGACAGCAGTCGCTTTTGGCCTCGTTGACATTCTTCCCCTGACTGCATAGGCTAGCCTTCCACGGCCTCCCCCATGATCGGTCAGCGACTGTCCCACTATCGAGTCGAAGCGGAGCTCGGCCGCGGTGGCATGGGCGTCGTCTATCGCGCGCGCGACGAATTGCTCAATCGCGACGTCGCCTTGAAGCTGCTGCGCGACGACGTTGTCGGCAAGGGATCGCAGCGCGAACGAATTCTTGCCGAGGCGCGAGCGGCTTCGGCGTTGAACCATCCCGGAATCACCACGATTTACGACGTAAACGATGGGCACGACCATCTCTTCATCGTCATGGAGCTGGTTCAGGGGGAGACGCTTCGTCGGCGCCTGGCCGCCGGGGCCCTTGAGATCCGCGAGTTAGTCCGACTCGGAGCGGAAATCGCCAGCGCCCTGGAAGCGGCCCACTCGCGCGGCGTCGTCCACGGCGACATCAAGCCTGAAAACATCGTCGTGCAGCCCCAGGGCTCTGTGAAACTGTTTGATTTCGGCATCGCGCGTCAGACCGTTGCAGACACAGCTTCCGCCACTCGAACGCTGCCACCCTCCGCCGAGGCTTCCTCCCCTGAGGTTGCGGGAACGCTGGCCTACATGGCGCCGGAGATATTGCGCGGCGATTCCTCCGATTCGCGCGCCGATTTGTACGCGCTCGGCGTCGTCCTTTTCGAGCTCGCCTCTGGCTATCGTCCGTTTCAAGCGCCCACAACCACGGCCCTGATCGCCCAGATCCTTCAGGAACCCGCGCCGCGATTGACCGAGGCAAAGAACATTGTCCCGGCCGAACTTGCCTGGATCGTTCAAAAGCTCCTCGAAAAAGAGGTTGGCTCGCGGTACCAGTCGGCGCGCGACCTGCAAGTCGACCTGAACAATCTGCTGCGCGACCTTGAACTCGGCTCCGTGTTCCCAGCGAGGGTTCTCGGCAAACGCTCCGCCGCCATCCTCCCTTTCAAGCTCCTCACTCCGAATCCGGAGGACGAGTATCTCGGCGTGGCCCTTGCCGACGCCGTCATTCACCATCTCAGCGGCAGCGGCGAACTGCTCGTTCGCCCAACCAACACGGTCCGCCGTTACGCAAAACAAGCCGTCGATCCGCTCCTCGCCGCGCGCGAATTGAATGTGCAGATCGTCGTTGACGGCAGCATCCAAAAGTCCGGCTCGCGCCTGCGCGTTCACGTCCAGGCTTGGAACGCCTCCGACGGCGCTACGCTCCTCACCGGCAAATACGACTCGGAAATGGCGGCACTCTTCGAGCTGCAGGACAGCGTGGCGGAGGCGCTGGCCCGCGCCTTGGGATTGAAGACGCATGAGGCCGCTTCTCCCGAGCCTCCCACGAAAAATGCGCGTGCCTTCGAACTGTATCTGCGCGCCGTCGAGCGCCTTTCGCGGGTAAACAAGTGGGACACGCGCACGGCCATCGAGATGCTGGCGGACGCCACGCGCCTCGACCCCAATTTCGCTGACGCGTGGGCCCAGCTTGCCGGCGCTTGCGTGTTCATGGGCGGAACTTTCGATCCGAAACCCCATTGGTACAAGAAAGCTGAGCGGGCCATGCGCCGTACGCTCGCCCTCGATCCTCAGAATCCGCAGGCACACTACGCTTGCGGCAGAGTGCTTTGGACGCCCTTGAAGTCCTACAAGAATCGCAGCGCGCTGCAAGCCCTGGGTGAGTCGCTCCGCAGAAGTCCCGGCTATCATCCTGCCGTGGTTTGGCGGTCACTGATCTTGCTTCACGTTGGACTCCACGAGGAAGCGATCGAGGGATTGCACGAAGCGCTCGCCACTCATCCGGACGACGGTTTCGCGCTCACGTTCCTGGGTCAGGTGCTTCTCTTTGCGGGAAGGTATGACGAAGGGTCCCAGTACTTCGATCGCGCACTCCGCCTCGATCCGTCGAGCCTCTGGGCCAATCTCTTTTCGCCGATGGTTCCGCTCTACGGCTCAAACCCAGAGGCGGCCCTCGGAATGATCCGAACCGCTGAGCAAGTCGTCCCCGGCGATGCGCTCTTACTTTCCTGGCAGGCGCTCCTCTGGGCGAAGAGAGGAGAGCCGCGCAAGGCCGAGCAATTTACGATCAGGGCCCTCCGGGTAGGCAAGTCGGTCCTCCACACTCACCACATGTGGCACGCTGCCGCAGCCACCTACGCCACGATTGGAAAGCCCGCCCGCGCCGTTCCTCTTCTCGCCAGGGCTGCCCGGATGGGTTTGCCGAACTATCCGTTATTTCGCGATGACCCTCACTTTCGCCCGATGCACAAATACCCGGCCTTTGTGCGGTTGATGTCGAAGCTGAAGAAGGAAACGGAGTCCTATCGCAAGGAATTTGGCGCCGTCAGACAAACCCCCTGAGAAAATTCAGGGCTTCGGTTCAGGAGGGAGCGGCGGCTTCGGGTCGGCCGCGCGCAGATTCTGGAACGCGGGGCTCGAACCCACAACCCCGGGGAACTGCCGTTCGTACGAGGAGAGCCCGGAGCACAGGAACCGGTGCCACGGCGAGAACCCGAACGCCTGCATCTCCCTGCGCGCTTCCTCGGCCGTCCAACCTTGCTCGCTCATGCGATAGGCCGCGATCATCATTCCCGTCCGATCGACGCCCAGATGGCAGTGCACGAACACCTTCTTGTCCCGGTTGTCGCGCAGCACGGTCAGGAACTTCGCGAAGTAATCGTCCTTCGGGTTGCCGCACTCCCACGGAATGGCGACGAACTCCATCCCCGATTTCCTCACCTCTTTCTCCTCGCGCTTGCCCTCGCCGCCTTCGCGCAAGTCGACGACGATGTTCACGCCCATCTTTGCCAGCGTCTCGAGGCCTTCTTTTGTCGGTTGCGCGCCACGGTACAGGGTCGGAGTCACTTCCGCGAAATTCGCGACGCCGGCAACTGTCGTTCTGTGAGCGATCGAGTGCGGCCCACCAGCGCGCGGCGCGCTCGCCAGATCCTGCGCGGGCGACGTGCCGCACGCAGCCGCGCACAGAGCGAACCCGAGTGCAACTGCTCCGAATTTGCGCGCCTGTCGCCGCATCTCAAACATTCTCAACGAATCGCACGCCGCTGCGATGAAAATAGTAGACCCCCGCTGCTCGCACATGTACCACTATGGATAGACGCTTTGAACACGCGTTGCCTAATATTTTGTGGTTCGCCTCAGAATTTTTCTTGACAAGTTTTCCACAAGCCCCGATACTTCGCTCCCAGACTCGGGGGAAAAAGTTCATCGACTGTTGCTTCGCAACTTCGGTGAGCGCGACCAGGGAAGATACCGGGTTCAGCCGAATACTCACAGGGGACGACCCCACTTTGCAACGCGCCAGTAATATTTTAGCGCGGCTTAGCTGGGCTTTTCCCTTTTTTCAGCCTTGAAAGGCTGAAAAAGCGATTCTTCACGCTCGTTGCCCCGGTGAACTTACCCGGGGTTAAGGTGGTTCTTCTCGGCACACACGGAACGCTCGAGCCCGCTCGTTAGGAGTAAAATGGTTTCACGCCTCCTTCCGCGGGCTCCGGCAAAACTTTCGACGGCTCGACTGCCGGCGCGGAGGCAGATGATGGCGGAAGCAAGGATGGCTTTGAACGGAAGTATGGAAACCGAACAGATCACTCGGCGAACCACCGGCCTCGAATTTCGGCGCCGCTTCACGGATGGAAAAGCTTCGCCGTTCGACAAGGTCGAATGGGAGCGCCGCACGGCGCTCATCGGCAATGATAAGGGCCAGGTAATCTTCCGCCAGGAAAACGTCGAGGTCCCCAAATCCTGGTCGCAGACCGCGACGAACATCGTCGCCTCCAAATATTTTCACGGCAAGCCGAACACCCTCGAGCGCGAGACCTCCGTCCGCCAGTTGATCGGCCGTGTCGTGGACACGATCGTGCGCTGGGGCGAGGAGGGCGGCTATTTCGCCACGGGCGAATCGAGGAACGCCTTCCGCGATGAGCTCAGCCACCTCCTCGTCGAACAGAAGATGGCCTTCAACTCCCCGGTCTGGTTCAACGTCGGCGCGCAAGCCAAACCGCAGTGCTCCGCGTGCTTCATCAACTCCGTCCAGGACAACATGGATTCGATCATGAACCTGGCGAAGACCGAAGGCATGCTCTTCAAGTGGGGCTCGGGCACCGGCACGAATTTCTCCAGCCTGCGCGGCAGCCACGAAAGCCTTTCGGGCGGCGGCATCGCCTCCGGTCCTGTGAGTTTCATGAAGGGCTTCGACGCCTTCGCCGGCGTCATCAAGAGCGGCGGCAAGACGCGCCGCGCCGCCAAGATGGTGATCCTCAACGTCGATCACCCCGACATCGAGGAGTTCATCCGCAGCAAGATGAAGGAAGAGCGCAAGGCCCGCGTCCTGATCGAGCAGGGCTACGATCCCGCGATCGACGGCGAAGCCTATTCCTCCGTCTTCTTCCAGAACGCGAACCACTCCGTTCGTGTCACCGACGATTTCATGCGCGCCGTCGAGGAAGACCGCGACTGGTGGACCCGCAACGTCACCGACGGCAAGCCCGTCGACAAGTTCCGCGCCCGCGGCCTGATGAAGGAGATGGCGGAATCCGCCTGGCAGTGCGGCGATCCCGGCATGCAGTACGACACCACCGTCAATCGCTGGCACACTTGCAAGGCCACTGACCGCATCTACGCCTCGAATCCGTGCTCGGAGTACATGTTCCTCGACGACACGGCCTGCAACCTCGCGTCGCTGAACCTCCTGAAGTTCCTCGGCTCGAACGGCCAGTTCGATACCGAAGGCTTCCGCCATGCCGTCGACGTCACCATCACGGCGCAGGAGATCCTCGTCGACAACGCCAGCTATCCGAGCGAGAAAATCGCGCGCAATTCGCACGACTATCGCCCGCTCGGCCTCGGCTACGCCAATCTCGGCGCGCTCCTGATGTCGCTCGCGCTTCCCTACGACTCCGACGGCGGCCGCGATTTCTGCGGCGCCATCACCGCGCTGATGACCGGCGAAGCCTACGCCCAGTCCGCCCGCGTAGCGGAGCGCATGGGCCCCTTCGGTGGCTATGTTCGCAACCGCGAGTCGATGCTCGACGTCATCCGCATGCACCGCGATTCGCTGCGCCCGATCAAGGAAGAGAACGTGCAACCCGCGCTGCTTCGCGCCGCCCAGCAGTCTTGGGACGACGCCCTCGCCCTCGGCGAGAAGTTCGGCTACAAGAACTCGCAGGTTTCCGTCCTCGCTCCCACCGGCACCATCGGCTTCATGATGGATTGCGATACCACCGGCATCGAGCCCGATCTCGCGCTCGTGAAGCAGAAGCGGCTCGTGGGCGGCGGCGTCATCAAGATCGTCAACAACACCGTCCCGCAGGCCCTCATGCAGCTCGGCTACGCGCCCGAGGAAGTCGCCAAGATCGTCGATTTCATCGACGCTAACGGCACCATCGAAGGCGCGCCCGGGTTCAAGCTCGAGCACCTGCCGGTCTTCGATTGCTCGCTCGCTCCCATGGGCGGCGGCCGTTCGATCGCCTGGCACGGCCATCTGCGCATGATGGCCGCGGCTCAGCCGTTCCTTTCCGGCGCGATCAGCAAGACCATCAACATGCCGGAAGAATCGACGGTGGACGACATCATTGACGCGTATACTGAGTCCTGGAAATTGGGACTCAAGGCCGTGGCCATCTACCGCGACAACTCCAAGCGCTCCCAGCCCCTCTCCGCCGCCGGCAAGAAGGAAGAGGAGAAGGTTGCCGTGCCCGAAGCCGCTGCCGCAAAGGCCGAGGCGGAAGTCCCCGCCGCGCAGCAGGAGCTTTTCGCCGGCGCGAAGCGCCGCAAGCTCCCCGCCGAGCGCGACTCCATCACCCACAAATTCTCGGTCGGCGGCCACGAAGGCTACCTCACCGTCGGAAAATACAAGGACGGCGAGCCCGGCGAAATCTTCATCAAAATGGCCAAGGAAGGCTCGACGCTCTCCGGCATTATGGACGCGTTCGCGCTTTCCGTTTCGATTTCGCTCCAGTATGGCGTGCCGCTGCGCGCGCTCGTCGATAAATTCGTGAATTCGCGCTTCGAGCCTTCCGGCTACACCGGCAATCCCGAAATCCGCTACGCGAAATCCATCGTGGACTACATCGGGCGCTGGCTCGGCGGGAAGTTCATCTCGCGCGACTACCTCGATGGCGATGGCACTATGGACGACCAGGATGTTCCGGCTGCGAATTCCGCGTCCAAGGCCCCCGCGCCGGTCGCCGTCATGAAGGCGCCTGCCGCCGATCCCGAAGCCGTCACACGTCCTCGCGCCGCCATCGACGACGCCCCGTACTGCTCCGAGTGCGGCATGCTCATGACCCCCAACGGTAGCTGCTACAAGTGCTCCAACTGCGGCTCCACCTCCGGCTGCAGCTAGCCGTTCGACGAACTTCCCTCGGGCGTCCTTGTGGGTGTGCGCAAATGATGAAAGTCCGGCTTGAGAACCTGAAAGTCGGGACCCAACAAATGAAACCGGAGTAATCTATGGCAATCGCCCAGCGGATGCCCGCTGGCACCTGTTGTGTGAAGTACTTCACACACTGACGGCCGGTAACCCCGTAACCCCGTGGCCCCGTACAAGAGTACGTCGAAGTCTCGCAATTAATCTGCTCAACCTTCGGTCATTTTGGTGGATGCGGCTACGCCGTCAACTCGGCCTCGCACGCAGCTCAGCGAGTAACACGCGGGCCTTTCTGTCCTGCTGGTCGTAATAACGAGCGTTGGAGAATTCGTGGTTGGCAATTGCCTGGGTGAGCCGCCTCGATACGATCTCCAGGTACCTTTCGGTGCCAGCCACATCTGAAGGGAACGGGAGATCGTCGTGCGCTCGGACAGCGTCGTCATGGAATACGCGTTCTCTCGCGGCGCCCGCCACGAGACCTAGCATCTCCTTAACAAAGAACAGAAGGACACATGTGCCGCCACGACCACGGCCTTGTGCCACTGCCTGTTCGAAGACTGTAACCATCTCGGCGCCGAACTGGGCTCGAAAATCGGCTGGATATAAGACGAGAGCCACGGAGTATGCCCGGCGCAGCAACGTATTAAGCCTCTGCCGCAGCCGCGCCGCAGCTATCCTCGTTATTTGTTTCATTCGGTCCAATTCCATTTCAAGATGCCTCCGTCCGATCGCCGTCAAACGATACGCTTGCTTTTCGCGCGACGTGTCCTCTTGATCGAATCGTTCAATCCAGCCATCTTCTAGTAGGCGCCGAAGAGCCCCGTAAAGCGTTCCCGTCGTCACCTGGACCCGGCCCTGGCTGAGGTCACCAATGTCCCTCATGAGTGCGTAGCCGTGTTGGGGTTTGCTTGCCAGGCTCACCAGGATCAGCAAGACCGGCTCGGTTAGCGGTCTAACTCTGTTTATTGACTGTTGCTCCGCGACATGTCGCATGGCGTAATATTAAGACCGATGCGGCGCATCTGTCAACAGAAAAGGCGTGCGAAAGGACATCTCTCACTCAGCAATGCCGTCCCACTCAAAGAGACTGCTTACGAGGCCACCGTTGTTCCGAGTGCGATTCCTTAGGTCAGACACATTCTGCTCAATTGTTCGCCGGCAGTTTCCATCCACCGCTATGCTCCTGCCGAAAGGAATCAACCATCCGTTTAACCGTGCTTCCGCAGGTGCTATAGCCCCCGGCGAGTCGGCTCCCCTACGTTTTAGTTGTGCTGCCGTGATGTCCTTCCGGGCGAGGCATGCCCGGAGGAAGATTTTCTCAGTTAACCCACGCGGCAAGCTCGTCGAACTCCCTCTTGGCCCGTGGTCGCGAGAAATTGTTGCCTTGATGTTTTCGTATGTTTGACCGTGGGACGGGTCCAACCTAGAATCGGAGAGAGCGCGGGCGAGTCGTGGGTGATGTGCGCGCGTGTCGGGGAGGCAGGCGGTGAAGAAACGGATTCGAATCAAGAGCAGAGGACGAATCGTCCTTCCCTGCGACGTTCGTCGGATCCTCGGTGTCCGCCCCGGCGAGTGGGTACTATTTGAGACGAGGGGCTCCGACTTCTTTGTTCGAGCCTTACGAAACAAAAGCCGAAAACCTAAGAATCACAAGTTCCCCCGAGCCGATTGAACTCCTGCCTCGTTTGCGTTAGCGTCATTCGGCGGGATGGTTCTACTGGTTCTAGGACTACTACTCGATTTTTGAACCTACCCATTTCGTTCTACCTGTGCTACCGTGGGCCGTTTTTATGATCGGCAAAATGGGCACAATAGGGAGAGCAGAAACGACGGTGAGACGGCGCTCCGGCTTGAATTCTAATCGATACACAAGTGGAAACAGAAACACCCGTAAGTCATTGAAAACAAAGGATGGCGACCAGTTCTAATCGATACAAAATCGGGACCTCGCCGACCATGTTTGAGACGCTAACCGAAAAATTACAACGCGCGTTCAAGAACCTGCGCGGGCAGGGCAAGCTCACGGAGGAGCACCTGGACGCGGGCCTGGCGGAAATCCGCGAATCGCTGCTGGACGCGGACGTCAACCTGGGCGTGGCGGACGAATTCATCGCGCGCGTCCGCGAGAAGGCGCTCGGCTCCGAAGTGCTGCTGCAGCTTTCGCCCGACCAGCAAGTGGTGAAAATCGTCCGCGACGAGCTGGCCGAGCTGCTGGGCCGCGAAGTGCGCCCGCAATTCGGCTCGAAGCCGCCGTCCGTGTGGCTGATCTGCGGGCTGCAAGGTTCCGGCAAGACGACGTCCACCGGCAAGCTGGGCAAATGGCTGGCGGAGCACGGGCACCGGCCGATCGCCGTATCGACGGACGTCTACCGCCCCGCGGCCCGCGAGCAACTGGCGCAGGTGGCGAATGCGACGAAGACGCCGCTGTGGCCCGGCACCGGCACGGACAAGCCGCTCGAAATCGTCCGCGGCGCGGCGCGCGAGGCGAAGCTTTCCGCCTACGACGTGATTCTGGTCGACACCGCCGGCCGCCTGCACATCGACGACGAATTGATGAACGAGCTGTCGATGCTGAAGAAGGAGCTGAATCCTTCGGAGCTACTGTTTGTGGCGGACGCGATGATCGGGCAGGACGCGGTGAAATCGGCGGGCGAATTTCACAAGCGGCTGGGCTTGACCGGCGTGATCCTGACGAAGATGGACGGCGACGCGCGCGGCGGCGCGGCGCTTTCGATCCGCAAGGTGACGGGCGCGCCCGTGAAGTTCGTCGGCGTGGGCGAAAAATACGACGCGCTCGAGCCGTTCCAGCCCGACCGGGTCGTGGGACGCATTCTGGGCATGGGCGATGTGCTCGGGCTGATCGAGCGCGCCGAGAAAACCATCGACGAGAAAAAGGCGCGCGAGCTCGAGCGCAAGATGCGCGAGGACGACTTCTCGCTCGAGGATTTTCGCGACCAGTTGCAGCAGATCCGCAAGATGGGCTCGATCGAGCAGTTGATGGGAATGCTGCCGAAAATCGGGCCGTTCGCGAAGCTGCCGAAGGACGTGTCGGTGGACGAGGGCCGGCTGAAGTCGATCGAGGCGATCATCAATTCGATGACGAAGGCCGAGCGCGCGAATCACAACTTGATCGACGGCAAACGCCGCAAGCGCATCGCGCGCGGCAGCGGAACCAGCGTCCAGCAGGTGAACGAAGTCCTGAAGCAATATGCGGACATGCGCCGTCTGATGAAGCAGTACGGCAGCATGGCCAAAATGAAGGGCCGCGGCATCGGCAAGCTCGCGGGGCTGAAATGACCGGCGCCCTACGTCCTCTGCTGCAGGTACTCGCCCGGAGGCTGGATTATGATGCCGGCGAGGCGCTTGCCGAAGTAAGAGCCGAAATGGCGAACGTCTCCCGTGATCAGGTGCGTCGCTCGCGCTTCGATGGCGGCAAGCAAGATGGGCGCGTCTTTGTCGGGAAGAACGACGCCGGCCGGAAGGTCACCGGGAGCCGCGTCGAAAAGCTCGAGGTTCTTCGCGAGCTTTGTGAGGCGAGCGCGCTGAGCTTCGTTGTCGAGGTTGATGCGCGCTTCCTCAAGTGCGAAGCGCGACGAGCACAATGTGACGCTTTCGAGCCGCCAGAGCTTCCGAAGACCGGAATCGGGACGATAGGCGGCCGAGAACAAGACGTTGGCGTCAAGGAATAACCGGTCCATCGGCTATTTCGGGCGGTGGTGGGAAACGCGGTCGGGATCGAGGCCGAGCTTCTTTACTTCTCGGCGCGCCCGGCGGTAGTCTTCGGCCGTTGTGGCCGTCGAAAGGAGGAATTCGGCTTTGCGCTCGGGACTGTATCGCTCGATGGGAATGACGACGGCGGGACGGATCAGTATGCCGTCTTCGCGCTCTTCGGCGGTGACGACGGAGCCCTCTTCGATGCCGAAGCGCTTGCGCAACTTCGCAGGAACGATGATGGCGCCGCGCTTCCCGACCTTGGCCGATTCCATGAGAATTCCTGACCTGCCTGAATATCAGAATGCCCGACAATCAGGCAGAAGTCAACGAGAGGCCTTATGCCCATCGTGATGAACAACACCCTCAATCAGATTCGCTCGATTGCGGCCGGCAGCGACGACCGCATCGTGAGGGCGCGTCGCCTGGCCGAATTGATTCGGACGCTCGGCAACTACCGCTGGGTCGGCATCTACCAGGTCGGCCGGGAGGTCGTCTCCCTCATCAGCTTCAGCGGCCCCGGATCGCCCGAAGTTGCGTCGTTCCCGGTCAGCAAGGGCCTGAACGGCGCGGCGATCAAGGAGAAGAAAGCGGTGATCGTCGGCGATGTCCGCAAGGACAAGCGCTACCTAACGGCGTTCGGCAACACGCTTTCGGAGATGATCGTGCCGGTTCTCGATCCCTCCGGCGAGCGGGTGGTGGGAACCATCGACGTCGAGAGCGAGGAAGCCAACGCGTTTTCGGAGCGCGACCAGCAGATGATCGAGCAATGCGCGCAGGCGGCGCTGCCGCTGTGGCTGCTCGGCTGAGGCGCAATTGAGATAGCGGTAGGCGATTCCGGCCGCGTTCGCTATAATGGCTGGATTCGACTTAGGAGGAATTGCGAGTGTTGATGATTCGGTTAGCTCGGATTGGCAAGAAGAAGCACCCGTTTTACCGTGTGGTGGTGACGGAAAAGACGCGCCCGCGAAACGGCCGTTTTGTCGAGATCGTCGGGACCTACGACCCCGCGAAGAAGCCCGCTTTGATACAGTTGGACGATGCGCGGGTACAGTACTGGATCGGCAAAGGCGCCCAGCCTAGCGATACGGTTCGCAGCTTCCTACGCAACCGCAAGCCCGCCTAAAGCGTCAAACTCAAGGAAGCCCATGCTATTAGCTCTCGCACATATTCGCGCGGGTATTCCTACTGACGACGCCAAGCTGTGGAGGTTGGGTCATGAAGGATTTGGTGGAGCAAATCGCGAAGGCTCTTGTAGATCATCCGGATCAGGTGCAAGTTAAGGCAATAGAGGGCGAACAAGTAACGGTCCTGGAGTTGCGGGTACATCCCGAAGATTTGGGAAAAGTGATCGGGCGGCAGGGGCGGACGGCGAAGTCGATCCGGACTCTTCTCGGCGCCGCCGGAATGAAATTGAAAAAGCGCTTCACGCTGGAAATCCTCGAGTAGTGACGACACACAAATCGCCGCTCGTGACGGTGGCGCGCGTTCTGCGTCCGCACGGGCGCCGCGGCGAAGTGGCCTGCGAAATCCTCACCGATTTTCCCGATCGCCTCACGCATCTCAAGTCTGTCGAGTTGTGGATTGGAAGTTCCGAGCCGCGCCACGTTGCGGTGCGTTCGTGCTGGCTCAGCCAGAGCCGCGGCGGACAGGCCGTCTTTCACTTCGAAGGTTCGGACTCGATTTCCGACGCCGAAAAACTCGTTGGTCTGGAAGTTCAGATTCCGCTCGCCGATCGCATGGAGCTTCCGTCCGGAAGCTACTACGTCACGGACCTGATGGGCTGCGAAGTGCGCGAGAAAAACGGCGCCGCGCTGGGCCGCGTGCGCGACGTGCAATTCATTGGCGAAGGCTTTGCCGGCACGCCGATTCTGGTGGTCGATTCGCTGCGCGGGGAATTGCTGATTCCGCTGGCGCAGGAGATTTGCGTTGCGATCGACGTCGGCGCGCGCCGCATTGAAGTGGCGCTTCCCGAAGGCCTGCTCGACCTGAACCGCGATTCCTAAGCGCTCGATGTTGGCGTAGACTCACCTTCAGAAAACGCGAAGCCGATGCGATTCGACATCATCACTATTTTCCCGGGATTTTTCGGCGGGCCGCTCGATTACGGAATCGTGCGACGCGCGCGCGAGGCGGGTCTTGTGGAAACGCACGTGCACGACCTGCGCGATTTCACGCACGACCGCCACCGTACGGTGGACGACCGCCCATTCGGCGGCGGCGAAGGGATGGTGATGAAGCCGGAGCCGCTATTCGAGGCCGTGGAATCGCTGCTGGGGCCGCACGATGACGGCGCGCGGAAAGACGCGCCAAGCGAGCGAACCGCGATCGTCTTGCTGTCCGCTGCGGGGAAACTCTTCCGCCAGGAAGCGGCGCGCCGCTTCGCGCAGCTCGACCGAATCGTGCTGCTTTGCGGGCGCTATGAGGGCGTCGACGAGCGCGTCGCGGAACATCTGGCGACCGACGAAATTTCGATTGGGGATTTTGTTCTGTCGGGCGGCGAATTGCCGGCGGTGATGGTGCTGGACGCCGTGGTGCGGCTGATTCCAGGCGCGCTCGGCAACGAGGATTCGGCGGTGAACGAATCCTTCAGCGCGTTGGACGATGCTGCGGAGATTGCGTTGCAAGTTGGGCCGGCGCATGAGCCGGCGCGCATCGCTTCCGGCCTCCTCGATTACCCGCATTACACACGGCCGCCGTCATTTCGGGGTTGGGACGTGCCGGAAATCCTTCTCGGCGGAGATCACGCGGAAATTCGCCGCTGGCGCCGCGAGAAGGCGCTGGAGAGAACCGCGCGCAACAGGCCCGACTTGCTCGAAGGCTTCCGCGCGGCGTATCGAGAGACGCAGAAGAAATCGTAGCGTCAGCGCCCGAGAAACTTCTCGATCTTCTCAACCTCTGCCGCGGCGAGATCCAGATATTTCTTCGCGCCCGCCGCATCCTGCCTGTCAAGTGCTGCCTGCGCTTTCGCCAGGTAATTCTGCATTCGCTGCTGCGAAGCCACGATGTCGCCGCGCAGCCCGTATCCCGCCGCTGCCTGCTGCTTCTGCAGAGTGTCGAGACTCGCGTTGACGGCGCTCGCGCGGCTCGAAAGCTGATCGTTTTCGAGATCGACGGCTTTCAGTTCTTCCGCAGGATCCACGCCCGGAGGCGGCGCGTTCGTACCGGTACCCGACTGGCCCGAGGGAGCCGGCATCGGAGACGGGCTTGGCGGCGGCATATTGGGTGCGGCCGGTCTGTGGTGTGCGGCCACGGGCGCTGAGGGGCTCGGCTGAGCGGGCGCAGGCTGGCTCGGCGCAGCGGACCCCGCGGGATTCCCTTGCGCATCGGCGGTTGGCAGCGGCGGAGGCGTCGGCAGAGGAGCAGGAGGCGCGTTCGGTGAACTGGGCGTAGCTGGAGTCGTCGCTGGTGCTGCCGCGTCCGTCGAAGGCCTCGCGCTCGCGCCGGGAGCCGGAGCGGGCGCCGGTTGAGTCGCCGAAGGCTCAGTCGGCCGTGCGCTTTGCTTCTTGAACGCCGCGCTCTTCGCGTGCCACGGAACGACCGCCGCCGCAGCGATAACGGCAAACACGATCACCGCGCCCAGCGTGATGTAGAGTCCGCGATGTGTCTTCTGCGCCACTGGCGGAGGCATCGGGACCTCTTGCGCCGTGGGCACTGCGACAGGCGCCGCCGTAGCAACCTTGGTTGCCGAAGCTCCAGCCGCGGCTGCCGCTGCAACCGTACCACTTGGTCGTGTGCCCTGCGGCGCGAGCGCCGGAGGCACCACGGGAACCGGGATCGCAGCCACCGTGGCTGCAACCTTGGGCGCGATGCTTTGAAGCGCAGCCGCGAACGCGTCAGCGGTTTGGAACCGCCCGGTGGGATCCTTTGCGACGGCCATGACGATGAGCTGGCTGAGGGCCGGAGGCAAATCCGGCCGAAGCTCGATCGGCGGCCTTGGCGGCGTCTGCAGGTGAGCCTGCATGGCGGAGAAAGCCGTGTCGGATGGGAAGGGCCTCTGGCCCGTGACCATCTCGTAGAGCGACACGCCGACGGAATACAAATCCGAGCGGCCATCCACAGCCTCGCCCTTGATCTGCTCGGGCGACATGTACGCGAACGAGCCGACGGTGGTGTTGGTCCTCGTAAGGTCGCCCTGATCGCCGCGCTGCGCGATGCCGAAATCCATCAGCTTCACGACGCCTTCGGGCGTTAGCATCATGTTCGAGGGCTTGATGTCGCGGTGAATGATGTGTTGCTGGTGCGCGTAACTCAGCGCGGAAAGCACCTGCCCGGTGTAGTCGAGGGCCTGGCCGTACGGGATGGAGCCCTGCTGGATGCGGGCGGCGAGCGTGGTCCCTTCGACGTACTCCATGATCATGACGAGCTGATTGTTGATCGTGAGAGCCGTGCGAAGCTCGGCGATGTTCGGGTGATGCAGGCCCGCGAGCACCTTGATCTCCTGCATGAAGCGATCGGCGAGATTCTTCTGGTCGGCCAGGTTCGGCAGGAGCACTTTCATGGCTTCAATGCGGTCCGAATGCACGTTCCGCACTTTGAAGACCTGGCCCATGCCGCCGGTGCCAAGCAATGCAAGGATTTCGTAGTCGCCTCGGCGCGAGCCGACAATGTCCTGATTCATCTCGGGTGAATTTTCCATTTGGACCTTCCTGTGCGCCGGAGTATACCCGATTCGAGGCCCTTTGCGGCATCCCTCGGCAGTATCCCGGAACCCGGACGTTCTGATCGCGGGAGCGCCTGCCGTTTTCATCTAGTCAGAAAGCGGCCAATTCGGCTATAATTAGCGATTGTCTAGAGTGAGCTGGCCCCACCTGAGCGGGTCTGCCGGGAAAAGTGGAATATGAAACCCATCATAGCGAAGGCGCAGGAGTCTCAACTACGCAAGGACCATCCCGCGTTCCGCCCGGGCGATACAGTGCGTGTGAACGTGCGGTTAAAAGAAGGCGAAGGCGACAAGGAACGCATCCAGACGTTTGAAGGCGTCGTCATGAATCGCCGGGGAGAGTTGCTGGGCGAGAGTTTTACGGTGCGGCGCGTCAGCTTCGGTATCGGCGTCGAGCGCATCTTTCCCGTCCACTCGCCCATGATCAGCTCGATTGAAGTGGTGCGACAGGGCCGCGTTCGCCGCGCCAAGCTGAATTACCTCCGCGCGCGCAAGGGCAAGGCGGCGCGCATCAAGCAAGCCGAGAAGTTCGAGACGGTCGGCGCAACCGCAGGCAGCAACGCCGAATAACCGCAACAATCTCCGCTTTCAAACCGGCCCGCTCCCCCCAAAGGGTGCGGGCTTTTTCTTCGTCTCGAGAATTTGCCCCTCGGACGCGGCACAAGAGCCAGTCGCCCCGGGAATTTCGAGGCGAATCAGCTTCCGCTGAGCGCGCTTAGCGGGACTCAGTCGCGAATCGTCGCGCAGGCCGACGCCGGTTCACTTTACCCCAGGGGCCTTCGGGGCCTCCGGCAACGAGACTAGCGGCTGGCCCTTGTCGTCCCGCAAGAGGAGATGCGGAGCGCCGCTCGTATCGAGGTAAAGAATCGCCCTGCTATCTCCGCTCGCATCGTTGAACGCGATGCCATTGCCGAATTTGGGCATGAAAAATAGGCAGTTGCGTTCTGTCTTCGCATCGTCGAAGCAGAGATTCATGCTGCCGTCGTCGAGGATCCCGATTCCACCGCGTTCATTGCCCGCAGCATCGTTGAAGATGATGCCCGTGGCCTGGCTGCGTCGCTCCTCGGGCTTTCCGTTGACGACCGGATTCGGCACTGGCGCACCTAATATCAGCCTCACGACACCATTAGAATCCACGATCGACAGAACACGCGCCTTGAGGTTTTCCTGTGGCGTCTGAACTCCTTGCCACCCGGCCAAGAGAAATACCGCAAGCATTGCTAGTGTACCGGCGAGAAAGCGTCCCCGTCTCCGTTCCAAACGCTCGGCGCGCTCCTGCAAGCTCTGGACCATTCCTTCAAGTTCCGTACGCTCCATATTTCCTCCAAAGACTGCGCCTCGGACGAGCTGTTTCGTTTGTTACTTCCACGTGCGCAAGAATCGAATTCGAGGCGGGACCTAAAGGAGAATACGCAGGGGCCGCGGGTTTATTTCACGGAGAGGGAGCCCACGACCGGAATTTCCGGCCTCAGCGCACGCACAGGACTGCGACGGTGGCGTCGTCGGTCTGGCGTCCTTGCGAAAATTCGTCCATCGACGTGAAGATCGCCTGAACAATGTCGTCCGCAGATGATGCGTTGCTCTCGACCGCCGCCCTTCGGAGGCCTTCTAGTCCCCATTCCTCGCCCGATGGACCAGCCGCTTCGATCACTCCGTCGGTGTATGCAACCACGATATCGCCGGAATCGAGCTGAACCGCGCCTTGCTCATAAGCCGAGTTCGGGAATATCCCGAGGGGCATGCCTCCGGCTTCCAGCCAAAGGATCGAGCCGTCTCGCCGAATCACCAAGGGAGGAGTGTGGCCTGCGTTGGCGTACCGGAGCGTGTGCGTTGCGCCGTCGAAGACGCCATAGAACAGAGTCGCGAACCGGTCTGCCAGCGACGATGCGTGCACCTGTCGATTCACGGCGCTGAGCATCGCCGACACGTTGTCTCCCGTGAATGACGCCGCCGTGCGGAGCGACGACTGGACATTCGATATCATCAGCGCGGCCGCCAGACCTTTGCCGGAAGCGTCGCCGACGGCCAGAGCCAGGCGATTCTGTGGCAGCCGCACAAAGTCATAGCAGTCCCCGCCCAGCGCGCGCATTTGCCGGCATTGCGCGGCGTATGTCACAGCGTCAATCGCCGCGGCCGGGTTCTGCATGAAGCGCTCTTGCACGTCGCAGGCGACCGCCCAGTCCTGGCTGACATCCACTACGAAAGCATCGCTGGTCATGTCCGCACCTCTGTGACAATGTCGAGTCCCGCAGCGCCAGATCGACATGACGGGGCCTGAAACTTTCCTAAAAAAGATATGCTGCCGGATGTCGAGAATGCGCCGGCTGCTCCGACTACCCTGTGAAAGCGCGGCTCAGCCCGTAAATGAAAAGGAGACGAACGCATGAAATACATGTTGATGATGAACACCATGAAGGCAGGACCCGAAGGCATTACCGCCTGGGCGAAGCAGGACATAGAAGCCCACATCGCCTATATGCTGGATCTCAATAAAGATCTCACAGCCTCCGGGGAGTTTGTTTCCGCCGAGGGCCTGACCTTTCCCGACCAGGCCAGGTTGGTGCGGGCCGGGAAGGATGGCATACCTATCACGGACGGCGTTTTCCCGGAATCCAAGGAGTTTCTGGCTGGCTACTGGATTGTCGACGCCGCCACTCCGGAGCGGGCCTACGCGATTGCGGCGCGGGCGTCGGCGGCGCCGGGACCCGGTGGCGCCCCACTCAATATGGGAATCGAGGTACGACCGATCATGAGTCTTCCGCCGAAATCTTCGTAAAGCGGCATGTCGAGAATGCGCCGCCTGCTCCGACTAGCCTATGAACGCGCGGAACGAGCGCGAAAATAACAGGAGCTAAACACATGAAATACATTCTGCTGATGGCTGGCACGAAGGCGGGCGTCGAGACGTATCATGCCTGGTCGAAGAAGGACATCGACGGGCACATGGCTGTCTTGTTCAGCCTGAATCGGGAACTCACTGATTCTGGGGAGTTTGTGGCAACGCAAGGCTTGGCCGGGCCGCAGGATGCCAAGGTGGTCCGCGGCCTGAAGAACGGCTTGCCGGTCACGGACGGCGTCTTTCCCGAGTCCAAGGAGTTTCTCTTGGGCTATTGGATCGTCGACGTGAAAAGCCCTGAGCGCGCTTACGAGATCGCCGGGCAGATATCAGCGGCGCCCGGCCCCGGCGGTGTGCCGACGAACATGCCGATTGAAGTGCGGCAGTTCGCGAGCCACGGCCCGAAATCGTAAGCAACAGTTCGAGAACGCGGACGGATTTTGCGGCCAGGCACGTGAGCGCCAAGTCGTGCGCCGAAACAGGAGGGAGAGGCAAATGAAAACCCACTTCACCTCGGTTGACGATTACATTGACGCGCAACCCGATCACGTTCGCGGCGTGCTCCATCGCGTGCGGGACATCATCCGCAGGGCTCTGCCGAAGGCGGAGGAGGTGATTTCCTACCAAATCCCCGCATACAAGTTGAACGGCGAGCGCGTCATCTACTTCGCCGGCTGGAAGCAGCACTACTCGCTCTATCCCGCCGGCGCGCGACTGGTTGCCGCGTTCAAAAACGAACTGGCACCGTACGAGCTCAGCAAGGGCACGATCCGGTTTCCATTGTCTGACCCGATCCCAGCGAAACTGATTGCTCAGATTGCGAAGTTTCGCGCGAAGGAAGCGTCCGCCAAGCGGCCCAGCAAGCGCGCGCAGCGCGCGTGAGTTCAGGTAGCGGGCCGCGTCCAAATCGAAAGGAGAAGAAAATGAAGTACATTCTGATGATGAATGGGACGAAAGAGCATTTCCAGTCCTACGCGAAGTGGTCGAAGCAGGATATGGAAGCAAACGTCGCGTTCATGCGCGCGTTCAGCAAGGAACTCAAGGACGCCGGTGTATACGTGGACACGAAAGGACTGGCGTGGCCCCAGGAAGCGAAGGTCGTTCGCGCGGGAAGCGACGGCGAGCCCATTACCGACGGCGTGTTTCCGGAATCGAAAGAATTTCTCGCCGGGTACTGGATCGTGGACGTGGAGAGTCCCGAGCAGGCTTACAAGATCGCAGCTCGGGCGTCGGCTGCGCCGGGCCTGGGCGGGAAGCCGGCGAACATGCCGATTGAGGTGCGCCAGGTCCTCAGCAGCCACAGTGACTTGGGACTTTGATTCGGTCGCGGAAAAAGAGATGGCAGTGACCGCCGAACCCTCGGATGTTCCGATCGAGCGCGTACTGCGAGAGCTGACGCCGCAGGTGCTCGGGATCGTCGTGCGACGATTTCGCGACTTCGCGGCGGCGGAGGACGCCGTTCAGGAGGCATCGATTGCCGCAGCCTTGCAATGGCCGCGTGACGGGGTGCCGGAGAATCCTCGCGCATGGCTGACGCAGGTTGCGTTCCGGAAGATGGCCGACCAGATTCGCAGTGAATCGGCTCGCCGGCGTCGCGAAAACGAAGTGGCACTGGAGGCGGCCCGCGTACCCGAAGCGACGGCCGCTGAAGCTGCGCCGCAGGACGACGACACGCTGGTCCTTCTGTTCATGTGCTGCCATCCGGCGCTGACGCCGGCTTCGGCAATTGCGCTGACGTTGCGTGCGGTGGGCGGCCTCACGACAGACGAAATCGCGCACGCGTTCCTCGTTCCCGAGGCGACGATGGCGCAGCGCATCAGTCGCGCGAAGCAAACGATCAAGGCCTCCGGCATCCCTTTCCAACTGCCGACGACCGACGAGCGAGCGCAGCGCTTGCGCGCGGTCCTGCACGTCCTGTACCTCATCTTCAACGAGGGCTACACGAGCAGCGCCGGGCCGCATCTGCGACGAGCCGATCTTTCGCATGAGGCCATACGGCTGGCCCGGATCGTCCGCGATCTGCAACCGGACGACACTGAGGTTGCTGGATTGCTCGCGCTCATGTTGTTGACCGACGCTCGCCGCCTCGCTCGAACCACCGCCGAGGGCGAGTTGATCCCACTCGAGCAGCAAGACCACGCCCTGTGGGACAAGCAGCAGATCGTGGAGGGGCTGGCGCTACTGTCGTCCACCCTCCCGAAAGGTTCGGTCGGCCCGTATCAGTTGCAAGCCGCCATCGCCGCCCTCCACGACGAAGCGCCGCGAGCCGAAGACACGGACTGGCCGCAGATACTGGCGCTCTACGATTTGCTCAAACGCATGTCCGACAATCCCATGGTTGCGTTGAATCACGCGATCGCGGCGGCAATGGTGCACGGCCCGGCGAAAGGTCTGGAGCTGCTGGACGCGCTCGACTCTGACGCGCGCCTCGCGGAGCATCACCGCCTGGACGCCGTTCGAGCACATCTGCTCGAACGCGCTGGAGACCGCGAGGGTGCTGTCAGGCACTACCGCGCGGCGGCTGGCAAGACAGGGAGCCTTCCGGAACGCAACTATCTTCTCGCTCAGGCCGCGCGACTCTCCGGCGGTGAATAAAAACGGAAAGATGTGCTGACTACCGGAATTTCCGGCGCGCGGTGTGTGTTAGAATCGCGCGCGATGGGACGGCTGTGCTGCTCCAGATACGAGCGCGAGGCTCGCAAGTGCGGATGGCAACGCATCGCGGGACTCGATGAAGCGGGCAGAGGTTCTCTCTTCGGACCTGTCGTCGCCGCGGCCGTCATCCTGAATCCCAAGCGGCGAATCGTCGGCCTCGACGATTCGAAGAAGCTCCCGCCGGAGCGCCGCGGAGAGCTTGCAGAGCGCATCCGCGAACACGCCCTCGCGTGGGCTACGGCCGAAATCGATTCGAGCCGCATCGACGCCTGGAACATCTACCAGGCAAGCCGCCAGGCGATGGTCGCCGCCATCTCCCAGCTTCATCCCTTTCCCGATTACCTGCTGCTCGATGCTATCGAACTCGATCTCCCGATCGAACAAAAGGCGTTGATTCACGGTGACGCGCGCTCCGTTTCGATTGCCGCCGCTTCGATCCTGGCCAAGGTCGAGCGCGACCACCGCATGGAGGAGTTCGACCAGTTGTATCCGCAGTACGGGCTGGCCCAGAACAAGGGCTATGGAACGCCGGACCACCTCGAAGCCCTCCGCCGCCACGGCCCGTGCCCGCTGCACCGATTCTCTTATGCCCCGGTGCGAGAAGCGCGCTGCTGGGCGACGGGAGCGACCCAGACTCCCTTGCCTCTGATTCCGCCGGGCGAAGTCAAGAGAGATGAATGGCTTGACGAGCACGTGGACCTCGCCTGAGATTCCCAGGTAAGGGTTCCCGCCCTGGGGCGTTCCGGCATAGTACTGGCCCCCTGTTATCCCCTTCGTCACCAGCGTCCCCGCAGTTCGTAGACCCCCGTTTTTCGCGCATGCTAACCTTCAAGACTGAGCCGCCGTGTCGCCGTGCGAGCAGCCGGCGCCGAGCGTAAACGGGTACACAGAATCCTTCATGGCCTTCAATAAGAGCAAGGCGCTGGAAAGCGCGCTGAAGTATCTCAACCAGGGCAAAGTCGCCCAGGCAATCGGCGAATACCAGCAAATCCTCCGCCAGGATCCCAAGGACCAGGCCACCTTGATGACGGTGGGCGACCTCTACGCCCGCCAGGGGGACATGTCGCAGGCGGTTGAATACTTCGAGCGGCTCGCGCAGGTTTACCTGAGCGACGGCTTCAACAGCAAGGCCATCGCGATCTACAAGAAAATTGCGAAGCTGGCGCCGGCGGAACTGGCGCCGCTCGAGCGCCTCGCCGACCTCTACGTTCAGCAGGGCGTGCTCAGCGAAGCGCGGCCGCTATACCTCCAGATTGCCGAAGCTCACCTGAAAGCCAACCGCTCGGTGCGCGCCGTCGAGGTACTCCACCGCCTGCTCGAAGTCGAGCCGGAAAACCCGCGCGTGCAGATGCGGCTTGCGGAGCTCTACAACGTCATGGGCCAGAAGAAGGAAGCGGCCCAGACGTACCTGTCATACGCCCAACGCCTGTTTGAGCGCGGCGACAACGACGAAGCCCACAAGCTGGTGGATCGCGCGCTCGAAGTCGACGGCGGCAACGCCCTTGCCATATTGCTGAAGGCGAAGATTCTGGCGGCTCTCAAGAAGAACAACGAGGCGATCCACGTCCTGGAGACGCACCCCGAAGCCGAAGCGGGCGGCGACGTAACGAGCCTCATCATCGATCTGGAGCTCGCGTCCGGCCACGCCAAGAAGGCGGGCGATAGGGCGCGAAAGCAGCTCGCACGCGGACACGCGCACTGCGCCCACCTTCACAAAGTGACGGACGCGTTGATCGAGCAGGGGCAGACCGAAGACGCGCTTGCTTTATTGCGCGAACTGCGTGAGCCGATGATCGAGGCCGGCGAGCAGGACAAGTTCCTGAAGTCGCTCACTGCGTGCGCGGAACGTTCGCCGGACCAGATCGAAGCCCTCGAAATCGTCCTGGATTTCTGCCGCACGACGAGCGATCCCTTCCGCGTGAATTCGGCCTTGGGCCAGCTGTCGGACGCTTACGCCAACATGGGCAATTTTGCGCGCGCCGAGGAGTTGCTCCAGGAGCTTGTCGACCGCAACAAGAACGACGAGCGCCTGGTCGAGAGGCTCAACCAGTTGCGCGCACGCGCCAGTGGAACCGCACAGCCGCAAGCCGCTGCGCCCGCACCGGTCGAACCGGAGCCGGCGGAGAAAGAAGAGCTCAGTCAGCTCAGCTCCGAACCGAAGGTGGAGCTGTCGGCTACGGTGGAGCCCGAGGCGCCTCCGGTCAGTACGGAGGAAGGTCTCGACGAAGAGACGCAGAAGTACGTGGCGCAGGCCCTGACGGACGTCGACCTCTTTTCGAGCTACGGTTTGACGCAGAAGGCGACGCACCTCCTCGAGAACGTCCTGCAGCGCGCGCCGCGTCACACGCCGACGCTCGAGCGCTTGCTCGATTTGTACCTCGGAGCGGGCAACGAGCGCCGCACGGCTGAAACCGCCTCGATACTTGAACAGATTCACCGCGAGCGGAACGACACGGTCAATGCCGACCGCTTCGCCGAGTTGCGGCAACGATTCCAGAAGGTCGCGGGAATCAGCGAGGAAGATCTTCCCGTGGCGCCGCCGGCTCCCGCCCCTGCAGCGCCTGTCGCCGCGGAACCTCAGTCTTCGGTGCAAATCGCGCCGGAGGTTGAAACGCACGTCCAAACGATTCCCGCGCGTCCGGTCGTCAAGGCGCCGACCGCGGAATTCGAAATTTCGACCGCACCGGTCGAACCGGAGCCCGTCGAGGAAGCTCCCGTCGCTCCCGTGGCAGCGGCCCCGGCCGCGCCGCATGCAGAAGCTCCGCCTGCGGCTGAGCCCCAACCGGTCGCCGCAACTGAGGAAGTCGATCTGTCCGACGAGTGGGAAGCCATGGCCCAGGAAGTCAGCGAAGTGTCGGCTCCCGCTGCGGAGGAAGCGACCGCTTCCGAACCTGAGCCCGCGCCCGTCCAGGCAGAATCGGAAGCTTCGGAAGCCCCCGCGCCGGTAGAACCGGCACCTGAACCGGAGCCTCAGGCAATCGAGATTCAAGAGGCAGCTCCTGAGCCGGAACCAGTGATCGAATTGGTGGATGAGCCTGCTGCGGCCGAAGAACAACCAGCGCCTGCGGGCAGTGCGGATTTCGAGCTCGAGTTGACTCCTGAGCCGGCGAAGAAGAAAAAGGCCGGTGCGCTCACGACCGAGGATTTCATCAGTGAACTGGTTTCGGAAATAGACGGATTGGACGCACCCGCGGCCCAGGCGCCGCCCGTGCCCGTCGCCGCGAAACCGGCCGCCCCTGCCGCTCCCGCAACACGGAGCGCCAAGCATGCGCCTCCCCCTCCGCCCCCCGCGGAGGAGCCCGTTCCCGCGCCGACCGCCGAAAGTCTGAACCAGCTGGCCGAAGTGTTTCAGGAGTTTCGCAGCGAACTGGGCGAGTTGGGCGAGGAAGACGAAGATCTCGAGACCCACTACAATCTCGGCATCGCCTACCGCGAAATGGGCCTGCTCGACGAAGCCATCGGCGAGTTCCAGAAAGTCGCCAAGGCGATTCAGAACGGCAAGCCGTTCGCGTATTCGATGAATTGCGCGACGCTGCTGGCGCTGACGTTCATGGACAAGGGCGAGCCGAAGATCGCGTCGCTCTGGTACGAACGCGCGCTGGCGACGCCGGGCGTCGACCAGGAAAGCACGCTCGCGCTGCGGTACGATTTGGGCGTGGCGCTCGAATCGGCAGGCGATGCGAAGTCCGCGCTCGACAGTTTCCAGCAGGTCTACGCCGTCAACATCGACTATCGCGACGTTGCGGACCGCATCGCCGCGCTTCAGAAGCACGAATCTCACGTATAGTTCCGCCGGGACTCGACCGGCGAGGTTGCCACTCCGCGGAGAATCCCACATAATCCCTAGCCGATGATGACTCGCATCCTCCGTGTCATTCTTCTGTTGATCTGGCTCGAGCTCGGGCTGGTGCTGATTCTCTTGCCGTGGTCGGACTACTGGGAACTGAACTATTTCTTGTTTCAGTATCCGGCGCTCGGATTTCTGCTGAAGAACCCCTTCTTTCGCGGTGCGGTTTCGGGATTGGGAATTATGAATGTGCTTTTGGCCCTCGAAGCCTTCCGCCGCCGGACGTCCGCCGTTGTCAGCCGCACATAAACCAATCGTCTGCTACGTGACGGATCGGAAGGCGCTCGGGTCCGCCGATTCCGTTGTGAACCTCCGCGGCAAGATTCGGCTTGCGATCCGCGCAGGCGCCGACTGGATCCAGATCCGCGAGAAGGATTTGTCGGGGCGCGAGCTTCTCGCTTTGACCCGCGATGCCGTCGCGTCAGCGAACCAGAGCGTTACGCAGGTTAGCGGCGCGCGCGTCTACGTGAACGACCGGCTTGACGTCGCACTTGCTGCGGGAGCCGCCGGCGTGCATCTGGGCGGTGAGTCGCTGTCCGCCAAGGACGTGATTCGCTGGTGCCGTGCCGGCAACGCGCCCGCCGATTTCGAAATCGGCGTCTCGTGCCACAGCATCGACGACGCCCGCGAAGCGGAGCGCGGCGGCGCGAGCTACGTCTTCTTCGGGCCCGTTTTCGACACGCCTTCCAAACGCGGCTTCGGCCCGCCGCAAGGAATCTCCACGCTGGCTGAGGTTTGCGGCGCGATTGAAATTCCCGTGATTGCCATCGGAGGCGTCAGCGAAAAAAATGCGCGCGAGTGCGTCGAAGCCGGTGCCGCGGGAATTGCCGCGATTCGAATGTTTCAGGATGCGCAGAGCGCCGAGGATCTGGCGGATTCCGTCGCGCGGATTCACGCGCTGAAAATCACGCGCTGAGCCAGCGGCCGATCGGCTGCCAGTCCTCCACGTGATCGCAAATCACTTTGATCACCGCCGTGATGGGAATGGCGAGGATCAGCCCCATCGCGCCCCACAGCCAGCCCCAGAAAAGCAGGGAGACGGTCAGCGCCAGCGCGTTCAACCGCACGCGCCAGCCGACCAGCGCCGGGACCAGCAGATTCGCCGCCACCAGGTGGAAGAAGGTGAGCATCGTGAAAATGCCGATGAACGGCGGAACGGTGTGGAATTGCTTCAGGCCGATCAGCAGCGGCGGCATCCACGAAAGGACCACGCCCAAATACGGGATGAGGTTGCACAGTCCGGAAACCAGCGCCGTCAGAAACGGGAATTCGAGCCCGATTCCCCAGAAGAACAGCCAGCTCGCCACCACAAGAATCAGTCCGACGAGCGCCGTCCCGATCACGTAGCTGCGCAGCACCTGCGTCACGTCCGCGAGCGTTTGCTTTACGCTCGTGCGTTCTGTCGCGGGAAACAGTTGCATCGTCGCATGCCACACCTGGCGTTTTGCGGCCAGCATGAAGAACACGAGAAAAGGAACAAACGTAGCGGCCAGCAAAAATGAATAGAGGGAACTGAGCCGCGAAACAATGGCGTTGCGAAACGGGTGCGACTCCGCAACCGCCACAACCCGCTGGCCGGCTGCTGCGGCGTTCCCCGGCTCGATTTCGGAAACGCGCGCCTCGAACATTTCCAGTTTCTTTTGCACGGCTTCAGTGGCCGCGCGCAGCGGCCTGCGGTAGTTCGGCCAGTCCGCACCGAACTGGTCGACGCGCTCGACGAGCGACCAGCCCAATACCACGAGCAGCGCGATCGTTACCAACACGACCACGAGCGAGCCCAGCGCGCGAGGGACGCGGAAGCGCTCCATCAAGTTCACCAACGGATCGAGGAAGTAGGCCATCAGCACCGCCACCAGCAGCGTCACGAGAACCGACGATGCGAAATAGCAGAACGCGATCACGATCCCGGCCGCAATGATGCGCCCGCTGACGGAACTGGCGCTGATAACCTTCGTTTCTTCGGAGGACATTCGCGATACCATATCACACACTCCCCCCGGGGCCGCAGATGTTGTGGTCGTGTGTTCCTGCTTCGACGGTCCCATTCTTGAGTTCATTGAAAAGAGCCGGCGAGACGCCCCTCGCTGGGCGCTCGGGGCAAGCCAGCGCTTGTATCTTGCTACAAAGGCGGGCGCAAAAGGCGGCGCCCATACGGAGGAAAACCGGATCGGAGGAAAGAGCCGGGGCTTCCCGGTAGAAAGCACCGGGACGCAAAAAGGCGCGAAAGCCCCTGTAGTCGTGAGCGCTCGTTCGCACGGCTCACCCTTCCGTTGTCAGGGTGAAACGCCGTGCCCCCCGGACTGAAAGTCCGGGGCTCCCACCCAGGAGCCGAAAGAAAGAGCCGGGGTTCCCGGTTGAGCTGGCAACGGTTCTTGGAGAAAGCAAAAGGAATGCTTCAGGGGTTGAAACCCCTGATGAGGCGGCGACAGTTATGTCGGAGCTGAAGCTCCGACCCCCTAAGGGGCCGGAGCGTTCGCGGATGCCGTGCAACTGTATATTAGACATGGTGTCGGCCTAGTGTTTTCAATGACTTACGGCGATTTCTAATCGCGTAACTGTATATTAGAAATACAGTGGCGAGTGGGTAGTGGCCCCTCGGGTTGCCTCGGGGCAAGTGAGTGGCTAGAACCGCAGAGCGGTCTTCGGGGCGTGGTTGTCCCTCCCTTGTCAGCGCAAGAATCGGGTTCATGTGGGGTTCCTAGGCTGTGGGATCGGGGTCGATGTCGAGGATCGGGGCTTCAGGGGTTAGAACCCCTGGGATTGCGGATGTTGGCGGCACCGTTAAAACGGCGCCCTCCTGGAATTCGCGAGAGGGGACGACGGAGAATTCGACGCGGGAAGCGGGCTCGACCCAGCGGTTGTCGTCGGTGAGGCAGGCGTGGGCGCGGATGGCTCGTATCACGCTGTCGGCAGTGACTTTGCCGGGGGCACA
>DATIZQ010000014.1:0-8432 GCA_035517015.1 Candidatus Acidiferrum sp. | reverse complement strand
AGTCGGGCGGCCAGTTCCTGCTCGACAACGTCAACGGCTCCGTGCAGGTCGAGGGCTGGGACCGCGACGAAGTCGAAGTCACGGCCGTCAAAACCTCGCAGAACGATTCGCACGACGTCGATCGCGTGCAAATCGAAGTCGAAAGCCATCCGAGCGAAGTGGACGTTCACACGCGCTATCCCGATGGCGAGGGCGTCGGCGTCGCGGTCGAATATCACATCCGCGTGCCGAAAAGCGCCTTGCTCGGCAGCGTTCACACCGTCAACGGCAGCCTGATCGTGCGCGGAGTGAATGGCGGCGGAGAATTGCGATCCGTCAATGGCGACGTCGAAGTGCTGCAAAGCTCGGGCCGCTTCAACGCCAAGACGACGAACGGCAATCTGCGCCTCGAGCTGCGCCAGTTGAGCGACGGCGCGCCGATGAATCTCGAAACCGTCAACGGCTCGGTCGAGCTTGGTCTTCCCTGGGACGCGCGCGCCGATCTCAACGTCCGCAACATGAATGGTGACTTGTACTCCGACATTCCCGTCACGTCGACCGTGGCGATGCCCGGCTCTCGCGCATTTCACGGACGTCTCGGCCAGGGCGGCAGCGCCATCTCGATCCGCACCGTGAACGGCGGCATCCGCCTCCTCCTCCAGCACCGCACGTGACGATCCGGTAGGGAAGGGCTCCCAGGTCGACGGTGAGTCGAGCCTGGGAGATCGGATTGTCATCTGGCGATGCGATGAGCATCGCCATCCTGAGGGCGGCGGTACTGGCCGGACGAAGGACTTTTCCGGCATCGCGACCGAAGGATCTCTCTTCGATCACGCCACCCAGATTTACACGCAGCGCCGGGTCCCTTAGCCCGGTAGGGATAGTCGTTCGTGTCGCGCCGCTTCCTCGCCGAATGTAGCTCAGGTCTTCAGACCTGAGGCAGTTCGTAGCGTGCCGCGTCCGCCCCGGTCCCCGTAGGGGCACAGCATGCTGTGCCCGGCGAAATTCCTTGGCGTGATCGTCAACATTCACTGCGCGGGTTACCGTTGAGCTAGGTTTGTAGCGGCTGCCTCGTTTCTTGGGCGGGCGAAGTTTCCGTGCGCGCCGTGTGCGTCCCGGTGTTTTGTACCGGGAAGGCGGGCCGAATTCGGCTTTCGTGGCCGCCGCTGCATCGCACCGTAGATCCTGCGTCCCTGCTTTCAGACGCGATACGGCGTGTCAAGCGCGAACGCCCGTAGACTCCAATAAGGACTGCACGCTCGGCGACCTTGCGAGCGTATAATGGCGGCAGAGAACTCTGAGGTCGCGATGACCTTTGAAGAAAAACTCCTGGGCAAAGTCCGCGAGCTGACTCCGGAAAAGCAGCGCGAGGTATTGGAGTTTGTGGAATCTCTAAAGGGGCGTCACGGCGGCAACGAACCTCTGCGCAGCCTGGAAGGTCTCTGGGCCGATCTCGATATTCACATCACGGAAGAAGACATCGCCGAGGCCCGCCGCGAAATGTGGGGCAGCTTTCCTCGAGAAGTTGAGTTGTGAGCGCGGTCCTCGACACACATTCCGTCATCTGGTACCTCCTTCGCTCGACACAACTCTCACCGACAGCTCTGCGTGCTATTCGAAGCGCCATCGATGGCGCGCGGCCGGTTTTCGTGTCGGCTATTTCGTTGGTCGAGACGATCTACTTAGCAGAGAGCGGGCGCTTGCCTCTGGAGGCATGGCAGCGCTTAAACGCAGCGGTCAAATCCTCGAGTTCAGGCCTCGTAATCCAACCCTTGGACGAGGGCGTATCGGACGCCGTATACAACGTTCCCCGAAATATTGTCTCTGATATGCCGGACCGCATAATCGCCGCGACCGCACTGCACCTTGGGTTGCCGCTAGTCACCCGTGACCGCCGCCTGCAAGCCGCAGGCATCTCGACAATCTGGTAGGCATGATGGCGCGAAGGGCGCTGTCCGAAAATCAAAACGTGCCGCGCCCCGCCGAGTGGTTCGCGCGCTTCGATCCCATCACCGCCGGCTTCACCTACATCCGCTGGCTCGGCGACCGCAAGGGCATCGAGAAATTGACCGAAACGTGGGACAAAACCATCGTCGATCGCACGCGGGAACTGCAGGAGTGGGTGAAGTATTGCCATCTCGTCCAGAAACGCGGCGTCTCCATCTACGCCTACGCCAACAACCACTACGCCGGCCACGCCCCCGCCACCATCGCCCAATTCCTCAACCTCTGGAACGAGAAGAGACCGCGGGACTAGGATGCCACTTTCGCACCCGTCAGCGATTCTTCAATAGGAACGCACAGTTCCTCCCACGGTCATTCGTTCTGTCCCGTAAGAGGATCACAGAAGGTAATCGGGTATCCGAGCACGTCCCGAATTCGCTTTTTCCTTGCCAGGCAGGTCGCGGCATCCACGCAAGCTATGTCACCTATCTGAGCCTTGAGAACGTGGGCGCGCGTTACTATATCCGGCTGAAGTTTATTCCAGCTCGATTCGATTTCGTCGCCTTGATATCGCTTCCTGAAGGAGAAGCACACGATCAACAAAGCGTTACCATCTCTAAAAATCTCGTCGTTGTATAACTCAGCCGGAAAGTGCGGTGGGTTCAAACGCAGCTGTTCGGCACTGTCGTGATTGAGCACCTGCGGCCGAAATCCCTCCTTCAACATTCGCTTGTCAATTAACGCATCATCGACACAGCTCGTGATCGTAAATCCCAGCTCCCTCATCAACCCGGGCGCACCGTCAGGCACCTGCACCTCGGCCGCGAAGCCCTTCCCTTGGAGAACAATGTGCGACAATTCGTGGGCGATCGCGTTTTCTCTTTGTTCTTTTTCCAGATTTGTCCTCAAAGCAATCACGTCTTCGTTGGCCGTTGCCTCGACTGCGCTGGTGTTGGTGACGCCGGGCGGTAACTGAGTAAAACGGATGGGACGCGGTGTGGATTTTATGGCCTCGCCAAACAACCTGCGAAGTGCATTGGACGTCTCATCTGGAGGCAGAGCACCAACCGTGTCGGTCGAAAGGTGTGGGAAGCTTGACGATGTGGGCAAACCTCCGCACAGGTTCTTGGGCGATTCATGAAATCCGACGCTCAGTAACAGAGCGCAGAAGAAGAATTTCATGTGCGCCCTCCCCGCATCTTAACCATTTCACGGATCGCGCCACTTGTCCCGAGAACCTCGGTTCGTATTTCGGACACGCTCGACATGGATGGCCGCGCCAGGCTCGAGCTCCCGGGCGCTGTCAATAGCTTCAGACTGGGTGTCCTGTACGTCGCTGGCTCGCTTCGAGCCCGGTCGCCGGATTGCGTAATCTCCGCTAGGCCTACGTTCAACGTACAGTTCCTTCGGCTCCTTCTTCGACAAAAGCACCCTCCAACGCTATCATAAGTGAAACTTACCCTATAGTATACCTACGGGAAGGAGACAAACTAGTGATCCCGGCTTTGTATTGGATGTTGAATCACGCGGACCGAATTCTTGCTCTCATCGCGATCGTGATCGCACTCATCGCCATCCGTGATGTTCGACATCTCTTCCGTACAACGGAGGAAAGGGCTCGTACGGCGATCCTACGGGAACTCAACAATTACGGCGCGTCTATGTCTGCATTCTTTAGGGCGTGCCAGTACGTAGAATTTCATCCCGGCGAACTCGACAGGAAGAGTGCGGCGCTGTTGTTCGCAACATTTCGCATCCAACAGCTCCTCGCCCCCGAAGCCACTAGGCAAGAGCTAGAGGAGCTTCGGAAGTCCACGCGCAAGGGCGTGGACAACACAGCGCGCGAATACATAGAACTGTTGATCACATCAGGAATCGGTAAGCTCAAGGACGGATATACTCTACCGCCTCGCGAATAGGCGAGCGGCCCACACCCCGAAAGGGCTCAGGAGATGTCGAAGATCAAATTCTCTGTCGCGATGCCAGAGGAGTTTAACGTCGCTGGCGACGAGCGAACAATCCTCGCCATGCCCTCGAACCTATCCCCGCTTGAGGCGTATCTTGGCCTAAAGGCTTTGTTCGGAGAACCCAACCGCAAGCACGTCGATGAAACCAAACAGCAATGGGCCTTTCTGATAAAGGCCGACGAAGTACTGATCGAGGTCTACGACTGGAAGTATGAAAGCTGGAGCATTGGCGTGTACGAGAAGAACAAGGATGAAGCCAGAGCTACGCTCCTGAGCCAGGAACTCGAAAGGCAGATCAGCCTGGCTGTCTCAAAGCGAGGTTCGCTTCTATCGAGTATCCTAAAAACCCCTGTCGGCCACGTTATTGAGAATCCCTTCGCGCTTTATTACCACACAGCCGGGGCACTAACCGAGTTGGCCAGACAATTATGTGCCACTCGCGAGACGCCGTCACCACCAACCACGCCATCCTGGGAATCCGCTCCAAGTGCGCTATGTCGAGCTGCATTCTTCCAGCTAATCGCGGCAGTGGAGGGTTTATTGAATCTCGTCTACGAACTGTACTTGAGGAAGGAACTTCGCGACATTCGCATTGTGGAGCGCTTGGCTAGAGAGCAGGTCGACATGAAGGCAAGACTCGCACCGATCTATTGCGATTGCTTCGAAGGCAGACCAATTGACCACACCACGCAGGCGTTCCAGAATTTCCAGCGGCTGGTCAATAGACGAAACGATTTCATTCACGCGAACCTCACAAAGAGTATGAAGAGTCCCATCGTTCGTCACGACAAGATCACATTCGTCGCGAGCCCCGAGGATTCAGGGGCTTCCCCAATCCCAGGTTCCATGACCGAGCTCGGAATCGAAGAAGTTGAGGCGATTACTATCGTCGTAGACGACCTCGTCGAGCAAATACTTGAGACCATGAGTCCCCGACACCGGAAAGTTTTCCGCTCCGTGATGTACGAAGACTTTATCTGCATTGAGTACGACGAAGGCGTCCCCATAATTCTGGGCTAGAGACGAACATCTCGCCGACGTTGTTGCCGCAAACTGGCAGCGCGGTGCCCTTTGTGCCGGGTTAAAGACCCCGGCGCCAGGCTAAAATCTACATCCAAATCGGAGGACGGGGCTCAGCACACGCCGATCATGCCGCACTATCCAGCTAGTCCTAGTCCTGTACTACTTCTCTCCCTCAGCCGCACTGCTTAGGCGATCAATTCTTGCTAGCGTGGACGCGGAGCATGCGACACGACGATGGCGGGCCTGTAACGCCCTTACGTTGTCATCCCGAACCCGGCCGGGTTTTGGACGGGGGTGAGGGATCTGCTTTTTCCGTTTTCTCTGCTTTTGCCGTGGCCTTCGCGCCTCGCGGCGCTGCGGGCTTGGCCGGTTGCTTACGCTGGGGCCCGAACCAATCCGCGGCAAGATCGGCCCACGTCGGATTGTGCTTCTGGACCAGCCAGACTCTCTTTTCGCGCCGCCACGCTTTTATTTCCTTTTCGCGAGCAATTGCGAGGCGAATGTCGCCGAAGATTTCGTAATAAACGAGCCGGAAGATTTTGTACTTCGACGTGAAACCCGGCTTGAGTCCGAGGCGATGCTGGACGACCCTTCGTCGCAGACTGTTCGTCACGCCGGTGTAGAGGTTCCGGGAGCGACTGGCAAGGATGTAGACGTAGTAGAGTTTTTCCATAGCCCGCCCATCGCGTGGGGGGAATATACGCTTGGAGCGCAAACGGCAAAAGCAGATCCCTCACCGCCGTTCGCGAACAGCGCGACCGGGTTCGGGATGACAATGGAAAGGCAGAAGGCGCGAAAAGCAGATCCCTCGTCGGCCAAACTGCGGCCTCGCTCGGGATGACAACATGAAGGCGGGAAGCCCGAAAACAATGGCGGCCCCCTGCCTGACCGGCAGGCGGGCCGCACGGCGGTCGACTACCGGAAGCCTCGGCGCTGGACTCGGGATGACAGCGCCATGCAGAATCCCGCCTCGCCTCGACGCTGTCGCCTATAGTTGTCATCCCGAACCCGTCCAGATTTTGGACGGCGTGAGGGATCTGCTTCTTCCGTTCTCTTATCGCTTTGCGCTGCGGTGCCTCTGAACGCCACTGCGATTTCGTACAGCCAGTCCTAGTCCTGTACTTTTTCTGTCCCACGGTCGCACTGTTTACGCAATGAATTCTTGCTAGCGTGGACGCGGACCATGAAGAACGACGAAAAATTCGCCGTGCAGTTCAAGCTTCCTCCGGGAGCAAGGATTGGTGTTCTCGGTCCCCGCAGCGCACTGTCATCCCGCGTGTTT
Source organism: Candidatus Acidiferrum sp. (assembly GCA_035517015.1). Taxonomy (GTDB): domain Bacteria; phylum Acidobacteriota; class Terriglobia; order Acidiferrales; family UBA7541; genus Palsa-295. The sequence goes on along the minus strand of DATIZQ010000014.1, from coordinate 2,237 downwards.
ACACTGAGCGCAGCGAATGTGCCCAGACGCAGGAAGGGAACCAAGCCGCGCGTTCCGCGGATTGCGGTGAGGGATCTGCTTTTGCTCGTTCAGCGAGGGATCGAGCAACGTCCGCCGAGGCGTGCCACGTCACACCGACAATCTATCCGACAACACTTTCAAGTAGATGTCGCTGTAACTCACTCAAAACAAACAATTGGTGCACCGGCTATCCGACAATTTTTCGGGGGGTCTCCGAGCGACTATTTTGAAATCTCCATTTTAGAATTTGGTTTGGTGCGCGAAAAGCGAAGATGCCGCGCTGAAGACCGCGGCGCTACGTTTAGGTCCGCGAAGAAGCAGATCCCTCGGTCGCGATGCTCCCTCGGGATGACAATCCTGAACGGATTGTCATTCGCGGATGATTTCGGCGTTGGTGCTGGGGGAGACGATGCGGACGACGCGGCCACCGTCGAGGTAGAGATCCACTTCGAGGTCTTCGGACTTAACGGTCAACTCTTCCAGCTTCTTGCCGTCGACGTCCTGATTTCCAAGCGATTCAACCGTCACGGTTCCCGGCGTCAACTCCTGCGGCACGAGGACGGAAAATGTTTGCACGCCTTTTTTGCCGCGATCGTAGAGACGCGCGAGCACCGCGTACTGGTGATACAAGTTGTTGTCGAGGATCGCGATCGGCGACGAAGTGAAAGTGAATTGCTGAGTGTACGGCTTGGCGCCCTCCATACGAAGGTCGATCGTCGCCGTGAGATTGGTGAAGTCGATGGTGGCGGAAGCTTTTTTCTTGCCCTGCGTCGCCCATTCGTAGTGCACGGGCGAGCCATCGGCGCGAAGCTGGAGCTTCCCCGAGACGTGGGTCGCGCCGTCCGGCGTTTGCACGTCGGAACTTCCGTGAGCGACCCAATTGCCGCCGTCGGGATTGATTTCGAATTCTTCCTTGCCCACTTGCTGGCCGCCAACCATGATCCGGAAATTTCCATGGTCAGGGGCGAAGACCGCCGCGGGCGCAGGCCGCGCCACCGCGCGATCGGACGGCGTGTGCATCAGAATGGCCGCGGCGGCGGCGATCGTGGCGCAGGCTGCTGCAATCACGACTCGGCGGCGTTTCGCGGAGATCATGCGGTCACCTTCGGGAAGATGCCGAGCGCGAGAATCTGCTCGACCACGCGCCACGGATCGGCGTCGCTCTCGACGCGGTAGTCGGCAAGCTCGTAGGTCGGCAAGCGCTCGTCGTAGAGGCGGCGGAAGCTGGCCTCGTCGCGAAAAAGCGGCCGGTCGGTAATCTGCGCGCAGCGACGAAGCAGCTCCTCGACGGGGCAGCGGAGCCAGATGAGCGTCGCGGCGTGCTCGCGCAGCAGCGCCAGATTTTGCGGCTGCGTGATCGTGCCGCCGCCGAGCGAAACGACGCGCGGCTTTTGCGCTTCATCGGCTTCCGCGACGATGCGCGCGAGCTGCTCGCTTTCGATGCGGCGGAACTCGGCTTCGCCGGCGCGCGCGAAAATTTCGGGGATCGTCGAATCGGACGCCTCGGTGATGCGCCGGTCGAGGTCGACGTGCGTCCAGCCGAGCTGCCCGGCGAGCAGACGCCCGGCAGTCGATTTGCCGCTGCCCATGAAACCTGTGAGGCAGACCAGTCGGCGGGGACGAATTTCAGCGGTCATGAAATCGTTCGCGTTCGAAGTTTTCTACGCTGTCTGATGGCGCAATCAATCCTTCTTCAGGATGTTGATTGTACCATCGAAGGAGCTGAGATCGACTCTGGCGCGGCCGGTGTTCATTGTGCCGAAGAGCGCGTTGCCGAATCGCGGCAGGAAGTGGTGATGATGCGATGATGGCGTGAGCTTCGCTTCGTTGTTGACCTTGCCCTTGAGCGACGTAGCGCTCATGTCGAAGGAATCGTTGGGCGAAAAGCGGACTTCGATTATGCCGCTGTAATTCTTCAGTTCATACGTTCCGTTGGGGAGAAATTGTCCGTTGAAGGAGATGTTTCCCTCGGAAGTTTGCGCGCGGACGTGGGAGCTACGCAGGTCGATGAAGCGGAAATTGCCGCTGATCGAAGAGGCTTCGATGCGTCCCGTGCAGCGCGTGCACACGAATGAGCCGTCGACTGTTTTGATCGTGAGGTAGCCGGCCGCGTCTTCGAGCGCAACGTCCGCCGCGATCGTTTCGACGTTCATATCGCCCGCCACATTCGAAACGTTGACGCCGCCCCAATCGTTGTGGATTTGCAGCTCGGCATC
>DATIZQ010000013.1:0-35000 GCA_035517015.1 Candidatus Acidiferrum sp. | reverse complement strand
ACCTCAGAGGAACGCGCCGCGCATCTTCCGCGCTGGCTCCATGACTACAACTGGCACCGTCCTCATGCTAGCCTCGGCGGTGCTCCACCCATCTCCCGTTCCGGTCTGGATCGGAACAACGTGTTGATACATGACAGCTAGAGCGGACCCGGCCTCTAACATCGCTCCAATCCTCGACTGCGATCCCACAGCAAGCCTCCTTCCGCCGACGTCCTTAGCTCAGGGTTTGCCCGCCACGGGGGGCAAGCAAGTACAAACCCTGAAACCCGGGCACACGTCCAGCGCATGCCTGCGCGCACCCTTGTCGGGCACACCCCAAGCGGGCGCGCACACAATTAATTATTCTGATTTTTGAGGATAGCTGTATATAACACAGTCAACAGTCTTTTTCAAGACCCAGTACCAGGGTTTTTTTCGAAGGACTGGTCGACAAGCCGAACCTTAGAAACCCGCGAAGAGTCGGGCACCCGAAAATTCAGGGACGGGAGCCGTTCGGAAAGGATGTGGCACCCGGCAAGCGCCGCAAAAGGGAGCGGCCCCCGCAAGTTCTAAGCGCAGACGGGAAAACGGGGGCTCGGTCACCCACTTGGTCTTTCACTTCTTGACAAGTACCCTTATAGCAGTACTCTGGCGGGAGCCGCCGAGCCTCCGCTCGGTCTTTATTTGTGCGGGGTGTTGGAGGATATGAGCGTGTTGCGTTTGGAAGCCCTCGAAGTCATCCAGCGGTTCCGCAAGCCCGGTGGGGATGACTTCACCCTCTTTTGCAACAGGATCATCCGGGCGTCCTGCTGGGCTGCGGGCGTGCCGCAGTCCGAAGTTTGGACCTGCTCGAGAACCGACGCGAAGGACGGTGGAGTGGACACCCGACTGCTCGTCTCTATCCCGAATAACGGGTCTGGGTACTTCAATACCGCAACAATCTGGCAGTTTAAGGCTGCGGAGGAATCTAGCGTGGGTCCTGGGGATATGGCGAGGGAGGTGAATAAGGCGCGGGCGAGGCAGTGGATAGCTGAAGGTAGTGGTTACAGGATTTGCATCTGTGATCATTTGAGCGCAGATAAGAAGCAAACGCTTTTGGACGCGCTTCTCCCTGCCGTAGCGGCCATCATAGCGGCGCAAGACGGGCACGGCGTGCCGTGCCCCTACGGGGACAAAGGCGAAAGGCAAAGAGCGTAAGGCGAATCAGCCGGCGAGCCGCCCTTCGGCTCCGCTCTGGGCGAGCCCTTCGCGTTGCTCCCCTCGCCCCTGCTCCCCTCGCCCCTGCTCCCCTCGCGTTGCTCCCCTCGCGTTGCTCGGGGCAAGCAGGGCAAGAGGGGCGAGCCCTTCGCGTTCTCAGAACAAGCCGGCGGTACGAAATCGTTTCGGAATGAGGCGAAAGGCGAAGAGCGAAGAATGCCGCGCTGAAGGCCCGCTTCGCCAAGACCTCAGCGCGAGGCGGCGCTGCGGTTACATCTTCGGCGGCGAGTGTCGTAAAATAGTTGGAATATGAGTTCGGGAAGAAATCCTGCGATACGACCGGAGGCGCGCCGCGCGGTCGATTTGCGCTTTGTCGAGCTGATCGACAAGGTGCGGCGGAACCGTCCGGGCGACGACCTGGAGCTGCTGCGCCGCGCGTACGATTTCGCGGCCGAGCAGCACAAGACGCAGACGCGTCTTTCGGGCGAGCCTTTCCTTTCGCATCCCGTCGAAGTGGCGCACCTGCTGGCGGACATGAAGCTGGACGTGACGTCGCTGTGCGCGGCGCTGCTCCACGACGTGGTCGAGGATACGAAGATTCCGCTCGAGCAGATTTCGGAGACGTTCGGGCCGGACGTGGCGCGGCTGGTGGAAGGCGCGACGAAAATCAGCCGGCTGGATTTGCTGGCGCCGGAAGCGCGGCAGGCGGAGAACGTCCGGAAGATGCTGCTGGCGATGGTGAACGACGTCCGTGTGGTGATGGTGAAGCTGGCGGACCGGCTGCACAACATGCGCACGCTGGAGTATTTGGACGCGGAGCGGCAGCAGCGCATCTCGCGCGAGACGCTCGACATCTACGCGCCGGTGGCCAACCGGCTCGGCATGGGCTTGATTCGCGGCGAGCTGGAAGATTTGGCGTTCCGCTACCTGGAGCCGGAAGCGTTCCTCGAGCTGCAGAAGAAGATCGCGACGAAGCAGCGCGTCTTCGACAAGTTCCTGCAGGACGTGCAGGACGCGATTCGCGACAAGATGGTCGAGAGCGGAATTCCCGCGGAAGTGCAGGCGCGCGTGAAGCGGCTCTATTCGCTGCACCTGAAGATTCAGAAGCAGCAGCGAACGCTCGACCAGGTGTTCGATTTGCTGGCGGTGCGCGTGATTACGGACACGGTGAAGAATTGCTACGCGGCGCTGGGCGTGATTCATCAGATCTGGCGGCCGGTGCCGGGGCGGTTCAAGGACTACATCGCGATGCCGCGGCCGAACCTGTACCAGTCGCTGCACACCAGCGTGATTCACGCGGGGCAGCCGTTCGAGGTGCAGATTCGCACGCAGGAGATGCACCGCATCGCCGAACAGGGCGTCGCGGCGCACTGGAAGTACAAGGACGGGCGCACGTCGAGCTCGGCCGCCGACGATCAGCGCATCATCTGGATGCGGCAATTGATCGAGTGGGTGCAGGAGATGCAGGAGCCGAGCGAATTTTTGTCGACGCTGCGCGTGGACCTGTACCCGGAAGAGGTCTACACGTTCACGCCGAAGGGGCGCGTGGTGGTGCTGCCGCGCGGCGCGACGCCCGTCGACTTCGCGTACGGCGTGCACACGGAAGTGGGGCACAACTGCGTCGGCGCGAAGGTGAACGGCGGAATGGTGCCGCTGCGGCACACGCTGTCGAACGGCGATGTGGTGGAGATACTCACGCAGAAGGGGCACGAGCCGTCGCGGGACTGGCTGTCGTTCGTGCACACGTCGCGCGCGCGCAGCAAAATCCGGCAGTGGATCAATCTGCACGAGCGCGAGCAGGCCACGGACGTCGGGCGGAAGCTGCTGGAGAAGGAAGCGCGGCATTTGGGCGTGAGCCTGAAGAAGGTGTCGGACGAGGATTGGCTGCGCGTCGCGTCGGAGTATGGATGCTCGCGGCCGGAGGATCTGTTCGCGGATTTGGGCTACGGGAAATGGTCGGCGCGGCAGGTGCTCGCGAATGCCACGGGCCAGTCGGCGCCGGGACAACCAGCGCCGGGGCCGCAGGAAGAAGAACAGCCGAAAATCGTTTCGGCGGTGAAGCGCATGCTGGGGATGCACGACGCGACGATCGTCGTGCGCGGGCACGACGATTTGATGGTGTACCGGTCGAAATGCTGCAATCCGATTCCGGGCGACGACATCATCGGATACGTCACGCGAGGGCGCGGCATCGCGGTGCACAGCAAGAATTGCCCGAACGTCGAAAATCTTCTGTACGAGGCGGAGCGGCGCATCGCGGTCGAATGGGCCGGCGCGACGCAGGCCACGTTCCCCGTGCGGCTGCGGATTTTCACCGAGGATCGTCCCGGCATGCTCGCCGCGATTACGGGCGTGATCAGCGAGGAGCACGCCAACATCCGCACGTTCGAAAGCAGCGGCGGCGAGGATATGCGCGCGCGGATCGAAGTGGCGCTCGACGTGGCGGACCGCAAGCAGCTCGAGCGCATCGTGAGCGGCGTCAAGCGAATTCCCGGCGTGTTCGATATCGAGCGCGTCTACAACGTGTGAGCGGATGAGCGCGCGCCCGTTATCCTTCCGTGACACGGCGCGGCGCTGCGATTCGCCGCCGCGTACAATGGATTCGTGGGGAGAATCCTCTCAATTCGCTCCGCGAAGATGCGGCGCGCGGCTCCGCTCTGCGCCGGCATTGTCGCCGCGCTCGCGCTGGCGGCGTGCAACCACGAGCCGAAGGTCGACATGGAGACGCTCGACCGGGCGGGGATGGACTACGCGAGCGTCCAGCAGCTGAAGAACCTGAGGATTACCACTCCGGAAATAACCGAAGTTCTGAATCTGCACAATGCGGGATTTTCCGACGCGGAGTGCGTGCAGGCCGTCCAGATTTTTCACGGCAAGGGCCAGCCGTTGCGCGCCGACGACCTGACCGACATGCGCCGGGCGGGGTTGCGCGACGAGACGATTTTCACTCTCGCCAGCCTGAACGATTTCGGGCGCAACGCCGGCGAGCTCGCGGCGATGCACCTGGCGGGCTTGTCGGACGAGGTGATCGTCGAAGTGGCGCGGCGGCGCGCGGACGGGAAGCCCGTGCTGGCGGGCGCGTCGCTCGCGCGGCTGAAGAACGTGGGCGTGCGCAGCGCGACGCTGCTCGAGCTGGTGCGCCGGGGAGTGCCGGACTCCGAGGCGAATGCGATTCTTGCGTTCCGCCGCCACGGCGCGAGCGACAAGGACATCCTGCGGCATTATTCGGGCTCGTGACCTTCCTTTGAATCCGATCGGCTCCGACTCTGCTAATATCGCACGCCTGAATTGACCCAATTAGGAGGCACCGTGAAAGACGTCATCTCGACGGACAAGGGACCGAAGGCGATCGGTCCGTACTCGCAGGCAATCCGCGCGCACGGATTCATTTTCATTTCGGGGCAGGTCGCGTTCGATCCGGCGACGGGGCAGCTCGTGGACGGAGACGTCGCGAAGCAAACCGCGCGCGTGCTGGAGAATCTGAAGGCGATTGCGGAAGCGGCGGGGTCGTCGCTCGACAAAGCGGTGAAGGCGACAGTCTTCCTGAAGGATATGAATGACTTCGCGGCGATGAACGAGGTCTACGCGCGGTACTTCACGCACCAGCCGCCCGTGCGCGCGACGGTGGAGGTTTCGCGGCTTCCGCGCGATGTGCGCGTCGAGATCGACCTGATCACACTGGCCTGAGCGCGGCTGCGGCACGACGCCGGCGCGCATTCAACAGAAATGTCCGCATTCACATTGCTGTAAGATACGTTTGTCACAGTTTGGCGCATTTTCGGCGCACGCTTGCGGCGTGCACATCGGCGCGGTTCGACAAAAATGACGGAACAACAATTCGATCTGGCGGTGATTGGCAGCGGTCCGGCGGGCCAAAAGGGCGCGATTTGCGCGGCGAAGTTGCGCAAGCGCGTGGCGGTGATCGACCGCACTCTAATGATGGGCGGCGTGTGCGTCCACACCGGCACGATCCCGAGCAAGACCGTCCGCGAGGCGATTTTTCAGCTGACCGGATCCGCGGTGAAGACGTTCTGCCGGGGAAACGGCGACATTTCGGTGCAGGATCTCGCGTCGCGCGTGAATACGATCATCGCGCGCGAAACGGAAGTGATCCGCTCGCAACTGAAGCGCAACGGAGTGGCGATCTTTCAAGGCACGGCGCAATTCGCCGACGCGCACACGATTGAAGTGCACGGTGACGCGGCGAAGACCGTGCTCCGCGCGGAGAACATTCTCATCGCGTGCGGCACGCGACCCGCGCGCAACGCGGATATTCCGTTCGACGACAAGCGCGTGGTCGACACCGACAACCTTTCAGGCCTGGACGGCGTGCCCAAGGAGCTGATCGTCGTGGGCGCGGGCGTGGTGGGGCTCGAGTACGCGTCGTTCATGGCGGCGCTGGGCTCTGAGATCACGCTGATCGACCAGCGCCCCGTGATTCTGGATTTCGTCGACCGCGAGATCGTGGAGGCGCTCGCGTACCACCTGCGGCAGATGGGGGCGACGTTCCGGCTGGGCGAAAAGGTGACGCGCGTGGGATTCGACGCCGCGCGCGACCGCGTGTTCGCGGAGCTCGAAAGCGGCAAGAAAGTTCAGGCGCACAGCCTGCTCTATTGCGTCGGGCGGCAGGCGAACGGCGACATGCTGCGCCTCGAAGCAGCGGGGCTGCAGCCGGATGACCGCGGGCGAATCAGGGTCAACAACCATTTCCAAACCACGCTTCCACACATCTATGCAGCGGGCGACGTGATCGGGTTTCCCGCGCTAGCGAGCACGTCGATGGAGCAGGGGCGCCTCGCAAGCTGCCACATGTTCGGCGCGCCCGCCGAGCACATGCCGGAGCTATTTCCCTACGGCATCTACACGATTCCGGAAATTTCAATGGTCGGGCAGACGGAGGAGAAGCTCACGGCTGCAAAAGTTCCGTACGAAGTTGGAATTTCGAAGTATGCGGAGCTGGCCAAGAGCATGATGCTGGGCGACGAGAGCGGGATGCTGAAACTCCTGTTCGACCGGAACAATCTGAAGCTGCTCGGCGTGCACATAATCGGCCAGCGCGCGACGGAAATCATCCACATCGGCCAGGCAGTGCTCGCCTACGACGGCACGATCGAATATTTTCGCGACACGGTATTCAACTATCCGACGCTTGCCGAGGCGTATAAGGTAGCGGCGCTGGACGGCCTGAACAAGCTCTAGTGGTTCGAAGGTTCGTCGCCGATCGGATGGCTCGCGTCCCACACCTGTTTTCCGCCGACGAACGTCTTCAAGACCGTGACATCGCGAATCTTTGCGGGTTCGATCGTGAAAATATCGTCACTGAGCAGCACCATGTCCGCCAGCTTGCCCACGGTAATCGAGCCTTTTTCATTCTCCTGAAACTCGGCATACGCGGAACCCATCGTGTAGGCTTCGACGGCTTCGGCGACCGTGAGCTTCTGCTCGGGGAACCAGCCGTTGGGGTTCTTGCCGTCGAGAGTCGCGCGCGTGACGGCGGCATAGACGCCGAGCATCGGATTGAGCGGAGCCACGTCCCAATCGGTGCCGAACGCGAGGCGCACGCCATGATCGAGGAAGGTGCGAAAGGCGTAGGTGCGGCTGGCGCGATCGCGGCCGATGCGTGCTTCGGCCCAGCGGCCATCGTCAATCGCATGGTAGGGCTGCATCGACGCAATCACGTGAAGCTGGGCGAAGCGGTCAAAATCCTTTGCGGCCATGTGCTGGGCGTGCTCGATGCGGAACCGGCGGTCCGCATCACCATGCGCCGCCACGACCTCGGAATACAGGTCGAGAATCATGGAGATCCCCCGATCCCCGATGGCGTGCGTGCAGATCTGAAGTCCGGCCGCGTCCGCTTTCATCATCCGGTCGCGCATCAGCGAAACCGGGTGCATTTCGTCGGAGAGGAGGCCGTAGTTGCCGGGCTGGTCGCTGAAAGGCTCGAAGAAGTAAGCGGTGCGGGAGCCGAGCGAACCATCCGCGAATGCCTTCACCGCACCGATGCGCAGCCAGGGACCGCCGAAGGCATGCCGAATGCCGATTTTCGCCAGATCGCCGACGCGCGCGATCGAGGGTGCGGCATAGATGCGCGCAGTCAGTTCGCCGCGGTCGAGCAATTCGGCATAAACGGCGATGTCCTCAAAGGCCGCGCTCATGTTCTGCACGCTGGTCACGCCGACGGCGGCGGCGTGCAGCAGCGCCCGATGTGCGGCGCGCAAGCGCTGTGCGTGCGAAAGGTCTGGAACGACCTTGTAGATGTAGCTCATTGCCGCGTCTTTCAGGGCTCCGGTGGGATTGCCCTGCGCGTCGCGCACAATCGTTCCACCGGGAACTTCCGGAGTTTTCGCCGTTATGCCCGCAAGCCGGAGCGCGAGGGAATTGGCGACTCCCATGTGCCCGTCGTAGCGGCTCACCCAGACGGGCGTGTCCGGCGCGACGCGGTCGATGATCTCTTTCGTGGGAAGCTGCGCGGGAGTCCACTTCGTGTCGTCCCAATCGCCGCCGAGAATCCATTCACCTCTTGGCGTGACCTTTGCACGCTCCCCGATCCGGCGCGCAAATTCCTCGACGCTGGTGGCGTCGTTCAACTGAACGCTATCGAGCTGCGCTCCGCCGCTGATGAAGTGCACATGCGAGTCGTTGAACCCGGGCAGGAGCAGCTTGCCACCGGCATCGATCACGCGCGTGCGGGGACCTCGCCACGCGTCGACGTCGGCACTCGGGCCGACGGCCACGATGCGATCGCCGAGCACCGCGACGGCCTGGGCCGCTGGCAGCGATTTGTCGACGGTCCACACCTTCGCGTTGTCGATGATCAGGCCGGCGGCAGGCTTCAATTCCGTTTGTCCAAAGGCAGATGGAAACACGAAGCAGAGCAGGAACAGCACGCTGAAGCGCACGGCAGTTTTTCGCATAATTCCCCAGAGTGAGCCAGGTTCATGACCAAGCGGGCCAAACTCCGGCAAGAATCTACTCGGTTGCGGCGCGGCGAGTCGAGTCTAATTTCTCGCACGCTTCGCCGATGGACGTGTTCTGCCAGAAGCGGTTGAAGTTGTCGATCGAAGTGAATGTCCGGCTGCGCATGCGGTCGATATACATGTTGCCGAACAAGTGATCGATCTCGTGCTGAAGGATTCGCGCGTACCATCCCGACGCGTCGATTACGTTCGGCTTGCCGCGGTCGTCGAGACATTCCACGCGCACGTGTCTTGCCCGCGGCACAACCGCCGAAAACCCCGCCAAGCTCAGGCAGCCCTCGAAGAAATCGACACACTCCTGGGAGGACGCGGCGATTTTCGGATTGATGATGACGTGAAAAGGGACGACGCCTCTCTCGCGCTCCGCCAGTTTCTCCGCGGGAACGTCCTCCAACCACTCCTCGCGGTCCTCGATCATGGCAAGCTGTAACGAAAGGCCCACCTGCGGCGCGGCGAGGCCGACGCCGGGGGCGTTGCGCATGGTCTCGCGCATGTCCGCGATCAGCTTGCGAATCCCGTCGCTGCGTATCTCTTCCGCCGACAGGGGACGCGCCCGCTGCCGCAACACGGGATCTCCGACCTGGACGATATCGAGCAGCAAGGGGCCTCCGCGACAGGTCAAACGCGGGGGAAGTGTACCGTCAAAATGGCCGGCCTAGCACCACGAAAAGAGTCGTCCTGGCCAACCTCATGAACGGGAGATCTGAGCGGTGGCGCGGGAGTTCGGTTGGCTTGGGGAACGACGGCGGGCCCGCCGAAGCGGACCCGCACAATCGCCTGTTTTCGCGGTTAGAAGTTCAGTTTCATGCCCAACTGGAGGAGACGTGGATCGCGCGCCAGAAGGACCTGGTTGAAGACGGAGCTGGTCATGCTGTTCGACGAGCCGCCGGTGCCCGGCTGGATCGGGTTCGTATGATTGAACGTGTTGAATGTCTCCAGCCGGAGCTGACCCGAAAAGCGCTCGCCGAACTTCAGGTTCTTGAAGAGACCCAGGTCGGTGCGCCAGAATCCGGGACCCCGAGCGTCGCCCGGCCGCGTGGTGCCGATGTTGGTCTGACCGGTATACGGGACGCAAGCCACGGCGGAACCGTAGCAAGCGAAGGCTGCTGTGTTATACCACTCGGCGTACGTGTGAGGGGCGGACGAATCGGGGTTGCTGAGCTGGTCGGGGCGGAGCGAGCAGGGCGTGCTGCCCAGACAGCCGAGCCCCGCAGGATCAACAATGTTGGCTCCAGAGAGAGAGGTTGTGACCGGCAGGCCGGTCTGGAAGGTTTGGACGCCGCTCACCTCCCACCCGCCGAGCAGGTGACCGACGAACCCGCGCTGCGAGCTCATCCACGGCAGATCCCACACGAAACTGCCGGTCAACACATGCCGGCGATCAGCGATGTTGGGACCGTAGTTGTTGGGAAGTATGTCCGTGTAACTCTGCGGGATTACCGGACCGGGGCTCCGGTCGGCCTGATCGGTCGTCAAGCCGTGCGACCAGGTGTAGGAGACGCTGACGAGGCTGTTGCCCGAGAAGCGCTTCTGAACCTGAGCCTGCAGGGAGTTGTAGTTCGAGGTGTAGATGTCCTCGAAATCGTCGGCTCCTGCGTAGCCGACGTACGGCCGCAGGATGTTGAGGAGAGTCGTATTGCTCGAGGTGACGCACGGGAGGCCGTTGCAAGCTGCACCGCCCGCTCCGGTACCGCTTGCTGCGCCGGTGATCTGAATGGCGTTGGGACCACTCGTGCATGTGTTGGGAGCCGCGCACTGTTGCCAAGCCCCAGGGAGCGGCGCATTGGTGTCAATGTAGCCCGGCAGGTGGATGCCGTTGCTGCCGTAGTAGCCGAGATCGACCATCCAGGTCTGCTGCAACTGCCGCTGAACATCCAGGCTCCACTGCTGCGTATACGGCGACTTGTAATTGATGGGAACGCGATCGTTGATTACGCCCGCGGCCGTGCTCGTTACGGTGGTCGTTGCACCGGTAGGAGTGGCGAACGACACATTGCTGAAGTTCAGGTTCGTCAGGAAGCCCGGATTCAAGCCGACGTTGAGTTCCGCGTTTCCATATTCGGTGCCGCTATCGAAAAACATGCCGTAGCCAGCCCGAACGGATGTGCGGCCATCGCCAAACGGATCCCAGGCAATGCCGAGCCGAGGCGCGATGGCGCGGTTGAACTCTTTCCCGGCCTTGCTTCCGAAGGGCGACTTAGTGCCCACGAAGCCGTTGTACGTTGGCGGGTTCGCAAAGATGAAACCGTTCAGCGGCGTGTAATTTGCATTGCAAGCGCTGCTAGATGGGACGCCGTTCACCAGCGTTATGTCGAGGTTGCCATTAGGAAGGACGCAGGGTGCTTCGCTCGCGTCCCAGAGGGCAGGATCGAAGTTGCTCAACCGGCTGGTGCCGCCCGGACCGCTGGCGTCCGTGGGCTGGCGGAAGAACGAATGGCGCAAGCCATATGTGATCGACAAGTTCGGCCTGATGCGCCACGTGTCCTGTCCGTAGTACTCGAATTGGTTATCGAAAATGTTCGCCGTTACGTCGAGAGAGGCCTGCGCGAAAGTGCTGGCCTGGCCGAGCAAGAAGTTGGCCCAAGACTGTTCGAACGTGTTGGGACAGGCCGGTTCGGCGCCATTTCCACAAACGGTGCCCCCGGCCGTCGCAGCCGTGGGAGCGTTTGTGCCGATGAAGGCGAAGGAGCCGTTGTTGGAGCCGCTCAACTGGTTTTCGTGCTTGTTGTAGTGGTAGTAGATCGCGCCGAACTTCAGCGTGTGGGAGCCGATGACCTTGCTGACGTTGCCGAAGACAGTCTGGTTGCGGTTGTAGTCGTTATATGGCCCAAACGCGGAAACACCGGTGGCTGTGCCGCTGGCCATAGTGATGGTAGGGACGCGGCCCAGCAGGTTCGCGAACGGCAAGGTGGTGCCGAGGGCGGTTTGGACATCCGTGGCGCTGGTGAAGTTCTCCGCCCCGATGACGTGGCTGAGGATGGCGCCATAGGAGTAGCCATAGGCGCCGTCAATCAACAAAGTAGGACTGAGAGCCGCAGATGCGTGGATGCTGTACTGGTGGCCCGGCGAGTTCGTGGAGGTAGTGGCGATGTTGTCCACGGGATAGCCGGTAAAAAGGCCGCCGGCCTCCACAGTTGGAATGCTGTCATTCAGGTACTTGCCGTAGACCGTCAGCTTCGGGCCGAACACGTGGTCAATCTTGATCGCGTCTTCGCGGAAGTTGGTGACGTTGCGCAGAGTGGAGACGAGATTGAATGTGCCGGAATTGATCGCCGGGAACTTGGAATAGATGTCGTTGACGTAGGCAGTCGCGACCGGGCTGATGCTCGTGCTTGGAATCGCCGTTCCGTATGCATTGCATGCGCCGACGGTGCCGTTATTGTTGGCCCAGTCGGTACAGACAGGGTGGAGGAACTGCTGTCCGGTCATCATGCCGGGCGTTGGAATCACGGCGGTCGCATTGGTATACGTAACAACGCGGCGAGCTTCTTCCGAGACGAAGAAGAACGTCTTGTCGCGCTGCTCGTAGAGATGAGGAATGTAGACGGGTCCGCCCAGGGTGCCGCCGAAGTCGTTGTATCGGAGCTTGGGGCGGACCACGCCGGCTCGATTATTGAAGTAATTGTTCGCATTCAGATAGTCGTTGCGGAAGAACTCGTAACCGCCGCCGTGAAGGGAATTGGTTCCGGAGCGGGTGACGACGTTGACTTGCGCGCCGCCCGAGCGGCCGAGATCAGGGTCGTAAACACCGCGCACGACTCGAAACTCAGAAATCGCGTCCACGCTCGGGAACGAGAGCAGAGTGAGGTTCGAGCCGCGATCCATGTTGTCCATGCCGTCGACCAGGAAGTTGGTTTCCTCGCGGCGGCCGCCATTGATCTGAAAGCCGACGGTATTTGTCGCGGAACCTCCGAAGGGATTCGTGGCGCCGACGTAGTATTGGTCGGTGCTGTTGCTGTCGCTGACGCCGGGAACGAGGGTCAGGATCTGCTCCCAAACGCGATTATTTAGGGAGAGTTCGCGAACCTGAGTTCCAGTGACGACGCCCGACGCGACGGCATCGTCCAAATTCACCTGCTCGGCAGTCGCTTGAACGGTGACTTGCTCTGTCGTCGCACCCAGCTCCAACTGCGGAAAGAGCGTGAGCTTATCGTTGACGTTGAGTACGATCCCCGTCTCTACAAACTTCCGGAAGCCCGATGCTTCGACCGTAATTGAGTAGTGACTTACGGGAAGGTTGGGGAAAGAAAACTCGCCGGCGTCCCCCGTAGTGGCGGTGCGGACGGTAACACCTCTTTCAGAATCGATCAGTGTGACTTTGGCACCCGGAAAAACGGCGCCGCTCGGATCTTTGACTGTACCGGAAATCGAACCCGTGTTTTGTTGTGCCCCAGCGACAACGCACATCAGCAGGGCAACGAAGAGCACGGAAACAACTCTAAAAAATACGATTCCTCGCTTCATGACCTTCGCCTCCATTCTCTATGCCGCATGCCTGGCATGGGGCCGAATCAGTCCCAGCATCGGAACCGAGAGGCGGGCAAGGTTCTCCTCCGACTATTGCATAGCCGTCGAAAGGTAGTCGCATTGGAACTTCACCCACCCACACCCTAACCGTAGTGGGCGAGCTATAAAGCAATGGGCAAGCTGCGTCAATAGGAAACTTCATTAGCTGCCTGCGGCTGGGTGGGAGGTTCACGGGCAGCCCCGCTAGATTTTCCTGGAAATGCCGCGATTGTGCGACTGTAAAGCAGTGCCGCGCAGGAACCATCGAGGTCGGACGGGCGTCACTACCGCTATGCTCATCCGTGTGCCGATGATAAAATGGCGGGTGTCAAGCGTCTGGATTGCGCCGATGTTTTGGTGATTCTGGATCGGCCGGACGCGAAACGGGCTCCGAACCGGTTTTGGGAAGACTACCAACGGGGTCCGAGGCATTGCCTGCCAGCAAAGTTGGGCCTGTAGCTCAGGTGGCTAGAGCGCGCCCCTGATAAGGGCGAGGTCGACTGTTCAAGTCAGTCCAGGCCCACCAGCCTTCGCCCGCTCTGCGGGCTACGGCTCGGCGGGCCAGCTGCGAGGGATCCGGTCTAGCGCGTCGTAAACCACTAGAAAGGCAAAGGCTGCAGCGCCGAAGCCCAAAGGGCGGAGGCGGGCCCAGTCCGCGAGCTACGGCTCGGCAGGCCGTGGTTCCCCGAAGGCTCCCATGACTTACGTTTATATCCTCCGAAGTATGAGCAACGCGGAACATTTCTACGTCGGAGCGACGCGTGACTTGCGAGCACGCCTGAAGAAGCATAACGCAGGCGACGTGTCACACACGGCGAAATACCTGCCTTGGACAATCAAAACCTACCTCGCCTTCAGCGACGAGCAACAGGCCTTCGCTTTCGAGAAGTATCTCAAGTCGCCATCCGGCAGAGCTTTCGCGAAGAAGCGTCTCTGAGATTAGCGAGTCGCTCCCGCCCAAATCGATGTTTTCGTCCGCGGTCTTTTTGCAGAGCTGATTTCTGCAGCGTGTTCTTCGACAGGCCCTTGCGGCTGGGGCTAGGTGAACGGAACGCCTATATTTACGGGTGAACACTGCGTATGTTCCTGTGTTCACCCCTGGCGGCCCGTCGCAGAACCCGAACGGTATCTCTCGACCAGAACACTGCCCGTGTTTCAGTGTTCTGCCGCACTGAACCACAGGAGGGGGACGAAGGGCGTGCCAGGACCGGGACAACAAGGCATCTTTCAATTTTAGGCGCATCCACGCGCTGTTTGCCGGTAAAATCTGGCTATGCTCCAGAGGATCGTGCTAACGGCATTCGTCTACTCGTTGGTTGGGGCGAGCGCTGCATTAAGCGCTACTAGACCAATTGCGGACGAATCGCTGCGGATGGATGCTCTCCGCGCCGTGTTCCCCGGAAGCACAATCTCTCTCGCGACCGGCTCGATCGATAATTCGTGGAGTCCGCCAGAGCATTCTCGCGAGTTCCTGTTTCCGGATGCCCTCGCAACTGAGAACGTATACGACGTCGTTGCTCCCCCGTCAGGACCTGCCGAGCAGTGCGCCGCGTCGGATGTTACCAACGATACTTTGTTCTCGAAATCTCGAGAAGTTCGCTTCGAGATATTTCGCTGGCCGGGGGCTGCTGATTCAGCCTCCCTGCTGGCCGTCTTGCAGTACAAGTTTCGCGGGGCGAATCCGCCGATGTCATGTCTCTCGATTGCCCGCCTTGCGCACATAACAAATACAGGCGGAAAATGGCGTGAATCGACCGGTTTCGACTTGGATACAACCCATCACACGTCGATCCAGCGCATCGAGCTGACTACCTTGGGCAGACAGCCTTCCCAAGACCTGCTGATAGAGTCAGGTTGGGGCGGTGCTGGAGTCACAGGTACTAACCTAGGCGTATTCTCCCTAACCCGGGGCGGATTCACCCAGTGGCTGAACGTGCCTTCTCGCGTTTATTCGTTCGCTGGTGGAGATAGCTTTGTGCAAACTCTAGATCTCCAAAGCAGCAATGCTGAACGCTTTTGCTTCCGAAAAATCATGTTCGCTAAGAATGGTTCATGGCTCTCGCAGCCGGTCGAAGCCCATCCATGCTATCCGCGGTTTACAGGCGCATCGGCTAAAGTACACTTCTACAAAGCTCGGTAGACAAACGCAGAATCAGAGCACCGAGAGCTCTCCTGTACGCGGAATTCCTGCGCCGATCTGACCCAGCGGAAGAGTTCTAAAATCGTCAACTAGGGCCTAGTCTGCGGGCTACGGCTCGCAGGCCAGCCATTCCCTTCGAATTGAGCATTGAATCCTCGCGCGAATTGCGTATAAGTTTGCTCCGAATTTCAATTTGAGTGGCAGCCAGCCGGCGTATGAAGCGAGGGAAAAACCATGAAGCACCGAATGCTGCGAAGAGTGATCCTGGCGCTGTGGATTGCACCGGCGTTAGCGCTCGCGCTAGCCGCGAATCCGGCTGCGGCGCAAATGAGCCAGCGCCACACGCGCTGGACTGAGCAAAAGGCGAACGCATGGTATGCGAAGCAGCCGTGGCTGGTCGGAAGCAATTACATTCCCTCGTATGCGATCAACCAGCTCGAGATGTGGCAGCCGGACACGTTTGATCCTCAGCGCATCGATCAGGAACTCGGCTGGGCGCAATCGCTCGGGTTCACGACGATGCGGGTCTTTCTCCATGATTTGCTGTGGGAGCAGGGTTCGGACGGGTTCAAGAAGCGAGTCGATACGTTTTTGTCGATTGCGGCGAAACATCACATTCGCCCGCTGTTTGTGCTGTTCGATTCGTGCTGGGATTCGAATCCGCGTCTCGGCAAACAACACGACCCGCGCCCGGGCGTCCACAATTCAGGCTGGGTGCAGAGTCCCGGAGCGAAAGTGCTGGAGGATCCGGCACAATACCCGCGGCTTGAGGCCTACGTGAAAGGCATCGTGGGAGCGTTCGGCCACGATCCGCGCGTGCTCGGATGGGACCTCTGGAACGAGCCGGACAACGCGAACGATGGAAGCTATGCAAACCTGGAGCCGAAGAACAAGGTCGATCTGGTCCTAGCGCTGCTGCCGAAAGTGTTCGAGTGGGCGCGCGAGGCGGGCGCTTCGCAGCCCCTGACGAGCGGAGTCTGGAACGGGAATTGGGGTTCGGCGGATAAGCTCAGTCCGATGGAGAAGATTCAGCTTGGGGAATCCGACGTGCTGTCGTTCCACAGCTACGAGAAGCCGGAGGTTTTCGAGTCGCGTATTCTTTCGTTGCAGCACTTCGGCCGTCCAATCCTTTGCACGGAGTACATGGCTCGCCCGAGAGGCAGCACGTTCGAGGCGATTCTTCCGATCGCGAAGAAGTATCGCGTCGCCGCCATCAATTGGGGATTCGTCGCGGGCAAGACGCAGACCTACTTCCCGTGGGATTCCTGGCAACATCCGTACGTCGATCGCCAGCCTGCCGAGTGGTTCCACGACATCTTTCACGCCGATGGGAAGCCCTATCGTCAGGACGAAGCGAATTTCATCCGCAAGATCATCGGGGGCTCATAGCGCGTGGAGGCGGCTCGTCCGCGCTGGTCTTGTCACTTCGAGGGCGGCGGAGCGTTCGTCAGTTCGGTGTTGTGCATGACCTCGATGAGCCATGAGCCGTCACCCTGCTTGGCCATCACCCAATTGAGAAGCCCTTTTCGCTCGGGCCGAGGGCTGCCGTCCTCGCTTGTGGTGCCGGTCATTTGCCAGTCGACGTCGACGGCCGCGAGATTCGGGGTGAGAAATCGAATGCTGCGGACCTGCGCAGTTTGATGGCTATTCTTGAAAATCGTGGCGAAGACGGCAGCGTGGAACGAATCCACATTGTTTCGCCCGTGCGCGTGAGTTCCGCGAACGTTCGTGAAATCGCTTTCCTCCGTGAACGTCATGGCGAAGGCGTGCGCATCGTGCTTGTTCCACGCATCGATGAACCGCTCAACCGTGTGGGCAATCGCGGCGCGGTCCTCTTCCTCGTCAGCACGCACAGGTTTCTGTTGAATCATCGCATAGCTCCATGCAAGAGCAATTCCAAACACAAGAGCTGAGACTCGCAGCGTTCGCATCGTGTTTTTCCTATCTTGAAGGATGGGGAATGACGCGGATTATACCGACGGCGCATTTCGCATGGAAGCCATTCTTGCACGAGCGCGGGCCTTGCGCGTGCCGTACCTCCAACGGAGAAACCCGAAAGCGACGATCAGCAGGCAGCAGATCTCGATGTACACCTTTTCGCCGTCGAACGGATCGAGAGGCGTGTTCTTCAGGTTCGGATCCGTGAAGATGCTATGCCAGAAGAGCGCGACCGCCGCGGCGTAGATTACAAAGTGGAACGCTTTCCACAGACGCCGGCCGAGGCGCAAACGGAAGTACGACGTGATCACCACAACGACGACGCAGTACAGCGCGATTGCGCCAATCGTGTTGTCGAGCGGCTGGCTCGGTGAGTGGACCGGATAGATCACGTCGAGGATACGAAAGCGCGCGGTTGAGGAAAAGAGGAGCACGATCGGATGCAGCGCCGAGACGCCCAGCACCGCGTAGCCTGACCAGTTGTGGATCCGGAAAATGTTGAACCGGCGGTGCGGCCAATAGCGCCACGGGCTGTACCGGGCGGCGATCAGGAACCCGATTGCCAGATTCAGGGTCACCAGCCCGACGGCTACCAGACCTATGTCTGCCGACAAATCAATCGCGGTCATTTGGTCTCAAAAGTGGATCGAGCCGGTAACCTGAAGCCCGAAACCTGGTTTTCGCCGCCTGCAGGCGAGGCGGAATCATAAGGCAACCGTCCCTTCGCGCAAAGCCCTAGTGCGAGATAGCTCTCCCTCTTTTTGCCACATTGCTTGACCGTCCGATTGAGCGACACTGCATCCCACAAGCGGCCAGTTCGATCGCATGAGGAAGGTCAAATGAGCGTCTAAACGCAATGTTTTCTTATGCTTGAATGTGCGATGGACCGGAAGAGAACTTGCCTGACCTTGAGCAGAACCGTGGTGGAGGTGTATCCACACGTTCGGCGTGCCCGGCAGGACTCGGCTCGCTGGGTGTGGCTCGTCGTGAGGAATTCGGGGGCCGAGGGTGTGAACCGGGAGGTATCGGATGGGGACCTTACTTCAGGACCTTCGCTATGGAGTCCGGACGTTCGTCAAGCGTCCCGGATTTGCAGCGGTAGCGATACTGACGCTCGCGCTCGGCATCGGTGCCAACACCGCGATCTTCACGGTAATCAACTCAGTGTTGCTCAGTTCGCTGCCCGTAAAGGCCCCCGAGCAGCTCGTTTTCCTTTCGGACCCCGACTCTCACGGCATGAGTATCGGAAGCAATGACGGCGACCGCTCCCTGCTGACGTACGCCGAGTTCCAGGATCTCAGCGCGCGCAATCA
Source organism: Candidatus Acidiferrum sp. (assembly GCA_035517015.1). Lineage (GTDB taxonomy): Bacteria > Acidobacteriota > Terriglobia > Acidiferrales > UBA7541 > Palsa-295. The sequence goes on along the minus strand of DATIZQ010000013.1, from coordinate 16,950 downwards.
AGTCTTCTCCGGCTTGTTGGCCGCCGACAGCAGCGTTCCCCGTCTTCCGGTGAGCCTCGAAGGGGCAAGCCAGAACGGCGAGGGAAGCCCCGCGTTTGTGAATCTGGTCAGCGGCTCGTACTTCTCGGTCCTCGGCGTCGATCCGGTGCTGGGCCACGCGTTCGGCACGGAGGTCGATAAGACGCGCGACGCGAATCCCGTCGCCGTGATCAGCTACAGTTTTTGGCAAGGCCGTTTTGGCGGCGATTCCTCCGTTCTCGGGCGCAAGATTCGCATTCGCGATACTTCGTACGACATCATCGGCGTAATGCCGCAGAGCTTCTTCGGCGAAACAGTCGGCTTTGCACCGGATGTCTGGGTTCCCCTGACGATGCAGGCGGAGGTTTTGCCGGGCCGGGACTTTCTGTCGACGGAGAAGAATCCGATCGAGAAGACGATGTGGCTCGCGGTGATCGGCCGGCTGAAACCGAGCGTCACCGTCGAGCAGGCGAAGGCGAGCGCCAACGTCACCTTCCAGTCTTACCTGCAGTCGCAAATCGGATCGCAGATGTCGGACAAGGATCGTCGCGACTTTCTGAACCAGCACCTTGCTGTCGTCGAAGGCAGCCATGGCTCATCGACGTTGCGCGGAAGATTTGCGCAGCCGCTGATCATATTGATGGCGGTCGTGGGATTGGTTCTGCTGATCGCGTGCGCGAACGTGGCGAACCTTCTTCTGGCCCGCGCTGCGTCGCGAGAAAAAGAGATCGCGGTCCGTATTTCGCTTGGTGCCGGGCGCGCGCGGCTGTTTCGCCAGATGGTCACGGAAAGCATTCTGCTCGCCGCCGCCGGCGGTGTGATCGGTCTTCTCCTGGCACAGTGGGCCGATGCGGTGCTCCTTGGGCTCGTTTCGCAGAGAGGCCGAACCGTACCGCTCGATCTTCACCCCGATGCACGGATTCTGGGCTTCACGCTCGGAGTCTCGCTGTTCACGGGAGTCCTTTTCGGCTTCGCGCCGGCTTTTCGTGCGTCGCGTGTGGACATCAATTCGATCATGAAATCGAACTCGCGCGGCGTCATCGGAGGTGCGGGCGCGGGCCTCTTCTCGATGGGGAAAATCCTGGTTATCGCACAAGTCGCGCTTTCGCTGCTGCTCCTGGTGATCGCCGGGCTCTTCGTCCGCAGCTTCCAAAAGCTTTCCGACGTGCAACTTGGCTACGACCGGGATCACCTCCTGCTGTTCAGCGTCGCGCCACTCGAGAATGGCTATACGCTCGGAGCGCCCATCACCCAACTTTACAAGGATCTACTCGAGCGCATCGCCGCGGTGCCCGGAGTGCGCGGCGTCACCTTCTCCCAGAACGGCTTGTTCAGCCACTCCGAATCGGACGATCCCATTTCCATCGAGGGGTTCACTCCCAAGTCGGGCCAGGATATGGAGTCGCGGTTCGATCAGGTGGGCCCGAATTACTTCTCTACGATCGGCATCCCGATTTTACTCGGACGCGAGATCGGTCTCCAGGACAGCGGCAACGGCCAGCGCGTGGGCGTGATCAATCAAACGATGGCGAAATACTATTTCGGCGATTCAAATCCGATCGGCCGGCGTATCTGGGACGAATTTCCGACGAACCGCGTCAATTTCGTCGTCGTAGGCGTTGCTGCGGATGCGAAATACAACAGCATCCGCGAGAAGACACCGCGGCGCTTCTATGTGCCGTTTTTCAATTCGGTTGAGCCGGATGTCTCGTTCGCGAGAATCGAAGTTCGTGCCAGCGGCAATCCCTCGACGATCGCGGCGTCTTTGCGCGACGCCGTGAAGCAAACGGCGCCGAACCTGCCGCCGATTCAAATCGATACGATGAACGAACTCGTGGCCGATTCGCTGACGCAGGACACCATGTTGACCAAGCTCTCCGGTTTCTTCGGCGTCCTCGCAGTTCTCCTCGCGTGCATCGGAATTTACGGCATCATGGCCTACGCGGTTGCCAATCGCACCAGTGAGATCGGCATTCGCATGGCCCTCGGCGCGCAGCGCGGGAATGTGCTTGGGCTGATCCTGCGCGAGTCGATGCTTCTGGCATTGATCGGCGTGCTCATCGGACTACCCGCTGTATTCGCCGTGTGGAAGCTGATCAAGAGCCTGCTCTATGGGCTCACGCCCGCTGATCCACTGGCGCTGGCGGGTGCCACGCTGCTGATGTTCGTCGTCGCGGCGGTCGCCGGTTATATCCCTGCGCGGCGCGCATCGAAGACGGACCCGATCGAGGCTCTGCGCTATGAATAAAGCGTTGTCGCGGGCTACGAGGGAAACGTGAGCGGATTCCTGCGAGATATGCGTTACGCGGTGCGCGTTCTCCGCAAAGACCTCGGCTTCAGCGCCGTGGCGATCCTGACGCTCGCGCTCGGCATCGGCGCCAACACCGCCATTTTCAGCCTCGTCAACGGCGTGTTGCTGCGTCCGCTGCCCTATCCCGAGCCGGGCCGGCTCGTGCGCGTTTTTACGATCACGCCGACGCAACCACATTTTCCGATGGCGATCGCCGACTTCTACGACTACCGGGACCAGACCAAGGTTTTCGCGAGCTCCGCTCTCTACGCCGAGCGCGACCTGGATCTGACCACCAACGAGCGCCCCGAACATCTCTCCGGCCTGGCCGTCACGCACGAGTATTTCCGGGTTCTCGGCTACCACCCGATTCTGGGACGCGACTTCGATAGCCAGGACGAGTACAAGAAAAGCGACCACGTAGTGATTCTCGGCGAGCGCCTGTGGCGAACGCGCTTCGATTCCGATCCCGCCATCGTCGGCAAGGCGCTCGTGCTTTCGGGCCAGTCATTCACTGTGATCGGCGTCATGCCTGCGGGCATACAGCACGTCGGCGGCGATTATCGTAGCCCCGCGCACGGTGAAACCGTCGACTTGTGGTGGCCTTTGCCCTTGCTGCCTCACGATGCCCAGGGATGCGATCGCGGCTGCCATTATCTGAACATGGTCGCGCGACTCGCGTCCGGCGTTACACCGGCGGAGGCTTCCGCCGCGTTGAATGCCGATTCGGCCCAAATGGCGAAGCTCTATCCGCAGAACGCTCACCAGATACTGATCGTTCCGTTGAAAGAGGAGATCGTCGGGCGGGCGCGCCTGATGCTTTCCGTTTTGATGGGCGCCGTCGGGTTCCTGCTGCTCATTGCTTGCGTGAACGTGGCCAATCTTGCGCTGTCTCGCGCGACCGGCAGAAGCCGCGAGATTGCCATGCGCTCCGTTCTCGGGGCTGGCGGCTGGCGCATCGTCCGGCAACTGCTAACGGAGAGTTTCTTGCTGGCGTCTTTCGGCTGCCTCCTTGGAGTGGTACTCGCGATCTGGGGCGTCGACGCTCTCGTTGCGCTCAGTCCCGACAAGCTGCCTCGCCTGCAGGCCGTCCACGTCGACGCAAGCGTCCTCCTGTTTGCCGTGTTCGCTACAGTTCTCACATCGTTCCTCTTCGGCCTTGCGCCTGCGCTTTCCATCATGAACACCGATGTGAATCAATCGCTGAAAGACGGCGATCGTGGCGCAACCTCCGGCGGAGGCCGCGGACGGCTTCGCAATTGGCTCGTTGCGACGGAAATGGCGTTAGCGCTTATGCTGCTCGTGGGCGCAGGGCTGTTGATGCGGACGTTCGTCAACCTTGAACACGTCCAAATGGGTTTCAATCCCGAGCATGTTCTGACGTTCCAGACGGATCTGCCCGGCAAACGGTATCCAAAGGACGCGATGTACTGGGCTTTCTACAAGAATCTCGCAGCGCGTCTGCAAGCCCTTCCGGGCGTTCAATCGGTTGGCTTCGGCTCAGACATACCGTGGACAGGCTACGACGACAACACGGATATCGACATTGAAGGCCGCCCGTCGGATCCCAATCATCCGGCGGAAGCCCGCTATCACTATGCTTCTCCCGGTTATTTCGAAGCGGCCGGGATTCCGCTCCTGAGCGGACGCCTCTTCAATCTTGCGGATGACCAGAAGTCTCCCAGGGTAGTCGTAGTGAACTCCGCGTTTTCGAAGCGCTTTTTCCCGGACGAGGATGGCCTTGGCAAGCGTCTCGATCTCTGGGGTTTCAAAGGAGTGCAGATTGTCGGCGTTGTGGGTGACGTGAAGGACACGCCGGACGCGGGAGCCGCCAAGCCGGCTTTCTACTGGCCCGATTGGCAATTCACAGACAACGATGTGCGCGTCGCGGTCATCCGCTCCAATTCCAATCTCGCTTCACTTGCGTCTGCGGTCCGCCGGGGGGTTTCGGAACTCGATAAGGACCTGCCTGTCACCGACGTCCAACCGATGGATGAAGTGACCGGGCACGCTCTTTCGACCGCGAAATTCACGTGGATGCTTGTCGCTCTTTTTGCGGGGCTCGCGATGCTTCTGGCCGCGATCGGAATTTTCGGCGTGATGTCGTACTCGGTCACGCAGCGGACCCACGAAATCGGGATCCGCATGGCTCTTGGCGCACAAGAGAGTAACGTGCTGAGCATGGTAGTGAGTCACGGCCTGAAACTTGCGGCCTTTGGTGTTGTGGCAGGCTTGATTGCATCCTTCGTGCTGACTCGCGCCATGCGCAGTTTGCTTTACGGTGTCAGCGCGTTCGACCCGTGGACGTTCGTCGCCGTAGCGGGCTTGCTCATGCTCGTGGCGCTCCTGGCATGCTACGTTCCTGCGCGGCGCGCATCGAAGACGGATCCGATCGAGGCTCTGCGTTACGAATGATGCGTTGAACAGCGCGCCGCTCGCGTTCGTATGAATCAGTAGGAGGTCGGATGGGAACGATCCTGCAGGACCTTCGATATGCAGCCCGCATGCTGCGCAAGAATCCGGGCTTCACCGTTGTAGCAATCCTCACGCTTGCGCTCGGCATCGGCGCCAACACCGCGATCTTCTCCGTGGTAAACGCCGTACTCCTGCGCCCCTTGCCTTACCTCCATCCGAATCGAATCGTGTTCTTGTCGGAATGGTCGCAGCAGATTCCGGGCATGAGCATCTCGATGGCGGACTTCGACGACTGGCGTTCGATGAACTCCGTCTTCGAAGGCATGGTTGCTTACGAGGGCGACAGCGTCACCCTGACGGGCCACGGCGAGCCCGAAGAACTTCAAATGCGCCGCGTCACTGCCGGCCTGTTCTCGACTCTGGGCGTCAAGCCCATCCTCGGCCGCGCGATCACCCCGGAGGACGACAAAGTCGGCGCCCCTGCCGTCGTGATGCTCAGCGACACCTTGTGGTCGACGCAGTTTGGCCGCGACCCGAACGTTCTCGGCAAGCAGATCATCCTTGACGGCGAGCCATTCACCGTCATCGGCGTGCTTCCCAGCAGCCATTTCCACGAGAGTTGGCGCACGTTCGACGTCTTCACGTCGCTCTGGCGACTGGAAGATCGAATGGGAGGCCCCTCTCAGCGAGATGAACATCCCGGCATCTACGCATACGCGCTTCTGAAACCTAACGTCACGCTCGAACAGGCGCGCGCCCAGATGCTCTCGATTGCAGACCGCCTCGCCAAGCAATACCCGAAATCGAATCAGGGAATCAGCGCCAGGGTCGACCCGCTACTGGGCGCCATTGTCGAGGACGCGCGCTCCTCGCTGCTCGTGCTTATGGGCGCCGTCGGATTCGTGCTTCTGATCGGCTGCGGCAACATTGCGAACCTGCTGATGGCCCGCGCCACGGAGCGCCAGAGAGAGGTTGCCATCCGCAAGGCGCTTGGCGCAGGGCGGTGGCGTCTCGCTCGTCAGCTCCTGACGGAAAGCACACTTCTGGCTTTGCTCGGCGGTGCCTTCGGATTGCTCGTCGCCTGGTGGGCGACGCAAGGCCTCGCGAGCGCTGCGGCGGGAGCCGTGCCCCGGATCGAGGATGTCAGCCTGGACGGCAAGGTGCTGGCGTTCACGCTGGGGCTGTCTCTCCTGACGGGAATGTTCTTCGGCGTGTTTCCGGTTCTCCATGCATCGCGGGCTGACGTGAACGACGCTCTGAAGGAGAACACTCCCGGCAGCGGTGTTGGCGGAGCGCGCCGAAGACTGCGTGGCGCCCTCGTTGTCGGCGAGCTCGCGATTTCGCTCGTTCTGCTCGTCGGCGCGGGACTCACTCTCGAGAGCCTCTTCCACGTCCTGCGGTCGAATCCCGGATTCAAGCCGGATAGCGTTTTGACCGCGCGCTTTGGCCTGCCGGAGGTAAAATACAAGACCGATGACCAGCGGCGGCAGTTCGTCCAGCAGCTGACGGAAAAGCTCGCCGCCATCCCCGGCGTCCAGGCGGCCGGATTCAAGAACCCGCTTCTCGGCGGCTGGCAGAGTTCTTTCCTCGTCGAAGGGCAGCCCATGCCCAAGCCGGGAGACTTTCCTTCCGCTGAGTTTTCTCGCGTGAGTCCCGGCGCGCTCTCCGCGATGGGAGCGGATCTGCTTCGCGGCCGTTTCTTCACCGAGAGCGACAATGAGAAGGCGCCCATGGTCTGTATGGTGGACGATTCATTTGCGCGAACGTATTGGCCGGATCAGGATCCGGTCGGCAAGCACATCTTCCTGGACCAGCCCAAGCTTGGTCAGGCGCCTGCCCCAACCACGATCGTCGGAGTGATCCGCCAGATCAAGAACTACGGCGTGGACCGCCCCGTTCTCGTTGAGATCTTCGTTCCGTTCGCACAACGGCCGGGCAGCGGCGGAAACCTCGTCATTCGGTCGAGCCTGGATTCTGCCGCGCTGGCAACTACCGTTCGCGCCACTGTGGAATCGCTCGATCCGGACCTGCCAATCTATAACGTTCGCACGCTTGCAAGCTTCGTCACGGAGAACGTCGCGCCGCGCCGCCTTTCCGTCCTTCTCCTGGGCTTGTTTGCGTTTCTGGCGCTGGTGCTTGCCGCCGTGGGCATCTATGGCCTGATGTCTTTCAACGTGACGCAACGGCATCATGAAATCGGAATTCGCATGACTCTGGGTGCATCGCCCGGCGACGTTCTTCGCTTGGTCGTGCGCGACGGCGCGCGCCTGATTGCTCTCGGAGTTGTCGTCGGCATCGTTGCCTCGTTCGGGCTGACGCGCTTGCTTTCGAGCCTTCTTTTCGGCGTCAGCGCCAGCGATCCGCTCACGTTTGCCGGCGTGGTGATGCTTCTGGCCATCGTCGCGCTCGCCGCCTGCTATGTGCCGGCGCACCGCGCATCGAGAACGGATCCAATGGAGGCTCTGCGCTACCAGTAGCTGCACCGATAGGAGGGCCCATGAACACATTCTTGCAGGACATTCGCTATAGCATCCGGATGCTTCTGAAGTTGCCGGGCTTCACCACCGTCGCGGTCCTCACGCTTGCGCTTGGTATCGGTGCGAACGCCGCTATCTTCAGCATCGTTTACGGTACTTTGCTGCAGCCTCTGCCTTATCCCCACTCGCAGCAGTTGGTGATGGTGTGGTCCAAGGTGAAGGGCGAAAGAAACGTTGCTTCCGTCGGCGATTTCCTCGATTGGCAGCGCCAAAGCTCCGTCTTTCAGTACATGTACGCCTGGACCGGCCAGGGCTTCAATGTTGCGAACCCGGGCACTCCCGTTGAGGAAGTCTCCGGCTCGCTCGCTTCACCGGGCTGGTGGACCAAGGTGCTCGGCGAGCCTCTCCTTCTGGGGCGTGATTTCCTGCCGGAAGAGAGTCAGCCGGGCAAGGACCACGTCGTCGTCCTGATGCGCAAATTCTGGGCGCGGCGCTTCGGCGGGGATCGCGACATCATCGGAAAGCAAATTCGCCTCAACGGCGAGTCTTACACCGTCGTCGGCGTCCTTCCTCCCGGAATCGAGGATCGCGGCGATGCGGAGCTAGTGGTGCCTCTCGCGTTCAAGCCCGAGCAGATCACCAATTACGACAATCATTTCCTCTTTGTGATGGGGCGCTTGCGGCCGGGCGTTTCGCTCGAACAAGCCCAGGCGAATATGAGCACCGTCCAACAGAACGTTGCGGCGGCGCATCCGGCCACGGACAAGGACTGGACCATTAGCGTCGAACCTCTTCATGACGATTTTCTCCCGCCGGCGACGCGGACCGAGCTCTGGCTCTTCCTGGGGGCCGTGGGCTTCGTCCTGCTGATTGCTTGCGCGAACGTCGCCAACCTTATGCTTTCGCGCTCGGCCACGCGCGAGAAGGAAGTCGCCATCCGTGCTGCCATCGGTGCCGGCCGCATGCGAATCCTGCGCCAGTTCTTGACGGAGAGTTTCGCGCTGGCGCTGCTGGGCGCGATCGCGGGCATTGCGGTTGCCTACGCGGTTTTGCAGGGCATTCTCGCGATGATTCCCGTCAACACGCTTCCTTACGAGGCGGATATGCGTGTGAACCCGCCTGTGCTTCTGTTCATGCTCGCCGCCGCCCTGCTTTCGGCAGGCCTGTTCGGCAGCGCACCGGCTTGGCAAGCCGCGCGTTTGAACTTGGCCGACTCGCTCAAGGAGGGCAAGGGTTCCGCGACGGCGTCGGGGAGCCGGCGTCTGCGCCGCGTGCTGGTGGTCACAGAGTTCGCGCTCGCCCTGTGCCTGTTGACCGGAGCCGGACTGGCGATTCGCAGCTTCTGGAAATTGACGAACCAGGACCTCGGCGTCCGCACCGATCACGTTCTCACCTTCTGGCTCGATTTGCCCGGCAAACACTTCTCGAACGTCGAGCAGATCACAACCTTCTACCGCCAGATTCAGGCTAATGTCGCCGTCGTGCCGGGAATCACGCACGCGTCGATTTCGGCCAATCTGCCCGATAATCCGGCCTACCAGCTGCCGTTCAGTATCCAGGGCCGTCCGCCGGGCGAACTCGGCTCGAACCCCGTGGTCGGAGTCAATCTTGCCACGCCGGAATATTTTGAGACCTTCGGCGTGCGCGTCGAGCGTGGCCGTGCCTTCAACGCTCAGGATCTTCCCGGCGGCGCTCCCGTAGCGGTGGTTAACGAGGCATTTGTGCATCGCTATCTCGCGAACGTGGACCCTCTCGCGCAGCAGGTTTTGATGCCGCGTCTGGACCCGATCGCTGAGAAACTCGGACCCCAGGTTGCGCTGCGGATCGTCGGCGTCTTCCATAATGTCCGCAACCAGGGCCCGCGTCAGACGGATGTTCCGGAGGTCGACATCCCCTTCTGGCAGTATCCGTGGCACTCGGTCGCCATGGCGGTGCGCACAACCGGCGATCCGAGAAGCGTACTCAAGGATGTCTCCGCTGCCGTCCAGGGGATTGATTCCGATCTGCCGCTCACGCGAGTTGAGACGATGGACCAAATCGTGTCGCTGTCGCTCGCGGACGACCGCTGGATCGTGACACTATTCGCGGGCTTCGGCGCCGCCGCGTTGCTGCTGGCGATCCTGGGCGTCTACGGCGTGATGTCGTATTCGGTGGCGCAACAGACGCACGAGATCGGCATTCGCATGGCTCTAGGCGCAGGGCGAGGAGACGTGCTCGGTCTGGTTTTCAAGGAAGGGCTGCTGCTGGCGGGCATCGGAGTCGTCATCGGGCTCGGGGGCGCGCTTGCCCTGACGCGGCTGATGAGCAATTCGCTTTTCGGAGTGAGCTCATATGACCCGGTGACCTTCGCGGGCGTGGCGGCATTGCTGGTGGCCGTGGCTGCGATGGGGTGCTTCGTCCCCGCGCAGCGCGCGATGCGCGTCGACCCCCTGATCGCACTGCGCCACGAATAGGAATCTGTTGAAGCGGACAAAAGGGAGAGGCTGATGGCAACGTTCGTACAAGACGTTCGCTATAGCATCCGAATGCTGCTGAAATCGCCCGGCTTCAGCTTTGTCGCGATCCTCACGCTGGCTCTCGGCATCGGCGCGAACACGGCAATTTTCTCCGTGATCAATTCCGTGTTGCTGCGCCCGCTCCCGTTCCACAGGCCGGAGCAACTCGTCGATCTCCGCGAGACAGAGGCTTCGCCGGGCGCCTACCCGCTCACCGGACCGGATTATCTCGACTGGCAGTCGCAGAACCACACGCTCGAAGCCACCAGCCTCTACACGTGGGAGCACACCGCCAATACAAGTGGAGGCAGCGAAGCCGAAACCGCGACTGTCGTCAGCACGCAGGCAAACTTCTTCTCCGTGCTCGGCGTCCAGCCAAGTCTCGGCCGGGCGTTCGCAACCGGTGAGGACGCGGCCGGGAAGAATCACGTCGTCATTCTCAGCTATGGTTTCTGGCAGCGCCACTTTGGCGGACGCACGGACATCATTGGCCAATCGGTCGCGTTGGACAATGAGTCCTACACCATGCTCGGCGTCATGCCGCAGTGGTTCAATTTTCCTGCGGCGACTGACATCTGGACACCGATGGACATGACGCCGAAAGCCCTGGGCACGCGCGGCTCGCATTCCTATCGTGCGCTCGCGCGCATGAAGCCCGGTGTCGCCGTCAGCCAGGCGCATGCCGACCTTGTCACGATCGCGCAACGTCTCGCGAAGCAATATCCGGATGCGAATGGCGACGTCTCCGCAATCGTTTTACCCTTGAAAGAACGCCTCACGCGATCTTCGAAATCGGAGCTGCTGATTCTTCTCGGCGCCGTCGCCCTCGTGCTGCTCGTTGCTTGTGCCAACGTGGCGAATCTTCTGCTTGCCCGCGCCACGGGACGTCAGCGCGAAATGGCCGTGCGCGCCGCGATGGGAGCGAGCCGCTGGCGCCTGGTTCGCCAGTTGCTGACTGAAAGCGTTCTGCTTTCGCTCACGGGCGCGGCTCTGGGACTCGTCGGCGCTTTGTGGTCGGTCGCCTATTTGAAGACTGCCGATACGCTTCCGATTCCGCGCGCCAATCCGGTGGAGGTGGATGTCACGGTGTTGCTGTTCACCATCGGCGTGAGCCTTCTCGTGGGTCTCCTCTTCGGCCTCGCTCCCGCTCTCCAGACTTCTCAAGTCAACCTGAACGACGAGCTGAAATTCAGCGCGCAGGCCGTGGTGAGCCCCTCCGCGACGCGCCGCTTGCTTCGCGATGCGCTGGTTGTCGGCGAAATCGCTGTTTCTTTGGCATTGCTGGTCGGCGCGGGCTTGCTCCTGCGCAGTTTCGCGCAGATGCGCAACGCCGACATTGGTGTCCGGACGGAGAACGTCATCACCTTGGGCATCAACCTTCCGGAAACGAAGTACTCCACGCTTGCAGCGCGCCGCGGATTCTACGATCAGCTCCTAACGCGCGTCTCGGGTGTCCCCGGAGTTCAGGCGGAGTCCATTTCGACGACGCTCCCGCTCGAAGGCGGTAACAACGGATACATCACGGTTCCCGGCGACACGGATCCCGCACATGCTGCGCAGCTCGTCGAGTGGGCCTACATCACGCCGGACTACTTCCGCACGATGGGCATTCCGTTCCTTGGGGGCAGCAATTTCACCGCGGAAGACGTTCAGCGCACCGCCGACGTCAACCTGAAGGCGGCTGAACTGTGGAAAGCAGGCAAGGATCCGAGTACCTTTCCGCCCGACTTTACGTTCGTTGCGGTTATCAATCACGCCATGGCTCAGACCTTCTGGCCGAATCAGGACGCCGTCGGCAAAATCTTCAAGGCGAGCTTGCCGGTGAAGGTGATTGGTATCGTGGGCGACGTCAAGGAAGGCACCATACGTGAGAAGGCCCGGCCGCAGGCCTATTTCGCGCTCCCGGCGGTTCTCGATTGGCCCGGCTTTGGAACGCACCTTGTCGTAAAGACGGCCGTTGCTCCAGCGAGTGTGTTGGGTCCGATTCGCCGTGAATTTCGCGACCTCGATAGCAGCATCGCCCTCTCTCGCCCCCGCACGATGGAGCAGGTCATTTCGGACAACATGCAGGACACGAGTGTGCAGACGTTTCTTCTCGGCATTTTTGCGGCACTCGCTCTCGTGCTGGCCGCTGTCGGAATCTACGGCGTGATGGCGTATCTCGTCACGCAGCGAACCCACGAACTCGGCATCCGGATGGCTCTCGGCGCGCAGCAGAAAGACGTCTTGCGCCTCGTCCTCGGACATGGAACGAAACTGACCGTCCTTGGCGTGGCGTTCGGCATCGTCGTCGCGCTCGGCCTCACGCGTCTGATTGCGGCTTTGCTCTTCGGCGTGGGCGCCAGAGACCCGCTGACGTTCAGCGTCGTCGCGATTGTCCTGGCCGTGGTCGCGCTGGCTGCGTGCTATATTCCGGCGCGCCGGGCCGCGCGGGTCGATCCGATGGTCGCGCTGCGCTACGAATAGAGTTTGCGCATTCTTTTTGGTATACGAACGAATTTCTTGGGGCGGCCGTTCAACTTGAGGAGGCAAGACCATGGCAAAACTGGAACGCATCCGAGAAGCGGTTAAGGGCCCGATCGACACGGACTACATCCGCAAGCGCGAGCAGCAAGGCTGGCGCTTGATGGCGATCGAATGGGAAGTTGAGTGGGCGCGGGACGCTGAAGTCCCGGAGACTCCGTCGCCCGCGACGGAGATCAGTCTCGAAGACGCGCCGTTCGGCTTCCGCGTCGCCGGGGATTGCGAGCGGCTCGAGGAAAATCCCACCGAGATGGATTTCCTGCTCTCGATGATGGAGCTCATCATTCAGGACATCTCGCTGTCGAAAGTGGCCGAGGAGCTAAATCGCAAAGGCTTCCGCACGCGCACCGGGACGGATTGGGGGCCGGTGGCGATCTTCAACATGCTCCCGCGCCTGATCGAGCTCACGCCGCGCATCTTCGCGAGCGCCGAATGGATCGAGCGCCGCAAGCACATCTCTCCCGTCTATTAGCGCTGCCTCAAGCCGTTCCCGCGGCATCAGTGGCGCGTGCCGGTCGACGGGCGAACTCGAAAGTCGCCGACGGGTGAACCCGTTCGACCATGCCGCGCGTCGATTAGTTTGGGAGGGCAGGCATGGGCCGGTCGCTTGCGTTCATCTTGGCGGCAATCGTTCTGGCGTTTTTGATCGTTCCTCGGCGGCAAGTCGTCGCAGAGCAAGCCGCGCAACCAAGCGAATACGCGCTTTCGAACGGCGCAACCATCGTGCTGCCGGCCGATTGGACTCCTCGCCCGGTCACACAGGTGCCTCCGCCGACGGCTCTCGCGCCGTCCGCGCCGCTATTCAATTTCTCCGACTTCTTCGTGTTTCAGAACAACGCGGACTACTCGCAGCTCGAATTCGCCCTCTCCAACAATCCGCTTCTTGGCCACGACGCTTACTGGCTCGACGGCGAAATGCATCGGCCGTCATCAACAGCCGGGGGCATGGTTTCCTATCTGTTCTATTTTTTCTTTCCGCCGCCCCCTTCTTGTCTCAATGGTGCTTCCGCCGCCTACGACCGCGCTGCGCGGGATTCCGCCAGCGACGACGGCAAGGACACGGCCCGCGACGTCAGGATCAGTTTTGACTGCCAGTACGCGCCGACGCTCTCCGATTTCTATTCTTACCTGGTCTCGCCCTCCGTAACGTTCCGGCGCGAAGGCGGCGCGGAGCATCGCGAAGGCGCACTCCGCGGACTCTATCTTCTTCCGATGGATCAACAGGAGTTCAACGGCCAGACATTTTTCATTTTCGAGGCGCAAGGGCAAAGACAAATCAGCCTCGCAACAACGAACCGCTTCAATCTTCCCGATTCGCTCCAGGGCGCTCAGGCGGATTTTCTCTGGGCCATGGGCGCGCCCTCGCCGTTTCCGTTCGTGCATGACGCCAGCTACAAGAATGTTCCTCTCGTTCAAGTCGTTTATGGGGGCATTGGGCTCGGTGCGAATAAGAAGGCGGATTTCCTTCGCATCCTTCACGCCGTTCAGATGCCTCGCAACTAAGCCCGCCGAAGTAACAGCGCCGCCTTCCCCGGCATCTCATAACTAGAGGTGCAAAATGCGAAGAACGCTTCTGCCGTTGGCGACGGTTGTGCTTCTCGCCGCTGTTTTGATTTCGAGTTCGTTCGCGTCCGCTCAGCAGCAGGCATCCTCGTCCACCGTGCCTGTCAAAACCGTGGTGACGGTTCTCGGCCCGAACTTTTCCCCTCCGCCGGCAATCGGCAAGGAAGACGTAGCCGTCTACAGCGGAAAGGATCGCCAGGATGTGACCTCATGGGTTCCCGCTCAGGGTGACAACGCCGGCCTGCAGCTTGCGATTCTGATCGACGACGCCGACAGCCCTACCTCCATCGGCACGCACTTCGACGAGATCAAGAATTTCATCACGTCGCAGCCCGCCACAACGGAAGTCGGCATTTTCTATGCCACCAGCGGTTCCGCGAGCGCCGCGGCCGACTTCAGCTCCGATCACGCCGCGGTCGCGAAGAAACTTCGCTTGCCGCTCGGCCGCTTTGGGGGTGCCTCGCCGAGCGTCTATCTTTCTCTGCAGGATCTCGCCGCGCACTGGCCCGCCAACGGCATGCGCCACGAAGTCCTGATGATCGCGAGCGGCATCGACCGCCTGCATCCCGGCATCGACAGCCCCTACGTCGACCAGGCTATCCATAAAGTGCAGAGCTCGGGAGTGGTCGTGCACACCATCTACGTCGGAGGCCCCTTCCTAGCCGATCTGCCGTTCCGCATGAGCATCGCGTGGCAGAACCTGGTGCGCGTGGCGAACGATTCCGGCGGCCAGCCTTTCTTCCAGGGATTCGAGACTCCTGTCAACTTTGCCTCGATTTTCACGCAGCTCGATACGGTCCTGAAGAACCAGTACCTGCTCACCTTCGTGACGCCCCGCAGCGAAAAGAAGAAAGGCCAGATGCGCGACATCCGGATCCACGTGGAGCAGCACGACGCGCGCCTCTATTACCCGGCGCAGGTGTTCGTTCCCGGACCTTAGCTCATGCGACCCCGAGCAGCTCGTTGAAGAAATTCACGAAATACTTCCATGCGAGGTAATAGATGGCTATTCCGACCCCGATCACAATAGCCACAAGCCCGTAGTTCGCGTGAATCACTTCAAGATAAACAAAGGCTCCCTGCGACCGAGCGGCGAGTCCAAGCCCCGTCGCCACAAGAAACGCCAGCGGCGCCAGCACCAGCGGCAGCAAAGCGCCATGCACTCCGATAGAGGGATGTCCTCCCTGGCGACGTCTCACGTACAGCATGTTCCACAGGCCCCACAGGTTCGGAACGCCGGCCATA
Source organism: Candidatus Acidiferrum sp. (assembly GCA_035517015.1). Taxonomy (GTDB): domain Bacteria; phylum Acidobacteriota; class Terriglobia; order Acidiferrales; family UBA7541; genus Palsa-295. Next base: position 1,924 of record DATIZQ010000013.1, on the reverse strand, counting down.
GGAAACACGATCACGCGCTCGATCGGCACCGGCACCTGCAGGATGAACCGCAAGACGAAATACGCCGACATCACCACCAGCAGGAACAGCGTCGGCACCACAATTCCCGCCATGTAACCACGCACATATGGATGTGGATTCATCGCATCCTCCTCGCCATCACAGGTGATACAGCAGGGCTGGGATCGCCTGCGGGAACAGCAGCAGAAGAGCCGCCGCCGCTGCTGCCAGCGCCCAGTCAAACCACGGAACTCTTGTTGTGCGCGAATCGAGGCGCTGGAGCATTTCCGGCCACAGGTCGCGGCGCAACTCGGCGTGAACCCGCGGCACACTCTTCTTCAGTAGCTCCCGCAATTCCCGAACGTCGTTTTGATCGTCTTCCGGATGATTCATAGCTCGCCGCCTTTTCCCATCTCTCCCTGAAGCTGCTCCCTCAAAATCCTCGTCGCCCGAAACACTCGCACGCGCACAGTCGTCTGCGAGATTCCGAGCGCCTCCGCGATTTCGTCGTACGGCACTTCCTCGACCAGCGCCAGCGTCGCCGCCACACGCAGCTTCGGCGACAGCTTGTCGAACGCCCGCGCAATCTGCTCGCGCATTTCGCGCCGCGTGCCGGGGTTTTCGTCCGCCTCATCGGGCGGGTCGACAGCCAGCGGCAGCTCGCGCCGTGCCTTCTTCAGGTGATCGAGCGCGAGATTCGTCGCGATCCGCCTCGCCCAGCCGCCGAAGTTTCCCTCCGGATCGAATCGCGCGTGCGCGCGGTAGATCCGCCAGAACGTTTCCACGGTCAGGTCCTCCGCCGCGGCGGGATCGCGAACGATCCGCACGATCCAGGCGTACACGCTGGCCTGGAATTGGCGGAAGAGTGCCTCAAACGCGTCCACGTCGCCGTGCGCGAAACGCTGGAGTAGCTCCATGTTGCGTTCCTATCCTAGTTACCGAGGGGAAGGTTGGATTGTTACATCCGCATGCAAGGGAAGGGAGCGAAAAAAAAGGCCCGATCCGAGTTTTGCTCGAATCGGGCCTTTGCGTTTGCCTGATTGCTCTACGACATCGGATGAGACAGGCCAGAACCCGTTTACCCCGAGAAACTGCCAGTGGCAGTTCCGAAGGGTCGCCCCTCAAGATCGCTTGTGGCGATTTCGAGGAACCGGCTGAGAAGCCGAACGCCCGGTCGTGAGGACCGGGATGGAGAGCCATTTTCCCGCTACCGACGCGGGATGTACTCCCTTTTCTTTTAGAAAGGAGGTGATCCAGCCGCAGGTTCTCCTACGGCTACCTTGTTACGACTTCACCCCAATCATGAGTCATACCGTGAGCGCCTGCCTCCTTGCGGTTGGCACGGCGATTTCTAGTACAGCCCACTTTCGTGATGTGACGGGCGGTGTGTACAAGACCCGGGAACGTATTCACCGCAGCAATGCTGATCTGCGATTACTAGCGATTCCGACTTCACGGAGTCGAGTTGCAGACTCCGATCCGGACTACGACAGGCTTTCTGGGATTGGCTCCCGCTCGCGCGTTGGCTTCCCTCTGTACCTGCCATTGTAGCACGTGTGTAGCCCTGGCCATAAAGGCCATGATGACTTGACGTCATCCCCACCTTCCTCCGGTTTGTCACCGGCGGTCTCCTTAGAGTTCCCAACTGAATGATGGCAACTAAGGACAAGGGTTGCGCTCGTTGCGGGACTTAACCCAACATCTCACGACACGAGCTGACGACAGCCATGCAGCACCTGTCTCCAGGCTCCTTGCGGCACCCCCGAATCTCTTCAGGGTTCCTGGGATGTCAAGGCCAGGTAAGGTTCTTCGCGTTGCATCGAATTAAACCACATGCTCCACCGCTTGTGCGGGTCCCCGTCAATTCCTTTGAGTTTCAACCTTGCGGCCGTACTCCCCAGGCGGAGGACTTAGCGCGTTAGCT
>DATIZQ010000012.1:0-7714 GCA_035517015.1 Candidatus Acidiferrum sp. | reverse complement strand
TGGCAGTTCGATACCGCGCGCGAATTCTCGACCGTCAACGGAGTCGCGGCGCATGGCGGCTCGCTCGGCGCGCCCGGCCCCGTCATCGCAGGAGGCATGCTCTTCGTCGGCTCGGGGTACGTCGGCACCGGCAACGGCATGCCCGGCAATGTCCTCCTCGCCTTTTCCGCGCAGTAGCCTTTCGTAGCGCTGGCGTCTCGCCGGCGATTTTCGGCCTCGGGTCTATGACTTGAACGTAGCGCCGGGTACTTCCGCGTCGTTTGCGTCCCGGTCGCGCCGGGACCGGGAAGCTCGGCATCTTCGTTGTTTTCTGGGATCGAAAAACACATCGCAAAAAATTGACACTTGTTTTGTGTCTCGATCGTTTGTTTTGAACGACTTGCGAGGCAAATCATCTGGTTTTGCTTGACGCTTGTTTTCGGAAGTGCTGGCGCTGCCAAGGCGGCAGGCCCCCGAAAAATTGTCGGATAGCCGGGGCACCGATTGTTTGTTTTGAATGGGTTACAGCGTAATCTACTTGAAAGTGTTGTCGGATAGATTGTCGGTGTGACGTGGCACGCCTCGGCGGACGTTGCTCGATCCCTCGCTGAACGAGCAAAAGCAGATCCCTCACCGCAATCCCCGACTGACGACGTCGGGGCTTGGTTCGGGATGACAACGTCCTACGCAAGTCGACACCAATCCCGGCTCCCAGCGGAAGCTTGAACTGCTCGCCGAATTTTTCTTCGCGCTTCATGCTCCGCGACCACGCTAGCAAAATCGGTGCGCGAATGGATTGCGTCTCTAGGACAGAAAAAGTACAGGACTAGGACTGGCTGTACGAAAGCCTCGCACAACGATCAGAGGTGGAATAGCCCCTGTAGATCGAAGAGTTCGTGCGCAACAATGAGAGGCAACGCCCGGCGCGACCGCGCGTAGTAGAGTGAGAGCACGAAGAACGAGCAGCCGAGCGACAGAGCTATCCACCATCCGTAATACAGGTGGTAGGAAGTTTGCACCAACGTGCTTGCCACAACGGCGAGCGCGGCCGATCCCGTGAGTTCTCTGATTTCCGTCATCAGATACGCCCGAACAACCAGCTCTTCCAAGACTGGACCCACTAGGAAGTATGGAGCAATTGGAATGGAGAAATGCCCGAAGAATTCGCTCGCACGGTGCGGGACGGGTGCGGTCCCAAAAATGCGAATGTGAAGAAAATAGATGGAGACCGCGCCCACGACAGCGGCCGCGACAAACGCGACGAGCACCGCGACGCCAACGCCAAGATCCCGAAGGGACCAACGCAAGCCAATGTCGCTAAACCTGCGGCCTCTCCGAGCCAGGACGTAGCCGAGAAGTGCCAGCGCCATGATCTCGTGAAGCAGGCCAAAGGTGGCTCGCGCAGCGATTGCCGGCAATTCCGCCGTCGGGCCGTGGATCAAGAGATATAGGCTGTTATAGAAGTTGGTGCCGAAAGCAAAGAACAGGACCAGGCAAACTTCGAACCATCGCAGGCTCTTTCGCTCGGCCGGTCCGTGAGGCCGCGCCGCTGATGATTCAGCGGTGGACAGTGGAGCTGCGGGACTCGCCATTACTAACTTATACCGTGCTCACAGGCGAGCTGTCGCGTCACGAGAAATGTTCACCCCGCGAAAAGCTAACTCCGCGACCACGCTAGCAAAATTGAGGCGCGAATGGATTGCGGCTCTGGGACAGAAAAAGTACAGGACTAGGAATCGCTGTACGAAGGTCTCTCGCGGGCGCCCGGCGCCCTCGCTTACTTCTTTTTCGGCGGCGTTGCGGGCGGAGGTGGGGGCGGCCAAGGTTCGACCCTCTCTGGAGACTCTCTCTTCTCGACGCGCTTGACCTTGGCGCGAGCGGTCGTTGAGGGGATTCGGCGCAGCCCATCGGCACTCGATGTTCTCATCACAGATCTCCTTCCGATCTATTTTGGGTCAGGCAGTCCTCGAGCCCTTCGCACCTCGGCTTGGCACTGCCGCACAAGCTCCCTGTCGTACGGCAACACGGCACCGAGTTTGGCTAGCTCGGCTTCCTTCTGTTTAAGCGGGCTGATCTCGCCGCCCTCTGGACCTGCGGGGTCATCCCCATACTTGGCCCAGAGTTGATCGTACGTTCCGCTAAGCTCGCTCCACTTTCCCTGCAGCTCGACCATGGTCGCGACCTTGCCTGAGTAATCAAGGATCGGGAGACCGATGGCAACAACGGCGGAGAAGCCCGAGAGGAATTTCCACACGGCCGGGACGGCAGCCCAAAGAGCCCAGCCAGCGACCGCACCAGATGAAGTCACGGCGAGGAAAATCTTGAGCCAAGTTTCCCGCGCACGGTACCTGCGCGCGATGTGGCCCCAATAGCGCGACGCCATGTCCGCGTCTAACATTGACTGCCAAGTGAGGTCCCTCATCGATGACATGGGTGGTCAGCCGCGAGCCTACGCCGGACGGGCGTCGCAGTCAATTCCGATCCTACTGGCGTCTTGGGGCACTGACCCAGCAATGGTGGGCTGCGCTAGGGTCGCTCCTGCGTTCCTAGGCTCCCTCTTATCCGGTCATACAGTCCCCAGGTATACTTCTGAGTACAACACTAGATGGTGATCGAAGAATGGTCATCCACCGAGACATGAGCAGTACGCGGACGAAATCCGATGGTAATTCGCAAAACTATCCAGTGCGGCTCTTGTGAGTCGAAGTTTATTACGAGGACGCAGGTAGGACACAAGGACCGGCAGGAGCACTCTTTCGCTTGTCCGAACTGCGGAGTGAGGATCTCGTTCGTCCTTGAGCTGGACCACGCTAACGTGACGGGTAAGTTTCAGGACCCGAAGAACGCCAGTTGGTCATTATCAGAGGAAGGGGCCCAGGAGATACTGACGTTCAGCGACGAGATTCTGGTTCCGAACGACATGCGGGGTGGCTTCAGTCCGCATCTCGCCACCTTTGTGAACTACGAAGACTTCGACAAATACCGCCATGATGAGGGCTTGCGACAACTATTTGTGACGAAGCTCTTCTCCTGGAGCGACCGCTGCTTGACGCACTATGAACGCGCAAACTGGAGACTCTTCGACAAGGAGTCTCCGTCGCCAACGGGCGAAGCTCAAACACCCTTGAGCCGCCTTATTGCCCTCTACAACTTCTTCCAAGCAGGATTTTCAAAGTTCACGGGAAACAGTCGTGGGAACTACGACAGGATACTCCAACGCATAGAATACGGGAAAGCACGGTCACCCAGGCTGTACTCGGAGCTGGCGGAGAATTTCCTATCCTCGGGGCGGATTCTTAGGTTGTGGAACGAGATCGCAGCAGTTCGGCGATCATTCGTCGGAAACTACAACAGTATCCAGCCCCTTTATCAAATGTTTTACTGGCGGAAAGAGTTTAGACTCCTGAGCGCGTATAAACTGTCGGAGAAGAGATTCGACTCGCTGAAGCAACTGTACATCGACTGCTTCGAGACGCTATGTCGCCTTATGGTAGCGGCTATCGGGGTGGAAGCGATCATTCACCACGGTTCTCTGGAAATCCCCACGAAGAAGTCCACGATCACCCTTGACGAGTTCGAAGGACTAAAGAATTCGAATAAGCGCGACCATCTGAGAAAGTACCCAATCGAGGATCTGTTCGTTCCGGTGATAGATACTGGCTTGCGGAACGGGATCGGCCACTATTCAGCTCACTACGATGCCGACTCCGACCAGATCATTTTCTACGACACGAAGGGGTCAGCGCGTGTGACGCACTCGGTCGGATACACGGATTTTTGCGACCGTCTTGTGAGGCTATTCTCAGCGTTCGAACTTGCAGTGATGTATCACAACGCCTTTCACATCTTCCTAGGCGGTCGCCTCCGCTAAGTCGGACTCGCGTCGACTTCCGCGTCTTCCCCATTTCATGGCCTACGACCTTTGTCTCCTGTCCCTTCTCACTCAGGTGCGATTCGGCTATTCTGTCCTGCTCATGCTCGACCTCGGATACGTGCGGGAACACCTCGACGCGATCGAAAAGATGGCGCGCGACCGCGGCGTCACCATCGACCTCGACGCCTTCCGCGACATCGATAAAAGACGGCGCGAGCTCATCTACCTGAACGAGCAGCTCAAGGCCGAGCGCAACAAGGCCAGCGAAGAAATTGCGCGGTTGAAGAAGGCGCAAAGCCAAAAAACAGGAACAATGAGCCGGCAAGATGCCGGCGCTACAAGAGCCACCGAGGCCAGCTCAGCGCCAAGCGAGCTCGACGAGATTCTCGCGCGGATGAAGGAAGTCTCCGAGCAGATCAAAGTGGACGACGAGAGCATCGCCGCGCTCGACGAGCGCCTGCGCCAATTCATGTTGACGGTTCCCAACATCCCGCATTCGAGCGTGCCGGTGGGCCACAGCGCCGCGGACAACGTGGAGGTGCGCCGCTGGGGCGCGCCGCCGAAATTCGATTTCGCGCCGCGTCCGCACTGGGAAGTGGGCGAGTCGGCCGGGATCCTGGATTTCAACGCGGCGATCAAAATGTCCGGCGCGCGCTTCGCGGTGTACAAGGGACTCGGCTCGCGCCTGGAACGCGCCATCGCGAATTTCTTTCTCGACATTCACACGCGCGAGCACGGCTACACGGAAATCCTGCCGCCGTTCATCGTCAATACCGCCGCGCTTACCGGCGTCGGGCAATTGCCGAAATTCGCCGCGGAGATGTTTCATCTGGAAGGCACCGATTTGTGGCTCACGCCGACGGCGGAAGTCGAGCTGACGAATCTCTATCGCGACACGACGATCGACGAGGCCGCGCTGCCGATCAAGGTCTGCGCGTGGACCGCGTGCTTCCGCGCCGAGGCCGGCGCCGCGGGAAAAGACACGCGCGGCATCAAGCGCCAGCACCAGTTTCAGAAAGTCGAGCTGTTCAAGTTCACGCACCCGGAGCGCAGCTACGACGAGCTCGAAACGCTGGTGCGCAACGCGGAAAAAATGCTCGAGCGGCTCGGGCTGCATCATCGCGTGGTGCAACTGTGCACCGGGGACATGGGATTCGCGTCGTCGAAGACGTACGACATCGAGGTGTGGCTGCCGTCGAGCGGCGAGTTCATGGAGATTTCGTCGTGCTCGAATACGGAGGCGTTTCAGGCGCGGCGGTCGGGGATTCGCTTCAAGCCGAAGAGCGGAGGCCCCGGAAAACAAAAGGCCGAGTTCGTCCACACGCTGAATGGATCGGGGCTGGCCGTGGGGCGGACGTGGATCGCGATTGTCGAAAATTATCAGCAGGCGGATGGATCGATTGTGATTCCGCCAGCGCTTGTGCCGTACATGGGCGCGGAGAAAATCGGGCCGCACGGCGAGCCGCTGGGATATCGGACGTGATTAGGTGCGACGGACGAGAGAGTAGCGGAGGCGCAGAACGAATCTGCGCCTCGCGCTCGAAATGCGAGACTGAACTCCCAGACTCGATGATCTCGCGAGCGCCTGTTACCGAGGCCTCGGGAGCCCTATGATTCCGTCGACCTGGGAACCCTGTCTTGGAATTAGGACTTCGCTTCGGCGATGCTATCGACTTGCAGCGAGCCGTCCGCGTTCATGTGGCCGGTGACGGTCACTGGATGGCCGAGCGCCGCATCGGGCTTCACGGCGTCCTGATTCTTGATGGCAATGACTTTGCTGTCCTTGCCGTTCACGAAGACCCACGAAGCGTGATTCTGCGTGACGCAGGTCGTCGCGCAAGCCTTGTGAGCCGCGTTCGTGCCCTTGGCGCCGCAGTGGCTGTCGCTGATCCAACCGGTCCAGGTCGACGCCTTTTCATCGGCGCGGCTGGCGAGACCGATCGTGGCGAGCAACACCGCGAGCAGTCCAAACATGCTGATCGCTTTCTTCATGTGCTTACCCCCTGAGAATTATTCTATGCGTGCAAATCTGGCTGGGTTGGTTGTTGAAGGAGCTGTCGAACGTACAAACTGACCACTCCCCTTATACTCCAATAAGCCGCAAGCGACAAGGCGAGCACCGGGAGAACCCACCCCACCCCACGGAATCTCTCAACGCTCGCCCTTTCCCTAGAATGCGCGGCGGGCGTGTTTGCATCCGTGGCACGAGCCCGTGCATGGGCCGTCTGTCTGCGGGAGCGGGTAATGGCAAGCAAGTCTAATGGCTGCAGACACTTAGGGATCACTGATGAGCTTTCGAAGCGCGGCCCCGGATTATCTGTGACGGCACGAGCGCTATATCTTAGTTATTGGTTTTCATTGACATCCGACGCTGCTGGGCTAAACTTCGACTCTCGTAAGACTTACGAGTACCCGGTCAATTTGCGGCACTTGGACCGTACTTATAGCTCCGGTTCCCACCCCAGGAGGAAGGCACGATGGCGACGGTTGGTAAGGCGGTTCCCCAACCCGTACCGCGGATTGCGCCGCGCGAGGATCTTAATCCGCACCGCATCGCTCAGATTCAATTCGATCTCGCAGCGGAATACCTGAAGCTCGATCCGAGCCTGCGCCAAATTTTGCGGACCCCCAAGCGCGTGCTCGAAGTGTCCATCCCAACGAAGATGGACAACGGGCAGGTGAAAGTTTTTACCGGCTATCGCGTGCAGCACAACGTGGCGCGCGGGCCGGCCAAGGGCGGAATTCGATATCACCCGAACGTCACGGTCGACGAAGTGAAGGCGCTCGCGACGTGGATGACGTGGAAGTGCGCGGCGGTGAATATTCCGTTTGGCGGCGGCAAGGGTGGAGTGATCTGCGATCCGAAGCGGATGAGCAAAGCCGAGCTCGAGCGCATGACGCGGCGCTACACGTCCGAAATTTTGCCGGTGATCGGGCCGGAGCAGGATATTCCCGCGCCGGACGTTTACACGGATTCGCAAACGATGGCGTGGATCATGGACACGTACTCCATGACCAAGGGCTATTCGACACTCGGCGTCGTCACGGGCAAGCCGGTTTCGATCGGCGGATCGGAAGGGCGCAAGGAAGCGACGGCGCGTGGATGTTTGGTCGTCGCCGAGGAAGCGTGCAAAGTGAAAAAGATGTCGCTGCGCGGCGCGGCCGTGGCGATCCAGGGATTTGGAAATGCAGGATCGCTCGTCGCCAAACTTTTCGCGGAGAAGAAAGCGCGGATTGTTGCGATCAGCGATTCGCGCGGAGGCGTTTTCAATTCGCGCGGCATCGATCCGCTGAAGGCGATGCGCTACAAAGAGCGCGCGCAGACCGTGGTCGGCATGCCCGGCACGTCGAGGATTTCCAACGACGATTTGCTGACGATGAAATGCGACATCTTGGTTCCCGCGGCGCTTGAAAACGTGATCACGCTCAACAACGCCGATTTGATCAAGGCCAAAATCGTCGCGGAGGCGGCCAACGGACCCACGACGCCGCATGCGGACGAAGTTCTCGCGCGCAAGGGAATCGTGGTCCTGCCGGATATTCTGGCAAACGCCGGCGGGGTGACGGCTAGCTATTTTGAATGGGTGCAGGATCTGCAGAGCTTCTTCTGGCCGATGGCCGAAGTGAACGCCAAGCTCGAGTCCGTGATGCGCCGCGCGTTTCTCGAAGTGCACGAAATGGCGCGCAAGCATCGCGCGAATATGCGCACCGGCGCGTACATCCTTGCCGTGGGCCGCGTCGCGGATGCGACTCTGGTCCGCGGCCTCTTCCCGTGATCTAACTCAGCGTTGCGATTTCTCCTTCGCAGAGTGTTCTCACAAAGATTATTGTTGCGTGCGTGGCGGCAGGCGCGTACATTTT
>DATIZQ010000011.1:0-263196 GCA_035517015.1 Candidatus Acidiferrum sp. | reverse complement strand
AGAGCCTCTCGACCATGCACCGTAAGTCGGGCATTCTTATGAATGTCCATTCGACCTCCCGGGAAGATTTGATTGCTCAGCACAATCAGCATCTCCCGTTCAGGTCGAATGGACAACCTGTTGAAAGGTCACAACTAGAGGCTGCGCTCTTCGCCTTGTGGGTCCCACATCTTCCCGGGGGGACTAGTACCACTCCTGTGACGTACCGCACATCAGCCCGGAGTTTACCTTGACACGTCTTGCAGCCGGAGGTTAGCCTGACGTTCCCTTCCTACTCTTAACCGTTTGGTGCCAGTCTCATCCCCCTTCCCGAGGCACCGGGAGAATCGCTATGAAGCCGTCCGATCGACGTTTTGCCAGCCGTGTCAATGTACGTATTCCGCTGCGGATTCAGGTCTTGAAGTCGCTGCTCCCCGCGCAAGAACGGGAGTCGGTGAACCTGTCGGAGAAGGGAGTCTACTTTACCACGGACGCGCCCTTGAATATGGGCGCCGCGGTGGAGCTGCTCTTGAATATGCCGGCAGAGATAACCGGGGACGCGACCGCCTCGGAGTGGAAGTGCATGGGGCATGTGGTGCACGCCAAACCCCTAGAGGAAGCCCCGGATACGATTGGGGTGGGCGTGCGGTTCGACTACTACGAGGTTGTGGGAGCGTCCCGTGAAGCCGCTAAGGTTCAAGGGTCGAGTTGAACGGTAGACCCGGAGAAGCGCAAGCAGGGCTCCCGCTGGCCCGCCGGATGTCGATCCTCGCCGGATCGGCAAACTGTATCGATTAGAAATTCTTTTGTCGTTTGTTTTCAATGAGTTGGCCCGATTTCTAATCTTCGCTGTATAGATTAGCACGCGCAACGCGTTCTCGCGCTGCGACATGATGGCATCCGCTACCCGCTTTGCCGTCGCCTCTCAGACGAACGAGCCCAAGAGTGACAAAGCCCACTGCCAAGGGTGCTCTACGACATGGACGCGGGTGTTCCATAGGCGTAATGTAGATTATTGGGGAGGAGGAAGCCATGGGCAATCGAGACAAACGAGGCCGAGAGAAGAGGAAGCCAAAGAAGACAGAGACTAGAGTGACGTTCAGGCCCGCAAGGCCAGCGCCGGAATACAAACCGCCAGTCCCAGCCCAGCCAGAGCCACCCAACACCCCGGCTGAGAAAACCTCCTAGCGCATTTGGCGGTCTTGATCGGGAGCCGAAGATCTCTGCAGTCGCTTGGCGGATTCGAGTTGTTCCGCTAGCTCAGCGTAGGTAGCTTTGCGTCCTCAACCAGTCCGACCTGAAGCTGTCGGCCCCACCGGCTGGCTATTGTGCTCAACCCCGCCCTGCAGCAAACTCCGATAGACTGATACGCAGCATAGACATGGGCCACAACTGCGTGTCGTGAAGGTTGCGAGGAGAAATGAAGATGTCTCATAGCCAACGCACAAGGATAGTGGTGGTTGTGTTCGGGATGGTGGCTCTGGTCGGCGGATCGAATGCGACGGCGAGAGAGCTGGCGTCGCAGGCGAAGGGGCCGCAATGGACGCTCGTCTGGAGCGATGAGTTCAGCGGGCTCGACGGCTCGCCGCCAGATGTGTCGAAATGGGAATTCGATTTGGGTGGCAATGGCTGGGGGAACAAGGAACTCGAGTACTACACGAGCAGGCCGGAGAATTCTTCTCTTCGCGGCGGCAATCTGGTGATCCAGGCGCGAAAAGAGAGCTTCACCGGCCCGGACCACGTGACGCGCGATTACACCTCGGCGCGATTGAAAACGCTGGGGCTTTTCGACCAGGCTTATGGGTGGTTTGAGGCGCGAATCAAGATTCCGCGCGGGCAAGGCATTTGGCCAGCATTCTGGCTGCTCGGAAACGACTTCGGCAAGGTCGCCTGGCCAGCGTGCGGCGAAATCGACATCATGGAGAACATCGGGAACGAACCCGGCACGATTCACGGGTCGATGCACGGGCCGGGTTATTCAGGAGGCGGTGGAATCACGGCCGCGTACAAGTTGGCCGGCGGAGCGAAGTTTGCGGACGATTTTCACGTGTTCGCAATCGAGTGGGAGCCGGGCGCCGTGCGGTTTTACGTTGACGGGGAGCTTTACGAGACCGTGACCCCCGCAAGCCTTCCGGCGGGGAAGAAGTGGGTGTTCGATCATCCCTTTTTCATTCTGCTCAATGTGGCGGTGGGGGGAGGTTGGCCGGGGCCGCCGGATGCGACGACGGAGTTTCCGCAGGAGATGCTGGTCGATTACGTGCGGGTGTATCGGGCGGCGAAGCAGTAACGCGACTGGCAAGTTGGAAGATGAACTGGAACAAGTCTAGGCACTTTTCCGTATCACCGGCGTGACTTGGAGACGACTGTTTTGGGCTTTCGCGCTTTCGGCACTTCTATCTTCGACGTCACTGTGCCAAACCGCTCCCGCGCCGACCACTCGGCATCGTGGCCTGGAGTTCGAGGCTCCCCCGAAGGACCCTTACGCTGATGCGATTCACCAGGACGCAAGCGCGTCCCTGCTAGAGATTGAGTCGTTCTTTGGCGCTCCATTCCCCGATCCCATACACTTTCATTTGGTCGATGAGAGAGCAGAGTTCGACGCAGCCGTGAAGAGGTTCGGGCTAAGTCCCACGCAGTGTTGGATGGTTGGCGTAGGCACGGCCGATTTGATGGTGGTCCTTTCCCCCGAAGCCTGGCGAAAGCAAGCCTGCGAGCACGATCCGAATGACGTGGAGGCCACCCGCCGGCTGGTCGAACATGAACTGATTCATGTGTATCACGGGCAATTCAATCCCACCCGTGACTTCACAGGCGTTGATGATCTGGATTGGTTCGTTGAAGGACTAGCTGTGTTCGGGTCAGGCCAACTGACGAAGGACCGAGTCGACCATATGCAGGCAGCAGTGGCCGCTGGTCAAGTGCCAGAGGCGCTTTCGAAGGTGTGGACCGGGGCTGAGCGCTACGCGTTTGCGGGATCGCTGGTCCGCTACATAGACCAGACGTGGGGGCGAGCTACTATAGTTCGCCTGTTGCGCGCGCGTAGTTCGGCAGAGGCTTTGGCGATTCTCGGCACAAGCGAGAGAGCCTTGATGGCAGGCTGGCGCGCCTCTCTGGCGCGCAAAGAAGATCCATCCTAATCCGTGTCTGGCTCTGCCATCTTCGGGCACAGGAGTGCCTGCTTGTGCCACACGGTCTTGAGAAGCCGTTCTTCCGCTGCAATGCTCTTCGAAGGAACGATTCGAGCGAAGAGTGCCGATACGCTCCAGCTGTTTAGAAGAAGGGCGCACGCTCGGCAAACATAGTCGTGGCCGCGTTATACTTGCGATGGACAGGGCAAACTCTGCGGGGCCACGACGTCTTGGGGAGGCCCGGCTCATCCGGATGACGAGGTGCCATGGCATGAGAAATCTATCTGCGCTGGTCTTGTTGATACTGGCGGGCTCTCTGGTTCCCTGCAGCTGGGCACAGGGCCTTGGTGCCGTTGAGCGAAGGGAGCAGGCGAAGGAAAACGAGGTCAAGCAAGACGAGCTAGTCAATCTGGAAAAACAGACGGCGCGGGCGCTGCAGGCGAAGAACGTCGGGCTGTTCCAGCAAATCTACGGTGACGACTTCGTGGGAATATTGCCGTCGGGACGGACCGTGGACAAGGCGGGGTGGATCGCCACAATCGAGAATTCCAGCATCAAGTACGACTCGTTTGGTGCGACAGACATCCAGGTGCGCGTCTTCGAGGATACGGCCGTCGTCACTTGTCTCTGGAGTTCGCGCGGAACCGAGAACGGACATCCTTTTTCGCGGCAGTTGCGTGTTACCCACGTATATGTCTACGGCCAACGCGGCTGGCAGGCCATCGCGGGCCAGGAGACACTCCTGCCCGGTTAGGTCTGCTTCGCGTTGGGGTGCATGACCCAGACAAAGAAACCACTTCCACGACAGAGATACGCCACTCGCGTGAAACGCGCCGGTCAGATGCCGGCGTACCAGGCGTAGCCTGCGCCGAGGGCGCCGGAGCCGCGATCTTTGCCGAACTTCTTCAGGTCATCGGTTACGGTGAGATGGTTGAGGAATTTCACGCTCTTGTAGCCGAGCTGGCGCGGAACGCGCAGGCGAAGCGGCCCGCCGCTGGGAACCGGTAGATCGGCGCCATTCATTCCGTAGGTGAGGAACGTCTGCGGATGCATGGCGTCGTCCATATCGATACTTTCCTTCCAATCGGGCTGAATCGAGAAGTAGACGACGTAGCGGGCTTGCGGGTGCACCCCGACGAGATTGAGAACGTGCGACAGAGGGACGCCGTGCCATTCGGCGATGTGCGACCAGCCCTCCTCGCACGAAATTTCAGTGACCTGCCTGCAGGCCGGGAAGCTCCTGAGCTGAGGGAGCGAAAAGGAAGCAGGGCGGTCGACCATGCCGTCGACGGTGAAGCGCCAGTCGGCGAAATTGGTGGCCTCGAGGCGTTTGAAGGCGTCATCGAGAGGCGGCCCGATCTCGTTTGCAAAGGCGGGATTCGAAATCTGGCTCGGGGGAAATTCGCGGGCGAGCGAGTGGCGCGCGATGAGGCGATGAGACGCGTAGGTGAGTGTTTCGCCGAGGCCGTAGACGCCGCCACCGTCGGGCGGGACGAGGCCATACTTTTCGGCGAGGCGCGCGGCGACGCCAAGACCCGTCAGGCCGGCGGCAGCTCCGAGGCCGGTGAAAATCAGTTTGCGGCGCGAGATATCGGTCATTGGCGCTCCCTCTGCGCGGCGGGCCGGCCCGTGATCATCGCCCGCGTGCGGGCCCAGAATCCGGCAAGAGAAATCATCACGATGTGGACGAACAGGAAGAACACCAAGGCTATCGAAACGAAAAAGTGAATCGTGCGCGCAGATTGGCGTCCGCCCAAAAGAGTGACCGTGGCGGGGAAGGCTCCGGTGAAGGCGGGGGACATGGCGAGGCCGGTCCAGATGACCAGCGGGAAGAGAACGAAGATGACAAGGAGATAGGTGAGGCGCTGGAGGACGTTGTAGGAGGAGGCGTCGGCGGCGCTGCGGCGAGCGGAGCGCAGATGGCCGGAGAGGGCGGAGGCGAGGCCGCGCCAGGAAAAATCGGAGCGCGCAGGGAGCAGGTTCTTGCGGAAGTGGCCCGAGAAGAAGCCGAAGATTCCATAAAGAAGACCGGTGAGGACCAGAACCCAGGCGGCTTCGAAGTGGAGATAGCGGCTCCAGCCGTTCTGGTCCGGCAACACGTACCCGTAGCCGGACTGGACCAAGTCCCTCGAGGAAGGGATGGGCAGTTGAAACAACGCCGGAGTGCTCACATTGCCGGTCTCGCCCCAATAGAAGCGAGGGTGCGAGATAAGAATTTCAACGCCGGTGACGAGCAGGGCGAAAAAGCTGAGAGTGATGATCCAGTGCGTGATGCGGACGAGGGCGGAGTGACGAGAGGAGGGCGCGTCAGCGCGGACGGCGGAGGCCGAGCCGGCGCTCAGGGGAACGTTCGCGGATTCAAGCCTGGAAATTTTGTGCCTCCTGCAGGGGCGCGATGGATGCGGAGCATAGTAACACGCCTCGGGACGAGACGGGCAAATCGGCGGATTGTGGCGCGGCAGCTATTCTTCGTCCTGGCCTTTGGCTTTGGCGAGGCGGTCGATGACGCCCATGTCCTCGAGGGTTGTGGTGTCACCGGAGACGCCGCCCTTGGAGGCGAGTTCGCGGAGGAGGCGCCGCATGATTTTGCCGCTGCGCGTTTTGGGGAGGAGGTCGCAGAAGCGCACATCGGCGGGGCGGGCGATGGTGCCGATGGTGCTGGCCACGTGCTCCATGAGGGCAGTACGAAGTTGCGGGTTCGGCGATTGGCCGGAGCGCAGCGTGACAAAGCAAATGATGGCTTCGCCCTTGATTTCGTCGGGGCGCGCGACAACGGCGGCTTCGGCGACGGCAGCGTGCGCAACAAGCGCGCTTTCGATTTCCATGGAGCTGAGGCGGTGGCCGGCGACCTTGATGACGTCGTCGACGCGGCCGAGAACCCAGATGTAGCCGTCCTTGTCGCACTGCGCGGCGTCGCCCGCGAAATAGACGCCAGGGATGCGGTTCCAGTACTCGCGGACGTAGCGCTCGTCGTCGCCGTAAATGGTGCGCAGCATCGACGGCCACGGCTTTTGAATGATGAGGTAGCCGGTTTCGCCAGGCTTAACGGGCTCGCCCTTCAGGTCGACGACTTTCGCGGCGATTCCGGGCAAAGGCAGCGTGGCGGAGCCGGGTTTGGCTGGCGTCGCGCCGGGAAGCGGGGAGATCAGGATTGAGCCGGTTTCGGTCTGCCACCACGTGTCGACGATGGGGCAGCGGTTCTTGCCGATGACCTCGAAATACCACTTCCACGCGGCGGGATTGATGGGCTCGCCGACGGTGCCCAGGACGCGCAGGCTCTTCAGGCTGTGCGGCTTGAGCCAGTCCATGCCCCAGGCCATGAAAGCGCGGACGGCCGTGGCGGAGCTATAGAAGATCGAAACGTTGTAGCGGTCGACGATTTCCCAGAAGCGGTCTTTGCGCGGATGGTCGGGCGCGCCTTCGTACATCACGACGCTAGCGCCGTTCGCGAGCGGGCCATAGACGATATAGCTGTGGCCGGTGACCCAGCCGATGTCGGCGGTACACCAGTAGACATCGTCGTCGCGGAGATCGAAGACAAGGCGCGTGCTCCACATGGTCTGCAGCAGATAGCCGGCGGATGTGTGCAGCACGCCTTTCGGTTTGCCGGTGGTGCCGCTGGTGTACAGGATGTAGAGCGGCTGTTCGGAATCAAGAGGGATGGCGGGGCAGTCGTGGCTCGCGGCTTCTTCGAGTTCGTGCCACCAGAGGTCGCGGCCATGCTGCCAGGCGACTTTGTCGCCGGTGCGGCGGACGACGATGGACTTTTCGACGGTGGGGCAATTCTTCAGCGCGGCGTCAGCGGTGTCTTTCAGCGGAACGACTTTGCCGCGGCGGAAGCCGCCGTCTGCGGTGATGAGGATTTTGGATTTGCCGTCGGCGATTCGGTCCGCGAGCGCGGTGGCGCTGAAGCCGCCGAAGACGACGGAGTGCATCGCGCCAATTCGCGCGCAGGCCAGCATCGCAATCGGCAGTTCAGGAACCATCGGCATGTAGATGGCGACGCAATCGCCGGTTCTGACGCCGAGGCTCAGGAGGACGTTCGCGAATTTACAGACGCGGGCGTGAAGTTCCGCATAGGTGAACTGCACCGTGGAACCGTCTTCGGCCTCCCAGAGCAAGGCCGGCTTGTTGGCGTTCTTGGCGAGATGGCGGTCGAGGCAGTTATAGGAGACGTTCAGCTTCCCGCCGACGAACCACTTCGCGTGCGGGAAATCCCACTCGAGGACCTTTTTCGGCGGCTCGAACCAATCGAGCATCTTGGCCTGCTCGCCCCAATACTCTTCGGGATGGTTGAGGGCGCGGTCGTGTAGCTCGCGATATTCTTCGAGCGATTTGACGCGGGCGTGCTTGCTGAAGTCCGAGGGAGGCGGTATCGGCTGTTCGTCGAGTACGTGCGGGTCGAATTCCAGCATCGTTCCTCCAGGTCCGAGCGGCTGAAGCATGCGAACTGCGGCGGGCGGCGGGGCGGTGCAAGCAGCCCGTAAAGAGCCCTTACGTTATTGGACATTGGGCGCGGGGTCAAGTCAGCAGCCCGGGCCCGGCGGCTGGTACTTATGGGACTGGCGGACCTGCCGGCCGTGCCTGGGACTGAATTTGGAACTCTCAAGGCCCGCGGGCGGAATATGTAACCAGAGCGAGAGCGGGCCGTCCCAATATGAGATGAGCAAGGTCACCGAGCTAGCAGACGACGGCCTTTTGAGGCGGATGGTCGCGGGCGACGAGGAGGCGTTCACGCTCCTCTATCGCCGCAGACAGCCGGCGATCTACCGGTTTGCCCTGCACATGAGCCGAAACGCAGCCGTGGCCGAGGACGTGACGCAAGAGGTTTTCATGACGTTGATCCGCGATACGAACCGATTCGATCCCGCGAAAGGCACGCTGTCGGGTTTCCTGTTTGGGATCGCGCGGAACCATCTGAGGAAGAGATGGGAGCAGGATCGGCGCACGGTGGCGCTGGCGGATGAGGGGCGGGACCTGGACCATTTCGACGCGTCGCAGGCCGGCCCGCCGGTAGAAGGATTTGGACACGCGAATGGAAACGGGCATGGCGGAGGGCCTCATCCGGTCGATCAGTTTGAGTCGCTCGAGAATGTGGGCCGGGTGCGGCAGGCGATTTCGACGCTGCCGGAGAATTACCGCGAAGTCGTGGTGCTGTGCGAACTCGAAGACATGAGCTACGAGGAAGCAGCGGCGGCGCTGGAGTGCCCGGTCGGAACGGTTCGTTCGCGGTTGCACCGGGCGCGGGCGTTGCTGCTCGAGAAACTGCGCGACGCGCAAGGGGCTCCGCGCACGTCGGCGGCAGGTGAACGAGCGGTGAGGGGGCAGTCATGAATTGCGCTCAATTTGCGGAAATCTTGCATGACCTGGATCGGCCCGGCACGGCCGGCCTGTCGCAGCGCGAAGAGGCGCTCGCCCACGCGGAATCGTGCCCCGGTTGCGCGCAGCTTCTGAGCGAGTCCGAATCGCTGGATTACGGTTTGCACGCGCTGGCGCTTCGCGACGGGGAGTGCGAGGCGTCGCCGGAATTGGAATTGGCGCTGGTGCGCGAATTTCGCCGGAGCCGCAGCGGAGTCAAACGCCGGGTGGCGGAATGGCAGATCGCGGTGATCGGCGTTGCCGCGCTGGCGCTGCTGGCGCTGGGAGTGATGCGCGCGCGAATCGGCGCGCAGACGAACCAGCCAACGGTGGCGAATGGCGTGTCACCGACTTCGGGTGAGCAGTACGCGCTCGAGACGGATGCACAGCTGAACGAACTGGCGGGCTCGGAGGAGGGCACCTCCTTCGTTGCGCTCCCGTCAGCGGATGACACAGCTTTGGTCGACGGTGGCGCGGTGGTGCGCGTCGTGATGCCGCGATCGGCGCTGGCGTCGCTGGGGCTGCCGGTATCGGGAGCTGCAGGGCCGGATCAGATTTCGGCGGAAGTGGTGGTCAGCCCGGACGGAACGCCGCAGGCGATTCGGCTGATTTCACAGGTCGACAGCGATTAGGCGGAACGCGACAGTTTTGGAGGAGAAGCACATGAAAATCGGAACGAGGGTTTTGCGAATGGGCCTGATCCTGACGATGGCAGTTCTGTTCGCCGATGTGGGAGTGCAAGCCCAACAAGAGGATGCGAGCGCTCCTCCTCCGCCCCAGGGCCCGGGACGCATGGGCCCGCGGCCGATGCCGTTCGACG
The DNA here is from genome assembly GCA_035517015.1 of Candidatus Acidiferrum sp. Classification (GTDB taxonomy): domain Bacteria; phylum Acidobacteriota; class Terriglobia; order Acidiferrales; family UBA7541; genus Palsa-295. Next base: position 253,911 of record DATIZQ010000011.1, on the reverse strand, counting down.
AAGTCGGCTTCGTGGGATTTGAGGCGGGCATCGGAGGAAAGACGGTGACCGGCGCGCCCTTCACCGCGACGTTTTCAACGCAGTCGACGCACGCGCTCGCTGACGGCAATCAAATCCAGCGGACGACGAGCGGCGCGTTTGCGCGCGACTCGCAGGGCCGGACACGGCGCGAAATGACGCTGCCTGCAATCGGGCCGTTCACGACCGAGGGCAAAACGCCTCCGCACGCGATCTTTATCAGCGACCCGGTGGCGGGAGTGAACTACATTTTGCACGCCAACCGGAAAACGGCCGACACAATCCCGATGCGGACGAGGAAGGGCGGCCGAAACGCGGACGCCGAGCCCGGATTCAGGCGAGAGTTGCGGAATGACAACGGTGTGACGACGGATTTGGGAACGCAGATGATCAACGGAATTTCGGCGCAAGGCACGCGCATCACGCGGACGATTCCGGCGGGCGCCATCGGAAACGCGAAGCCGATCGTAATCACCGTCGAGCGATGGTATTCACCGGAACTGCAAACTTACGTGATGACCAAGCGAACCGACCCGATGATGGGCGACACCGTGACTCAGTTGACGAACATTCAGCGCCAGGAGCCGGACGCGACTCTGTTCCAAGTGCCGTCCGACTACTCCGTGAGCCAGGGCCGGCCTCGCGGGGCAGGACGCGCGTCTCGTCGAGGCGCGGCAGCGCCGCCACCGGAACAATGACCCGGCGCAATCTATCCCCTGCACCATAGGTAGCACTTGCGGGCGGAATCCCCACCACGCTCCGCCCGCAAGCCCCCCTTCTCGCGGTTCTTGTCTTTCGTCCCCCTGCTAGAATGAAATCGGGAGAGGATTTCATGGATGTTCGGAAGCTCGAGGCGCAGCTTCGCAGTGAGGGATTCACGCACACGTATGTTTGGCAAGACGCCTCCGAGGCGTTCTATCCGAACCACACTCACGCGGCGAAACCGCGCACATCATTCTTGACGGCGAGATGACGCTCACGATAAACGGCAAGGCGGAGACCTATCGCCCGGGCGATCGCTGCGACGTTCCGGCGGGCGCGGTTCATTCGGCTCGGATGGGGCCGCGCAGCTGCCGGTATCTTATCGGCGAGAAATAAGTCAGGTGCTGGCTAGGGCCCGGTCGAGGAGTTCGACGACGTGAAGAACTTCCTGGCCCGTGTCATGAATGGCGGCGCCGGCGCGAAGCTGGAGAAGGCATCCGGGGTTCGCGGTGACGATGGCCTGGGCTTTCGTCTGGCGTGCGCATTCCATTTTCTGCGCGAGCAGTTCGAGCGAGGTCTTCGTTTGCGTTACGTTGTAAACACCTGCCGAGCCGCAGCACTGATCCGAGAGAGGCAGTTCGGCGAATTCCACTCCGGGCACAGCGTGAATCAATTTGCGCGGCGCCTCACGAACCTTCTGGCCGTGCAGCAAGTGGCAGGAGTCCTGGTACGTCACGCGAAGAGGAACGGTCTTTAGCGGAGCCGTGAGGCCCACATCGGCGAGGAATTCCGTAACGTCGCGAACGCGGCTCGAGAAATTCTGTGCCTCCGCGTGCGCGGGATCATATGAAGCGAAGAAATGCGTGTATTCCTTCAGAGTGGAGCCGCAGCCGGCGGCGTTGGTCACGATGGCGTCAAAATCGAACGCGCGAAAGGCCTCGAAGTTCGCACGAGCGAGATCGCGCGCGACATCGCGAATTCCGGCGTGCGCTGCAAGCGCGCCGCAGCAGCCCTGCCCGGGGGGCACGACGACCTCGCAGCCGTTTGCCTGAAGGACGCGAATCGTGGCGCGATTCAGCTCGCTGAACGTGACCTGTGCCACGCATCCCGCAAAGAACGCGACGCGGGCGCGGCGCGTACCCCGCGCGGGGAACGTCCTGCCAAGTTCGTCGAAGAAAAAGCGCGAATCGATCTGAGGGAGGAGCTTCGCACGGTCCTGCAGCCTGAGGAGACGCAGAACGCCGCTGGCGCGCGCGGCGGAAGCGAGTCCCGAGCGCTGATAGAAGCGCATGAGGCGCGCCGCCACCGCGATTCGATTCGGGTAAGGCAGCAAACGGCGATAGACGAAATTGCGCAGCACGCGAGAGGTAAACGGACGTTTGTGTTTCTGTTCGATTTGCGCGCGCGCCAATTCGACGAGCTTTCCGTACTCGACGCCCGAGGGACAGACGGTTTCGCACGAGCGGCAATCAAGACAGCGGTCAATGTGGGTGGCGAAGACTTCGCCGACCTCGAGCCGGCCCTGATCCACCAGAGACATCTGGCGAATGCGTCCGCGCGGAGAATCGGCCTCCAGGCCCCAGAGGCGATACGTAGGGCAATGGTTCAGGCACAGTCCGCAGTGAACGCAGCGCGCGTAATCATCGTATTCGGGTTTGTCGACGGCGCTGAAGCCGCTCAACGTGAGCGCGAATTCACGCTGCGCATCTTCGTGGGTCTGCGGGCCGCTCGGGGCGACGCGTGGGCGCTCTGGGGCCACGGGCGACATCGCCTAGATTCCCCCCACGAATCGCCCGGGGCTCAAAATTCCGTGCGGGTCAAAGACGGCTTTGAGCGCGCGCATCTGCGGCAAGTCGCTTGGGTCGGCACCCCAGACGCTGAGCGAGGATTTCCATTCGCTCGGGCACCACGGTATCGTCCCATGGCCCTCGGCCCGCGCGACCGATACTTGAATCTGGTTCGCGGTGCGAACGGTGCGGGCGCACCAGTCGTCTCCCAATGAATCCGGAAGCAATGCCGCGTAGATGATTCCTACTCCGCGCGCCATGGCGGCCCAGCGCAAGGAATTGTTTCTTGCGGCGCCGGCGATTTCGGCGAGCGCGTCCTTCATCCTTGACGGCAGGACGCTGACTTTCAGAATCGTCGCGGCAGAGGAGGACGCGAGCGCGATGGGGATGAACTCACGTTTTCTCCCGAACACGCCAGGGATTTGATCCGGGCCTAAGACCGTCGTGCCGAGCGCGCCCGTTTGTGACGCCATTTGTCGAAATTCCGCTTCGCAGCGGTCGAGAGTCTGGGCGGTGCCAGCAACGCCGGATGTGAGCGACCAAGAATCGTTGCTGATAAGACCCGGTGCAATCGCATGCCGCTCGATTTGCGCAGGCGGCGCGCTATAGAGCAAATCCGCGGTGCCGGGACTGAAGATCTCCATCGTGATCGGAGTGACCGGCGAGCGGGCGACGAGTGCGCGCATGGCGAGCGCGCGTTCGGCGGTGTCGAAGTTGGCGACAAACGCCCGAGTCTCAAACGGCGAGGGAAACGTTCGGAAATTGATTTTCGTTATCACGCCGAGCGTTCCGAGTGCGCCGATCATCAACTTATGAAGGTCGTACCCGGTGACGTTCTTGACTACGCGCCCGCCGCTCTTCGCCGGCGTGCCTTCGCCTGTGACGAACTCGATGCCGCGGACGTAGTCTCGGGCCGTGCCGTAGTACTGCCGCAGAGGTGAATCGACTCCCGAAGCGATCGTGCCGCCCACGGTGGCGCGATCGAAGAAGGGAACCGCCAGCGGAAGGAGCTGGCGATGCTCGGCGAGTACCTTAGCCAATTCGCGAAGCGTGACGCCGGCTTCGACACTGAGCGTGAGATCGTCAGGATCGTACGCGATGATGCGATTGAGACGAGTGAGGTCGAGCGCGATGTCGTACTGGCGCGGAGGCAGGCCGATGGCAAGCTTCGTTCGAGCGCCGACGGGAACGATGGCAAGTCTCTCGACCGACGCGCGCTTCACGATTTCTGCGACTTGTTCGCTCGAGCCAGGACGCACAGCAACCGACGGCTGCCGGGCGTCAATCGTGTATGCGGCTAGGGAAGCAGAATCCTGAACGGAATGCGTGTCGCCGACGATATCCGCGAATCGCGCCGCAGCCGTCTTGGTCCCGGCGCTCATGCGGGAGGTGCACCGGCGACCGGCAGCGGGCGCACGTGGATTTCGCCGCAGCTTTTCGAGGAAGGCAGAATCTTGCCGGGATTCAACAGGCCTTTGGGATTAAAGACGTCGCGGACGCGGCGCATCAAGTCGAGATCGGCCTCGCTGAAGAGCAGCGGCATCAGGCGGTCTTTCTCCATGCCCACGCCGTGCTCGCCCGTGATCGAGCCGCCCATCTCAATGCAGAAGCTGATGATTTCGTCCGACGTGGCAACGGCGCGGCGGAATTGGTCTTCATCGCGCGCGTCAAAGAGAATGATGGGATGCAGGTTGCCGTCGCCGGCGTGAAAGATGTTGCCGATGTCGAAGCCGTATTTCTTACCGATTTCGTTGATGCGGCGCAGCGTGGCGGGCAACTTGGTTCGCGGAATCACACCGTCTTGGACGTAGTAGGTCGGCGAAAGGCGTCCAACGGCGCCGAAGGCGTTCTTGCGGCCCTTCCAGAGCAGGTCCCGCTCGGCGGCATCCCGGGCCACGCGAACTTCTCGTGCGTGATGAACGCGGCAGACGTCGGCGACGCCCTCGGCCTGCGATTCGACGGCTTCGCGGAGGCCGTCGACGTCGATCAGGAGCACAGCGCCGCTATCGAGCGGAAATCCGGCGTGCACGTAGTCTTCGATGGCGCGCAGAGTCCAGCCATCGAGCATCTCGCACGCGGCAGGCGTGATTCCGCGCGCGGTGATGTCGGCGACGGTTTCGGTGGCGTCGTCGATGGAATCAAAAATGGCGAGGAGCGTCTTCACGGATTCGGGAAGCCGCGTGAGCTTCACCGTGATTTCCGTGGCGAGGCCGATGGTCCCTTCGGAGCCGACGAAGAGTCCCGTCAGATCATAGCCGGGCGAATCGAGGCTCTGGCTGCCGATCCGAATCAGTTCGCCCGTGGGAAGCACGACTTCAAGAGCGAGGATGTGGTTGGTGGTGACGCCGTAGGCGAGGGTGTGCGGGCCGCCCGAGTTCTCCGCGACGTTACCGCCGATGGTGCACGCCTTCTGACTGGAAGGATCGGGCGCAAAGTGAAGCCCGGCATCGGCAACCGCGGCGCTCAAGTCCGAGTTGACAACTCCTGGCTGAACCACCGCGCGCTGATTTTTGACGTCGATCGTGAGGATTCGATTCATCCGCGAGAAAACGATGAGAATGCCGCCGTGGCGAGCGAGCGCGCCGCCTGAAAGGCCGGTGCCAGCGCCGCGCCCGACGACCGGAGTGTTGTGCTCATTCGCGAGCTGGACGATTTTGAGCACTTGGGCCGTGGTACGTGGAAAGACCACGCAATTGGGGCGGGCGACTTCGACGGAGCCGTCATACTCGTAAAGGAGCAAGTCCTCTTTTTTGTCCAGGACGGCGTCCTGTCCGAGGAGCTTCTTGAGATCGCGGAGAAGGTGAGAATCCATTGGGCGGCGCAGGAACCTTTCGCGTGGCTCACGGCCACTATAGTCGGGCGGAACAGGGGACGTCAACGAAGGCCGCGACGCGTGTGAACACGTGGGTATGGCGCGCGTTGACACTTTTGCGAACTGTGTGTTACTCAACCTGAGGTCATATTTTCCGCATTCCTGAGGTGGTGCTTGTCCAAGCCAAAGGTTCTGGCGACGCGCCCGCTGTTTCCCGCTGCACGCAAGATACTTGACGACGAGTTTGACGTCGAATACTGGACCTCACCGGAGCGCATCCCCCGCGCTGAGTTGTTGAAGCGAGTGGCGGACAAGGAAGCGCTCGTGTGCCTGCTGACGGAGCAGGTCGACGAGGAGCTTTTGAACGCGGCGCCGAAGCTGCGCATCGCAGCAACCGTTTCCGTCGGCTTCGATCACATCAACGTGGACGCGTGCACGCGGCACAAAGTTGCAGCAACGCATACACCGGGCGTTCTCGACGACACAACCGCCGATTTTGCCTGGGCGCTACTTATGGCGGTTGCGCGGCGCGTGCTCGAAGGCGACGCCTGGCTGCGGTCAGGCACGTGGCCGGGGTGGGACCTCGACCAGCTTGTGGGCGGCGATGTGTGGGGCAAGACGCTGGGAATTATCGGCTTCGGGCGCATCGGCCGCGGGCTGGCTCGGCGGGCGTACGGATTCAACATGCGCGTGCTGTACAGCGACGCGGTGCGTGCCTCTGCGAACGTCGAGGAGCAGCTTCGCGCGGAATACGTCGACCGCGACAAGCTCTTTCGCGATTCCGATTTCGTCAGCCTGCACGTACCGCTGCTTCCCGACACGCATCACCTGATCTCGAAGGAGAATCTCGAGAAGATGAAGCCGACGGCGTACCTGATCAACACGTCGCGGGGGCCCGTGGTAGATGAGGCGGCGCTGGCGGAAGCGCTCGAGAACAAGAAGATCGCGGGAGCGGCGCTGGATGTGTACGAGAATGAACCGAAGGTTCATCCTGCGCTCGTGGTGCGAAAGGATGTGGTTCTGACGCCGCACATTGCCAGCGCCTCAGTGGACACGCGCACGAAGATGGCGGTGATGGCGGCGAACAACGTGGTGGCGCTGTTCCAGGGCAAGCGGCCGCCGAACGCGCTGAACGCCGATGCGCTGGGGCTGAAGTAGCGAGGCTGAACCGATGCCACTGATCACACGAAACCATCCGAGGCTTACGCTCGAGGGCGCGCGGGCTGTGCTGGCTGCGGCGCAACGCCGAGCCGAAGAAATCCGCTGCCCGATGAACATTGCGGTGGTCGACGACGGCGCGCACCTGCTGAGCTTCGAGCGGATGGATGGAGCCAAGCCCTCGTCGATTTCGATCGCGCTCGTGAAAGCGCAGGCTGCAGCGATGCGGCGCGCGGCGACGGGTCCGGCGATGGTGGGCGACCAGGTGAATCTGCCGCTGGTCGTGGGCCTTGCGGTGGCGAATCCTGGGGCGCAAACACCGATTCGAGGCGGCGTGCCGCTGGTTGCCGATGGGCAGGTGGTCGGCGCGATTGGCGTGAGCGCCGGGACCGAGGACCAGGACCTCGACGTCGCGCGCGCCGGAGCCGCCGCACTCGAGAAGGCGTGAAGCAAACCGCGCAGCGAATCTTCCGGGAAACCCTGGCGGCGATCGACATCGGCGCCGCACTCACCAGAAAACTTGCACGCAGCGATTCCCGCATTCAAGCGGGCGGCGGGATCGATCTGCGCGATTACCGGGAAATCGTGGCGATTGCCTTTGGCAAGGCTTCGTTCGCGATGGCCGACGCGCTGAGCGCGATTCTCGCGCCCGAGTTTCGCGCCAATGGGATTGTGGTAACGCCGGCGCCTCCCCCTCGCGAGTTGCCCGGATGGGCGCAGTTCGTCGGCGGGCATCCGTTGCCGAACGCGCAGAGCTTGGCCGCGGGACGAGCGATTCTCGACCGGCTCTCGCGGTGCGACGAGCGAACGCTGGTTTTCTTTCTCATCTCCGGCGGCGGCTCCGCTCTGGTCGAACAGCCGCTCGATTCGAACGTCACGCTCGAGGATTTTCAGCAGCTGAATTCGGCGCTCGTGACGTGCGGCGCGCCCATCGAAGAAATCAACGTCGTGCGTAAGCATCTTTCGGCGACGAAAGGCGGCCGCCTTGCGGCTGCGGCCCCGCGGTCAATGAAGCTAACCTTCGCGATCAGCGACGTGCCGCAGGGCGAGGAGTCCGCATTGGCTTCCGGACCGACGCTGCCCGACCCGACCACAATCACCGACGCGGAGCGCATCGTGAACAAGTACGGCCTCCTCGCGAAGTTTCCGGCGTCGATTCGCGGCCAATTTGAACGGCGCCTCCTGCGCGAGACGCCGAAGGAAGGCGATGCGGCGTTCGAGCGCGCGCATTTCAGGATTCTTCTTGGAGAGCATGACCTGACTCATGCAGCGCATCGAGCGTGCGAGGCGGAGGGCTACGTTTGTCTTTGCGACATCGCGGCAGATAGCTGGCCATTCGAAAAGGCTGCGGATCATCTGATCCGCGTGCTCGAGGCGCACAAGAAAGCGAATCCAAAGCGGCGCGCGGCAGTGATCGCCGACGGGGAAGTCAGCAGTCCGGTGACCGGCGACGGTATTGGCGGGCGCAACTCCGCGTTCGTGCTGGCGTGCGTACCGAAAATTGTCGGAAAGAAGATTACGGTGCTGAGCGCCGGAACTGACGGGATCGACGGCAACAGTCCCGCTGCGGGAGCTGTGGCGGACGGCGAGTCAATGGCGCGCGCGTTAGCGGCGGGGCTCGATCCCAAAGATTTTCTGCGCCGCAGCGACGCGTACGCTTTCTTCGCGAAGCTGGGCGACGCGATTGTGACCGGCCCGACCGGGAACAATTTGCGCGACCTGCGAATCCTGCTCGCGGAGTGATTGGCTCGCCCGCGACAGCTGCGCGCCTGCGGCCCGCCTACAGCAAACCTTTCACCCAGCCGCCGTCGACGGGGATCGTAGCGCCGTTGATGGAAGCAGCCCGCTCGGAAGCGAGAAAGGTGACGAGCGCGGCGAATTCAGACGGCAGCGCGAGGCGACCCGTGGGAATTTGCGAAGTCCACACTTTCGAGATCTCTTCGGGCGTCTTGCCCGTCATCTGCGCCTGGCGGTTCGCAAGGTCGATGAGGCGCTCGGTCCGCGTGTAGCCGGGGCAAACGTTGTTGACCGTGATGCCGCTCGAGCCGAACTCGTTGGCGAGAGTTTTCGCCATTCCCGCAACCGCGGCGCGCAGGGAATTCGAGAGCAGCAATCCGTCGATAGGCTGCTTGACGGAAACGGACGTGATCGTGAGGAAGCGGCCCCAACGATTGCGCTGCATCCGCGGCAAGACCTCGCGCGCGAAATAAACGGAGCTCATCAGCGTCAGGTCCACTGCGGTGCGCCACTCTTCCACCGTGGTGTCGAGGAATTTCTTCGCTGGCGGGCCGCCGGCGTTGGTCACGCAGATGTCGACGCGGCCAAACTTCTTTTCGACGTCCGCGACGAGGCTGCGCACGGCGTCTTCCTTGGTCACGTCCATCGCGCGCCACAGGACGCTGCGCCCCGAAAGCTTCTCGATGTCCTGCGCGGTGCGTTCGGTTTCCGACGCGGTTCGCGCGCAGATGGCCACTTCGCATCCTTCCTTCGCAAACTCCTCCGCGACCGCGCGGCCCAGTCCTTTGCTTGCCGCCGCTACAATTGTTACTTTTCCTTTGAGTCCAAGGTCCATGGTCGGCTCCCTACGCGCGCGTTCCGCGGCGAAGATAGTTGTCGGTCTTGTTGATCCAATCCTCGCGGCGCGGCGCGAAGAAATCGATGTCGACAGTGTCTTCGAGCGCTTCAGCCGCGTGCGGCACGTTCGCCGGAATCAGCAGCACCTGGCCCGGCCGCACCACGAGCTCGCCGTCGTCGAAGATGAATTTCAGCGCGCCGGCGAGGATCATCGTGTACTGCTCGCTGCGGTGCGAATGCCGCGGCACGACCCCGCCGCGCGCGATCAGGACGCGGGCAAGCGTGCCGTCCTCGCCGCTGATCATGTTGCGCGAAATGACTTCGCTGAGCTTTTCGCTGTCGAGCGTCTCCCAAGTTCTTGCCGCGAGCATCGTGCACCTCCGTGTCAAATGATGGCCGCCGAAATGCTCCAACGAAACGGCCGAATCGTCAATGGCCTTGGCGCGAGGCCAGGAAAGATATTGTAGCGTGCGCTCCCCTTCGACTAAGATGCGCGCGTGGTGGCCGCGAGGAGGTGCCTATGAACCGCATTTTGGTTGTTGGCGCAGCATTGCTTGCCTTGGCGAGCGCGGCCTTTGCGCAAATTGGGAAGACGGTGGTCGTCGCGGCCGGCACGGATGAAGACAAGGCCCTGGCGGATATTTATGCGGCCCCGGACGGGCCGGACAAGGTCGCGCTGCTCGACAAGTTCATGGCCGACTATGGCAAGGGCGACCTGGAGCTGCTCGGGGATCAGCTTTATGTCCAAACGTACCTCGCGCAGAAGAACTACGCGAAGGCGCTGGAATACGGCGAAAAGGCGCTCGCGCTTGATCCCGACAATTTGGCGACGGCCGCCAACATGGCGAGGGCAGCGGACGAAATGGGAGATGTGAAGCAGCTCTATGCCGTTGGCGAGAAAGTGTCCGCCGTGATCACGCACTACAGGGCCGCGCCGGCTCCAGCGGGGACTTCGGCGGCAGACTGGGCCCAAACGCAGCAGGACGCGCTTGCGAAGGCGCAAGGCGACCTGGGCTACGTCGAGTACGCGATGGTCCAAGCGGCGTACAAGACCCAGGACAACGCCGCGCGCGCGGCGCTCTTTGAGCGCTATGTGGCTGCATTCCCGGATTCGCCCTACACGGCGGGTGCGCGGGATCAGACGGCGATCGCTTACCAGCAAGGGCAGAACACGGCCAAGATGCTCGAGACGGCCCAGAAGACGCTCGACGCGGATCCGAATGACGTTTCGATGCTGCTTCTGCTGGCGGATTATTGGACCGACAACGGCCAGCAGCTCGACAAAGCCATGGCTGATGCGCAAAAGGCTCTCGACGTTCTCCAAACCGCGAAGAAGCCCGACAATGTGACGGACGACCAGTGGTCGCAGCAGCTTTCGCTCGAAAAGGGAATCGCGCTTTCCGCGCTGGGTGAGGCGAATGTGGTGAAGGGAAAGAATCCGGCTGCGGTCGACGCGTTCAAGCAGGCCAGCCCTCTGCTCAAGCCGAACGACTTCTATTACGGGCGGAATTTGTACCGGCTGGGCTTCACGCTGGCGAAGATGCAGCGGATTCCTGAGGCGCGAGTGGTTCTCGCGGAGGCCGTGAAGGTCAACAGTCCTTACAAGGGTCGCGCGCAGGAAACGCTGACCAAGATCGGCGGGTCACACTAGACGTCCCTCTATTGCGCCGGCAGAGCGCCCGCCAGATGGGCGAGGCCGAGTTCAACGAGCCGGTGATAGCGGGTCACCACGTCCTCCTCGCCCGGCCCGGGCTGGCCGAAGAGGTTCGCTTTCACCGCCGCGCGGAACTCCGGCGAATTCTCGGTTTCGTGCATCGCTTCAATCCGTTTGCGGAGTACCGCAAGCCGCTCCGAGAACTTGCTAAGTTCATCGAAGGCGGTTTCCGGCCGGTAGCTGATTCGGTCGCACGTCTGCATTGCTTCGACGAGATCGTCTGGACTCCAGCCCTCGGGCCATGCCCGGTTCAGAATGTCGTACGTCTCGCGCAGACGAGCCGTTTTGCCCTCGAAGCCATCGAGCAACGACTTTTCGCGCGCTAGCTCCGGCTTGATTTTCACGGAGACGCTCACGGCGGCTGACGTGCTGAAACTGTGCGTTCGGATGACCGTCGCCAGCGCGCCTCCTTCGTAGCTCCAGCCCGGGCCTTTCGGGGTGTGCGTCAAAGGCGCGCCGTTAACACTGACGGACTCCGGCGGCCAGCTTCCTGGAAGGCGAATTTCATAGGCTCGCGTCGTTTGCATGCCAGGGTAGCTGCCCTCGACCGGCGAAATCGTGATTATGGTCGCGGCGCCGTCGGCGGAAGCAGTCGCGCGAATCCTGGTCCAAGCGTCCCGGCCAATCCTGTAGCCGGGCGTGTCGCCCGCGTCCTCGTAAAGGTTGTAGGTCGACGTCTGACCATCTTCGACCGGGAAGACGGTGAGGATCAGCGGATCAACCGGCCTCTCGCCCGTATAACGCATCTGCGGCTCCATGGGGATGATGCTTCCGGCCTTGACGTAGACCGGGACCTGCTCGATCGAAAAACTGCGCTTCAGAGAGGCAGGGCCTTTGAGGTGCGCGCCGCTGTACCATTCGATCCAATCTCCTTTCGGGAGCCAGACGGAGCGCTTCGCAAGCTGCGAGTCCTTGTCTACCGGCTGAACGATCGGGGCCACCAGCATCGAGTCGCCGAACATGTACTCATCATTGTCGGCGTAGGCTTCAGTGGCTTCCGGTGAGTCGTAGTAAAGCGGATGCAGGAAAGCCACGCCGGTGTCGTAGGTGCGCCGCGCTTCCGTGTAGATGTACGGCTGGAGCGCATAGCGCAGAAGGAACGATTGCCGCATCAAGTCGGAATAAGGTTCGGGGTACGCCCATATGCGGCGTTCCGCGTCCGGATTTTTCGTCGTGTGCGTGCGCAGGATGGGGCTGAAAGTGCCGAACTGGATCCAGCGCAGAAATAACTCCGGCTCGATCTTGCCCGGCATATGGCCGCCGATGTCGTGGCTCCAGTAGGCGTACCCGACGTTTGCAGCCGTTGCCGTGAAGTAAGGCTGAAACGCCAGCGAATCCCACACGGAGATCGTGTCGCCGGAAAATCCGATTTCGTAGCGGTGGTTCCCGAGACCGCCCCAGCGATGAAAGAGCAGCGCGCGCTTGCCCTCGCGCTCCTGATCGGTGAAGTGAACGTAGTTGAGCCACCAGGTCGGGTTGACGCCCGTCAGCTTCGTGTTGGCCTCCTGCTGCCAATCGAGCCAGAAGAAGTTGATGCCCTGGCGTTCGAGCGGATGGTGCATGATGTCCATATAGTTCGTCGCGAATTTCTTGTTCGTGATGTCGAAGGGAACGTACTGCTTCGTCGCGGGATCGATGCCCATAGCCCGAGCCATTTCGGGATAGCGCGTCTCCCACGGCTGGATTCCGGAAGCGGGGTGCATGTTTATGGTGGCCTTCAGGCCCCGCTGATGGACCCACGTCAGGAACGCGGTCGGATCGGGGAAGAGCAGCTTGTTCCAGGAATAGCCGGTCCAGCCGAGATTGTGCCCCGACGCGTCGACCTGCTTGTCCCACCAGTGCATGCCGAACGTGGGATGCCAGTCCATGTCGATTACGAGCACGTCGAGTGGAACTTCGTGCGAGTGGAACTGCTCAACGAGTTGCTCGAATTCCTGGTCCGTATACGACCAGTAGCGCGACCACCACACGCCGAACGCGAACTGGGGTGGCAGCGGAATCTTCCCGGCGACTTGCGTGAAATCGTACAGCGCGCGCCGGTAATCGTGGCTATAGCCGAAGAAATACCAATCCTGCCGGTCGCCGGCCGGACGTTCCATCACCCACGGCCACGGGCTCTTCTCGCCCTGCGTAAACGAAAAATCGTCCGAATCGAAAAGCGGCCGCGTGCTGTCGTCTACCAGGACCCATCCATCGCGAGAAACGAGACCCGGCTCGAGTTTCGTGTTCGAGCCCTTCACGCCGTCGAGCGTGCGCGCCGTGCCGAGGAGGTTGCCGGTGTCCTCCATGCCCGGATGCCACACGACCTCCTTGCCATCGAGCGTGAAGGTGATGCGGAGATTCTCGGCGGTGAATTTCCCATTGTTCTCGCTTGTGGCGCTGTACATGAGTGAGAAGCTGGACGTCCGTAGCTTCACACTCCTAATGCCACCGCGGGCGATTACGGTTTGATCGAATTTCGGTACCGGCAGCTTGCGATTCAGAAAGACGAGCGAGGCGTGATCTTCGAACTTGCCGTCCGCGGCCCATTCCATGCGGATGAGCTGCGGCGTCAAAATCGTGAATCGCGCGTGGCCGACTGTTACCACGGCTCGCGGGTCAGCGACGGGCTCGTTTTTCCCGGGAGGATTTGTTGCGGGGCGTGTGGCCGCGGCCTGAACTGCGAACGCCACCACCAGAATGACGGACAGCTTTGACGCAAAGACTGCGCGGCGAGCGATCCCGGTCCTCTTCATCTTCTACTCCTCACGAAGGCGAGCCGCAAAATCTTAGTATCAGCTCATCCAGCTTGGCAAATAGCGCCGAATTATCCTGTCGAGGATACTGACGCAAATTCTCACGATACGAATCCAGATTGAAGAGGAAGGATTCGATGCGTTCCTTGTTCAGGTCGTCCCAGTAGGCGCCGTAGCCCATCTTGTCCACATAGAAGGCGTTGAAGATCTGCTCGAACTGGCGCTTCACGGGCCATGCGAGGTACGGTTTGCCCAGGTACAGCGCCTCGCTGACCAGCGAGAATCCCGAATTTGCGACCACGGCTTTCGCGGAAGTCAGGTCTTCGAGAAACGTCGCGAGGCTCGGCTTCCGGAAGGTCAGATTGCGGTCCGTGCCTTCGCGCCCGAACCCGTAGCACACGAAGCGCTCCCGGATGCGCGCCAGAAGTGCCGGAAGCTCCGCCGAAGGCGAGGTGACGTAAACCAGAACCGAGTCGCCGATCCGCGCGCGGGCATCCAGAATTTCCTTGCGCAAGATAGGCGGGAACAGAAATGTCCGTTTCTTCTTCAGCCGGGCGGAAAAGAACGACGTTACGAGATAGACGTCGCAGCGCGGCGTCATCACGCGCGTGACGAGTTTTGCCGCCGCCGCGTCTCTGCGATATTGCGGCGGATACAAGATCTCGGCCCGCACGAGGATATTCTGATTGTCGATCGAGATCACCGGAAGACCCGTCCGGTGCCCGACGAAGCAGGAGATCGGCTCGAAGTCCGTGACCACGATGTCGGTCTTCCATTCCTTCGCGCGTTCCTGCAGTTTGCGAACGCTCTGCCGGGCGCGCGGGGCGCGCGCAAGGTTTCCCAGGACGGTCCTGCCGTAGCGGACCCGATTGCGAAGATAGGAAAGCCGGAACCCGAAAACCTCGGTCACATCGAAATCGCCGGAAAGATTCTTGAGCCCGCGGTCGAACGAGACGACGTGAACCGCATGGCCTTGCGATTCCAGGTGCGCCAGCACTTCGCGCGCCCGGCTGGAGTGGCCGGCGCCTTCTCCGTTGACGCCGTAAAGGATGTTCGCCATCGAACGCGCGCCACAATACCGCGACCGCCCCCCCTATCCAAGCGCAAATCGCCGAAGCGGGTCGTGCCGTTAAGTGTTCGCTCGCAGCAAGCGGTGTTGTGAGGCCCGAGAGCCTTTGCTAAGCTAAACAAGCTGCACACCGACCGCGGAGAGGTGTCTGAGCGGTTGAAAGAGCTCGCCTCGAAAGCGAGTGTAGGGGGAACCCTACCGTGGGTTCGAATCCCACCCTCTCCGCCACTTCTCAGTTTCTTCCGCATCCCCTTGGACGCTCGAAGTCTGCCGCTCTCACTGGCTGAGTTGGATTCGGATTTTCAGGATTCCGACGTGCTCGTCGCGGACACTCTCGAGGGGACGCCGCTCGATTCCAAGGAAGGCCCATTCAAGCTGGTCGCGCCTCACGACAAGCGGCCGGCCCGCTGGGTTCGCATGGTCTCAAGTCGCTGACGGTTGTGCAGCTGGGGAAGTGAGGCCTTGCCCTTCGGCCCTGGAGGACAGTAAACGTTTACACGCGGAACGCTTGGCGGTACAGTGTGCCCGGCGGGCGCTCTCGTCCCGCCCATGAACGTCACCTGGGGGAAGCGAAATGGACCGTCGAAGGTTTCTGCAGAATCTGGCTGTAGCGACCGCGAGCATGAAATACGTGGGGGCCGTGGGCGCCACGATCACTCCGTCGGCTGCGCCACTCAAGCCGTTCGCGTCCCTTCCGGCAAGCTCCGTCGATACAAGCGGCCGCACGCTTGTATGCGAATTCAAATCTGGTGCCGCCAGATGGAAGGTCTACGAGGATCTGCGAACCCGTGACGGCTCTATTACCTTCGTTTCTTCCGCTGGCACGGCGCGCGTGCTGACCAGGAACGCCGAACCCACGTTTGACGAAGCAGCGACGCCCTATCTGGGCCTCGACCTGAAGGATATTGGAACGTCGGGCCGAGATCTTCTTGCGGACAAATTGCTGCAGAACGGAGACCCGGACCCGGAGCAGGTGCGGCTGGCGGCGCCACCGCAGGGAAGCGTGAGAGAGCGCGGCGGTGCCGGACGATTGCCATGGGACAATTTCGTCGGAACCAGGGAATCGCTGGAGACGGAGCCGGTCCTGCCGGGGGCGAACACCGAAACCTATCATCCGGTCCAGTTCTTCCCGGAGCTCACGTTCGAGCTGGCGCGAAAGCGGTTTGACGGTCTCGTCGGAGGCTGGATGCCTGCGGTCAGGAAGGTCTTCCCGATTTCCGATTCGGCATACATTGAAGCCATCGTGTTTGCGGATGTCCATGCGCCCGACAAATTCATCGTGCGGACATGGCACCGCACCGCCCGCATCGAAAACGGCAAAGTGACGAAAGTCGTGTACGGCAATACCTACACTCCATTCCCGCCGCGCCGCGTTGATCCCAAGCCGGAGGAGTTTTACAGCGCGCTCTTGTCGTTCGCAAGTTACTGGGACGCGCTGCTTCACGATTTCGCGCCCACGTCGCTTCCGCAGGATGACTGGGTGAACATGTCGAAGCACGCGTTCGCGAAAGAGCTGATGGTCCGGCCAGGTGGCATTCATCCGCGTTACGGCGCAGTCGACTTCTGGTACCGCGGCCCCGAATGCGATGGTTTTCAGGACATCTTCACGATGGCGACGTACGCGAATCTCGAATGGGGCCGCTTCGGGATGGCGCACGACATCATCGACAATTACCTCACCGATTTCACCGACGCGAAGGGCATGATCGACATGCGCGGGCCGGAAGTCGCGCAGTTTGGCATGACCCTCTCGCTTCTCGCGCGGTACTACTACTACACGCGCGATCATGCGCTGCTCGAAAAGCACGGCGACAAGATCGAGGCAACCGTTGACCTGCTCACCGGACTCCACGACGAAAGTCTCAAGCTGCCGGCCGACGATCCGGGCCACGGGCTGATTCACGGTTGGAGCGAATCCGATTCCGCTCTCTCTCCTAAGCCGATGACCTGGTGGCTGCCGTACTACTCCCACAACGCGTGGGCGGCACGCGGGATGAAGGACCTGAGCCGCGCGTGGCTGGAGATCAATCGCGCGAAGCCGCAGCCGGGCGTCGAAGACTGGGCTGCGGGCTGGCTGAAGCGCAGCAAGACGCTGCAGGATTCCGTCGTCGCCAGCATGCAGAAGAATCTGCGGAAAGACATGAACCCTCCCTACATTGGCACATACGCCGGCACGACGATGACGTTCTGGGAGTCGATGCAGAAGGAGCGTCCCAGCCCGCAGGGCTGGCCGCATCGCGGATATGCAGAGCTGTTGCAGGCCGACGTCTTGCCGCCGGACCTCGCGAACACCGTCATCGACTGCATGCGCGCCTACGGCGCCACCACATTCGGCGTCGTTGCCAATGTCGAGCCGCCGCATCCGACCGGCCGCGACATTCTCGGTTTCATTTCGCACGGCTATGCGCTGATGCTGCTGCGCCTCGATCGCATCGAGGAGTATCTGCTCTTCCTGTACGCGCATCGCTATCACGATCACACGCGGGGAAGCTGGACGGCCGGCGAGGTCTCCGGGATCACGGGCGGCCTCGCAACATTTTGCATTCCCGCGCAACAGACGATTCCGCTGCTCGTTCGCTGGATGCTCGTGCTGGAAGACTCCGATGACGATCGCCTTTACCTTGCGAAAGGCCTGCCTCGCGATTGGGTAATCTCAGGAAAGGAAATTCGCGTCGATCACGCGCCGACGCGCTGGGGCCGCGTCAATTTCAGGATGGCGGCGAAGCCGGACGCAAAGAACGTGACGGCGAAGGTGGAACTCGCCCGCGCGGGCGCTCCGAAGGAATTGCAAGTGAAGTTCCGGCTGCCGGCGGCCAACGCCCTGCAGAGCGTTACGGTGAATGGGAGCGCCGCGAAGATCGGCGGGGCTCACAACGACACGGCGATTTTCCCGACTGGCACTGCAAAAGAGTTCGAGGTGGTCGCCCACTTCAGTTGAAGATTTTCGTGAGCGGCGCGTGCCGCTCGCGCCAAGCGGGAGCCGTCTCGATCCGCGCTACAGCTTCAGGCTCCGCAGGTAGCTGCGAAAGTCCGCGCCGAAACGCGGATCCTTCAGCGCAATTTCGACGGTCGCCTTCAGAAAGCCGAGCTTGTCGCCGGCGTCGTGCGTTTTCCCTTCGTAGATCTGCGCGTACAGCCCCTCGTTGTGAGCGAGCATTCGCAGCCCGTCGGTGAGCTGGATCTCGCCGCCGATGCCGGGCTTCGTTCGTTCGAGGTACTCGAAGATCTTGGGCGGCAGCACGTAGCGTCCCGTGACGCCGAGGTTTGACGGTGCCTCCTCGGGCTTCGGCTTCTCGACGAGATCCTTCACGCGCAGCAGCTCGCCGGACACGCGGGCTTCCTTCGCGGGAGCCGCGTCGATGATTCCGTACAGGTGGACCTGCTCCGGAGCGACTGTCTCCACCGCAATCGCGCCGATTCCGGTTTTCTCGTAAATATCGACCAGCAGACCCGTGGCCGGCTCGGGCCCGTCCATGATCACGTCGCCCAGCAGCACGGCGAACGGCTCGTCGCCCACAAGCTCGCGGGCCGCCAGCACCGCGTGGCCCAGGCCGAGCGCTTCGCTCTGCCGCGTGTAGCTGAAATGCAGGCCCCCGCTGATGTCGCGGACCATCGCGGCCTGCTTCGGTTTCCCGCGCTCTTCGAGAAAGCGTTCCAGTTCCGGCGCCGAATCGAAGTGATCTTCGATCGCGTTCTTCCGCCGGCCGGTGACAAAAATCACGTTCTCGATTCCGGACTTGATGCATTCCTCGACGGCGTACTGAATCAGCGGCTTGTCGACAACCGGCAGCATCTCCTTCGGCATCGCCTTCGTCGCCGGCAAGAATCGCGTCCCAAGCCCCGCCACCGGCAGAACCGCCTTGCGCACTCGTCTCACTTTTCCAGCCATGGATTTGTCGCCCCGGATCGAATCAGGAATCAGATCTGCGTCTCAAGACGCGCCCGCCACTCCGAACGCGGCTGCGGCTGTGAAGATGGCCCACGCTCTTATGCTAGCATAGGATTTTGGAGGTCATTTCACCTCGAAGAGGGGCTGTTCGTGAGCCGGCAAGACCACTTGATTCTGGGTATCGAATCGTCCTGCGACGAGACTGCGGCCGCGATCGTCGCTGGCGGACGTCGAATCGTCTCCAGCGTGGTCGCGTCGCAGGTGGATATTCACCGCAAGTACGGCGGCGTCGTTCCGGAACTGGCATCGCGCGAGCACTTGCGCCAGGTGGTCCCCGTTGTGCGCGAGGCGCTCGAACGCGCGGGAATCGGCCTTGGCGAAATCGACGCCATTGCGGTCACGCGCGGTCCCGGATTGATCGGCTCGCTGCTCGTCGGAGTAACCTACGGGAAGGTCCTCGCGCTCTCGCTTGGCAAGCCGCTGATTGGCGTAAATCACTTGGAAGGCCACGTCCATGCGGTCCTGCTCGAAGCCCACGCCGCCGGACGTTCGCCGCAGCTTCCCGCCGTTTGTTTGATTGTTTCGGGCGGCCACACGATTCTTTTTCACGTCAAGTCCGGCTCGACGAACGGTGCGCCGCTTTTCTCGTATTCCCGCATCGGCGGAACGCGCGACGACGCGGCTGGCGAGGCCTATGACAAAGTCGCGAAGATGCTCGCGCTCGGATATCCCGGCGGGCCTGTGATCGACCGCCTCGCGCCGCATGGGAATGCGAACGCCATTCGCTTCGGCGAGCCCAAAATGAAAGGGAATCCGTACGATTTCAGCTTCAGCGGAATCAAGACGGCGGTGCTATATCACCTGCGCCGCAATCCTCAATTGCAACCCGAAATTCAGGCGCGGCAGCAGGCCCTCGCGCGTGGGGAGCGCAGCGCGGACGCCTTGCGCGCCCACTCGACCCAGCCAACGCTCGACCTGATTGCCAGTTTTCAGCGCGCCGTCGTCGACGATCTCGTCACGCGCACGCTTGCCGCCACGGAGCAGCACGCCGCTCGCACTGTCCTCGTTTCAGGCGGCGTCGCTGCGAACTCCGAACTCCGCCGCAGTTTCGAAGCCGAAGCCGCGCGGCGCGGCATCGACGTCTATTTCCCCAGCCGCGCGCTTTCGACGGACAATGCCGCGATGATTGCTGCTGCGGGCTATGCGCGATTCTGTTCCGGCGAACGCGAAGACGCCACACTGAACGCGGAAGCCAACTTCCCGCTGGCCTGACTGCGAGCTCGCAGGTGGGCTAGAACGGCGGTTCGTAGGAATACGCCAGGCCGTCGCGGGTCACCGCGAACGCCTTCGACCCGTCGACGCTCCAGCGCAGGTCGACCACATTCTCGGCAGGTTGCTCGTCGAAGACGTCGAGCGCGTCGAGATCGACCAGGAACAGCCGTCCCTTCGCCGAATTCCGCAGCCACGAACTGAAGCAGACGCAAAGCGGTCGGTTCGGGTGGCACAGGCACAGCTCCGCGCCGAATGGCATCGACTCGGACTCGAGCGTCTCCACGTTCACGCGATAGGCTTGCCCGGCGGCGCAATAAATCAGGTAATGGCTGTCGGGCGTCCAGGTTATGTCCGTGATGTGCCCCTGAGCGGGGAATGTCTTTTCCGCTCCAAAGGATGGGAGCTCCACGAACAGAATCTCGTCGTCCGCCCACTCTCCCTGAATCTCGACTCCGGCTGCGAGTCTTCGTTCATCGGGACTGAAAGCGATTCGCCCGTAGCCGGCGAACGTTCCCTGGTCGCCGGCTTCGTCGCCGATGTCTTGCCGCTCGACCCAGTCGGGCGGTCCGATCGTTCTCAACGCTGGCCCCGCGAGCACCATGGCGTTCGTGCCTGCGGTCCACAGCCCCAGTGACGCTTTCTTCCCCGATCCCGCCAGCGCGAAGTATCGGCCCATGCCAGACCAGCTCGCAAAGCGCGGAAACTCCGCAAACTCGCCGAACATGCCGAGAAACATCTTGCTTTGCAGATCGAAGAAGTGCAGCGACGGCTCCCACAATCCCCATGCCGCCACAAGGAATGTCGCGCTGGGCGACCATGCGAGCACGGCCTTCTCCGCGAGCTTCGAGCCGAACGAAATCGCCTCATTCGGGACTGCCAGGGCCAGCGCCGGCGCGCCGCGTTCGATGTCGTAGAGCACGACGCGCTGAGCCTCATTCTTGGCTGGCGGCGCCACGGCGCAGACGTGGCCGTCGGCGGACACTGCCGCGTGCGGCGAGCGGCCCGCGAACACTTTCGTTGTCAGCCAGTTCGAATTCCGCGCAAGGTCGCGTAGGCCTCGGGCGACCAATGCGGCCGACCGCACCGCCAATCCCTGCGGCCCAGCCGGTACAATGTGGGAGCCCTTCGTTTTCTCGTCCACTTCCATATGCGTGCCTACGCCTGAACCCGCTGTTGGAGATTTTCCAGCCGCCGCTTCGCCTGGCCGATCTGCTCGTCCACTTTGCCGACGATTTCCTTCACGACATCTCGGCCATGCTTCTCCGCTTCGTCCACCCGCGTCTTCAGTTGATGAAGGTCGGACCGTAGCAGCTCTTGCAGCTCCGCCTCGATTTCGGTCAGGCGGCCGCGCGCTTGGCTGATGCGCCGGATCACGCGGATCAGCTCCGGGCCCGCGCCTTCGCCCTTCACCGCTTCGGGGCTGCATTCGTATTCGGTCAGGATTCTCGTCAGTTGCGCTTCATCGCCCTGCACATATGCTTCATTTGCTTCGGCCATCAATTCCTGCCGCTTGGCTCGGTCGTCCCGGTCCGATGTAAGGTCCGGATGCACGCGGCGAGCAACTTCTCGGTAGAGACGCTTCAGCTCCGGCGACGCCTGGAACGGCTTTGGTTCCTGCTCCGTCTTCTCGCCGGCTGACGTTCGAGTCTTGCTCGCGCGCGCTCGCGCCTCTCGTGCCGTTCGTTGCGCGCGCTCGTTGCCGGGCTGCGCCTTGGCGATTTCCTCGGCCACCTGCGCGTTCAATTCGTCGAGTTCGGCGTAGCGCAGGCCGACGAAATGGAGATATTGCCGCTCAAACGCGCCAAGTTCCGCGCGCAGGTTCGCCGCGCGCAGCTCGCATTCGGCGAGCTCGGTCTCGATGTTTGTCTGCTCCTCGCGTTTTAGCGCGAGTTCGCGCTCCTCCGGCTTGACCGGGCGAATGTCGGTCGGGTTTGGTGCCATGTAGATCCTATCGGAAAATTGTAAAGGGGCATGGGGCTACCGCCGCCGCTTTCAAGCGGCGAGTTTCCAGAACCGGAAATACGCCCTTCGGTACGGGCCTGACTCCTGAACCAAGGATGCCAATTTGGATGAGCCGCCAGGGTTGTATGGCCGGTCGACGGGGTTTGTAGCCTTCCAGCCGATTCACTAGAATATCGGCGGGGCGAATCCAAGCCGGAGATGACCCAATGCCTGAAACATTCCAGGAATACCGAAAACGCATCCTCGACAACGTCGCCAGTGCTCAGGATCCCATGAAGATGCAAGCCGCCGCAGCCGGGAAGATCGAGCGCCTGTTGAAAGGCGTTCCCGCCGCGAAATTGCGCAAGCGGCCGGCGTCGGAGAAGTGGTCGGTGGCGGAAATCACGGCGCACCTCGCCGAGGCTGAAATCGTCGTCGGTTACCGCATGCGAATGATCCTCGGCGCCCCTGGCTGCCCGATTCAAGCGTTCAATCAGGACGATTGGGTAAAGAGCGGGCACTACGAAAAACGCGACGCGCGGAAATCGCTCGAGCAGTACCGCGCATTCCGTGAAGCGAACCTCGCGCTCCTGAAATCCCTCTCGCCCGAGCAGTGGAAACATTACGGCATACATGCGGAGCGCGGCGAAGAGTCCATCGAGACGATCGTCCGCATGATGGCTGGCCACGACCTCAATCACATCCGGCAGATCGAACGCATCCTGGCTCCGCGCAAATCGTAGGCGTTATTCGCGGTTCGCATCGGATTTCGCTCCGCTGCGTGTAAAATGTCGGGTCCTCAGGGTTGCACTTGCAAACCCTGACCTACAAAAGTCATGCGCGTCGCCATCGACACCGGCGGAACATTCACCGACTGCCTTTTTCTCCGCGATGGCCGCATCGAAATCCTCAAGATTCCCTCGGCGCGCAGCGACCCCGCCAAAGCCATAGCGGACGTCCTGCAGCAAATCGCGGTCGGCGCGTCACGTTCGGATAAGGCGGAGCTCGACCTCTTGTGCGGTACCACCGTCGGGACGAATGCGATCCTCGAACGCCGTGGCGGCCGCGTCGCCCTGGTGACGACCGCCGGCTTCGAAGACGTCCTGGAAATTGGCCGCCAGGCGCGCCCGCGACTGTACGATTTCTTCGTCGAGCGCCTCGAGCCGCTCGTCCCCAGCGAACGGCGATTCGGCGCGCGCGAGCGCGTTGCCGCCGACGGAAAAGTGATTGCGCCCCTCTCACCGGCGGAAATTTCGCGAATGGTCCGGCGCGTCGCTGCGTCCGGAGCCTCATCGATCGCCGTGTGCCTGCTGTTTTCGTTTCTCAGGCCGGAGCACGAACGAGCGCTTGCTCGCCGCTTGCGCAAAGCCGGTTACGCGGTTTCCGTCTCCCACGAAATTCTTCCCGAGTTCCGCGAGTTTGAGCGCACATCCACCACTGTCGTAAACGCCTATCTCGCGCCCGTAATGAGCCGGTATCTCGCGGAGATCGAGCGGCACGCTGCCGCGGCCGTAGCCGCGAGCGGCAAACGCAGTCCGGCGTCGCGCCGCTCGCGCGTGCGCGTGATGCAATCGGGTGGAGGCATTCTCCCGGCAGGCCTTGCCGCGCGCGAGCCTGTGCGAACCGTGCTTTCGGGGCCCGCCGGCGGCGTTCTGGGCGCACGCCGTGTTGCGGCGGACGCGGGCTACGACCACGTCATCAGTTTCGACATGGGCGGCACGTCCACCGACGTTGCGCTGATCGAGCGCGCGCTCCGCACCACCAACGAGTCGGTCATCGCCGGACTGCCGATTGCCGTGCCGATGCTCGAAATTCACACGGTTGGCGCAGGCGGAGGCTCCATCGCGCGCTTCGATCGCGCGGGAGCGCTCCGCGTCGGACCCGAAAGCGCCGGCGCCGATCCCGGCCCGATTTGCTACGGCCGCGGTGAGCTGCCGACCGTCACCGACGCCCACTTGATTCTCGGCCGGCTTGGCAGCGAAGGTTTGCTGGGCGGCGATTTTCGCCTCCACGAGGACCGCGCGCGCGACTTCATGCATCGCGCGATTCGTGGCGTCCGCGGGATGCGCTCGCTCGAGCAATTCGCGCAGGGAATTCTCGACGTCGTGGAAGCGACGATGGAGAAAGCTATCCGCGTCATCTCGATCGAGAAAGGCCGCGATCCGCGCGACTATACGCTCGTCGCATTCGGCGGAGCCGGCGGCCTTCATGCCTGCACGCTGGCCGCGTGCCTCTCGATTCCGCGCGTGCTCATCCCGAAGTTTCCGGGAGCTCTTTCGGCTCTCGGGATTCTGCGCGCCGACGTCGTAAAGGATTTCTCGCAGACCGTGCTGCTTCCGGTCGATTCGTTGCCGGCGGTCACGCGTTCGCTTCGGCCTCACTTCTCGGGCCTCGCGCGCCACGGGCTTCGCGAAATGCGCGCCGAAGGCTTTTCCGGCTCCTCGATTCGGCTCGAGTATTTCGTTGAGGCGCGCTACGTCGGCCAGGCCTACGAACTGCTCGTTGCGGCCGCGGGCGATTTCGTCCGCGCGTTTCATCGCGAGCACGAGCGGCGCTACGGCTATTCGGACCCGGCGCGCCCGGTCGAAGTCGTCAACGTCCGCGCGCGCTTCACGGGGCGGATGTCGGCCATCCCCTGGCCTCGCCGGAAACTCGGCCGCGCGGACTCGCGCGCCGCAATCGTCACGCGGCGGCAGGTCTATTTCGCCGGCAAGCGGCGCGAGACTCCGATCTATTCGCGCGAACAGCTCACGCCGGGAAATCTCCTGCGCGGTCCCGCCGTCGCCTCGGAATACAGCGCCACCACCGTCGTGCCGCCGGGCTGGACCGTTCGCGTCGACGAATTCGAGAATCTGATTGCGACGCCGTCCGGGACGTGAGCAAGGGAGAAACGATGCCGAGCCGCTTCGATCCGACGCTCCTCGAAATCTTCAAGAACCTCTTCCATTCCGTTGCCGAGGAAATGGGAGGCGCGCTGCGCCGCTCGGCGTTTTCGCCGAACATCAAGGAGCGCCGCGATTATTCCTGCGCCGTCTTCGACGCCGATTGCGAAGTGCTCGCCATGGGCGACCACATGCCCGTTCATCTTGGGTCGATGCCGCGCTCGGTCGAAGCCGCCGTCCGCGCCGTCGATCTCCGCCCCGGCGACATCGCCGTCCTCAACGACCCGTACGCGGGCGGCACCCATCTGCCAGACGTGACGATGGTGATGCCTGTCTTTCTGCGCGGCAGCCGCCGTCCCATGTTTTACGTCGCCAATCGCGCGCACCACTCCGATATCGGCGGCGCACAGGCCGGCTCGATGGGGCTCTCGCGCGAGATCTTTCAGGAAGGCCTGCGGATTCCGCCGGTGAAGATTTACGTCGCGGGGCGTGTCGCGGGCGACGTGCTGAAGACGCTGCTCTTCAATGTCCGCACGCCCCGCGAGCGCGAAGGCGACTTGACCGCGCAAATCGCCTCGTGCCGCATCGGCGAACGCCGCCTCGGGGAAATCGTTGTCCGCTACGGCCGCGGGGAAGTCACACGCTACAGCCGATTTCTCCTCGAGTATTCGGACGCGATGATGCGTTCGGTCCTGCGCGGCATTCCGAACGGCGTCTACCGCGGCGAAGATTGCCTCGACAACGACGGCGTCACGCCGGAGCCGATCCGCATCCGCGTGACGATTCGCATTCGCGGAGAACGCGCCGAAGTGGATTTCACGGGCTCGGCGCCCGAGTGCGCGGGCAGCGTCAACGCCGTCGCGGCGATCGCCGAATCCGCCGTCTTCTACGTCTTCCGGTGCCTGCTCGACGAGCAGGTCCCCGCCACGTCGGGCCTGATGCGCTCGATTCGCGTGATCGCGCCCGAGGGAACGATCGTGAACGCCCGCCCGCCGCGCGCCGTCGCCGGAGGCAATGTCGAAACGTCGCAGCGCATCACGGACACGCTTCTCCGCGCGCTCGCTCGCGCTCTGCCGCGCAGGATTCCAGCCGCCAGTTCCGGCACGATGAACAATCTCACCTTCGGCGGCGCCGACACGCGGCACGGCGGCGAACCGTTCGCGTACTACGAGACGATTGCCGGCGGCATGGGCGCGCGTCCCGGACGCGACGGCATCAGCGGCGTTCACACCCACATGACGAACTCGCTGAATACGCCGACGGAAGTGCTCGAGATTACCTACCCCGTCCGCGTGCGGCGTTACGGCCTGCGCCGCGGCTCGGGGGGAAAAGGGAAGTACCGCGGCGGCGACGGCATCGTTCGCGAGATCGAGCTGCTCGTCGACGCGCAAGTGGGCATGCTGAGCGACCGGCGCACGATTCCGCCGTACGGCCTAGCCGGTGGCTTGCCCGGCGCGAAAGGGAAGAACGAATTCATTTCGCGCGGCCGCCGGGAAACTGTGCCGTCGAAGTGCGGGTTCTATGCGCGGGCGGGCGACGTGATCCGGATTGAGTCCCCGGGCGGGGGCGGCTGGGGAAAGAAGTAAGGCGTGCCTGAAAAAATCGCGCCCCAAAATACAACCGGGCACAACCCGTAAGGATTGTGCCCGGCGTATGGAGAGAAAGAGAAAGCTATTCCGGCAAAGTCACCGTTTCCGGCATCTGCAATTTCGCCTTCGCCAGCGCGCGGACGATGTTCACCTCTACCGCTTGTTCAGAGGTGTTGCGCACGGTGGCGAGTTCGCTGACCAGCAAATACTTCGCGCGTTCGAGCATCTTCTTCTCACGGAACGAAAGCGGCTTCGTCCGGCTCAGCGCGACAAGACCCTTCAGAACCGCGGCGACTTCCATCAGCGATCCGGTCCGCATCCGGTCCGAATTCTCCTTGAAGCGGTGCTTCCAGTCGTGGTGGGACGCCGAACGGCCCTTCTCGAGATAGGAGAGAACCTCACCGGCTTGGGTGGATCGGATCACGGCCCGCAGCCCCACGTTTTCTGCGTTGGATTGCGGGACCATCACTTTCAGCCCGCTCGAGACGATGCGCAACATGTAGTAGCGTTCGGACCGCCCGTTCAGGTACCCGTAACTGATCTGCTCGATTACCCCTACGCCATGGTTCGGATAGACAACCTTTTCGCCTAGCTTAAAGTCCATAAGTGGAAGGCCCCTCCCCGAAGAGCATGTTGAAATTTTAGGCACATGCAGAGCAAACGTCAAGTAAATCCGCGCTTTTCCTACAGCATGAAATCTTGCGAGAAACGCTTGTTTCGCTCCGGTTTGGCCCGCGAATTGCCCTATAATCGCCTCCGTGCTGATTCTTGCCCTGGATACGGCCTCGCGCGCCGGAAGCGTTGCCGTACTGGATGATGAAAAAGTCATCGGCGTAATGTCCACCGAGACGGACGAAACGTATTCGTCACGAATGTTTCGGCATCTCGATTTTCTTTGCACGGAACTCCATCTCTCCCACGACCGTTTCGATCTGTTTGCCGTGAACGCGGGGCCGGGCTCGTTCACCGGTCTGCGCGTTGCGCTCACAGCCGCGAAAGCCTGGGCCGAAGTCCACAACAAGCCCGTTGCCGCCATCAGCGGCCTCGAAGCGGTTGCGGAGCAATCGCTTGCAGAATCAGCGCTTGTGCCGGTCGTGGACGCGCATCGCGGCCAATACTATTTCGGATTCTACCGGCGCGATGGCGGCCGCCTTGTTGCCGATGGACCGGATCGCGTTGCCTCGCCCGCGGAATTCTGGCAGGCGGTTCGCGAAACGCTCGCACCGGAGCGCGCAACCGTCGTGACACCGGATGCCGCGATGCTGAAGCAGCTGTTATCTCATTCTGAGACGGGCGGTCCAGGCCTTCATTTCGAGCGAGTCTCGGGCGTCCTCGCGCCGGTGATTGGCCAGCTCGCGCATGCGCGCGCGTTGCGCGGCGAAGTGATGGACGCGCTGACGCTCGATGCGAACTACGTTCGCCGTTCGGACGCCGAGCTCCATTGGAAGGGCCCCTGAAATCTTGAACCTGCGTGCGCTCGAACTCCGCGACATCGAAACCGTTCTCGCAATTCAGTCCGTCTCGCCGGAGATCGCCCAGTGGACGGCTGCGGACTACGAGCGCATCGCTCGCGGTGAGATGGCCGGCTGGGTGGCGGAAGGGGAAGCGGGAATCGTCGGTTTTCTTGTCGCGCGCGCTCTTACCGGCGAGACCGAGATCCTGAACTTCGCGGTGCGCCAGGATGCGCGCCACCGCGGCGTGGGAACGGCGCTGCTGACGAAGGCGCTCGATTGGAGCCGCTCCGTCGGTGCCGATCGCGTCTTCCTCGAAGTGCGCGCCTCGAACGAGCCCGCCATTCAGTTCTACGAGAGCCACGGATTCGCGCCCGCCGGCCGCCGCCCCCGCTACTACTCCGCCCCGCCCGAAGACGCCCTCCTGCTGAGTTTCCCGCTGCGCGAAAGCTCTGCGCGATAGCTCAGGAATGTATCGATTAGAATGAGTCGCCGTCGTTTGTTTTCTATGAGTTAGGGTGAATTCTGTTTCCACTTGTGTATCGATCAAGAGAAAGGAAGCACAGGAAGCAAAGGAGGCAGAGGAAGTGGAGGATGAAGCCCGAACCCCGATCGGCAAGCCGGTGCGATTCCCACGGATCGGCTGACCGCAGCCCGTCTGCAACTGTATATTAGACGGCATGCCGGCCCTGTGTTTTCAACGAGTTAGAGCGATTTCTAATCGCGGAACTGTATATTAGAAACCCGCGATCCGCGACCGGCGGTCTGCGGCCCGCGAAATGCGGCTCGGAACGCGTGGGCCGGGAGACGGATAGATTAGAAAAAATTATGTGGCTTGTTTTCAGTGGGTTGAGTCCGTTTCTAATATTTTCCGTATAGATTAGAGAGAGAAAAGGGCGTTCTGTAAGCGAGTGAATGGAAATGACTTCGCGAGCCGGTGTGGCGGGGTCTGCGTCCGTCAGCGAGTTGTTTAGTGTAATCATAAAATGAATCACGCTAGCACATTTTGGAGTGGTTGAAAATTCGCAAAAATACGGATTGACAAGGCGAAAAGTAATCGAATCTCAGCGGCGGAACCGGCTAACACCTCTGCCTCAAATGAGTTGGAGAGAGATGGATGAGTCGACGGGCTGGGCAAGGATTTTCCAGCGAAGGCCCCCCTACTTCAGACGTTTGTGGCAATCGACCAGGAACACGATGTTCGATGCCGCTAAGTGCAACGCGTACGCGACAAAGTGTTCGGGAACATCTACTGGCTTCAACCCTTGCCCGTGCCTGTTTGGATTGGCAACTGTGGGTAGGCCCGCTTCAATTGCAGCGCGGAACCCGGCGAAGTGGGTTTGTAGCTCACGTGGGATCAAGCCATTCTTGAAGAGAAGGTCCAGCAGAGGCTTGGCCGTATCCTTTGGACCGTAACGCCAGCCCCGCGCGTCACAGATCGCCTTCATAGTGCTTTCGAAGGCGCTCAGCGCGTCAGCAAGTGCATCTTTTTTCTCGCCCTTTCGATGGTGGTCGAATGCGCGCACAAACTCATCTGCGGGGCCGGTAAAGCCCACTTCGTCCAGTAAGGCGAGTGCTGGTTTCACGGCCTCCGCGTGTAGGAATTGCGAATCTACGCGTACTACGATCCCGTTCACGTACTGGTAGCCGACCCCGTGCTCGCGGAACCTATGATTTAGGTCTTCAATGGCCTCGTCGGGGTCAAGCGTGATCCGGGCATCGTCACAATCGCCGGGGCCAAATTTACGAATAGCCAGATCCAATACTTTAAAGGACAGCTCGATAATGTCCAGCGCGCCGTCGGTGTCCGCTCCCATCAAGTATTCGATACAGCGCGTTTGGGGGTCGCTGCTAGGTTTACCCAGGTTCCACATGCTCTTTTCGGTGGAGACGTTTCGCTCAATGTATTCCCACCACCCAGATGACGGAGAGTTGCGTACGAAAGGAGTGTCGCTGGGGGGACGCCAGCGGCCGAGCGCTGCGGCCCAAATCTTAACGACCTGAATCCTCAGCCCTTCGGGTATTTGGTCATACTGGTAGACATCTGCCTTGCCCTGCGACTCTTGTCGCTTCTTTCGCTTCGAATATAGGTCGACGATCGCCATCGGTAAACCAAACAGGAATTCTATCAGATCGTGTTTGTCGAGGTATCGCTCTAGGACGGATCCCGAACGTCGGGCGGCCGACCTGACTTCACGTTTTGCATTTCTTTAGCAGAACGAGGTAGCCGCCAACAACGGGGTGGTCGTGGATTTTCAAGCGCGCCTTGTTGCCGTCAGGTTGGTCGGCAAGAACGTGCTCCCAACCTTCGAACTCTATCCTCTCGGCCTCTCTGTCGGCTGATACCCAGCCTAGGTCAAAGCCTTGTTCGTTAAGTATCTTGGCGATTCCAGACTTGTGCTCGTATCCCGTGCTTACCCATTTGTCGACGATACCTCCCGTTACCCTGCCCGCGTGGTCGTGCCTGCGCGTGAACTCTCGATTCAGTTCTTCGACTTCCGTCATTAAGTCGTGTGGAAACAAATCCGTAATGATATTCGCAGTTCTCAGTCGCCGCTGCCCCTGCCCACTGATTTTCGGGTTGGGATCGAGCATACCGATTACAACACGCCTGACTTTCCGCTCGATCAGACGGTCTGCACAAGGAATTTTGGGGTGATTCCGTGTGGTGCAGGGTTCAAGTGTCGTGTAGACTGTCGCGCCCGCGACCGACACTTCCGGGAGCTTTTGCTCAAGCGCTATGAACTCCGCATGTGATCCCAGGAATTCGCCCCGATGAGCCGTGCTTAGGATCGCGCCGTTCAAGACAACCACGACGCCGACCTTCGGGTGAATCCGCTCGTCTTCGACCGCACTGAGCTTGGCCTGCTCAAGCGCGATGCGCGAGAATTTTTCGTCGTCAGTTCCATTTGCTCTAGCTAGTTGGACCCGTCCACGCCAGACCTTCAAGTCTCCCAAGACGCGATCATGCCCGTTGGCGGATCTCGGAGTCAAATCGAAGGACATACCACGATTCCCGCCGTGCGTTCCCACAAATCCACCTAGGGCGTGAGCAGAATGTTGTGACTGAACCCTTTGAACGTCTTCGACGCTAGCTAGGATTTCGCGGAACTCCTCGCCCGTTGGATTGCGATTAGCCTCACCATAAGCCGTCCTGTAGCTTTCGAACCTCGCTTCCATACAGCGTTCCACGTGCTTCGCGAAGAGATTCATCAGAGTCTGAATCTCGGGGCCGCTAAGCGGAAGCGGCGTTGTCGTCCGGCGCATGGCCATTTCGTGAGCGAATTTCACCCTGTCATCTCTTAGCGTCCGGCCGGATTCAAAGAGCGATCGCTCGTAAAGAGTATCAGCATACTGTTTGATGCTATTGTCCACTGCCCAATCCTCCGCAACCGGCCGTGCACCTCTTGACCGAAGTATAGTCGCAAAATCTGTTGATTCGCGTCGGATTCTCAGATTCCGAGCTGTTCGCAGTACGAGAGTCAGGTGGGCGGCACAGCCTCGGCCTCAGTTTGTTGGGCGCCGCAGCGCTTCGGCGTTCGCGAAGGTGCGCGTTCTTAGCTTCTGATTACCCTCTGATCTCTCCGCCTTCCGCAGCCCCCAGCGACCCAGGCTTGGAGCGGAGTCGCGGCCTTGGTCGGTGTCCTCCTTGACTTACTCAACGTTGGTGACTTTTCCAACGCTTTCACCTGCTTCGCAAGCCATTTCCGTGCGAGATTGCCAGGGCGACCTTCACCGTGATGGGCTGGATGGCGGTGCGCGAGGCGATTTGGGACACCCCATTGTTCGGGCGGCCTGCCCTTCGGATGTCAGGGTAAAAAGGCCGCCCTCCCCGGATTGAAGTCCGGGGTTTCAACCATAATGCGAGAGCGAAGATGCTGCCCTGAAGGGCAGCGCTACATTCAAACCTAAGGCTACACGGGGCTCAGGTCAGGCAATGCTTCTACAAAGACCGCCGATTTGAAATTTGAGATTTCAAGTTTCAGAGAGCAAGACCCACTCCGAAACCCCGGGCGACGTGGGATCCATCACGGCAGAAAGCAAGGGACGGGCACAGCGTGCTGTGCCCCTACGGAGAGCGGAATAAAGCGCCGCTATTGGGGGGTGGTGGCGCCGGCGGCTTCGCGTTCGGCGACGATTTTGCGGGCGTTCTGATAGAGCGCGCGCGCCTGAGGAATCAGTTCCTCGGCCTTCTCGAGCTGAGCGTCGTTCTGCAGCGCGACCTTGTAGCCCTCGTTGAGACCGAAGACCGTCGTGAAGACTTCGCGCTTGATCTGCCACTTGAGCCACGGGAGATTGTCCTGAATGTCGGCGTTCGTGTACTTGACCTGCTCCTTGTCGAGATACTTGCGGAACTGATCGATGACGGAATCGTCGACGACGAAGTCCTTGGTTACGTCGGGTTTCGTGGAGAGATAGAAGCGGGCGAAATCGCCCACGCTCTGCGGGAACGGATAGAAGATGCCGCGAGCCATGAGCAACTGCTCGAAATCGTTGAGTTTCGGCGCGGCGACGACGTCGTCGGGAGTGATGCCGCCTCCGCCAAAGACCTGGCGTCCGGTGTCGGTGAGCTTGACTTCGGGCTGCTTCGGCGGCTTGGGATTGTAGTGATAGTCGTAGAGCGTGACGTTCTTGTAGTCGCGCTGGATGAGGCGGCCGCTGGGCGTGTAGTAGCGCGCGGTGGTGAGCAGCATCGCGGTGTCTTCACTCAGCGGAATCTGCGTCTGGACGAGACCCTTGCCGAACGTTGTTTCACCGACGATCAGGCCGCGGTCATGGTCCTGAATCGCGCCGGAAACAATCTCCGACGCCGAAGCGGTCTGCGAGTTGACGAGCACGAGCACCGGGACGTCGAGTCCCTGATTTCCGTGCACCGCGTAGTAGCGCCGCTCCGGAGACTGGCGGCCACGGTGCGAAACGACGATTTCGTTCTTGTCGAGGAACATGTCCGCCATGCCGACCGCCTGGTTCAGCAGGCCGCCGCCATTGTTGCGGAGGTCGAGGATCAGGCCGTCGAGCTTGGGATAGTCGAGCTGGCGAAGCGCCTCGGCGAGGTCGCTATCGGTGGTTTCGTTGAAGGTCGAGACGCGCACGTAGCCGATGCCCGGCTTGATCATCGTGGAATATTCCACCGCGGGGCGGGGAATCTCGTCGCGAACGACGGTGACTTCGATCGGCTGGCCCCAGCCTTCGCGGCCGAGCGAGATGTGGACGGTGGTGCCCTTGGCGCCCTTGAGCATGTCGGCAACGTCGTTGACGGTGAGGCCGAGGCAGGTCTTGCCGTCGACCTTGAGGATCACGTCGCCGGGCCGGATGCCGGCCTTGAACGCGGGGGTGCCGACGAAGGGCGCGACGACGACGGTCTGGTTCTCGCGCTGCGCGACGGTCATGCCGACGCCGTAATACTTGCCTTCCTGATCTTCACGGAACTTCGAGTATTCGCGAGGATCAAAGAAGACGGAGTGCGGGTCGAGGACGCGGAGCATGCCGGGGATCGCGCCGTCGTAGATGATCTTGTCGGCGTCGACGGGGTCGGCGTAATTGTGCTCGACGACCGAAAGGACGGTGGTGAAGTTCTTTACGGAGTCCTGGAGGTCGCCGGTGCCGGCAGCGGTGGCGCGCACGCTGGGGCCATAGAGGCCGCCGAGCAGCGCCGAGGCTCCCAATACCAGCGCCAAAAGTATGATTCCGCGTCGTGATGCTTGTGGTTGGTCCATGCGACCCCTTAGAGTCTTAGAGTGCCCCGAACGTCAGTATAGCATACAACTTTGGGGCGGTTTGACAGGCCTGGAGCCCTCTTCTATGATGCAAAAACGGCACTCAAGGAGCCCGCGATAGGGCGGAAATGCTGAGCATCCCGCATCTGATCATCATCTTCGTGGTGGCCCTGGTGGTATTCGGTCCTGAAAAGCTGCCTGAGCTGGCGCGCAACCTGGGGAAGGTGATGGGCGAATTCCGGCGCGCGACAGGGGACCTGCGGTCGACGTTTGAGGGCCACCTGAGGGACCTGGAGCGCGAGGCGGATTTGCGGCGCATCGGCGGAGGCACGAATCCGGCGTCGCCGGCGACGAGCGGCGCTGCGGCCGCGGCGAGCGTCGAGCAGCCTGCGGGCACGGTTCCGACGAGCGCGCCAACGTCGGCGGAGCGAGCCGAACCGACCCCAGCGACCGGCGCCGCACCTGAGGCGCAAGAACCCAAGGTGAATTCCGAGACAACGAGCGATGGCGGCCACATCCCAGCCTGATCCCACGCGAGCCAAGCGCACGGAGGAGGAAGAAGCCGGCGCGCGGATGTCGTTTTTCGATCACCTGGTGGAGCTGCGCAAGCGGATCATCAACTCGCTGCTGGCAATCGGCGCGGGGATGCTGGTGGGGTTTGCGGTGTCGAACCACGTGATCAGCTTCGTGGTTCAGCCGATGCTGAAGGCGCTGCGCGACCATCATCTTGAGGATCGGCTGTACTATCCGAGCCCGGCGACGCCGATCACCCTGTACATCAATCTGGGGCTGTATATAGGCATCGTGATCGCGATGCCGTTCGTGCTGTACCAGATCTGGCTGTTTGTTGCGCCGGGGCTTTACAAACACGAACGGCGCGCGGTGATGGGATTCGTGGTGTCGTCGATGGTGTTGTTCCTGTGCGGCATCGCGTTCGGGTACTACATCATGCTGCCGCAGGTGCTGAGCTTCCTGATCGGGTTCGCGAACTACATGCCGCTGAAGCCGCTGATCAGCATCAACGAGTATTTCGATTTCATACTGATCGTGCTGATCGGACTGGGCGTCATCTTCGAGTTGCCCGTGCTGATTTTCATCCTGTCGCTGTTCGGGATCGTGACGCCGAAGTTCCTGATGAAGAATTTCCGGTATGCGATGCTGATCATCACGATTGTCGCGGCAGTGGTGACGCCCACGCCCGACGCGACGACGATGCTGATTTTCATGGCGCCGATGGTGCTGCTCTACTTCGTGGGCGTATTCGTTTCGTATATGGTGTTGCGCAAGAAGCGGGCCAGGGCTTTGGCGGCGGGAGAGGCGCACTAACGTGAGGACGCGACGCGGTGGATGGTGGGTGGGGATTGCAGCGCTTGGGGCGATGACGGCGATTGCGTGCGGACATGGAGACGCAGAGCGGGCTGCGGCATCGAGCAGCGCGGCGGCGGCTCCGGCTGCGGCGAATTCCGGCGGGCAGAGTGCGGAGCGTGCGCCGGTGATCGCACAGGGAGAGCAGGCGCCGCCTGCGTCACAGACCGGAGGGTTCGACGGGCAGAAGGCGTACGACTTCACGGCGAAGCTGGTGGCATTCGGTCCGCGGCCGCCGGCTTCGGACGCGATTCACCGCACGCAGGATTACATCCTGTCGGAGGTGAAGGGATTCGGGTGCGAGGTCGATACGGACGATTTCCACGCATCGACGCCGATCGGCGATCTGGCGATGAAGAACATCATTGCGAAGGCGCCGGGCACGGGGCAGGGCGTGATTCTGCTGCTGACGCACTACGACACGGCGCGGCTCGACAATTTTGTGGGCGCGGTGGACGGGGGATCGTCGACGGGACTGATGCTGGAGATGGCGCGCGATTATTGCGGCGGGAAGAAGGGGCCGAATGCGGTGTGGATGGCGTTTCTGGACGGCGAGGAAGCGCTGGTCGACTGGAACACGAACAACGACAACACGTACGGCTCGCGCGAACTGGCGGCGCGGATGGCGATTTCCGGAGACCTGAAGCGCGTGCGCGCCGTGATTTTGGCGGATATGGTCGGCCCGAAGGATCTGAAGATTCGCAAAGACCCGAATTCGACGCCGTGGCTGAATACGCTCGTGTGGAAGACGGCCGACCGGCTCGGCTACACCAAATACTTCGTGCTCGACCCCACGGGGGGGATCGAGGACGACCACCAGGCATTCACGCGCCGAGGTGTGGCGGCAATCGATATCATCGACCTGGCGGATTACCCCTACTGGCACCAGCCAACCGACACGATGGATAAAGTCAGCCCGAAGAGCTTGGCGGTCGTCGGGCACGTGATCGTCGAGACGATTTCCGAGTTGCAGCAGAAATTTCATTAGCCAGCCGTACGGAAGCTGAGAACCCACCGAGACTCCCATTGAAGAAGCGGCCGGGGCACTGTGTTACATTTTGTGGCTCGCGATGGCAACGATACGAATTCGAAGCTCGGCAGGCGCGTACGAGGTTCACTGCGCGTGCGGCGCGCTGACGCGTGCAAGGCGGCTGATTGCGCGGCTGGGCGATTCGACGGGCACGTTCGTGGTGTCGTCGCCGCGCGTGTGGCGATTCTGGGGGCGTGAGGTGGTGCGGGCGCTGGGCGTGACGGCGAAGCGAGTGGTGCTGTTCGACGACAGCGAGGCGGCGAAGCGGCTCGCGACGGTCGAGAGGATTGCGCGGGGATTGGTGCGGGCGGGCGCGGACCGGCGTTGCACGGTGGTGGCGGTCGGCGGCGGCGTGGTGGGTGACGTCGCGGGATTCGCGGCGGCAACGTATCTGCGCGGCGTGCGAGTGGTGCATGTGCCGACGACGCTGGTGGCGCAGGTGGACAGCGCGATCGGCGGCAAAACGGGCGTCGATCTGCCCGAAGGCAAGAATTTGGTCGGAGCGTTCCATCCGCCGGCGCTGGTGATTGCCGACCCGGAGATGCTGCGCACGCTGCCGCATCGCGAGTACCGGTCGGGCTTGTACGAGGTGATCAAGTACGGAATCATCGCGGATGCGAAATTGTTCGAGTTTCTCGAACGGCGAATGAACGCGGTGCTGCGGCGCGATCCGGCCGCGCTCGACTGGATGATTCCGCGGTGCGTCGCAATCAAGGCGCGCGTGGTGAGCAAGGATGAGCGCGAATCGGGACTGCGCAAGATTCTGAATTTCGGGCACACGCTGGGGCATGCGTTCGAGACGGCGACCGGTTACAAGCGCTTTATGCACGGCGAAGCGATCGCATGCGGAATGATTGCAGCGACCCTACTAGCGACCGCGACCCATCGCCTGCCTTTCCATGATTGCTTCCGCGTCCTGCGGCTTATCGGAAGCGTTGGCCCGGTTCCCGATCCTCCAAAGATTCCTGGCGCTGAGCTACGAGTGTTGCTCGCGGGCGATAAGAAGTCGCGGGGAGGCGAAGTCCGCTGGGTTCTTCCGCGCCGAATCGGGCAGGCAGAATGGGACATGAGACTGCCGGAAGTGTTAGTCCGCAAGACCGTGCTGGTGCTGCCCTCGATCATCAAAGAACAGAGGGAGAACGGCGGAGACATCATCATGGGAATGGTAGTGCGTCGGCGGAAAAATCGCGGTAACAGGGAAGCTCGGAGACACAGGTAGCGTGGACGGGAAATCGGCCGGGACGAGGCCGGAAGGCGCGCGCGATGAACGCGAGGCGGCGGCGCGCGTGCGAGAAATGTTCGACCGGATTGCGCCGCGCTACGATTTCCTGAATCATTTCCTTTCCTTTTCGCTCGACCACGTGTGGCGGCGACGCGCGGCGAAGCGTTTCGAGCGCATCCTGCGGAGGCCGGACGCGCGAATTCTCGATCTGTGCTGCGGGACGGGCGACCTGGCGTTCGCGTTCGACGATGCGCGCGCAAAGTTCCTGTGCTACGCGGCCGGGAACCGCGCGGCGTTGATGGGCAGCGATTTCGTGCTGCCGATGCTCGAACGAGCGGAAGCAAAAGCGGCGCGGCGAGGGCGGCGGGCCGTTTTCGCGGCAGCGGATGCGCTGAATCTTCCGTTTCCCGACGCGAGCTTCGATCTGGTAGCGTCGGCGTTCGGGTTTCGGAACCTTGCGAATTACGAGCGCGGGCTTCGCGAAATCGCACGCGTGCTGCGGCCGGGCGGTGAAGCGGGGATTCTGGAGTTTTCAGAGCCGGGGAGCGGCATGCTGGCGGGGCTCTTTCGATTTTATTTCCGGAAGATTCTGCCGCGCGTGGGTGGTGCGATTTCCGGCAGCGGCGAGGCATATTCGTATCTTCCGGCATCGGTGGGGAAGTTCCCGTCGCCGCAGGAATTGTCGGAGCTCATGCAGGCGTGCGGATTTGTGGAGCCGCAGTTCGAATCGTGGAATTTTGGCAGCGTTGTACTGCACAGGGCGAAGCGGAGCGGCTAATTCTCGAGGTTCAGGCTGCGGATTTTGTGCAGCAGAGTTTTGTAGGAGACACCGAGCTTTTCGGCGGCGCGCGTCTTGTTCCATTTGGATTCGCGCAGCGCGTTTTGAATCTTGAATCGCTCGACGTGCACGACGGCGCGGTGCGCAACTTCGTCGAGCGGGCCCTCCCAGAGGAATTCATCTTCGAGCATGCCGCCGGGGAGTTCCGAGGCGGAAGGCCTCGGTTCGGGGAGCTGGAGCGCAGCACCATCGATTTGAGTAGCGTTGACGAGGATCGCGGCGCGCTCGATGGTGTTCTGGAGCTCGCGAACGTTGCCGGGCCAGGGATACGTCCGCAGCCGGGCGCGCGCATCGGGCGTCAATTCGAGCGCGGGCTTGCGGAATTCGCGCTTGAAGCGCTCCAGGAAATGCTCGGCGAGGAGAATGACGTCGTCGCCGCGGTCGCGCAGCGGCGGAATCGTGATGGGAACGGCGGAGATGCGGAAATAGAGGTCCTCGCGGAAAGTTTTGTCTGCAATCGCGGCGCGCAGGTCCTTGTTGGTTGCAGTGAGAATGCGCACGTTCACGTCGATCTGGAGCGTCCCGCCGACGCGCTCGAACCGCTTTTCCTCCAGAACGCGCAGCAGCTTGGTCTGGATGGCGAGAGGCAGTTCACCGATTTCATCGAGGAAGAGCGTGCCGCGGTGGGCGAGCTCCAGTTTTCCCATCTTGCGTGCGCCCGCTCCGGTATAGGCGCCGCGCTCGTGGCCGAAGAGCTCGTTTTCGACGAGACCTTCCGGAATGGCGGCGCAGTTGAGCGCGACAAACGGCGCTTCGGCCCGCGGGCTCAGGTGATGAATCGCGCGCGCGAATAGCTCCTTGCCGGTTCCGCTCTCACCGAGCAGCAAGACGGTGGAATCGGTGGCGGCCACACGCTGCGTGATCTGGCTGGCCTCCTTCATCGAGGCGGCTTCGCCGACGATGCGAGGGAAGCCGTATCGCGCCGCATATTCCTCGCGCAAAAGCAAATTCTCGCGCAGCAACTCCTGCTGCCTGGCCGCGCGCTCAAGCAGCAACTTCAGGTGGTCGAGGTCGACCGGCTTCTGAATGAAATCGAACGCGCCCTCCTTCATCGCGGTGACGGCTTCCTCGACGGAGCCGTACGCCGTGACGAGAATGACGGGGAGAGTGGGCTCAACGCGGCGCGCTTCGCGCAAGACGTCGATGCCGGAGCTGCCGGGAAGCTTCAGGTCGGAAAGAACGAGCAGGAAACGGCGGCTGCGAACCTTTTCGATGGCGGAGTTGCCGTCGGGGGCCTCTTCGACGATATAGCCTGCTCGTTCGAGCGCCTTGCGGAACATCGCCCGCAGCTCGGCTTTATCCTCGACGAGAAGGACGGGCTCCATGAGCGTCCGCGGCTAGCGGGCCCATCCGGGATCGCCGCCGGCTTTGCGAAGTTCGTCTTCGGCGTCCGAAATCGCCTGCTTATCCGCCTCGACTTGCTTCTTCTTGGCGTCGAGCGCCGAGAGCTTCTTTGTGTAGTCACTGCCCATCGGCTTCTGAGCCATTTGGTCCATGGCAGCCTTTTGGGGATCGCCGCCGTAGAACTGAACTTCAGCGGAGCCAAGCTCGCGCTGCAGCACGTCAAGTTCGGCCTGGTCCTGGTCGAGCTTGTGCCGAAGGTCAGCAAATCTATCGCGCCAGATTTTCTCCTGATCGGCAGGGGCGGCAGCGCCCTGCGCCCCAGCATTTGCGCCCGATTGATCCGCAGCCGGCTCCTTCTCTTCGCCGACGGTGGAAATGCCGCCGGCCGCGGGCATATTGTCGTTCGTGAAGACCTTGGCAGGCTTTTGTGTCCCCTGCTTCTGCTCCTTCTGTTCGCGGGCCTTGCGCGCGGCTTCCGCAAGCGAATCCTTCTGCGCCGGCGGTTGCTGTTGAGCCTGCGGGGACGCGGAAGAAGATTGCTGGCTTTGCGATTGGGTCTGCGGCTGATCCTGGCGGCTCCAGGCGGCTGCCGGGAGCGCGAGAATTACCGTTGCGCAAATCGTAAGAATGCGACGCATTGACTGGCCTCCTTGGAGGGCCTTGGGGTACCCCTTAGTTTAGATGCGGCTTCGGGGCGAGACAATCGGGTTGGAGGCCAGCACCCCCGAATGGTAAACGGGCGGTCGAGCCGAATCGGGCACGGGAGGTGTCGAATGTCGGGGAAATGCTAGATGCGGACGGCCTGGGATGGAGACACGGAGGGTGAGGGTTCTTGCCGCAAGGGCAGCCACAGCAAGAACTCCGCGCCGCCTTCGGAGCAATTGCGCGCCTCGATGCTTCCGCCATGCTGCAGGGCGACCTTTTGTACGACGGCGAGCCCGAGCCCGGTGCCCTCGGACTTCGTGGTGTAGAACGGAAGGAAAATCTTGGGCAGATCGTGCTCGGCGACGCCGGGGCCGTTGTCGGAGATGCAGACGCGCTGCCATTTTCGGCCGCCGAGGTCTTCGATCGTGCCGGAAATCGTGACGCGCGGCGCCCGCCCCGCGTCGCGAGCCGCTTCAGCGCCATTGCGCGCGAGATTGAGGAGCGCCTGCCGGATCAGGGCCTCGTCGCCCGGAAGCTCCTCGAATGCCCCCTCGCACGTGACTTCGCATTGCGGGATCACTTCCTGCAGTTCCTGCGCGACGCGCTCCACCACCGGCCGCATCGGGACCGTCTCGTACGAAATCTCGAGGGGCTTCGCGAAGCGGAGAAATTCGGTAACCACGTGCGTGAGCGCGCGAGTCTGATCGAGAATGCGGTCGGCTGAATCGCGCGTTTCGCCGGGCTTGGCTTCGCTGCGAATCATTTGCGCGTAGCCGGAGATGGTCGCGAGGGCATTCTTGAATTCGTGCGCGATGCCTGCGGACATCTCGCCGAGCGCCGCCAGGTTTTCCTTCCAGCGGATCTGCTTTTGCAGCGCGACGAGTTCCGTGAGATCGCTCATCAGGCAAAGCGCGCCGCTCACTTTCGTCTCGGCCACAGGGGTTTCCGGGTTCGTGCGAGAAAAATTGCGCATCGTGCGATAGATCGGCGAGATCGTCACGCCGAGACGCCGCACGCCGCCCTCCGGAGTGACGTGCTCGATTTCGCCGCGCTGAAATGTCTGGCCCTCGCGCAAGCATGCCGTGAGCATCTGCGTGAGGTCGGAATCGGCGCCCAGGATTTCCTTGTAGGACCTATATCGCAGCGGGCGAATCTGCAGCGCCTCCTCAGCGGCGGGATTCGTGGAGCTGATGGCTCCCGTCGCGTTGACGAGCAGCAGGCCGGTCGGCATGTTGCGCGTGACTTCCTCGGTGAGGCGCTCGGATTCCTGCGCGCGCTCCTGAGCCACCAGATGCAGCCGCGCGAGCTCTTTCTCCTGAGCGCGCAGCTTCTCGATGACTCCCTGCATCGAGGCGGCCATGAACGCCGAGGCATTTTCGACGTCGGGTTTCGCCTCCGACCAATTGGGGCCGTGCCCCGACGCCTCGCGTACGAACTTTCGGATCAGCAGGACAAGGGCCACGATCGTGCCCAAAAGGATGACGAGAAAGACGACCGCGTAGATGAGCCCGGCGGACGGCGTGACGAGAAAATGAAGAGCCGCAAGCGCGGTCACGGAAGAGCCTCCTTCGCGATCATCGCACCACCAGGAGGGATTGGTACCAGTTGATCAGCGGCGTGCCGAAGAAGACTACCAGCACAGCGGCCATTCCCAGAAAGCTGCCGAACGGCAGCTCGTAGTCGGATTTCTTGCGGCGCGCGAAAATGAACGCCAGCCCCAGTATGCTGCCGAGGAGCGAGCCGGCAAAAATCGTCAGCACGGTACGCTTGGCGCCCAGGAATGCGCCGGCCATCAACATCATTTTCACGTCGCCCAACCCCATCCCTTCGCGGCCGCGGAGGCGAAAATAGGCTTCGGAAACGAGCCACAAAACGCCGCTGCCCAGCGCGGCTCCGAATAAAGCGTCGGCAAAGGACAGCGCAGGAGCCGGGGGAGCGAAGGCGAACCACTTGTTCGAGAGCCACAAGGCAGTGCCGTCGGTCGGCCGCGTGAAAAACGCGATCGCAAGCCCGAGTCCGAAGCCCGTGTAGTTCACCACGTCCGGAAGAACACGCGCGCGCAGGTCGGTGAACACGAGAACAATCATCAGCGCCGAAAAAGCGGCCCACTTCACGGCCTCCGGCGTCAATCCGAACGCGCGATAGCAGGCGAAGAAGAGCAGGCCGGTGAGCAGCTCGACGATCGGATACATCGGCGAGATGCGCGTTTTGCACTTGCGGCATTTTCCGCCCAGCAGCAGATAGCTGACGACCGGGATGTTGTCGAACGGTCGAATCGGCGTCCCGCACTTCGGGCACGCGGACGCGGGCAGCACGATCGACTTCCGCTCCGGAATCCGAACGATGCAGACGTTCAGAAAGCTGCCGATGATCAGCCCGAAAAGGAAAATGAAAATGCCGATGAGCGTCGCCGGGGCCACTCGTTGAATGTGCCACATCGCTG
Organism: Candidatus Acidiferrum sp.; assembly: GCA_035517015.1. Lineage (GTDB taxonomy): Bacteria > Acidobacteriota > Terriglobia > Acidiferrales > UBA7541 > Palsa-295. The sequence goes on along the minus strand of DATIZQ010000011.1, from coordinate 211,714 downwards.
GCAGCCCCTCAAGCGGCCTCGTCCCGGGAGTGCCCGACTTCTAACGCGCGCACGGCGTATGGAGTAGAATGCGTGCCATGAGTCCCTGCCGTGCAACGATGCGCGCGGCGATCGGAATCCGAGCCCACTCGGGGTGGGCGGCGGTGGTCGCCGCGGCGGGCGATTCGCACGGCGTGCGAGTTCTTGAGCGCCAACGCATTGCCGCCGTGGATTCTGCCGGGTTCCGCGCGAATCAACCGTACCACTTTGTGGAGAAGCTCCCGCTCGACGAAGCCCAAGGCCACCTCGATCGCTGCGAAAAGACCGCTGTGCGGCTCGCGACGGCGGGGCTCGAGAGCATCGTGAAATCGCTGGGCGAGACGGGGCATCGTGTGGTCGGGTGCGGCATCCTGCAGGCGTCGGGCAGGCCCTTGCCGGAGCTTGGCAGTATTTTGGCGTCGCACGCGATGATTCACACGGCGGAAGGCGAGTTCTTTCGCGATGCCTTTGCGCGGGCGTGCGAGCAGCTGGGGATTCCGGTGTCGAAGATCCGCGAGCGAGAGCTCTTCGACCGCGCATCCGCGGAGTTGCGCACCACAGGTGCACGGCTGAAGACGAAGGTCACGAAGCTCGGCCGAGAACTCGGGCCGCCGTGGACGCAAGATCAAAAAGGCGCGACGTTAGCGGCATGGCTGCTGCTCGCCGGCGAAAAGCGGCGCCGGTAGCGCCATAGTTCAGTCGTCGCGTTTACCTGTTTCTTTGTTTTTCCTGTGCGCCTGGGACTATAATCCGCCCGGTCTGACACCATCATTCGGGAGTTCTCATGCAAACCAAAGTTGCCGTGCTTGCGCGCCTGAGTCTCTGCGCTGCCTTTACGCTGTCGTGCGCTGCACAAGGCCTCGCGCAGAATGCGGAGAGGCCGAAGAATAACGATTCATCTCCGGCATACAAGAACGCCGATTTGCCGATCGAGAAGCGCGTCGATGATCTGGTTTCGCGCATGACGCTCGACGAGGAAGCGTCGCAAATGGGCTACGCGTCGCCCGCGATCCCGCGGCTCGACATTCCGTATTACAACTGGTGGAGCGAAGGGCTGCACGGCTTCGGACGGGCGGGGCGAGCGACGGTGTTTCCGCAAGCGATCGGCGCGGCTGCGACGTGGGATACGGACTTGATTCACCGCACCGGCGAGGTGATCTCGATCGAAGGGCGTGCGAAATACGAGGAGGCGGTTGCAACGAACTATGTCGGCGCGAATCGCGGCCTCACGATCTGGTCGCCGAACATCAATATTTTCCGCGATCCGCGCTGGGGCCGCGGCCAGGAGACGTACGGCGAAGACCCCTTCCTGACGGGACGCCTCGGAACGGCGTTCGTCGAGGGTTTGCAAGGCGACGACCCGCACTATCTGCGCGCCGTTTCGACGCCGAAACACTTTGCGGTGCACAGCGCGTCGGAACTGCTGCGGCACATCACGAATGTGGATGTGTCGCCGCACGATCTCGAGGACACCTACCTGCCGGCGTTTCGCGAGACGGTGGTGGACGGCAAGGCCGACTCGGTAATGTGCGCGTACAGCGCCGTCGACGGCAAGCCCGACTGCACGTCGGACCTGCTGCTCGGGGACCACTTGCGCGATGCGTGGCGTTTTCAGGGCTACGTCGTTTCGGACTGCGGCGCCATCGCCGACATTTGGGACAATCATCACTACGCGCCGGACAACGTGCACGCGATCGCGCTCGCCATCAAGGCGGGCACCGATCTTTCGTGCGGCACGGAATACAAGGATGTGCCGGAGGCTGTCAAAGACGGCTTGCTGAGCAAGGCGGATGTCGATGAAGCGGTGAAGCGTCTCTTCACCGCTCGGTTTCGGCTGGGGATGTTCGATCCGCCGGCGCGCGTTCCATACGCGAACACGCCACTCGGGGAAATCGACTCCGCCGAGCACCGCGCGCTGGCGTTGCGATCGGCACGTGAGTCCATGGTGCTGCTCAAGAACGACAAGGGAATTCTGCCGTTCGGCTCGAACGTGAAGACGCTTGCGGTGGTCGGGCCCGAGGCCGACCTCGTCGTTGCGCTGGAAGGGAACTACAACGGCACGCCGTCGCATCCGGTGACACCGTTGCTCGGAATCGAGCGACGATTTGGGAAGCAGGCGGCGATTGTCTACGCGCAAGGATCACAGCTCATCAACGAAATGCCCGCGCCGATTCCGGCGGGGGAACTGCGGCCGTCGCGTCCGGAGACGGAAACGCCCGCACTCGGCGGGCTAACCGGCGAATATTTCGCCAACGACAGCTTCGAAGGTGCGCCTGCCCTGACTCGCACGGATGCATCTATCGGTTTCGATTGGGCCGGGCTCGATCCGATTCCCGTACTCAAGGACGGCAAATTCTCCGTGCGCTGGACAGGCACGTTCACGCCGCCCGCGCCGGGCGACTACCGGTTGGGAGTCAAGGTCGGGGGCTGCTATCCGTGCCAGAACGCAGACAATTTCTGGCTGTACCTCGATGGGAAGCTTCTGGAGGAGCGGCCCACGACGCCGGAGTTGATGATTTCCATTCGCTTCGACGACGTGCGAGCCCACCAGATTCGGCTGGACTACGCGCACCGCCGCGGCGATGCGAACCGCAACCTGTCGTTCGGCGGCGATGTTGCGAGCATCGAGCTTGTGTGGGAAGCGCCCGAGGAGGCGTTGCGCAACGAAGCGGTGGCGGCCGCGGAAAAGGCCGACGCGATTGTGGTGTGCCTCGGAATTACGCGTGAGCTGGAGAGCGAGGAAAACGAGTGGATGCGCCTCGGCATCAACCTCCCGGGATTCTACGGGGGAGATCGTACCGACATTGCGTTGCCGGCGCCGCAGCGGAGATTGCTGCATGCACTCAGCGCGACCGGGAAGCCCGTGATCGTGGTGCTGATGAGCGGCAGCGCCGTAGCCGTCGATCCGGCTGACGCGAGCGCGATCCTGGAGGCGTGGTATCCCGGCGAGGAGGGCGGCACGGCCATCGCGGAGACGCTTGCGGGCGACAACAATCCCGCCGGGCGGCTGCCGGTGACGTTCTACAAGTCGGTCGCCGATCTTCCGCCGTTCTACGACTACTCGATGCGCAACCGCACGTATCGATATTTCACGGGCCAGCCGCTCTTTCCCTTCGGCTTCGGCCTGAGCTATTCGCAATTCGCGTACAGCGGGCTTCGGCTTTCGTCCCCTGCGTTGAAAGCGGGATCGCCACTCGAAGTCGACGCGAACGTGCGGAACACGAGCGGGCGAGACGGCGACGAAGTTGTCGAACTGTACTTGACGTTCCCGAAGTCGGATTACGCGCCGATTCGCGCGCTTCGCGGATTCACGCGCGTGCACGTCGCCGCGGGCGAGACGCGCGCGGTTCACTTTTCGCTGGGGCCACGCGACCTGAGCGAGGTGAACGATGCGGGCGAGCACGTCATCGAGCCGGGCGATTATACGATTTCGGTTGGCGGCGGACAGCCTGGCACCGGCGCGCCGTTGGCGGAAGCGAAGTTCAGCGTCACGGGCAGCCAAACGCTGCCGAAATAGTCCGGTTGTTCGCATTCGCGGCGGATTGTAAACTGACAACCGCCGATCGCCCGCACGATGCGCTGGCTCGAACAGAAAATCCGCCGCTACGAGCACATGCGCTGGGCGCAGGAGCCCAACCGCCGCACTCTTCCATTTGCGTGGGGCCTCGAGCACATTGGCGGCAGTCCAAACGAGCCCAACCCGCGCGAGTTCCTGAACCGTTTCGTCGACGAAACGCTTGCGCACAGTGACGAATGGTTCGCCGTGACGCCGGCGGCCGACTACGCGCTCAACGACGGCGTCCTCACCTTCACAAGCCAAATCGCGTCGCCGTGGCCGGAGAACAATCGCGTCCACGGCCAGTTCTTTCGCGCGCGGAGCACCGGTCCAGCCGTGGTGGTGCTCGCACAATGGAACGCGCGCTGGGAGGAGCAGCAGGACATTTGCCGGTGGCTGAATCGCCTCGGCATTACCGCGGTCAAACTGAGCCTGCCGTATCACGACCGCCGCGCGATCCCCGGCCATCCGCGCGGCGATCATCTGGTGGGGCCGAACGTCGGGCTGACGCTCCAGGCGAATCGCCAGGCCGTGCTCGACGCGCGCCGGACCCTGCTGTGGCTTGCTTCTCAGGGCTACGACCGGCTCGGGATCGTGGGCACGAGCGTCGGCTCCTCGATTGCGTTCGTTACGATGTGCCACGAGCCTGCCCTGCGCGCCGGGGCATTCCTTCACGTGGCGACGTACTTTGGCGAGGTCGTCGCAAACGGACTCACAACCATGAACGTGTGGGAGTCGCTGCAGACGAAGGTGTCACACGACGAACTGCGGCGCTACTGGGCTCCGGTCAGCCCGTTTCCGTACATCGGCAAGCTGCACGGAAGCGGCAAGAAGATTCTCGCAATCAGCGGCCGTTATGACCCGACCTTCTGGCTGGAATTCACGAACGCCTTTTTGCGCGAGGTCCAGCGGGACGGCCTCCGGATCGAGACCCTCTCGCTTCCGTGCGGACACTACTCGCTCGGCGTTGCGCCGTTTAAGTACGCCGTCGGATATCGCTTCGGCACTTTTCTTTTTCAGTCGCTGGCGTGAAGCGGGCCACGCCTGGAAGAGCGCTGCAAGCGGCCTCGGTTCGAAGGGGAACGGCGCGAGCCCTTTCAAAGATAGCGTTGGAGCAGGTTCCCGTTTATCATGTCCTTGCTATGCGGGCACTGAAGTCAAACGCCCCGCTAGGAAACATCCTCGCGCTGGCATGGATCTCGTTCACGATCTTCTACTTTGCGGGGCTGTCTGTTGCCGTGTCTCGCGATCCACGTTTCCCGCTCGCGATTGGAATCGTGCGTACGACCGGACGCACCGGGCTTTGGATTACGCTTCTGCCGACCCTCGTCGGCCTCGCCGGCGTAATTGTGTGGAAGCGAAGAAAGCTCAGCGCCGAGCTGCTCCTGGCCTACTGTGCATTCTGGTCGGCCACCGTGTTAAGCGGCCTACCGTCTGTTTGGAACGCCAAACGCTCATTCTGCATCAGGACGTTCTGCATAACGTCTCCTTGGGTCGCCCGTTTGACGTTACTGCTTTTGGCGGCACCTTTCATCCTGGCTGCGCTCTCGATGGGCCACGCGGTCTTTCGGTCGAGGGATCTTCGGCAGGAAATTCGTGCTAGCGGAGTAGCACGCTGAACTCCGCGGCCCCTATGGCCCGAGCCACGGCTTCGATGTCGGGCGCGAGCGAGCGATCCGCATCGACCGCTTTCGATAGAGATCGAACGACGTCGTAGGCCTTCCTCGCTTCGATTCCCGTGCGCAGGGGCGCGAGGAAATCGATTCCCTGGCAGGCGGCGAGAAGTTCGATGGCGAGAATATTCCGCAGGTTCGCGAGCATTGGCTGCAACCGACGCGCCGCCGCCATTCCCATCGAGACGTAGTCTTCCTGGTTCGCGGACGTGGGAATCGAATCGGTGGAGTGGGGAACCGCGATTGCCTTCATTTCGCTTGCCAATGCAGCCGCCTCGACTTGCAAAATCATGAATCCGGAGTTGAGTCCGGCTTCGCGAACGAGAAACGCCGGAAGCTGGCTTGTTTGCGGGTTCGTCATCTGCTCGATGCGGCGTTCGGAAATTCCTCCAAGCGTGGCGAGCGCCACTGCAAGCTGGTCTGCGGCCATCGCGAGCGGCTGGCCGTGAAAATTCCCGCCGCTGAGAACCTCTCCCGAGTCCGCGAAGACCAGAGGATTATCCGTGGCGCTGTTCAGTTCGATCTCGATGGTGGCGCGGACGTGAGCCATAGCGTCGCGAGCGGCGCCGTGGACCTGCGGCGCGCAGCGCAGGCTGTACGGGTCTTGCACGCGCGGATCCTTCTCCGCGGAGCGGTGGGACTCGCGGATCTCGCTGCCGCGGTTGAGGCGCTCGAGATTTCGCGCCGTCGTCGCATGACCGGCGTACGAGCGGACGCTCGCGATGCGCGCGTCGAATGCGGCCGGACTGCCGCGCAGCGCGTCGAGCGAGAGCGCGGCGGCAACGTCGGCCGTGTCAGCCGCAATCTCGGCGTCGCGGAGGGCGAGGGCAAGGAGTGCGAGCATTCCTTGGGTGCCGTTGAGCAGAGCGAGGCCCTCTTTCGCCTCGAGCGCCAGCGGCGCGATTCCGGCGCTGCGCATGGCTTCGGCGCCCGGCACCTTGCGCCCGTCGTATATTGCCTGGCCTTCGCCGATTGCGACCTGAGCGAGATGCGCGAGCGGAGCGAGATCGCCCGATGCGCCGACCGAGCCTTGCGAAGGAACCACGGGATGCACGCGGCGATTCAGCATGGCGCATAAAGTTTCTGCAACCAGCGGGCGCACGCCCGAAAAGCCCTTCGCAATGGCGTTGGCGCGCAGCACGAGCATGGCGCGCGTTTCCGGCTCGCTGAGCGGCGCGCCGACTCCGCACGCGTGACTGCGTACCAGATTGACTTGAAGCTGCCGAATCTGCTCCCGCGAAATCCGCACCGAGGCCATTTTCCCGAAGCCCGTGTTCACGCCGTATACAGCCGTGTTCGAATCGATCAGTCGCTCGACCACGGCGCGAGAGGCGTTCATCTTCGCGCGCGCCGGTGCGGCAAGGTCCACTTCCGCGCGCTCGAACACGACGCTGTCGAGCTGCGCGAGAGTCAGACGCTCGCCGTCAATTTGAATCTTTGGCATGGAGATGATGGGGTTCGAGCATATCGAAATACTTTCGATATTTGTCGGGCAGCGATTTGGGCCGCCCCGTGCGGTCGCAGATCACGTGCACGGTCTCGCCGGTCGCGATCACTTCGCCCGACGATGCATTCACGATTTCGTATGCAAAGCGCACCATTCGCCGCTGCGCCTCCGAGACGCGCGTGCGAATGGTCAGCAGGTCGTCGAATCGCGCCGGGCGCTTGTAGCGGCACGATGCTTCGGCGACGACGATGAAGCTGTCGTCTTCGAGCTCCATTTGCTTGTATTCGAAGCCGAGCTGCCGGCACAGCTCGACGCGTCCCACTTCGAACCAAGTGAAATAATTCCCGTAATAGACGACTCCCATCTGGTCGGTCTCGGCGTACCGCACGCGCACGCTTGTTTCGGCGTAGTGTTTCATCGGGGTCGTCTAATGACCTGTCCATTTCGGCGGCCGCTTTTCGAGGAACGACGAAAGGCCTTCACGAAAATCCGCCGTCGAACGAATGTCGGCGTTTTCGCGGATCGCGACCTCGATTTCAGCCGCTATCGCGGCCTCGTCCCGCTTGAGCAGCAAGCGCTTCGTTCGGAGGATGCTTGTAGGGCTCGACGCAAGCAGCGTCGCGGCAAGTTCCTGCGCGCGGCTCGAAAGCTCGTCCGAGGGAACAATCTCCGTCACGAGGCCGAGTCGAAACGCTTCCGCCGCGTCGATGATGCGGCCGCTGAGCAACAGGTCGCGCGCCGTCTTCTCTCCCACCTGGCGTCGGAGAAATACCGATACCAGCGCGGGAATGAATCCGATCCTCACTTCGGTGTATCCGAAGTTCGCTTCCGGCACCGCGAGCGTGAAATCGGCCAGCGTCGCGATTCCGCACCCGCCCGCCATCGCGGCGCCGTTCACCGCGGCGATCACGGGCTTGGGAAAACTGTAAATGCGGGAAAACATTTTCGCCATGCGCCGCGAGTCCTCGACGTTCGCGTGCTGTGGTTGCTCGGCGATGGCGCGCAGACCATCGAGGTCCATTCCCGCGCAGAAAGCCTTTCCGGCGCCGGTCAGGATGACGACCCGGGCGTTGCTGCCTTCAGCCGAATCGAGCGCCGCAAGCAGATCCGCGATCATCTGGCTCGAGATGGCATTGCGCTTGTCGGGCCGGTTCAGCGTAATCGTCGCGAGCCGGTCCGCGACATCATATGTGAGCGTTTCGTAACTCATGATCGTGGACTCTTCTCTGCGTTCTCCGCGCCGAATGCCTTACGACCGCTCAGTTGGGCTTTGCCGTTTCCGGCTCGTGCGTGTATCGTTCGCGAAGGTCGTGGGTCATGGCACACGCGACCGCCAGCGATTTCGTGTCGATTCCAGTCGAGACGCCGCGCGCCGAAAGCGTCGTCAGCACGGTTTCGGTCGGAATATTACCCACCAAATTGTCGCCTGCAAAGGGACAGCCACCGAGACCCGTCAGCGCGCCGTCAAAGCGGCGACAGCCCGCTTCGTACGCCGCCAGAACTTTTTCGGCCGCGCGCTCCGGGCGGCTGTGCAGGTGGACGCCAATCTCGATGCCCGCCACGCACTGCTGCGCCGAACGATACACCTCCGCGACGGATTCCGGCGACGCGGTTCCGACGGTATCCGCGAGCGAAACTGTTCGCACGCCGATATCCTTGAGCCACACGAGCGTCTCGTCGACGATTTCAGGTCCCCACGGTTCGTCGTACGGATTGCCGAACGCCATTGACACGTAAACGACCAGCCTGCGGCCGGCGGCTTTTGTTTCCCGTTGCAGCTTTTCGACGAGCGAGCGCGATTCGGCGCGTGACATGTTCGCGTTGGCGCGGCGGAAGTAGGCCGATATCGAATACGGATAGCCGATTGTCGTCACGCCGGGTGTTGCGAGCGCGCGGTCCAGCCCCTGCGCGTTCACGACGATGCCGATGATTTCCGGCGATTCGCCCGAGGGCGATTTGGCGTGGCTCAATTCCTTCATCACCGCTTCGCTGTCCGCCATCTGCGGCACGTGCTTCGGCGAGACGAAACTCACCGCGTCGATGTGCCGGAAGCCGAGCGAGACGAGGCTCGTCAGGTATTTGATTTTCTCCTCGGTCGGGATGAATTGGCGCAGCCCCTGCCACGCATCCCGGGGGCATTCCACGATGGTGACCTCGCTCAACGTGGACTCTCAGGTTGACTCACGTCTGCAGTACTCCTGTCTTGAAGTCGGCGACGGACGGATTCAGCGCCGCGGCCTCCAGCGCCTCGATCAGCGCGTCGCGCGTGCGCGCGGGATCGACAATCGCATCGACCCATAAGCGCGCCGCGGCATAGCGCGGATCGGTCTGATGCTCGTAGGTGGCGCGAATCGATTCGTAGAGCGCCTTTTTCTCTGCGTCGCTGAGCTTCTGGCCCTCGCGCTCGAGCTGCTTGATCTTGATTTCGACCAGCGTTCCCGCCGCCGAATCGCCGCTCATGACGGCATAACGAGCCGTCGGCCAGGCGAAAATAAAACGCGGATCGTACGCTTTGCCGCACATCGCGTAGTGTCCCGCGCCGAAGCTGCCGCCGCATATCACCGCGATCTTCGGGACGACGCTGTTTGCGACTGCGTTCACCATCTTCGCGCCCGCGCGAATGATGCCGCTCCACTCCGCTTCCTTGCCGACCATGAAGCCGTTGACGTCGTGCAGAAAAACCAGCGGCACGCGGTGCTGATTGCAGTCGAGGATGAATCGCGCTGCCTTGTCCGCAGACTCGGTGTAAATCACGCCGCCGAATTCGACTCGCCGTTCTCCGGTTGCAGGCGCCGAAACCGTGACGTGCTTCTTCTGATTCGCGACGATGCCGACGGCCCAGCCTCCGATGCGCGCGTAGCCGCACACCAGCGTCTGCCCGGACTCCGCGCGGTATTCGTCGAACTGGCTGGCATCCACGATGCGCGCGATGATCTCGCGCATGTCGTACTGCTTCGACGGCTCCGACGAAAAGATGCCGTAGATTTCTTCGGCGGCATACGCGGGCGGCCGCCCCTGCTTGTGATCGAACGGCGCGGCGGGCGGATGGCCGATCTTGTCGACGAGCGCGCGAATTCGCTGGATGCACGCGGCGTCGTCGGGCTCGCGGAAATCGATCGTCCCGCTCACCTGCGCGTGCATGGCCGCGCCGCCGAGCTCCTCGGCGGACGTCTTCTGGCCGATTGCCGCCTGCACGAGGGCCGGCCCGGCGAGGAACAGCCCGCTGCCGTCTGTCATCAGAATGTGATCGCACATCACCGGCAGGTACGCCCCGCCGGCAACGCACATCCCCATAATCGCGGTTATCTGGGGGATGCCCATCGCGCTCATCACGGCGTTGTTTCGGAAGACGCGGCCGAAATCGTCCGTGTCGGGGAAAACGTCCTCTTGCAGCGGGAGAAAAACGCCGGCGGAGTCCACGAGGTAGATCGTCGGGATGCGATTCTCGATCGCGATGTTCTGCGCGCGAATCACCTTCTTCGCGGTCATCGGGAAGAACGCGCCCGCTTTCACGGTTGCATCGTTCGCGATGATCATCGCGCGCCGGCCGGATACCTGGGCGAGGCCTGTGACCGTGCCCGCTGCGGGAGCGCCGCCCCATTCCTCGTACATCTCGTAGGCGGCGTACAGGCCGAGTTCGAAGAACTCCGTCTTTGGGTCGATCAGCTTGGCGATGCGCTCACGAGCGGTGAGGCGCCCCTTCTTGTGTTGCGCCTCGATTGCTTTCGCGCCGCCGCCCTGGCGGACTTGCTCCTCTTCGTTCTTGATTTCCGTGAGCCGGTCGATCATCTGGCGGCTGTTTTTCTGGAAGTTGGGCGCCTTCGGGTCGACGCTCGTTTCGATGACGGCTCGGGTCACTCCGCTCCTTCCCGCGGATCGGCTCGACCTGTGGCGTCTTGCCGCGTGCGCGAAACGCAGATTGTATCACTCGCCATCCGTTTTGACTTCGGCGAGACCTGCGATAAAATCCCGGCGGTTCCAGGCGCTCCTCGTTGCGCGGAGCCAATTCCTCTTACGGAGGCGCCTATGCGCTGCACGCTGCTCGTGAAGGACGGGTCCGCCTCCGTCGGCATCCAGCCGTAGTCTCGCCGGATTCGGCGCCCCGCTCTTCATCTCGCGATTTGACCCTTGGCCTATCGCCGCGCGATTCTTGCAACTCGACCCATTGCGATTGCCTTCCGCCCACGCGGGCGCCCATAAGAGGAGAAAAACGGAAATGAGATTCCTGGATTTGGAACTGGCAAGGCGTCTTGAAATGGCTTCGGCCAAGTCCGGCAAGAGCTGTGCAGAGGGCGCGCAGAAGCTTCATCCGGAGATTGGAGCCGTGGCGGAGGAAATCGCCGGTGGAATTGCCGTGTATACGGGCGTCGATTCGCCGGTGACGCAAGCCCTCGGCGTGGGGCTTAACGGGGAAGTGTCCGAAGCCGAGCTCGACCGGCTCGAGCAGTTCTTTCGCTCGCGCGGCGCCGCGACGGCGGTCGACCTTTGCCCGCTTGCGGGGATTCCGCTCTATGAGGCCTTCGCGAAGCGCGAGTACCGGCTGGTCGAGGTATCGAACGTGCTTTTCCGTGAGCTGGCGCTTTCGGACGATTTTCCATCGCCGCCAGGCGTTACGGTGCGCGAAGTTGCGCCCGAAGAGGAGAAGCTGTTCGCGCACACCGTCGCGCAGGGCTTTGCCGAGATCGCGCCAATCACGCAGGCCCTGCTCGACGTGATGGACGGTTTCTTCCACAGTGACGGCCATCATCCATTCCTGGCCTACGTCGACGGCGTCGCGGCGGGAGGCGCCTCGGCGTTCACGTTCAATGGTGTCGCCGGAATGTTCGGAGCGAGCACACTGCCGGAGTTTCGCGGCCGCGGGGTGCAGCAAGCGCTGCTCGCCGCGCGCCTTCGCTGGGTGGCGGACCATGGTTGCGATCTCGCGAAGGGGATTACGTTGCCCGGCAGCATTTCCCACCGCAACCACGAGCGCTTCGGCTTCCGCGTCTTCTACACGCGCACGAAGCTCGCGCGCCAATAGTTGCCGCGCGTTGCAGCTACGGCGTGGATTATGATAGCCATGGCGTTGTCTCGAGGGCCAACAAGTGGTTTCGCCTGACCCGTCTCTTGGCGCTGTGCCGCCGCGCCCGAACAACTGGCTCTACCGCAATCGGAAGTGGTTCATTCCGGTTCTTGTCGCAATTTCCCTGGTGATGACCTGCGCGTTTGTTGCCGGACTGCTTACGTTTATCAATTCGATGTTCGTGAAGTCCTATCCCTATCAGGTTGCTTTGGAACGCGCGAAGGAGTCACCTCAGGTTTCCGATCTCATCGGGACGCCGCTGAAGGTTGGGCGGTTTACCACCGGCAACCTCAGGTACGCAGGCCCGAACGGAGAAGCCGCGCTCAATATTCCCATCTCCGGTCCCAAAGGGCATGGGACGATCGTCGTGGTTGCAACCGAGCGCGCGAGGGTCTGGAAGTTCGACAGGCTCGAGGTCTACGTCGCTGGCCAGGATCAGCCAATTCCACTCCTAGAGCCAGAGGCTCCCCCGGGCGGGAGCACGCCTGCTAATTCGACCAGTTCGACCTGAGAGCTCGGCGGCAGCGGAGAGAATCTCTGACGCGGGCAGAATCTTCGAGATCAAGCCACATTCGAGAGCTTCCGAAGCGTCGAGCTTGCGGCCCGTCGTGAACATCTCCATCGCGCGGCCGCGCCCGATAAGCCGCGTGAGCCGCTGCGTTCCGCCCCAGCCGGTCAGAATGCCGAGTGAGCCGCCGGGGTGCGCGAACGCCGCATCCGGCGAAGCGACGCGCGCCTGGCACGCGAGCGCAAGGTCGAGTCCTCCGCCCATGCAGTAGCCGCGAATGGCCGCGATCACGGGCTTCGGCGATTGTTCGACGCGCCGAAAGATGCTCTGACCTACGCGCGAAAATTCGTACGCTTCGGCCGCCGTGAGCCGCGCGAGTTCGCTGATTTCCGCGCCTACGGCGAAGGCTGCTTCGCCGCCAGTGATGACGCATCCGTCGAATTCGGCCGCCGCAAGCCGCTCAATCTGCGAGGCGAGGTCCGCGAGGACGCGGCGCTCGAGGCGCGGCAATCCGTCGTCGCTCTCGAGCGTAAGAAGGAGGATTCGGCCCCGCGGCGCGGACACGACGCGCGTGCTCACGGCCGCTTTATGCCCCGTGCGGTGTGGCGTGAATTCGCTGGCGAATGAAATCGACAATCGCTTGCGTGGGCGTGCCGGGGAGAAAGACTTCCGCGATGCCGCCTTGCTTGAGGGCCGGAATGTCGGCTTCGGGAATGATTCCGCCGATCAGGACCGTCACGTCGGTCATGCCTTTCTCGCGCAGCAGGTCCATCAGGCGCGGGCAAAGCGTGTTGTGCGCGCCGGAGAGGATCGAAAGCCCGATGACGTCGACGTCTTCCTGCGCTGCCGCGGAGGCAATCATCTCGGGCGTTTGCCGCAGCCCGGTGTAAATCACTTCCATGCCGGCGTCGCGCAACGCGCGCGCGATCACTTTCGCTCCACGGTCGTGACCGTCGAGCCCCGGTTTGGCAATCAGCACGCGGATTTTCTTTTCTGGCATAAGCGGTTTCAGCGGCCCACGCAGAATACTTCAAGTCTCGGCAAAAAACGACAGCGGGCCGCGTCCTAGTGCGCAGGCGCCAAAATCGAATGCGCCAGGAAGTCGTCGAGTGCCGCATCGAACTGGTCGGGATTGTCCACGAAGAGCGCGTGACCCGCTCCCTCGAAAACTTCCAGCTTCGAGGCTGGAATTTGCTTTTGCATCTCGACGACCCGATCGAGGAACGGGCCCGCGGCCGCACACACGAGTGTCGGCTTGTCTATTTTGGGGAGCACGGCGCGATAGTCCGCCGTGTACGCTCCCGCGAGGAGCGCCACAGCGGAGTTCGTCGGAACGCTGAGTGATGCCCGGATCACGCGTTGTACATAGTCTTCCGGCTGGGGTTTGTGGAACTGTATCTTCCGTACGAAAAAGGTGCCCGTGTTGTGGCGATCCTCCAGAACTCCCTTCAGCAGCGTCAAATCTTGCTCCGCCTCGCCTGGTGCCAGGCCGCCGGCATTGCTATCCACAAGAACTAATCCCGCGACGTCTCGCGTGCCGAATTGATCGACGTAGGACAACGTTTCCTCCACCGCCATCGACCAGCCCACCAGAACGACGGGCGCCAGATGCAATTGGTCGATGACAGCCTTGATGTCTCGCGCCATCTGCGCGGGGTAAAGGCCCTCGGATGTCTGCGACGATTCGCCCTGGCACCGCGGATCGATAGCCACGACGTGAAACTTCGGCGCCAAGTGGTCGATTTGCTGCTGCCAGATCCACGCCGGCATCGTCCAGCCCGGGATGAACAGGATCGTTGGAGCTTGGTGGACATTCGTGAAGGAAACCTGCCCTTGGGCCATTGCTCCCGGAGCCGGGCCGCCGATCCGGACGCTGCCGGTGGTTTGAACGTGCCCTGTTTCAATGTAATGAATCTTCGCTCCGTCACTCGAAGTGACAAACCCGCCTTTCGTGCGCGCACGGTTCTCGCGAGCCGTGGCTGAAACGGCAGTCGCGCATGCGACCACCGAAATGAGAAGAACTGCCGCCAATGTAACTCTCACTGGTCTCACTGTTTTCTCCGCGTGCTCTGCATATTCGCAGTGAACGAACCCTTGGTGGGTGATCTCAGGTTGAGAGACGAAGCAAACCCAGAGTCGCTACGTGATGGCGACTTCCTCGTACACGCCGAAGACGGCGCGCATGGCGTCGCAGATTTCACCGAGCGTGGCGTAAGCCTTCACCGCCTCGTACAAGTACTGCATGAGGTTCTCGCTTCCGGCTGCCGCCTTCCGCAGCGCGCTCAGGCGGCGCTCGACTTCGTCATTCGACCGCTCTGCGCGCAGTTTGCGCAGCCGCGCGGCCTGCCGGTGAGCGACCGTCTCGTCGATTTGCAGAGTCTCGATCGGCTTTTCTTCCGCGACGTAGTCGTTCACGCCGACGATGATCTTCTCCTTGCGGTCGATCGCCATTTGATACCGGTAGGACGCCTCCGCAATTTCCCGCTGCGGGTAGGCTCGCTCGATCGCAGCCACCATGCCGCCCAGGGCGTCGATTTTCTCGATGTAATCCCACGCGCCGCGTTCTACCTCGTTCGTGAGCGCTTCGACGAAATACGCGCCGCCCAGCGGGTCGGCTGTGTTCGTCACACCGCTTTCGTGCGCGATGATCTGCTGCGTGCGCAGCGCGATTGTCGCGGCGAATTCCGTCGGCAGCGCCCAGGCTTCGTCGAGCGAATTCGTGTGCAGCGATTGCGTGCCGCCCATCACGGCCGCGAGCGCCTGCAAGGCCGTGCGCACCACGTTGTTGTACGGCTGCTGCGCCGTCAACGAGCACCCGGCCGTTTGCGTATGGAATCGCAGCGCCCAGGCGCGCGGATTCTTGGCCCCGAAGCGCTCGCGCATCGTCTTGTACCAGATGCGCCGCGCCGCGCGATATTTCGCGATCTCTTCGAAGAAATCGTTGTGCGCGTTGAAGAAAAACGAAAGCCGCGGCACGAAATCGTCCACATCCAGGCCGCGCCGAATGCCCCAGTCGACGTACTCGATTCCGTCACGCAGCGTGAACGCCAGTTCCTGAATCGCCGTCGAGCCTGCCTCGCGAATGTGATAGCCGCTGATCGAAATCGAATTGAACTTCGGAGTGTGCTTCGCGCCGAACTCGAACGTATCGATCACTAGCCGCATCGATGGTTCGGGCGGATAGATATATTCCTTCTGCGCGATGTATTCCTTGAGAATGTCGTTCTGCAGCGTGCCGGAGATTGTCTTCCAGTCCGCGCCCTGCTTTTCCGCGACGGCGAGATACATCGCCCAGATCGGCGCGGCCGGCGAATTGATCGTCATTGACGTCGTGACGTCTGCCAGCGGGATCTTGTCGAAGAGCACTTCCATATCGGCCAGCGAACTGATCGCCACACCGCACTTGCCGACTTCGCCTTCGGAAAGCGCGTGGTCGGAGTCGTATCCCATTAGCGTCGGCAGATCGAACGCAACGGAAAGTCCCGTCTGGCCCTGCGAAAGCAGATAGCGGAAGCGCCGGTTCGTGTCCTCGGCCGTGCCGAAGCCCGCAAATTGCCGCATCGTCCACAGGCGCCCGCGGTACATCGTCGAATGAATTCCGCGAGTGTAGGGAGGCTGACTGGGGTAGCCGAGGTCGCGCTCCGCGTTCCAATCCGCGAGATCGGCCGGTGTGTAGAGACGCCGGATCGGATAGCTGGACACCGTGGTGAACTCGCGCGCCCGTTCGGGAGATTTTTCGAGCGTGGGCCGCAGCGTCTTTTCTTCCCACGCGCGCTCGGACTCGGAGGGTCTCCGCTCTGATTGCGATCCCGCTGCTGGGCGAACCTTCGATTCGTCAGTAATCTTCTGGCTCATCGGGAGGACTCCTCCATCCGATTGCGCGCCGCTCTTTGCATTCTATGGTAACGGGAGTGAGCCAGCAAGAAGGGCAACGCCAGAGCGGAATGTGTCGCTAACGGGTCAGCGTCACACCGGGTCCGAGCACCGCGATGAACGCCACTGCCAGGGCGGCTCCGGCCACGATCCAGGCGTAACTGCGAGAAACGCCCGCAGTCGCGCGCTCCGGAACTGCTCCCCGCGGAGCCATGTATTGCACCCAAACCATCCCGAAGTGGCCGCCCGCCGTCGCGGACAGCGCCGACACGACCACCAGCCGCATCCCGACCGGATTCAGCACGCCTGCTGCGACGGCGAGCACGATCGCGGCGATGTAGGGAAGAATTGTCAGCTTGCGAATGCGTTTGCGATTCTCGCGCGGGACCCCGACGTACCGCACGATCCCGGCCGCAATCAGAAGCATCGAAGCGTAATACGACGCCATTCCCGCGAGAGTCAGCAACGCGCGCCACAGCCAGTGCGGTTGCATCCCGGCAATCACGACGGCCCAATCGCCGAAATTGGTTACGCCCGAAAGGAAGAAATATCCGGTTCCGTCAAGGAGGTTGAAAGCGCAGCTCAAGAGCAGAAACAGCCGCATCTGAGGAGACGCATTTCTCGCGCTTCGCAGCGCGATCCAGAACGCGAGTCCCGCCGCCAGATTCACCAAGGTTCCGCCCGCGGCAACCAGCCGCGAGTCGAACGCGCTCGACCACGCCACGGTTGAGAGCACGCCCGATTGTGCGCCCGTCAGCAGCGCCGTCAGAGCGTGGCCCACGCCTTCGTGCAGCACGTCTGCGACGATCGCCGCGGCGACGGCGACCGCGCAAATGGTCACTGCATCATCGTCGGCGAGCGCGTCTCGCTGTTGATTCACTCGCCGTCCGCCCGTGCCTTACTTCTTGCCGGGCGCCCACGTATTCACCGGTGTTTCGTCGGCGTCGAGCGCTCCCGGAATGTTCGGCGTGCGGGAAACTTTGCCGCGAAACGCGTCCGCAATCGTGATGTTGTTCGCTCCCAGAGTGCGTCCCATGGCCTGGTGCAGGGCGATCGAGGCCTCGATTAAGCTGATTCGGGCGCGCAGCGAGACAGCCTGCGCGGACGTCAAGTCACGCGCTCGCAGTACCACTTGATAGCTCGTCGACGAACCCAGCTGATACTTCTTCTGCTCGGCGTCGAGCGTCTGCTGAGCCAGCTTCTGCGCTTCGCCTGCTGCGGCCACCTGCGCCCGGTCTTGGTTCAGAGCGATCAGTGCGTTCCGCACGTTCACGAAGACGGTGTTCTGCGTTTCGCGGTACAGCACTTCCTGCTGGCGCTCGTTGAATTGCGCCTGCGCATTGTCGGCTTGGGCCGAGCGGTTGCGAAACGGCATCGTGAGGTTCAGGCCCACGATGAAGCTCGGAAAGCTTCCGTTGATCATGCTGTTCAGGGCGTCTCCCAATCCGCCCTTCTGAACGGCAGTTGGGAAGACCGGGTTTCCCACGAACGCGAGGATGCCGGGAGCGCCCGGATTGCCTACGTTGAATGTGTTGCCAAGGGAATCGACAATCGGGTTCGCGGCCACGTAGCCCGTGGGGGTCGCCGACGTGATCACCGTCGTATCGCCGCCGAGGCCCGTGGCGCCGTATTGCGCAAAAGCGTTCAGCGACGGCAGCAAACCATTGCGGGTCGCGCGAACCTCGACCTTGGAATTCTGCAGGTTGAAATCCGCCTCCTTGAGTTCCGGACGGTTGGCCCAGGCTTCCTTCACCGCCTGATCCAGCGGCATGCTCTCCTCGGCTTCGGGCTGGTAAATTGCGCTCGTGGGGATGATCTCAATCCCTCGCAGCGTCGGATCAAACGGGTCCTTCGTGATGGCGTTGAGCAGAATGGTTTCGTCCTGCAGTTGAGTGGTCTGAGCGGCTACGAGGTTCTGCTTGTCGGTCGCCAGTTGTGATTCGGCGGTCAGGACGTCAAGCGGGGCCATCGTTCCGATCTCCAACTGCTTCTGGTTGTCCTGATACAGCTTTTCCGACACGCCCACGGCTGCCTGCTCCACTTTGACGAACTCCCGCGCGTACACCAGTTCCCAGTAATCGTCCGAAACCGTCGTGATGTCCTGGATCACGGCCTGTGCGAACTGCGCGTCGGCCACCTTCAGCGTGTTCTTCGCTTCGATGATGTAGCGCGTGTTCGGCAGCAGCCCGAAACCCTTCAGCAGTGGCTGGGAGATCGTCACCGCCAGCGTCGATTGCACGGCTGGATTCACGAAGCTGCCCGGCGAATTCGTGGATGTCCGGCTGTTGTCCCAGGAAACCGATACCTGCGTCCCCGTGTAGAATCCCTGCGAGAGCGCGAAATTCGAGTTTGTCGTGTGGTTTGTCACCGTAGTCTGCGACGCGGTACCCGTGCCGGAAGTGAACGCGTTGCTGATTGGAAATGTTTGGTCCAACACGTTGAAGCTCGACGTGAACACCGGGTCGTATCCCGCTGCCGGCGCAGAGCCCAGCAGCACGGGTGCCGACGCTCCCGTTCCCACCGACACACCACCGGCTCTTGTGCGCAGCAAGTTCACTTGGGCCAGCCACGGTGTGTACCGCTGGACCTGGACGTCGAGGTTGTTCTCGAGTGCCAGCGCGATCGCGTCCTCCAGGCTCAGCATCAGCTTGCCGTCTTGGATCAGTTGGTTGACCTTCGGCGAGTTCGCGAGCGTCGGCGTGGGGATATCCCTCTTCGCATACACCCCAAACGGATTCGGGAACATGGACTTGCCGTGTGAATAGTCCTTGCCCATATCGATCTTTAGCTTCTGGCTCATCGTGGGTGGCGTGGCGGGCGTCGCCGGCTGGCTCTGTGCCTGAGCCGGCGTCTGGCTCTGACTCTGGTCCTGTTGCGCCTCGGCATACACCGGCGAGACAATCAGCGAGGCCGCCGTCCACAGCACGGCCACCACCTGCTTTAGACTTCGACTCATCGTATCCATCCTCTCCCCAGAAAAGAGTCGCGCTTCGAGCGCTTCGTATTGCGCTTTGAACGCGTCAGAACTGCTGGCCTGCACTCTGCGCGAACCCCAAGTAGTACAAACGCGCGGAAGCATCAATTTGTTTCAGTAGGCCTAACTGCGCTGCAACGCTGCGGCCATGCGTATCCGCTTGAAAACGGGCGGTTAAGACGGGTTTTGCGCACCTGAACTGTTCGATATCGGGCACTACCGTGCGTATCCGAACAGAGCGGACACCGAGTTTAGCATCAGAGCTTTGCGGTCACAATCCGCCGCCGCACATTTGCCTGGCTCCGCACTCCGAGAAAACTGTTAGACTCCCGTCGATGATAATCGGCGCTCATGTTCTCCTCTACAGCGAGAAGCCTGAGGCGGATCGGGCATTCTTTCGCGATGTCCTCGGCTATCCGTTCGTTGACGTCGGCCATGGCTGGTTGATTTTCAAGCTTCCTGCCGCCGAGGCAGCTGTCCACCCATCCGGCGGCGACGACCATCAAATCCACGGCGGCCACCACCTGCTCGGAGCCGTGCTCTACTTGATGTGCGACGATCTGCAGGAGCAGGTCCAATTGCTGAAGTCCAAGAACGTGGCTTGCACCGAAATCAGTAGCGAGGCGTGGGGAATCAAGACGACGATCAAACTGCCCAGTGGCGGCGAGGTCGGCCTCTATCAACCCACTCACCCCACGGCTCTGAA
This sequence comes from Candidatus Acidiferrum sp., assembly GCA_035517015.1. GTDB lineage: Bacteria > Acidobacteriota > Terriglobia > Acidiferrales > UBA7541 > Palsa-295. The sequence continues at coordinate 191,897 of DATIZQ010000011.1, read as the reverse complement.
TCTCTGATCCGTCTCGTAACTTTGATCGAAGCGCCCGCGGGCAGCGCCCTCGTTCGTTGACACCTCTGCTCCCCGAGTTCTACCATGGCGTTGCTGCTGACATGCGAGTCCAACTCCTGTCCAGGCAACGCCCCTCTCGGCTCCTGACGCCTGCACCCAGCGCCTTCGGCAGGGCTTCTTTCCTCGCGTTCGCATTTCTCGCTTGCGGTAGCCTGTTCGCCCTCGCGTCCCGCGCGCAGGACCCCAGCCAGCTCAAGCCGCAGGGCTACGTCAACGATTTCGCAAACGTGCTGAGCCAGTCCGCCAAGGATCAGCTCACCGCTCTCTGCACCGAAGTTGACCAGAAGGCCCAGGCCCAAATCGCCGTCGTCACCGTGAAATCCCTTGGCGGCCGCACGATCGAGGACTACTCGATCGACCTGGCAACCCAATGGGGCATCGGTCCGAAGCAGAAAGACCGCGGACTTCTGATTCTCCTCGCGATCGACGACCACAAGGACCGCTTCGAAGTTGGCTTTGGCCTCGAAGGCATTCTTCCCGACGGCAAGGTAGGAAGTTTCGAGCGCGAAGCGGTGCCTTTCTTGCGGCAAGGCAACTACGACGCCGCCGTGATGCTTATGACGCGCCGCGCCGCGGACGTGATCGCGGCCGATCGTGGCGTGACGCTCAGCGAGCAGCCTCCGCCAACCCGGGAATCAAGAGGTGGCCCACAGAGACCTTGGGCGCCGGGCCAGGAGTTCGGCGTTCTCGCCATCGTCCTTATGGCCCTGTTTTTCATCGCCGTGCTTCGATTGATCGCGGCCGCGCGATCCGGAAGCTCAAGCTCCAGCTCCAGGCGTTATCGCAGCGGCGGCTGGTGGATCGGCCCCATGCTCGGCGGTGGTGGGTTCGGTGGCGCCGGCTGGGGCGGAGGTGGTTTTGGCGGCGGGGGCGGAGGCGGCGGAGGATTCGGCGGTTTTGGCGGAGGCTCATTCGGGGGTGGCGGCGCCAGCGGAAGCTGGTAATCTCGTGGCTCTCACGGTCGCAGCATGAAGCTGGATAACGCAAGAACGCGAAGGGCTTTTTGATGGAGCGCACGCTCACCGAACTCGTGGCTCGCCTGAAGAAGGGCGCCGCCGGTAACCTGAAGGCCATCGTGCTGTATGGCTCCGCCGTGACAGGCGAGTTTTCGGCCAAGCATTCGGACCTCAACGTCCTCTGCATCGTCGATCGCGCGGGAACCGCCGAACTCGAGGCCCTTCACGACGCTACCGAGTGGTGGATGCGGCAGGGCAATCCTCCGCCGCTGCTCTTCACGTTCGACGAACTGCGTCGGTCGGCGGACGTCTTCGCCATCGAGCTGGTCGACATGAAGCTGCGCCATCGCATGCTCCTCGGCGAAGATTTCTTCGAGCAATTCGAAATTCCGCTGCGCCTGCACGGCCTGCAGCTTGAGCGTGAGCTGCGCACGCACTGGCTGCGCCTGCGCGAAGCGATCCTTGCGGCACCGCAGAGGAAGAAGTCGCATCTCGCGATCATGATGGCGTCTGTTTCCACCTTCTGCGCGCTTTTTCGGCACGCGCTTTGGGCGCTCGGCAATCCGATCCCGGCGACCAAGCGCGAAGCGGTCGACGGCGTCGCTGCGCTCACCGGTGCCGATCCCTCCGCGTTTCATGCAATCCTCGAATTGCGGGAAGGGAAGCGCAAAGCGCGAAAAATCGATATCGAGGAAACGCTGCACGCGTATCTTGAGCTCGTCGAGGTTGTGACCAACGAAGTCGATCGCCGCCTCGCCGCCCTCTAGGCGATGAACGGGAATCAGGGCATGGGTGAGCGCACGAGGATGTTTGTAGGTCGTGGCTTTAGCCACGACATAACGGTCACCGAATCGGATCGGCTTTAGCCGCTGAAGTACCGATTCTGTCGTTATAGAAGGGGGCTTTGGCTGCCGAAGGCGGGGTCTTTGTCGCTTATGAGATGATGCACTGTCTTTCTCCGCGCCCTCTGCGTCTCTGCGGTGAAAATAGCTTTCCGCGTGGGAGGTTTCGATGAAAGTTCTTGCCGCTATCGTGGCAATCGTGCTCGTCGTCGCGCTGATTTGCGGCGGCATGTACATCAGCAGCCGCAACCAGATGGTCGCGCTGAATGAGCAGGTGAAATCAAGTTGGTCGGAGGTCGACGTCAATCTTCAGCGCCGCGCCGACCTGATCCCCAATCTCGTCGAGACCGTGAAAGGCTACGCCGCGCAGGAAGTGACCGTCTTCGGCGACATCGCCAATGCGCGCGCGGCTTTGCTCGGCGCACAGACTCCGCAAAGCAAGATCGCCGCCAACAATCAGCTCGACGGTGCTCTCGGTCGCCTCTTGGCTATCGTAGAGAACTACCCACAACTCAAGTCCAACGAGAATTTCCTGCGCCTTCAGGACGAACTCGCGGGCACCGAAAATCGCATTGCCGTCGCCCGCAAGCGCTACAACGATTCTCTTCAGGCCTACAACACCTTCATCGGCCAGTTCCCGAACAGCTTCTTCGCCGGCTGGGCCGGCTTCCACCGCAACGAGGCCTACTTCGAGGCCTCCGAAGCCTCGCGCGCCGTCCCCAAAGTAGCTTTCCCGCCGGCCAACCCAAGCGCGGCTCCGGCGCCGACCCATTGAGCGTAATCGCCTGCGGAGGTGAATAAAACGTGTCTCGAGATCTTGATCTGCTACAGGGCTCCTGGGCGTTGACCTCTTTGGAGGTTGGTGGTCGGACGATGCCCGCTTCCATGTTCACAGCCAGCCGGCTGGTCATAACTGGCAACCGGTTCGTGAGCACCGGAATGGGTGCAGTGTACGAAGGCATCCTCGAATTGGACTCGTCGGCCACCCCGCGACGCCTGAACATGAAATTCGATCTCGGCCCGGAGAAAGGAAACACCAATCTCGGAATCTACGAATTGGACGGCGACACCTGGAGGATTTGCCTCGCCACGCACGGCTCCATCCGCCCCTCCACGTTCGATTCCAGTTCCGGCGACGGCTTCGCGTTTGAGATATTCTCGCGATTCAGCGCTGGCCCAACCACTAAGGGCTAGAGCGAAGAGACTCTGCGCGATTCGCGGTAGCTGGGACTTGTCCTACTCCTCGCGCAGGGTATTAGCCGGATCGATCTTCGCGATTCTCAGGATCGGCAGCGTTGTGGCCAGAAGCGTCACCAGGACAACAGTGAGCACCACCGTGGCCAGCGTTGGCCCATCGTAGACGCCCACCCCATAGAGTAAGCTTCGCATCACTCGCAGCGCGCCCGCGCAAAGCGCCAGTCCCAGCAAAAGGCCCAGAGCCGACGCGTTCACACCGGAGCGGCCAATCTGCACCATGGCCCGGCCTACGGTCGAGCCGAGAGCCATTCGGATGCCGATCTCGCGCGCCCTCTGCGCGACCATATTGGCCACCAGCGCGAAGATTCCGACGGCGCTCAGCAGCAGCGCCAACCCCGCCATTGCGCCCAGCAGCGCCACTTCAACTCGCTGCGTCGCGAGCGTTTGGGCCAGGAGATCGTTCATGCTGTAGAAGCCGGAGGCAGGCAGGTTGGGATCGGCGCTCGTCATGGCGCGCTGCATCTCTGCAGTCAATCCTTCCACCGGACCCGCCGTGCGAACAATCCAGTCCGGCTGAAACCACACATGGACGAGCGAGAGGTACGATGCGTCCACCTGCGCGGCTGGAACGTACATCGCTTGTTCGCTCATCAGCGGAGCGCCTTCGTACAAGCCCGAAGAAACGGAAACATCCGCCACTTCGCCCACGATTAGCGTGTCTTTGTTGACGTAGCGGCCCACCGGACTCGTCCCCCCGTAGAACTTGCGGGCGAACGATTGATTCACGAGCGCGACGTGTTGCGCGTTGGGTCCATCCGCATCGGTAAACACGCGGCCCGCGAGCAATGGCATCTGCAGCGTGGCGAAATATCCGGGCGTGACGTAGACCACGTCGGTCCCGTCCTGTCGCCCGGCCTCTTTGCCGTCGCTCAGCGTGACTCCGTCATTCAGGGCGCGCTCGTACGGCAGGCTCAGGCCGACTGCCGCGGCGCGCACGCCGGGAATCTGCCGCATCGCGGCCGTGCTTTCGTCCAGTAGCTTTCTGAATGCGGCGGGATCATGGAAACGGACGTCGTCGAGCGAAGCCTTGGCGACGATGACGCCATTGGGATTGAAGCCCGGTGGCAGCGTTTCCAGGTGGACCAGCGTGCGGATGAGCAGCCCGGAAGCGGCGAGGAGCACAACCGTCAGAGCGACTTCGCCCGCAATCATGGCTTGGCGGAACCGTTGGCTTCCTGACGTTGAGACGGTACGGCTGGCCATCGACGAGCGGATGTCCACTTTCCGCGTTGTCAGCGCCGGGAGCATGCCAAACAGGATGCTCGTCAGGAGCGAGACGGCAAGCGTGAAGCCCATCACGCGGCCGTCGAGCGGGACGCGCGCGACGGGAAGAAAGTGTTCGGGCAACAGCAGCAAAAGCCCGCGCAGCGCAAGAAAGCCCACCCCGAAGCCAGCGGCTCCGCCTACCAACGCCAGCAGCAGGTTTTCGACCCAGAACTGCTTCTGAATCTGCCAGCGGGAGGCCCCTAGCGCCAGCCGTGTGGCCACTTCCGAAGTGCGCCGCAGCATGCGGACCAGCGTCAAGCCGGCCAGATTGGCGCATGCGATGAACAGGATGAAGCCGGCCGCCAGCATCAGCGCGAGTACCTGCGGACGCAGCGAAGCAGTTTCGCCCCTCTGGAGCGGCACGGAATAGTAGCGAACGTGCGAACCTACGTTTGCCTTTTCAAGCCGCTCGGCACGGATGGCCCAGGCGCGGTTGATTTGGGCGTCCGCCTCTTGCCATGTGGCGCCGTCGCGCAGGCGCGTGATGGCCTGAAAGTTTGTGCCGCCGCCTTCGCCGGACCGGCTGGGCTGCAACGGCGTATACACGTCCGCGTTCAAAGGGGTGGTTGCGCCGCCTGGTAACACGCCGACGACGGCATAGGGCTCGCTTCTCAGGGAGATGGCCTGGCCCAGGATGTTCGGATCTGCGCCGAAGACGTTGCGCCAAATCCCGTAACTGAGAATGATGGCTTTGGGTCCGTGAGGACGGTCCTCGTCCTCGGAAAAATTGCGGCCAATGATGGGATGGAGCGCCAGAACATCGAAATAATGCGCGGAGATGCGCCCGTCGTGCACATACTCCACATGAGAACCCGCCTGAAGGTTCACTCCCGAGGTGCCTCCCGAAACGGCGGATATCAGTGCGGGAACGTTGTCACGCAACAGCTCCCACTTCTCGCCATCGATGCCGGTGAGGTCGTCGGAAGGGTTGGCTCCGGTCACGCGAGCGTAGATCGTGCCCATTCGCTCCGGATGCGTGTAGGGCAGGCTCTTCAGCATCAGCGCATTCACCAGCGAAAAGATCGCTGTGTTGGCGCCGATCGAGAGCGCCAGCGTGACCACGACCGTGATCGTGAATCCGGGGTTGCGCCACAGTTGTCGCGCGGCAAACTTGAGATGCTGCTTCCAACTCTCCATCGGCGCCTCCTCGCTGCGAGCGAGCCTAACTATACAACTCCTGCAAGCAAGTACGTCGATCGCTGGCCCGAGGTTCCCCTCGAGCTGACGTTAGTGTCAGCCCACCTTTGTTACAGTTTCGTGAATCCTCGCCCGCCCACCTTGACCCGCCCCGTCGTGCGCGCTACGCTAATTCTAGGAGCCTAACTTCTCGCGCCGCTCGCGCGGCCGACCGAACTGAATGAAACAAACCGTCCGCATCGCCGGGGGCGTCAGCGAGTTCTTCGGCACTCTCGACGAAAATCTGAAGCTCTTCGAATCCGCTCTGCAGGTAACGACCCAACTTCGAGACAGCGACGACCTCGAAATCGAGGGCGAGCCTGCGCAGGTGGAACGCGCCGCGAAAATCGTCGGCGAGTACAACCAGCGCATCCGCGAAGGCCGTATCCCGAATAGCCAGGAGGTGAAGGCGCTGCTCCGCATCGCCACAGAGCAGCCGCCCGCCAGGCTTCGTGGAGCTTTTTCTCCGTCGCATTCGCGCCATGCCGGCCGCAAGGCCGTCACGCCGAAGAGCGCGAACCAGCGCCGCTATCTCGAAGCGCTCGAAACGTACGACATGGTTTTCGCGATTGGCCCCGGCGGCACCGGCAAAACGTATCTTGCTGTCGCCATGGCCGTTTCCGCGCTTCTTTCGAAGCAGGTGAACCGCATCATCCTCGCGCGCCCCGCCGTCGAAGCGGGCGAGCGCCTCGGCTTTCTTCCCGGCACGCTGCAGGAAAAGGTCGATCCCTACATGCGCCCGCTCTACGACGCGCTGCACGACCTGCTCGAAGCCGACAAACTCGAGAGCTTCCTCGAGAAGGACATCATCGAAGTCGCGCCGCTCGCCTTCATGCGCGGCCGCACGCTGAACGACTCCTTCGTCATCCTCGACGAAGCGCAGAACACCACCAGCGAGCAGATGAAAATGTTCCTCACGCGCCTCGGCTTCAATTCGAAGGCCGTGATCACCGGCGACATCACGCAGATCGACCTCCCGAACGATCGCCGCTCCGGCCTCGTCGAAGCAATCGACGTCGTCGGCAACATCGAGGGCATCGCCTTCATCTATTTCGATGAGCGCGACGTTGTGCGCCACAGCCTCGTCCAGCGCATCATCAAAGCTTACGACGAGCGCCCGAACCCGCAGTCCTCCGGTTCCAACCGTTCGTCCCGCGCAAACGGGGGTTTGAGAACGCCGAGCGGCTCAACTCAGTCCGAATGATTGCGCCGATGCCTCAGAGCAGTGATTCGTTTGTCGCCTCGCTCCTTTTCTTGAGTCGCGGTTTTCTCTGCGCCCTCTGCGCCTCTGCGGTGAGGTTCTGTCGCCGTGAGTCCGTCAGCCTCGAGGATGTTTTGTCCTCTGCATCCTTCGCATCCTTTGCTTCCTCTGCCTCTTTTTTATGATCCTCAATCGCCAACGCGCCGTTCGCGTTTCCGTCTCTCGATTGGACCGTTTCCTCGCGCGCACCCAACGTACCCTTCGCCTTCCGCGCGGCGCGCTCACCGTCTGCCTCGTTACGAACTCTGAGATCGCCCGCTGGAATCGCGCCTACCGTGGCAAAAACCGCCCAACCGATGTATTGTCTTTCCCAACCAGGCCGCACCGGCCGGAAAACAAAGTGAAACGTCGGCGTCATCCCAGAGCGCGGCAAAAGGATCTCTTTTCCTCTGCATCCTTTGCCTCCTCTGCCTCTTATCTCGGCGATATCGCCATCGCCCCGGCCGTTGCGCGTGAAAACGCCCGCCGCTTCGGGCGCGCTCTCGACGACGAGATGCGCATCCTCATTCTCCACGGCATTCTTCATCTGATGGGTTACGACCACGAAACCGACGCCGGCCAAATGGACCGCCGCGAACGAAAGCTTCGCCGCGCTCTGGGGTTAGCCTAGCCCATGAACCTGAAGATGTTCCTCTACACGCTGGGTGTACTCGCCTTGACGGCGGGCCTTCCGGTCTTCGCCTACCTCGACCGCGTCTATCGCGAACTCGGCACAATCACTACCGGCCGCATCCACGAGCATCTGCAAACCTTCGAGGCGGACATTGAGCCGCGTTTCAAGATGGACCGCCGCCGCCTCTCGCTCTCTTTCAATCTTCTCGCGCGACTCTGGCTGGTTCTTGTCGCTGCCTTCACGGCTCGCGGCGTCATCTTCTTCGCGCCCACCACGTGGCAAGCGGCCGCCGAAATGGTTGTTTTTCTCGGCGCAGAAGTCGTCATCCTGATGCAATTCGTTCCGGCGCTCCTTCTTGCCGGCGTGCGTGGGACGTGGATCTCGCCCTTCGTGCCTCTGGTTCGCGCGTTTCTTATGCTTGTTTACCCGATCGAGTCGGTTCTCGACGTTGTCATCTCGTTCCTTCATTTGTCCGAGGAAGAGCCTTCCGCTCCCGCCGAGGAGCAGTCGATTGAGGCTTTCGTCGAGTCCGCGAAGGAAGAGGGAATCATCGAGCAGGACGAAGCTCGGCTGATCGAGCAGGTCGTCGAGTTCGGCGAAAAGCGCGTTCGCGACGTGATGACTCCTCGCCCGGACGTCGTCGCCATCAAGGCTTCTGCCACGCTCGAGGATCTTCGCGACCTGGCTGTCGAAACGAAATTCTCCCGCCTCCCCGTCTTCGAAAAATCGCTCGACGACATCGTCGGCATCGTCATGGCGCGCGATATGCTCGAAGTGCCCGACCGCGAGGCCGCCCATCGCACCGTTCGCGAGCTGATGCGGCCCGCGCTCTTCGTTCCCGAAACCAAGTTCGGCTCCGACCTCCTGAAGGAAATGCAGCGCAAAAGCCAGCAGATGGCGGTCGTCATTGACGAGTACGGCCTGATGGCGGGCGTCGTCACCGTCGAGGATTTGATCGAAGAAATTGTCGGCGAGATCGGCGAAGAGGACCGGCGCCCCGCCCCTGACGTTGTGCGCGAAACGGGCGGCACCCTGGTTTTGCGCGGCAGCGTGCCGATCGACAAGATCACCGAACTCTTCGGCGGCTCGCTCGAATCGGCCGCGCGTCACGCCAACGCCACCACTGTCGCCGGCCTCCTCAACGCTCTCGCCGGCCACGTGCCTCGCCCGGGCGAAATCATCGAGTCCGACGGCCTTCGCTTCGAAGTCATCGAAGCCAACCAGCGTAAGGTCCTCCGCGTCCGCGCCCGCCGCGTCGCCGGCGCCGCCTCACCCTGAGCTTCGCATTTCGTTTTTCTCCGCATCCTCTGCGTCTCTGCGGTGAGCCCCGTTTCGCGCCTCATTTCAAATTTCAAGTGTCCAATTTCAAATCCGCCTTTTTCCCCGATCTGTGTTCATCAATGTTCACCCGTGGTTTAAGGTCTTTTCCCGCCAAAACAACTCCGTATTGAATCCGCGCTCGATTTGTGCGAGGGTACGTGCCAAGTAATGCCTGTGGGGGCTTCATGCGCGAACGGCGCGGCGCATTTATCGTGGTGCTCTTTTTCTTGATGGTCTTCTCCTGCTCCGCCCAGGTCCTGAATGGAAGTCACGTCATCGTCGGCACCGTGCATGATGCCTCCTCGCATGAACCCTTGGCGAGCGTTCGGATTCAGCTCGTGGCTGGCGGAGATGATCTCGTCGCTGCGCCCACAACTTCCAGCACCGACGGGCAATTCCGGCTTGGCTGCCGCAAAGGCGATTTCTACATTCTCGCTGACAAATCGGGATACGTTCCCGCGAAGATAAAAGTCGCGATTGGACCGGGCGAAGAGACCGACGTCTCAATCGATCTCCAGCGGCAAGCTCCGCAGGATTCCTCCACCGCGGGCCCGCCCGCGGCCGTCTCTGCGCACCAGCTTAGCGTGCCGGTCAAGGCCCGCGACGCGTACGAGACAGGAATGACCTTGGTGAACTCGAAGAAGGATTACCCCGGCGCTCTCGCCCAGTTTCAATCCGCGATCGACGCCTATCCCGCTTACTACGAAGCCTACGCTGAGATCGGCATCGTGCATTACTACCTCGGCGAGGCTCAGGCTGCCGAGGACGCGCTCCGAAAGTCCGTGGCCCTCAGCTCCGGGAAATATCCGTACGCGATCCTCGATCTAGCCGGATTGCTCAACAACACCGCGCGCTTCGCCGATGCCGAGCCCGTCGCCCGCCAGGCCGTCGCCGCCGACGCCTCTTCGTCGCGCGCCTACTACGAGCTTGCTCGCTCCCAACTCGGCTTGAAGCGCCCCGCCGACGCGGAGCAGAGCGCCGCCAAGGCTCGCGACCTGAACCCGGAATACCCGCTGGTTTACCTCACCCTTACAAACATCCACCTGGCGCTGCACAACTATGCCGCCGTCTTGCAGGATATCGACGCCTACCTCAAGCTCGTCCCCGACGGCCCGACCAGCGACCAGGTCCGCAAGACGCGCGCCCAGCTCGAGCGCGCCCTCAACCGAGCCCGCTCTCAGTCCGCTGCCCTCCCTCATCCCTAATCAGAAATTCCTTCCGAGAAACTCTTTCAGCCGCTCTAGTCGAAAGCTTGCGTCGCCGATCTCGATGTTCAGCAGCAGTTGGGCAGTGGTCAACTGGTTCCGGAAGTCCACCGCCGCGCTGGTTCGCGTGTCACCCAGCAGCTGAAGATTGCTTTCGATTTGCTTCTGCTCCTCCTCGAGGGCCGTGAGCCTGCTGTCCTGGACCGAAATACCCTCCGCAACCTGTTGCTTGAGCGCGTCTGCGCCGCGGACGACATCGCCTTCTTGAACGTTTTTCCAATCGTCGTAGGCATTGGCAGCCCGGTCCAGATGTTTGTCGATAGCGTGGCTCGCGAGGTTGTAGCTCACGGTCACCTCGCCGTAAGCGGCCGGGTTTCCAACGAGTGGGTTGATTTGTTGGTGCGCGCCGACAGAAAGCGCGACGTCCCAGTTGTTCTGGCGGCGCAGTTTGGTGAGAGCTCGCCGATCGTTCGCTTCGCCATTCTGCTTCTCGGCGATCAGTTCCTTGATCGGCTTGTCGCTGAGTTGCGGCACATAAATGGCCACGATTTTCGACTGCGTATCGGCTCGATCCGCTTCCAGCTTGATCTTCGTGGTCTGCAATGCGAAGGCCATGGGCCGCGTCATGTCCTGCGCGGCCAGCATTTTTGCCGTTGTGGCCAGCAGCGCGTCCAGGCTTGTAGACGCTTGCTGTATCAGCTCCAGTCTGTGCTGCAGTGCCTGCTTCTCCAGGTTCGGCAGTGCGTATTCGAGTTCCTGCTGCGCGGATGTAGCCGCCAGATAGAGCGCGCAGTCCTTTCGCGCTGCGTCGATCGTCAAGCTCGCCTTTCTCACGTTCGAAAGGCTGCTCGAGACGCCCCACACCGACTGCATCGGCAAGCCTGTATTGGGTTGCGTCACGCCCCCAATCGCGTCGGGCGTCAGAAGCAGGTCCCGCTGCGCGTCGGCTTGCTCTGTCACGTATCGGCAGTACGCCTGCTGATCTCTGTCGTCCGCAAAAGCGGCGGGGACCAGCAGCATTGCGACGACGAAGCCTGCGCAGAGTTTCGCTTGAAGCGTCTCGCGCTCCAGTCTTGTCCAGAGCATCTCGCGTCTCCTCAGAAGAAAAGCGGCTTGCTGTTCAGGAATATGGTTTTTGATTTGGCGGATTCCGGATGGTCCAGTTGCATCTGGATCAGGAAGCCGCGGATGTCCGTGCGAAAGATCGGATGGGTGGCATGTTCTTCGCCGGCGAAGATTTGCTTCACCGCGCCCACTTTTCTGCACACCAGCATGTTCAGGTAGCAGTCGTAGATGCCGGTGCCGGCGGCCACGTGCCGCTGGTTGTCGTACGGCACGAAGGCGAAGTACACGGAGCTCTCTCCCGACGCGCTGAGGTAATACGGCGTCTGTTTTGCCGTGGTGAGCGCCTGTTTCAGGCGATCGATCTGTTTCGACTCTTCATAGAGCTGCTTTTGCGCCACGCCGATCGCAATATCCAGTTGCGCGATCTCGGACACCAGCTCCGCCTGCTTGTCGAGAACGTCCAGCGAATTCGTATTCGTCGTGTTTTTGTCGAGAACCTTGTCGGTGAGCAGCACTTCGTTGATCTTGCTGTCGGTGTATGAATTCTCGGTTTGGTTCAGCGCCGCTCGCTGCGTTGCCGCATCCCCTTTCGTGATCAAGCCGGCCGCCAGATCCTTGTCGATCTCGGCCTCCACCTGTTTCACTTGTGCCACCACCGCTTGCGTTTTCAGGTTATCGGCCTGCTTCTGTTTTTCGAGCTCCACCAGCTCCGGGCCGGTGCGCCGGTTGTGTTCCGCTTCGCGTGTAATGGCGGTTTGCAGCTGGGGCTCGAGCGTCAGCAGCGCAGCCCGGTGCTTGATCATTTCTCCAACGCCGTCTTCCAGCCGCTTCTTGTCGACGTTCAGGTCTTCCAGGCTCTGCCGGCTCGTCACCAGCTTCTCCGTGAAATCGAGGCTCTTGTCGTCGGAGGGCGAAAGAATCACAGGCGCGGCCCACGACGTGTTCAAGGCATAGAAGCCCATCACGAAGCCGTACGCCAATACGCCGGCGAGCACCAGATAGAGCGTCGCGATCGCAAAGATCCGGTAAACCGTGACCACCGACTTGTACAGCATCGGTTGAATCACGCGAGCCTTTGGTTCAGCGGCTTTCTTGACGGGCGGTATCGTCAGCGATGTTGTCATCCGTCGTCTCCTGTTGCTTCGTTCGTGTTCCCCAATCCCTCGAATCCAGAGTGCACAGAGCGAGCGTCGTAATGAACAGACTGCTTACCAGCGACCACGCCAGATAGGCGCCGAAGGCGAGCGGGTTGTTCACCGCTTCGCGGGTGCTGTATTTCCGGATCACCCAGCTGAGAATCGCCGCGATGCCTAGGTACGCCGCGAGCGGCGCCGGTCCCGCCCATGCCATCGAACTGCCGGACAGCATGGTGATCGCCACGAGTAACCCAAGCAATGCGCCGAGCGGCGTCAGCACCAGCGTCAGCACTGTATTCGGGTGGAGCGTCCAGACGTGCTGCGGCAGCGTCCTTAGCGTGTAGAAAAGATCTCGTATGATGCTACGCCGCCAGCGGAGCTGCTGCTTGAACAGGTCGGACAGCTTCACGGGCACCGTTGTCCAGCACAGTGCGTCGTTGTTGATGTAAGTGCCGTAGCCGCGCAGCAACGTCTGATGTGTGAGGAACCGGTCTTCGCCTTGATTCACCGGGATGCCGAACCAGTGCCGGCTGCGAATCTTCGGCTCGATCTCCAGCAGCAGCTCGCGCCGTATCGCGAAGAGGCACCCGCTGATGCATCCCACGCTGCGCGTCCAGTTCTCGGGAACCTTATAAAGTTGGAATGCCGCGTAGTAGATGAACGTCTGGATCGCGGTGATCGTGCTCTCGTTGGGATTTCTTACTCCCACTCTGCCGCCCACCGACCCGATCTTCGGCTCCGAGAAGCAAGCCGCGAGCTCCCGGATCGCGTCCGGATGAAAAATGCAGTCGGAGTCGATGGAGATGATCATGTCGGCGGTAGAGTGGTGCAGCGCATTGCACACCGTGCGCGCCTTCCCGCAGTTCGACGCGTTGCGTCCCACCCTGACCCTGATGTTGCTGAAATCCCGCTGCGCCTTCAGCATCCATTCGTAGCTGTCGTCCACCGAGCAGTCGTCCTGCGCAATCACTTCGAACCGGTCGTTCGGATAATTGCTCTTGCTGATGCTTTCGATGGTCTCGTAGACCGTCTTGCCCTCGTTGAAACAGGGCATCAGGACGCTGACCATAGGCTGATACGTGTAATCCTTCTTGACCGTCGCCTGTGGAACCGACCACTTTAGGATGAGCGCCAGCGTGTATTTGACAATCGAGATTACCAGGCAGAGGAACAGAATCAGCCAGACTAGGACGGGAGCCATGCAGGCCTCGCTTGCGGCGTCTCAGAATCGCCGCCAGAGTGGGACCTCCGTACCGCGGCCATAGGTAAGCTCTTGCGGTTGGCTACAGGCCGGCTTGGCATATCTGGGAACATCGCCTAGGATCGCCTCGACCCCTTACTTTCTGTTACTCGCACGATAACATGCGCCTGATTGAGTGACGAACAAACGGCGCCGCTGGTTTCCGCGCCGCCATCAACCTCGTATTTCACAGGTGATCGCCTGGGGCAATTGTCGTAAGAACATCGCTCTCTCCTTCGCTCAGCGTTTGCCCAGTTCATGCACAATGCGCAGATCGGGGGTATGATGCTTTGGCGTCGCCGTCACCAACCGCAAGAAAGCTGTTGAGGTGGCGCTGCTGTACAGCTTTGGAGCTGTTCTTCATAGCAAGATGACGTTGTACATGGCACAAGAACCTTTTCCAATTGCCTGCGTATACCAACTCTACGCTTTGGGGACCTTGTCGAGAGGCGAGTCTTGAGAGCGTCAGCGAGTCGAGAGCGATCTTGCAAGCATCGAGAGACTCAGATCAGAAGAGCACAAAAAGGCGTTTGACGAATACATCCCGTAAGTTGATACAGCCGTCCTTGCAGACGTGGTGCCGCCGGGTCACTCAAATTCTCGCGGTCACGGCTCTTCTTTCCACGCTTGTTGCGATTCAGGCTGTTGGCCAGGTAAGGACCGGCACTCTGCGCGGTAAAGTGTTAGATACGCGAGGCCATACAGTCGGTGGCGCTCAACTGCTGCTTTATGTCGGAAATCGCACCGAGGTGACGGCAACTGCGGCAAGCGATCAACGCGGCCAGTTCGAATTTGCCCGCCTCGCACCTGCGAGCGATTATCGCTTGCGCGTTACGCACACTGGGTATGTCAGCATCGAAGCTGCGGGCATTTCGCTGCAGGTAGGAGAAACCAGGCAACTGCAGATCACGCTGGACCCGGGGCGAGCGTTGTCAAACGCAGTGACCGAGGAGAATGCCGGGGACGTGCGAGAGCAGGTGCGCGCGCTGCCAGTACGCGGGCAGGCATCCGGCAATCTCGAGACGCTCATCCCCGGAGCCGGCGCAACCGGGGGTACGTTTGGATCGTTTCCCGTCAACGGCAGCCGCGCGCAGTTCAACACTTATATCGTCAGCGGTACGAATAACCTTGACCCGTTTCGCAACGCGGAAGCGATCGGGCAGGGGGGCGCCTTTGGTGCTCCAGCAGTCCTGCTGCCGCTCGATGCTATCGAGGGAATCGAAGTCCAAACCAATACCGGCGCCGAGTATGGCCCGTCAGGGGCGGCGGTGCTGACCACAATCAAGAGCGGCGGGCCGCACCTGCATGGGTCGCTGTTTGAATTCTTCGATAACGACAAGCTGGCCGCCAACAATTTCTATAACGACGCCTTTGGCCGCCCGCGCCCTGAATTTCGGAACAATCAGTTTGGATTTACTGCGGGTGGCCCGCTGCCGTATCGCAGCCACTTCTTCAGTTCGTATGAAGGGCAGCACGAGCGAGTTGGGGTTACCTTCGCATCTCGATTTCCCACAACCGGGGAAATTGCCACAGCAACATCGCTCGTCCAGGGAGATGGGCGTCCGGTGAACGCGCTGGCCTCGCCCATTCTTGCGCTCTACCCCGCCTCGCTCGGCCAGGGTCCGCTCAGTTTTTCTGATATCGGGCGCAGTGACGGCAACACGCTGACGCTGAAGGCGGATCACGGCGAGAAGGGTCGGAACAGTATCTCTGCTTCGTACGCTCTTGGCGCAAACCGCCAGAGTTTTCCTCAGGGCCAGTTCGGGTTGGGAGGAGGCTCGCGGCTGCCGAGTTATGCTTCGCAATCCCACACGATCGTGCAGTTGTTTACCGCCGAATGGCAGCGAGCGGTGTCATCGCGATTGGTCAACTCTGCCCGCTTCGGTTATTCGCGTTACAACGAAACAACGTTTCCTGGCGACACGGGCTTCAATACAACGGCACTCGGCCTGAACACCGGCGTCACCTCGGCCCGGGATTCCGGTTTGCCGGAAATCGACATCGCGCCCGGCGAATACGAAAATCTCGGCGCCCCTCTCTCGCTGCCGCGCGGCCGAGCCAGTAACGTGTACGATTTCTCGGATGGAATCGGGTGGAATCGCGGCGCGCACCAATGGAAGTTCGGCGGCAGCATAACATTACTTCAGGAGAATGCCTTCACGGACACCGGCATGCGCGGGCGGCTCCTGTTCGATGGCTCGCAGCTCGGCGACCAACTCACGGGCGACTTCGCGATCGCCAGCCTGGTGGATCTGCTGGCTGGCCTGCCTGCTCCCGGCGTAACCACCATTGCGCGTGGCGACTCACAACGCTACCTGCGCCAGCATCGCTGGGCGGTGTTCGTCGAAGACGGTTGGCAGCTTCGGCCGGACCTGAAGGTCACTCTTGGATTGCGCCACGATGAATTCTCTGTGCCTACCGAGAAGCAGGGGAGGCTGAGTAACTTCGTTCCGAGCGCCGGGCTGGTGCTGGTCGGCGCTCCTGGACTTGAGCACGAGTATCAGCCGAACCTCGGCGATTTCGCGCCGCGCGCCGCGTTTTCGCTCGGACTAGGTGGCTCTCGCACGCTAAGCGGCGGCTGGGGAATGTATTTCGACGCTCAGTCGTTTGACGAATTGATGGATAACAGCAGTAACTCGAACTCGATCCTTCCAGGGCCGCTGTTCAATCCGATCGGTTCCAGTGCAATCTTCACGATTACGCCGTCGGCGCCCGTGCCGTTTGGCCCGGGTATCCCCATCTTTGGGCCGGCGCAACCCCAGCCGCCATTCGATGTTTTTGCTGTGAGCACCCATTTCCCCGATCCCCGCAGCCAGAACTTTGATCTCGCATTTGATCAACGGTTAGGCGCGCAACAATCTCTGCGCATTGCGTATTACGGATCGCGCGGCACTGATTTGCCCGTCGTGATTGACGTCAATCAGCCAGCACCCGGCAGTTCCGACCCGGTGAGCGAGCAGGCTCGCCGGCCGTTTGCGGCTGCCTTCCCCCAGTTTCGCGTGATCAACACGCTTTCCGATATCGCGGATTCGAATTACAACAGCCTGCAGGTCTCCGCCCAGCGCTCGGCCGCCAACCTGACATTTCGGGCTGCCTATACGTTTTCCAAATCGCTGGACGATGCCTCAGGCGCTGGCGGATTTTATCGAGGGCCGCCGGAAGACAGCCGCAACCTGCACCTCGACTATGGCCGCTCGGATTTCGACGTTCGCCATCGCTTTACCCTGACGTATGCCTGGCGGATACCGGTGCCCACCCGTCTGTCCGGTTGGCTGCACGCGCTCGCCGCTAACTGGCAGCTGAATGGCATTACGACTCTACAATCTGGCGGACCGCTCAACATAACTTTGCCTTTCGACAATTCCGGGACGGGCGAATTTCGCGACCGCCCGAATTTGGTCGGTAATCCTCACGTGGCGTTCAATCCGCTCGGGCCATATCTGAATCCGGCAGCGTTCACGCAGCCTCTGCCGGGGACTTACGGCAATCTGGGAAGAAACGCTTTCAGCGGACCGGGGCTGAATGACTTTGATGTGTCATTCGTCAAATCTCAGCAGATCTCCCGCGATTGGTCGTTGCGCCTCCGGGCGGAATTTTTCAATATCTGGAACCATCCGAACTTTGCCAACCCCTCTACCACTTTCGGTTCTGGCTTCCCTTTGACCAGCACCCCGGATTCGTTTAATCCTTATTTCGGCAACGGCAGCCCCCGCAACGTGCAGCTCGTCGCCGAACTGGAGTTCTGAGCTTGTAAGAAACCCTCAACCTGACTCGCGCGAATCGCGCGAATCGCGTCGTTGAATCCGCTTTCGCTTTATGCAAGGGTTACGGCGAACGCAGTCTCCGGGCTGCCCTCGGGCCGGGCGTAGTCCTAGAACTCGTAGGACTGTGTAATATTTACTCTTGATTTATCATCCGAAATGTGCTAACGTGGCTTGTTTTTGCTGTCCGCCAGATGGCGGGCAAGAGAGGAGGGGGCGCAGT
Organism: Candidatus Acidiferrum sp.; assembly: GCA_035517015.1. GTDB lineage: Bacteria > Acidobacteriota > Terriglobia > Acidiferrales > UBA7541 > Palsa-295. The sequence continues at coordinate 174,516 of DATIZQ010000011.1, read as the reverse complement.
TCATGGGTCGCGGACCGCAGGTCGTCGGCTTGCTCCGAGCTCCGTATCGGGCTCACAGCTTTCTAATCTACGGTTCGGGGATTAGAATTCGCGCTAACTTGTTGAAAACACAAGGCCGACACCATGTCTAATATACGGTTGCGCTCGGTTTCTCTCCGCCCCTCGCCCCTTGCCTCCCGGTATCCCGGTTGGCCTTTATCTGCCCCTCGTCGTCTGCGTCTCTGCGCCTCTGTGGCAAATCCTAATCGCCAAATTCGAATATTAGAACACCTCCTAAGTTATAGAAAACAAACAACCGGACCCCGTCCTAATCGCCAAAAATCCGTTTTCCGCTTCCCGATCCGCCGCCTCCCTCCGTGTTCATCTGTGTTCATCTGTGCTTTAGGTTTTCGGCGTCTCCGCGCGCCCCTCGCCTCCCCATATCCCGGTTGGTCTTTGTCCGCCCTTCGTCCTCTGTGTCTCTGTGCCTCTGTGGCAGAATTCCCTGGGTGAGACCATATGACTCCCGATAAAAGCTTGCACATGACTCCCGACGAGTTCCGCCGCCACGGCAAGGCTGTAATCGACTGGATCGCCGACTATTACGAGCGCGTTGACTCCCTTCCGGTCGCCTCGCGCGTCAAGCCCGGCGAAATCCGCGCTTCGCTCCCGAAGAGCGCCCCGCCGGATGGCGAGCCCTTCGACTCGATGTTGCGCGACGTCGAGGATCTGATTCTTCCTGGCATCACGCATTGGCAATCGCCGAATTTCTACGCCTACTTCCCGTCGAATAACTCGTTTCCGTCGATTCTCGGCGATCTCCTCTCCTCGGGCCTCGGCGTTCAAGGCATGATGTGGGCCACCAGCCCTGCGTGCACCGAAGTCGAAACGCACGTCCTCGACTGGCTCGTCGACATGCTGGGCCTGCCGGAAAGATTCTCGTCGCGCGGCTCTGGCGGAGGCGTGATTCAGGACACAGCCTCCAGCTCTTCGCTCTGCGCGCTGCTCGCCGCCCGCGAACGCGCCACGAACTACGCCTCGAACGAGCGCGGCTGCGACGGCCGCCTCGTCGCCTACGCATCCACGCAGGCGCATTCCTCGATCGAGAAGGCCGCGAAAGTCGCGGGTATCGGCCGCGCGAAGCTGCGCCTGATTGACGTCGACGAGAAATTCGCGATGCGCGCCGATTCGCTCGCGTCGCAAATCGACCGCGACCGCAAAGCGGGCCTCATCCCATGCTTTGTCAACGCGACGGTCGGCACCACCTCGTCGAACGCGATGGACCCCGTTCGCGCCATCGCAAAAATCTGCCGCGATCAGGGCGTTTGGCTCCATGTGGACGCCGCCATGTCCGGCACGGCCGCGCTCTGTCCCGAATTTCGCTGGATTCACGACGGCGTCGATTTCGCCGACAGCTACTGCTTCAATCCGCACAAATGGATGTTCACGAATTTCGATTGCGACTGCTTCTACGTCGGCGACCGCGCGACGCTCATCAAGACTCTCAGCATCCTTCCGGAGTATCTCCGCAACAAGGCTACCGAGTCCGGCGCCGTATTCGATTATCGCGACTGGCACATTCCTCTCGGCCGCCGATTCCGCGCGCTCAAACTCTGGTTCGTGATTCGCCACTACGGCGTGAACGGATTGCGCCACCACGTCAAGCGCCACGTCGACTTGGCCCAGCAATTCGCCTCATGGGTGAAAGCCAGTCCCGATTTCGAACTCGCGGCGCCCGTGCCGCTCAATCTGGTCTGCTTCCGCCATCGCGCCGGAGACGCCGCCAATCAAGCCATCATGGACCGCCTCAACCAGAGCGGCGACCTCTACCTCACCCATACTCGCCTCAACGACCGGCTCACCCTGCGCATGGCCATCGGTCAGACGCGAACCGAACTTCGCCACGTCGAGCGCGCCTGGCAGCGCATCCAGGAGGAAGCTGCCGCCCTCGCCTGACGTGTGTAGGTGCCACCTAAAGCCCTGCCAGTCAATCATTTAGCGATGCTCAACATTCGGCGCGCCGGACGCGCCGAATGTTGTCAACATCCTGCCTCTGCCGTTCGTTATATCGCCTGACAAAGCAGAAACTCGATCGCCAATGATGAAGGACGAAGGAGAGAGTATGAAAAGCTCGAACAGGTCGTTCCGAATTTTCTTTCTCTTGATTCTCGTGCTGCTGGGCATGCAACTCGCCGCAGCCATTTCGGCGGCTCCGGCCCACGCCACAGGGGATCGCAGCGCCGCCCAAGTGCCGGCCGCCCCGCAAAAGGCGCAACAGGCGCAGAAGCCCACCGCGCCCGCGAAACCTCAGGCTGAACCTGCGTCATCCGCGCAGGGCGCCGTTGATCAGCAACCCACCGATCCTCAGGTGGCCGAGCAACTTAACAACATTCGCCGCTCTCTTGAGCAGCAAGCCCTCGAGCGCATGAGCAATGCCGGTAGCCCCTCCTATGACTTCGGGCGCTTCATGAACGATATCGCGCCGATGATCGTGTTCATCGTATTCGCGCTCGTGACCCTGTGGATCCTCCGCGTCGTGCTCGAAAACCGCCGCTGGAACAAGATGGTCAAAGTGCAGACGGAGACTCACGCGAAACTGCTCGACCGCTTCGGCTCGAGCCAGGAAATGCTCGCGTACATGGCGTCGGACGCCGGAAAGAAATTTCTCGAGTCTCCCGTCTTTGAGGGCCAGAGAAGGCAACTCTCAACGCTCCCGTTCGGCCGGATTCTCTGGTCCGTTCAAATCGGGATCATCGCGGCGTTCTTCGGCTCGGGGCTTTTGCTTCTGCGCGGGCGAGTTTCGCCCGATGCGGATATGGGGTTTCGGATCTTCGGGATTCTGATCCTCACGCTCGGGATTGGTTTTCTGGTGTCGGGGGGAGTATCGTATGTCCTCGCGAAGTATTTTGGTCTCCTGGAGCGGCCGGATGCACTCGCGCGGTCTGAGCGCAATGCGTGACGCGCGGAGCCGTGATTGCGCCGCAAGCAACTTCGCGGAACGAAACTCATGCTGAAGGAATTCACATTCTCGGAAGCGCAGCAACTCGAACGCGCCGCCGGCGCGGTCGATGAGATCTTCCAGATGGATGAGCAGACCTTCCGCGTCTTCTACGATCGCACGGCGCGTCCGCTCTGGTCGTACCTGTATCGGACCTCGGGCAACGCGACTCTCGCCGACGACTTGATGCAGGAGAGCTACTATCGTTTTCTCCGCGTTCGCTTCGCGGAAATGAATCAGGATTACATGAAGAATTATCTCTTCCGGATTGCCACGAACCTCTTGCGCGATCATTGGCGGCACGGCAAGGTGGACCCGCCGGCCCCCGCCTCGGAAAAGGGAATTGACCGCGAGCAGCCCGCAAACACGGGCGGCGCGCACGGATTTCAATTGCAATCGGATGTGATGCATGCGGTGCAGAGTCTGAAGCCGCGCGAACGCGAGCTCCTCTGGCTCGCGTACGTCGAAGGCTCGAGCCACCGGGAGATCGCCGAAGTTGTCGGCCTCAAGGAGCAGAGCGTCCGGTCGCTTCTGTTTCGCGCGCGCAATAAACTCGCAAATGTGTTGCGGCGCCGGGGCCTTGCAGCAGGCGGTGAGTGAAGGCGAGCGATGAAGCCGTGTAAGTGCGAAAGGGAATCGCTGGTTATCGAAGCCGTCCGAACGGGCGCGTGGGACGCGGATTTGCGGAACCATGTTGCGAAGTGTCCGGCGTGCTCCGACGTCGCTCTTGCCGCGCTCTCTCTCAACGAAATGCGCGCCGTCGACGAAGCGGAATCGCACGTTCCGGACGCCGGACTGATGTGGTGGAAGGCGCAGTTGCTTGCGAAGCGCGCCGCCGCCGAACGCGCCACCGAGCCAATCACGTTCGTTGAGCGGTTCGCATACGCATGTGGCCTGTTTTGTTTCGTCGGCGTGTGCGTGTGGCAGTGGCAGGCAATTCGCGGCTGGTTTGCGTCGCTGAAAATCGCCTCCGGCAATCGTCCTTCACTCGAATCGATCTGGCATGCGAGCTATCAAAACGCTCAGAATTTCTTCACCGGCTGGTTCGACAAATCGGCCTCTTTGCCGAAACCCAGCATGACGGTCATCCTCAGCGTCGGTGTCCTCTTGCTCTTCGTCGCCTTTGCCGCGTACTTCGCCCGCTCCGAGGAATAGAAACGCTCCCCACTGCAGTGACTGGCGTACAATTCACGTGATGGCGTTCAAGTCCGGATTTATCGCGATTGTGGGTCGCCCGAACGCGGGCAAGTCCACGCTGGTGAATACCCTTGTCGGCCGCAAGGTCGCGATCGTATCGCCGAAGCCGCAAACTACCCGCAATCGCATTCAAGGCATCCTGAATCGCGACGACGCGCAAATCGTTCTCGTCGATACGCCGGGAATTCACAAGCCCGCATCGGCGCTGAACCGGATGATGATGGACGAGCTTCAGCACGCTCTGGACGGCCTCGACGTGTTGTCCCTGATCGTCGACGCGTCCGTCGACTTCGGCCCCGGTGACCGCTTCTCCCTCGATTGGGTGAAGCGGTTTCGCGGTCCCGTCTTTCTGCTGCTCAACAAAGTGGACCGGGTGAAAAAGCCGCTGCTTCTGCCCCTGATCGACCGCTATCGCCGCGAGTTCGAATTCGCCGAGATCTTTCCGATCTCCGCCCTTACGGGCGAGGGCTGTTTCGATCTGACCAAAGCGTGGCTCGCGCGCCTGCCCGAAGCGCCGCCGTACTTTCCGGCCGACCAGTTCACCGACCAGCCTGAACGTTTCCTGGCCGCCGAAATCATCCGTGAGAAGGCCATTCTCGCGACGCGTGAAGAGGTCCCGCACGCGGTAGGCGTGCTCGTGGACAGTTTCGACGAGGAGCCGAACCTCATCCGCATTCGCGCCACAATCTATATTGAGCGCGAAGGACAGAAGGGGATTCTGATCGGCAAGCAGGGCGCCACCATCAAGGCGATCGGCACGCACGCGCGCAAGGAGCTGGAAGATATTCTCGGAGTGAAAATCTTTCTCGAGACGCTCGTCCGCGTCCAGCCGCGCTGGCGCGAGAATCCCGGCCTCGTCCGCCAGTTCGATTGGCGCTACCAGCTCGAACAACTCAGCGAACGCCAGGGAGCCGAAACGGAAGGGTAGCGTCTGCGCGCGAAATCCCTATGCTTTGGACGGTGCGATGCCGAGCGAGCGCATCTTTCGGTAGAGGTGGCTGCGTTCCAGTCCCAGGGCGTGCGCCGCTCGCGTCATGTTCCACCGGTTCTCTTCAAGTTTCCGCAGAACGAATTCGCGTTCGTACGCCGAGCGCGCCTCCTGCAAACTCTCGTATGGTTTTTGCGGGCTGCGGGAAGCCCCGCGAAAAACCTCCGGCGGAAGATGGTGCGGCTCGATGCGTGGCGACGGGCACATGATCACCAGCCGCTCGACCAGGTTCTTTAGCTCGCGCACGTTTCCCGGCCACGGGTACGACAGCAGAACCTCCATCGCCGGCGCGCTGAATTCCTTCGGCTTCTTCCCGTATGCCTCGCAAAACTCCGCCAGAAACGTCGCCGCGAGGATCGGAATATCCTCCGTCCGCTCGCGCAGCGCCGGAACGTAAAAGGGGATCACGTTCAACCGGTAAAACAGGTCCTCGCGAAACAGGTTGCGCCCGATTTCTTCGTCGAGCTTCTTGTTCGTCGCCGCGATCACGCGCACGTCCACATTCACCGGCGTGTTCGATCCCAGCGGCTCGACGCGCTGCTCCTCCAGCACGCGCAGCACCTTCGACTGCGTTTTCAGGCTCATGTCGCCTACTTCGTCGAGGAACAGCGTCCCGCCGTCCGCTTTCTGGAATTTTCCGACCTTATCTTCGCTCGCGCCGGTGAAGCTGCCTTTGCGGTGCCCGAACATCTCCGATTCGATCAGCTCCTCGGGAATGGCCGCGCAATTCACTTCCACGAAGGGCATGCCGCTGCGCGAGCTGCTTGCGTGCAGCGCCCGCGCCACAAGCTCCTTGCCGGTGCCGCTTTCGCCGTAGATCAGCACGCGCCCGTTTGTCGGTGCGGTGAGTGCAATCTGCTGTCGCAGCGCCTTCATCGGAACGCTGACGCCCAGAATCTGATGTCGCTCCTCGAGCTCGGCGCGCAGCCTGCTGTTCTCCGTCTCCAGGCGCAGGTAATCGAGCGCATTGCGAAGCACGAGAGAGACCTTCTCGATCGAAAGCGGCTTCTCGATGAAGTCGAATGCGCCGAGCTTCGTCGCGCGCACTGCGGTCTCGATGTTTCCGTGGCCCGATATCATGACGACCATCGGCGGCTCGTCGTGCGATTGAATCCGCTCGAGCGCCGCGAGGCCGTCAAGCTTCGGCAGCCACACGTCCATCAGGACCAAGTCGAAATGGCGTTGCTCGATGGAGGTGAGGCATTCCTCGCCGGTTCCCACGGTCTGCACTTCGTATCCTTCGTCGCGCAAAAGCGCGCCGAGGGATTCGCGGATGCCGCCTTCGTCGTCGACGATGAGTATGGATGCGGGCATGTTGAAGAGCGCCTAGGCTGCGGGACTTCCGGCCTGCTGCGTGATCGGAACCTCGGTCGCTGGGAATCGAATCACGAATTTGGAGCCCATCGGCAGGTTGTCCTCAACGCGAATGCTGCCGTTGTGCTCCGCCACAATGCGGCTGGCGATCGCAAGTCCGAGGCCGGTTCCGCGGCCCTTCGTCGAAAAGTGCGGCAGAAACAGCCGCTCCTTGTCTTCGGGCGAGATTCCGTGGCCGCTGTCCGAGATCTCGATCACCACCGCGTCGTCGTCGCTTTCCGCTCGAGTCGCGACGGTCAATTGGCGAATGGCCGAGCCCTCCATCGCTTCAGCTGCATTGTCGATCAGGTTCGTCAAGACGTGCCGCAGCAGCTCCGGATCCGCCTTTACGGGAGGCAGCGACGACGCCAGATTCGTGCGCAGCGTGATTCCCTCCAGCCGGCCGCGGAACAGTTCGAGTGCGCTCGAAACGATCGGATTCAGGTTTGCCGGAGCCAGCCGCGCGGAAGGGAAGCGCGCGAATTGCGAGAATTCGTTGACGAGCGACTCCAGCGTTTGCACTTCACGTTGGATCAATCCCGCACACTCCGCCGTCATGGTTTCAAACTCCGTTCTCGGACCCTCCGGCTTCACAGTCTTCGACCGATCGAGGTAGCGCAGCAGCCTTTCGGCCGAGAGCTGAATCGGCGTGAGCGGATTCTTGATCTCGTGCGCGATTCGCTGCGCCACTTCCTGCCAGGCAGCCGCCTTCTGGGCTCGCAGCAGGTCGGTGAGATCGTCGATGACCACGATGAATCCGGGATTCGACCGGCGCGCTCCGAGCGGGCTGACCGTCACGGCGGCGCGAACCAATCGCCCGCCCGTAGCGACTTCGATTTCCCGCGACGCGGCCCCCATGCGCAGCGATCGCCGCATCAAATGCAACACGGTCCGGGCCGCTTCGTCCCCGAGCAGTTCGGGGAGCGTGCGCGCGGTGCGGGCGTACTCGCCCAGAATCGCGGCGACGGCGGAATTCACACGCGCGATATTCCCCGACGAGTCGAGCGAAACGACGCCCGTGGGAATGTTTTCGAGAACTGTTTCCATCATCTTCCGCCGGTGCTCGCGTTCTTCCACCGCTTGTTCGAGGCTCTGCGTGAATTCGTTGATTTGGCGGCGGCCTTCGCCGAGCTGCTCGGTCATCCGGTTGAACGAGCGAACGAGCGTCCCCAACTCGTCCTGGGCCTGGACGTCAATCTGATGATCGAAGTTGCCGCGGGAGATTTCCCGCGTTGCCTCGGCGAGCGCCTGAATCGGAATGGTGACTTGCTTCGACAGAAACAGCGCGACCCACGTGGTCGTCAGGAGCAGCAGCAACGTGATCACCACAAATGCGAGCAGAATGTCGCGCTTGTAAGCGCGGAGATCCCGTTTCTGCTGTGCGTACGTCGCCATTTGCGCTTCGATTTGATCGTAGTGATCGAGGTAGTCGTTGGGAGCGAGCCTTCCCGCAACTAGGAACTGCCCCCTGCACGGCGCGCGTCCGGCCAGGTACGTCCGCGTCGGCGTCGCCCAAATCTCCGGACCCGACGGGAGCGTGCGCACCAGCCTCAGCGCGCTCGCGGTGCCCGCAGCCGAAGGTTCCAAAGACGCCAATCCGCTGATTCCACCTTGGGGCGAGACGAGCCAGATTGCGTCGGCGCCCGACGCTGCTGTCTTGAGCGCATCGTTCGGCTTCGCGTCGGGACGACGCATGTATTCGCAAGCGGCTTGCGCCTCCTGCGAAAGCCGCGCGTGCCCGCGGCTCGACATCTCGTCAAGCAATACCTGGCTCTGCTCGTTCGCCATTTCGAGCGGCCGCGGAAACCACTGCGCCAGCGTGCGGTTCACGATCGCATAGCTGAAGAAAAACATGAAAACCACGGGGAGGAGCGAAACTCCCATCGCCCCAGCCACCATTTTCACCTTGAACCGCGAGCCCATCTGGCTGCTGCGCCGCTCCGACCACACGCGCACCAGATATCGCAGCAGCACGAACGTCAGGACGATGAGCGCTACCGCCAGCACCGTCGAGAGCGAAAAGAGAATCAGAAACGCCGTGTCCTGTTCGGGATGAAGCGGAATTTTAAGCGAGCCGAGCGTGAACACCGCCGCCGCCAGCATCGCCACCACGACGCCGACCACGGTGAGCCACAGTTGCCGCTTCCATTGCGAATGCTTCTCGCTCAACGGCCCTCCTCGAGGTATCGCCCCAGCGGGCACTCCTCGCACTTCGGCTCCTGCGGACGGCACCACGTCTTGCCCGTGTTCACGATCAGGGCGTGAAATTCGTTGAAGCGCGCGACATCTCCCGGGAAACGCCGCTCGAAGATCCAGCGCACGTCGTCATATTTCGGCTTCTCGCCGATCCAGCCGTGCCGCGCGAGCATGCGCTTCGTGTAGGCGTCGACCACGAACACCTCGTGCCGCCCCGCATACAGCAGAATCGAGTCCGCCGTCTCTGGCCCGATGCCGAATACGCCCAGAAGTTTTTCGCGCAGCGCAATCGTGGGCGTCGCAAACATCCGGTCGAGCGAGCCGCGATACTCCTTCTGGAGGAATTCGCAAAACGCCTTCAGCTTTCGCGCCTTCTGCCGGAAGTACCCCGAGGGCCGCACCAGCCGCTCGATGCGCCGAATCGGGGCGGCGAGAATCGCGCGCGGGGACATGAGTCCCGCTTCGCGCAGGTTAGAAATCGCGGCCTCGACGTTCTTCCAGGATGTGTTCTGGGTCAGGATGGCGCCGACGATGATCTCGAAGGGCGTGTCCCCCGGCCACCAGTGCTGTGGTCCCAGCGCCGCGAAGAGCGAGTTATAGTATTCATCCAGCGGGGGTTGCTGGCCCTCGTTCACCCCGGCGATCTTCTCCACGATTGCGGTCCCGGCGCCTTGAATGTGCGGTGAGCCCATCGACAGCCAACGATAGCGGCAAGCGAATGTGGCGTCAAGCGGGGTTGTTGTGTGTTAGCCACACTAGTGTGGCAATCGTGAAGTGGCGCCGCCGAACCGTCGCCCGCCCGGGCCGCCAGTTCTAGCTTTTCGAGCGCTCGAACTCGCGCATGAAGCCGACCAGCGATTCAACCGCTTCCACGGTCACGGCGTTGTAAAGCGAAACGCGCATTCCTCCCACCGACCGGTGCCCCGTGATTCCCGCAATTCCCGCCGACGCCGCCTCCGCCGCGAACTGCTTCTCGATGGCCTCGTCGCCTCCCGCCACGCGAAACACGACGTTCATCCGCGACCGCGACGCTTTCTCGACCGGACACTTGTAGAACGCTCCGGCATCGAGCGCGTCGTAGAGCATCTTCGCTTTCGCTTCGTTGCGTTTCGCGACTGCCGCCAGGCCCCCTTGCTGTTCAACCCACTCGAAAACGAGGCCGCAGATGTAAATCGTAAACGTCGGCGGCGTGTGAAACAGCGACTTCTCCTTGATCTCGGTGCGATATTGCAGCAGGGAAGGCAGATTCTTGTCCGCGCGCTCGGCGAGGTCGCGGCGGACAATCACCACCGTCGCGCCCGAAGGCCCCAGATTCTTCTGCGCGCCCGCGAAGATCAGCCCGAATCGCCGCACGTCGAGCGCTCCAGACAGAATGTCCGACGACATATCCGCCGCCAGCGGCACGGCACCCGTCTCGGGCATCGCGTGCCACTGCGTGCCCTCGATTGTGTTGTTCGTACACATGTAGACGTACGACGCCTCTGCCGACAAACTGAGTTCTTCGGGCCGCGGCACCCGCGTGAATTTTTCCGCCTCGGTCGACGCCGCGATGCGAAACGGCGTGCCCTTTTTCAACTCCGCGATCGCCTTCGCGGTCCACATTCCGGTGTGCAGCACGTCGACCGGCTTCCCCGGCAGGCACAGGTTCATCGGAACCATCGCGAACTGCAGGCTTCCGCCGCCTTGCAGGAAGAGGACGGCGTACTCCTCGGGAATGGCCAGCAGCCGCCGCAGCGTTTGCTCGGCGCGGTCGAGAATCCCTTCGAATTCAGGCGAGCGATGGGTCATCTCCATCACGGACATGCCCGTCCCGCGATAGTCGAGCAGTTCCTCACGCACGCGCTCGAGAACCGGAAGCGGCAGCGCCCCCGGCCCCGCGTTGAAGTTGAGCGCGCGGTGCAGTTCGTTCGTAACCGTTATCAGATTCACGTGAGAATTCCTTGTCGAATGAATTGCGCTGCTTCGATGAATCGGCACCGCAGCCAGTACAGACTATCAGAATGCCGCACGCGGGAGAACCGGCCCGTAGCACGCACTCGGCGCAGACTGCGGCCCGCTGCGTGACGCGCATCACAAGCGTTTTTGCCTTCTTTTCCCGTTGCCTTGACCTCTCCGTTCGCAACCAGTAGACTGAATTTGCGCAATCCAGGGTGGGAGTCGCGAGATGTTATTGTCGCGGGACTACGTCGGCTACATGGCCAAGGAAGTCGTGAAGCGCCTCGTCGCCGCCAAAATGATCGAAACCAAGAACGTCGAGAACCTGACGACGCAGGTGCGCCAGGTGATGGCCGACGAAATCACCATCGAGGACCGTCTGAACGAGGAGGTTCGCGAAATCCTCGCGCGCTATTCCGACGAAATGAAGCGCACCGGCGCGTCCTACCAGGAGATGTACAAGAAGGTGAAGGGCCAGCTTGCCCGCGAAAGGAAGCTGATCCTCCGTTAGTATGCGACTGAGCCGCGAAAAAACAGTCCGACTCTCTCATCGAATCATCGACTTTCTCGTTTCCGCTTCCGACGTGGATTTCGTCGAAGACCGCGACACCATCCGCCAGGAGATCGTCAACATCATCACATCGCTGCTGAAAGTGGAAGAGCAGGTCGATACGGAAGTGCGTGCGAAGATCGCCTCGCAGAAGAAGGAAATCCTCGAAGGCAGCGAGGAATGGGACATCCTCTACCGCAAGTACTACGCCGAAGGACTGAAGCGCCTCGGCGTCGCCGAAATTCACGCCCATCAGTAATTCCTAACTCCCGAATTTTGCAGTGGATTTCTTCGCCGCCCGAAACGGAAAGGGCGCCCGATCTCATCGAGCGCCCTTCTTACTTCGAACTGTTGTCGCGCGGAATTACTGCTGCGGCTGCTGGTCGTCCGGACGCCGCTTCAGCGTGGGACGATCGCTGTCGGGACTGGTCTGGTCGCCGGCCGTATCGCCGCCCTTGTTCTGGGCGGTCCGCTTGCGCAGGGTCGGCTTGTTGGGATTCTTGTCCTTCAGCTTCTGCCCGGACTCGATCATCTGCAGCCGCGCCTTGACGATGTCGAATTCCGACGTCGTCACGATGTACTCGTCGCGCGCCGGCAGAATCGTCGCGATTTCCTTCTGGATGGACTCGACGCGGTCCGGCGTCGGCGGATGGTCCGAAAAAATCTTGGGAATCGTACCCGGCTGCTTCTTCTCGATGGCTTCCACCTTCTCGAAGAAGGACACGAACGCGTTCGGGTCGTACCCGGCCTTGTACATGTACTGCAAGCCGAGGTAATCGGCCTGGCGCTCTTCGTCGCGCGTGAACTTCAGGAACGTCAACGGGATCATGAAGTTCATCCCCTGGTAAATCGCGTAGCCCGCCCACGTGTACGGGATGAAAATCATCGCGGGAATCATCGCGAGCTGCGTGATGTCGCCCTTCGTCGCTTGCTTGGTGCCGTGGCGCGCGCAAACGTGCGCAATCTCATGCGCCATCACGCCGGCCATTTCCGCTTCTTCGTCCGCGTGCAGGATCAATCCGCTGTTGACGTAGAAAAAACCCCCCGGCAGCGCGAACGCGTTCACCACGTCCGAATCGATCACCTTGATCGTGAACGGCACGCGTGCGTCCGAATTCCTCACCAGGTTCTGTCCCACGCGGTTCACGTATTCGTTCACCACCGGATCGTCGATGAACTTCGCCGACCGGTCCACCTGCTGCGCCAGTTGCTTGCCGAGCGCGATTTCGTGCTCGAGCGAGTAGAAGTCGAGGCCTTTGCCCACGTCGCGGTTGCCGATTGCGTTGACGTCTTCGATGCTCCCCGGCTTGACCTTGGGATCCTGTTCCTGCGGCAGCGGCCGTTCCGCCGGCGCTGTTTGCGGCTGCGCCTTCGCGCCCTGCTGCGCAGGCACGGTCGACGGCGTTTCCTTCGGAGCCGGCTGCGTCGTCTGCATCGGAGGCTGCTGCGGTTGTGCGGTTTGCGGAATCTGTTGGCCGAGCGCCAGTTCCGGCATGGCCAGGAGAGAACTGGCCAGCACTGCGGCCAGGCATTGCGCCGAGAACGACTTCTTCATGGCAACCTCCGGGGGACCTTGATCGGAGTATACACCCCTGAACCGATCCCCGCCCTGTTTCCTTGGATGGCGCGTCGCCAAAAAGAGTTACTTCGCCCGTTTGAACCACAGATGAACGCTGATGAACGCAGATTAGGACTCTCCACCCCTCGGCTCGCGGCGCTCGCTCGCCTCGATTGCGCTCGTGGCAGGCGGTACGAGGATGCTTCATCGCGTCGCCGCAACTGTATATTAGACATGGTGTCGACCCTTTGTTTTCAACGAGTTAGAGCGTTTTCTAATCGCGAAGCCGCGGCGGCGGTCGGGGGATTTGCCACAGAGGCACGGAGACACAGAGACGGGGATGCCGGAAACGCCTCACAACGCCGACCAAAGCCTGTTTCGCCCTTCACGCTGCATCCTCCTTTCGTCGTCTTTAGTTCAGGGTTTTGCCCGCCACGGCGGGCAGGCAAGTACAAACCCTAAGACGTCTTCAGGCTAGGGTTTGCAAGTACAAACCCTAAAACGTCTTCAGGTTAGGGTTTGCAAGTACAAACCCTAAAACCCTGCGGACACACGTCTAGCGCCGCATGTGCGCAGCCCTTTCGGGCACGCGTCCTCACCTCAGGGTTGCAAGTACAAACCCTGATGCGTCTTCAGGTTAGGGTTTGCAAGTACAAACCCTAAGACCCGGCGCGCACAAAACGATTATTCTAATTGTCAAGGGTAAGCTGCTTATAGCACAGTCAACAGGAAAAGTCAAGGCGAATTTGGATGGCCGGAAGTGATTGAAAATGAGGGACTAATCGTGAGGCAGAATCCGCACCCTTGCACAAACCGCGAGGACGCGGCGCCCGCAAAACCTGGGGAGCGCTGCATCGTGGCGGGTGACCCACCCCGCCAGGGTAAGCCGAGAGATTGCTCCTTGGCTTGGCCGGACCGGGTGGCGTAGACTATGGCCCGCCTGCGGCTCTTACTTCCTTGATATGTACGGGGGGACAACCTCTTGTCCGCACTGTGGGAGGCCAAATTTCGAACCTGGAGCAAGCCTGCTAGCGACACCGAGGCAGAGAAGCAAGCCAACGCGGAGCGCATGATTAGAGCCGCTGTCCGCGAATACCCACCGCTCGGCCCGCACGACATAAAGATCATTCCGCAGGGCTCCTACCGAAACAATACGAACGTGAGGCAAGAGAGCGACGTCGACATTTGCGTATGCTGCACCGACACTTTTTTCTACGATCTCGGGCTCGCTGATTACACGAAGGCCGAAGCGAACATCGTCGACGCCGCGTACTCCTTTGCCCAGTTTAAGACTGACGTGCAGAACGCCCTTGAGACAAAGTTCGGAAAGCGCGGGGTCTCACGGGGCGACAAGGCTTTCGACGTGCACGAGAACACCTATCGAGTCGACGCGGACGTAGTGGCTGCGTTTGAGTACAGGCTGTACAAGAAGCGCACATTGAACGCCTTTCTCGGGGCGTATGTTTCGGAGTACGTAACGCCACCGGGAACGAAGTTCTACTCCGATGGCGGTCGTGAGGTTGTCAACTGGCCCGAACAGCAGTACGCGAATGGGGTCGCGAAGAACGACCGAACAGGAAACAGGTTCAAGTCTGTGGTCCGCGCCTTGAAGAGCCTCAAATACGAGATGGAGGAAAAGGGTGTTGCTGAGGCCAAGGCCATTGGGTCCTTCCTGGTCGAGTGCTTGGTTTTCAACGTTCCCGACAACATGTTCCAGGGCGATTCATACTTCAAGAATGTAAGAGACTGTCTCGCGGTGTGCTTTGCGGCGACGAGCGCCAACGGGGACTCCCGGGGCTGGCTGGAGGTTAACGGGATAAAATACCTCTTTCACCCGTCTCAGCCGTGGACACGCGAGCAAGCGAACGAGTTCACGCTGGCGGCGTGGCGCTATTGTGGGTTTTCATAGCGTGCTGACCGAAATTCAAATCAAGGCATTTGTTGGGCTGGTGGTGGGGCTCTGGCTCATCATCACGCTAGCTGGCGGGCAGCCTCTCCCCGGGCACCTGCTCTCGTCCTTCTCGTACGCCGTGACTGGCACGTCGTTCACCCTACTTCTCTGGGACCGTTGGCTTTGGCGAAACCGCATCTTTCGCGGCTGGCTGACCAAGAGGCCCGACTTAGGCGGCACCTGGAAGGGCACCCTCCTCAGCAGTTGGCCCGACCCTGAGACGGGTCAGAGAACCGGCCCCATCGAGGTCTATCTCGTGATTCGGCAGACGTTCTCCTCGATTAGCGCGCGAATGTTCTCGGTCGAGATGAACTCCGTCAGCCTTTCGGCGGCCATAGTTTCGGAGCGCTCTGGCACCCACACTTTGTTCATCACCTACCGCAGCGAGCCAAGAGTCCTCCTGCGGGAGGTAAGCCCCATCCACTACGGCGGAATGTTGCTCAACGTTCGGGGAACGCCGGTGCAACGACTCGATGGGGGATATTGGACCGACCGCCTTACGAAAGGTGAGGCGGAGTTCTTGGCGAGGGCAAGAGGGATGAGCGATGACTTTGGCACTGCCGCTGTTTGCTTCGCGCACGACACGACAACCTGAGCCCGCTGGTGGCCCAGCCTTAAGCACGCTACCGTGCCCGTCGAGGTGCGCATGAGGGTAAGCAAGGTGGGAACGTGGGTCAGCTTGGGAACGCTGGTGGTTTCGCTGCTCGCCGGCGTCCCGGCGTACGTGATCTTCTTCGATAAGCCGGACTTGGTGTACGAAGTGGAAATGGAGAATATTCCCTTGCCAAAGGATCTGGCAGGGCAGCTACCCGATACGCTGGCGATCGTCACGGTGCAAAACATCGGTCGGCGCCCCTCCGTCGACGTAGAGGGGAGTGTCAGCGTGGGAGGAGAGCTGATCGAATATCAGGTACAGGGGCCGAATCCTGCCTATGGGCGCGTGCTCCAAACCCGAGCTGCTTCCCTGATATCCATCACGTGCTCCCGGCTCGCGGCGGGGCAATACCCGGTACGTATCTCGGCTTGGTACAGGGCCGCCGGCTCTATTCCTGACGTCGGATTCTCCGATGCCAGGGGCGCCGCCAGACGGGTCTCTTCGATTGCGGGGGAAAGCGCGAAGTATCGGGAGGCCGGAACGGGAGTGTTGGGCTTGCTTGTTGGCCTGCTTGGCTCGTTCGCGGCCGCCCTGGCGAGCTTCCTAGCCTACCGCGCAAGGCAGAGTATCTCCAGCGCTGCCCGCGGGCTGGCCGCGCGCGCCGACGGCTTGAACGCCACGCTGGTCGAGGCCGGAAGCGGTGGGGATCAGGCCCCTGGTGAGAAATAGCCACCGGCCCAACTCCAGGTGGTTTGCCGTGAGGTTGCAGGTTCTTGTCGAAGCAACAGAGAAAGATTGTGTTCTTCCTCGGGGCGGGCGCGTCCCATGGCGCCGGGGCGTGTGCCTCGGTGCAGCACGGAGGCCGTCTACCGATCCCCATGCAGTCAACGTTCTGGGACACGTTTCTGCGGTTCTGCGGATCGAAAAGGAATCGGCGACGTATCGAGTCGTTCCTTTTTCGCTATTTCAAAGGCTACGCGCGGGTGCCGGCGCGGCTAGACTCGACTGGGCGTCGAGCCATGTTCGGCGACGTCGATGTTGAGGAGGTTTTCACATTCCTATCCGAGAGAGCTCGTGCCCCCTCGACATCCGTTCAACTACGCAAAGAAGCGCTTAGGATTTGGGCTGCTCTGATTTCCGAGCTGCCGAACGTGTTCAGCCGTTTCGGCCCTAACCGCGACACCCGAGGCGTGTACAGGAAGCTTCTGAAGAACTTCGTCCGAGCCAGGGATACCATTGTCTCTTTCAACTATGACACTGTCTTTGAGAGGAGTCTCCCAGCGACGTGTCGCTGGCACTATGAGGGAATAGATAAGCAACCAAACAGCATTGGGGTACTTAAGCCGCATGGTTCAATCAACTGGCGGGACTCGGATCCAATCAAGGTAACCGATTCGGCGGGGATTGCTCTTGTGGTTGCGCCGACCCACCTAAAGTTCGTGCAGAGCGACGCTGAACGCCCGAGCGACACGCCCGGCTACCTCGATCACTCTCCCCACATCAAGAGGGTCTGGTCTCTGATGGAACGCGAGATGCGGCAGGCGAAGGTGCTCGTTTTCATCGGGTATTCCTTCCCACCCGCCGACCTGTACTTTTCGTCCATCCTGCGTTCGGTGCTGGCCGTCCGTGACGGGGCCCCTGCAGTCGTTATCGTGAACCCTGAGGCCGTTGCCATTGGCGAGCGTCTCCGACAGCGATTTGCTCTAGAGCGCATTGACCGACACTTCGACGTGCGAACCTTTGTCGAGGACGCGCGCAGCAAGCTCCTGAAGAGGCTCTCCCGCTCCCCCTAGCAACCCCTTCCGCGACGCGCTGTCTGCGCGCTGGGGGCTAGCTCAGGGCGGTAGAAGTCTTCTCACGCCACTTCGGGAGATTCACGCCCATCACGATGAGCACCGAATCCCTTTCGAAGCCACGCTAATCTGCCGAGGCCTGGCGGAGGAAGGCGGCGCTGGCCTCCGGCAGCGCGGTATTGATGAACATGCCGGAGCCAAGCTCGAAGCCTGCGATGCGCGTGACGCGGGGAATGATGCTGAGGTACCAGTGGTGATAGCGCGAGCCGCGCGCCTCGCGGGGCGTCGTCCGAACGGTCAGGTTGTAATCCGGGTTCGCGAGGCTGAAGCAGAGCTTGCGCAGCACGAGGCGCAAAACCCGGGAGAGCGAAGCGAGCTGTTCGTCGGTCGCGTCGCCGAAGTTGGCTTCGTGCTCGGACGGAAAAATCCAGAGATGAAACGGATTGAGCGCCGCGAAGGGAAGAAAGGCGACGAAATGGGAGTTCGACGCGACGACGCGCGCGCCGTCGAGCATTTCGTCGGCGAGCAGCGCGCAGAAGAGGCACTGGCCTTCGCGGTCGTAGAAGCTGAGCGCGTTTACCATTCGCTCGCGGACCTGCGGCGGGATGATCGGCGTGCCGACGATCTGCGAGTGCGGGTGCTGGAGCGAAGTGCCGGCGCGTTCGCCGTGATTGCGGAACAGCGTGGCGTGGGCGACGCGCGGGTCGGCCGTGATGGCGAGGTAGCGGCGGCGATAAGCCTGGATGACGAGATCGAAGTCGGGCTCGGAGAGCAGCGCGAGATGCTTGTCGTGAGCGGGCGTCTCCACGATCACTTCGTGCAAGCCCGTGCCGGAGATCGACCGCTTCAGGCCCTGCGTGTGGCGTTCGAGCGGGGCGTTGCGGTCGAGCGCGGCGAATTTGTTTTCGACGACGCGCACACGCCAGCGGCCGTCGACGTCGAAGCGGTCGGTTTCGGGAGGCGTCTGGTTTTCGTTGCCGGGGCAAAAGGGGCACGTGGCCAGGTACGGCGGCGGGGCGGGCGTGTGCCGGTCGGGCTGCGCGAACTGCTCGGGGCGCTTGGCGCGCTCGGTGGCGATGATCACCCACTCGCGGGTGACGATGTTGTAGCGAATTTCGGGCATGAGAATTCTCCTGAGGAGGCGGCCGCGTGACGGCGGATTCAGCAGTACGCAAACGAGCTTACGACAACGCGGGCGGGAAGGCGCCGGATTTTCTTTCGGCGATGGCGAGGCGCGGCTGTTGCTGTGGCGAAGCGCCGGGGCGCGAGGTTATTGACGCGTTGCGCGATTGTGTCTACAGTCGTAAAGTGCCCGCGCGAAAGATACAAGTCGGCCAAGTCTGGAAGAAAGACGGCAGCGGCGAGACTTTTCTAGTCACTAAAATCTACAATGAGGCTCTGGCTACTTTCGCCCTTCTCCGGAAAACGGGCGCGGAAACCGAGCCGCCCATTCGCGTAAGGGTGTCGCGCGCCGGCGCCAGCGTATCCATCCCCGGTTTTTCCTACACGCAGGAATCGGACGACTTCTAGCAGCGGCAAGCGTCGCAGCGAAATTCAAGACAACAGCAGATGCCTCACTCCATCCGCAAAAGGCGCGGGGTTCGGGATGACACCGCGAGGAGCGTGCGGTGTCAGTTGGACGCGGAAGCGGGCGTGCCGCTCTTGAGTACGAGGACGACGATGCGGCCGTCGGAGTGGAACTCGCCGCCCGTCGCCGTTTTCGCAGTGGTGAGCGCGTTCGGCGGCGTGACGTGGTCGCGCTGCGCGACGAAGCCGGTGGCGGAGAGCGTCGCGTTGACGTAGTCGCGCTCGCCGTCGATGGCCGGGTCGATCTTGTGCGTGACGCCGTTGTTGCGCTGGTCGCGCTCGAAGCCGATGTCGTGCGTGGCCGCGACGCACCAGATCGGCCGGCCGTCGAGCTCGTACGGCGACTTCCACACGCGGAGGTGATTGCGCGACATCACGACGCGAACGGGCTCGGCGTGCGCGAAGCCGAAATCCTGCGCGCGGCCGAAGAGGTAGAGAGTGCTCATCGGCATCGTCAGATAATCTTTCTTGGCGATGGTCGCGAGCGCGCCTTCGAGGAGTGTGTCCTGCACGGACTTGTCGACTTGCACCCAGCCGGCGGTCGCGAACACGTTGACGACCTCGTCCTGCGTGCCGACGATGAGCAGGTTGACCATGTCGCCCGGATTGCTTTGCGGGTCGCTGACGCGCCGCGGAATCTTGTCGAGCAGCGCCGACGTGATGCCGGCGATGGGCGCGTCGGCGGGACCGCCGACAACGGCCGCGGCAGCCTCGCTCAGGCCGGGATCGAGGACGTCGATCTTGACGTGGAAACTTCCTTGCGCGGCGGCACCGTCCTTGAGGCTCTGATTGATGCCGAGGAAGAGGCGGCCGGCAACGGGCGCGGTGTATTCCTTGGAGGCGCCGACGAGGAAGGGCTGCGCAGCGTCATCGGAGCCGAGCCGGGCGATGAGCGCGCCGTGGCCGCCGTCCGGAACGGCGTACTCGTGCAGCAGATCCTTCCAGCCGCGCGAGAGGCCGTCGGGGCCGAAGGTCTGCGGCGTCTGCGATTTCGCGGATTGCGGCGCGGGATAGGTGAGCTGGCCAGTGGCGGTTATGCTGAGCTTTTCACCGGCGCGCAGGTCGATGTTCGTGTCGAGCCATTGCTTCGTGGCATCGACGTCGAGCTCGTAGGATTTCTGCGAATTCGATGCGGCTTGCGCGGAATACGTCGCGGGCGCGAGCGCGCAGGCAAGCAGGATGGCCGCGAATATTGTGGACGCTGCCGGCGCGATTCTCATCGTCGTTCCCTCAAATCGAGCGCACGGGCATTTTGACGACATCGTCGACCTGAATGGTTTCCTTGACGACGAATCCTTCGGCGTACCTGACGCCGATCATCCGGCCGTAGTGGCGCGCGATGAAGTTCATGTGGTCCTCGAGCGAGTCGAGAGGCAAGAAGACCTTTGAGTGTCGAGCTTTGCCTGGCGGGCGGAATTGAGACGCGTACGCCAGGATGGCGCGGCGGCGGCGTTCGTATTGCGACGTGATGTCGACGGCGAACGTCGGTGTGACGGTGGAATATGCGGCGGAGTAGATGATTTTGAACGGGCGGAAGGGTTCGCCAGCGAGCGCATAGTTCTTGAGGCCGGCGATGAAGCAGGCTTCGTAGCCGAGAGTCGCGGCATTGTAGTGATCGGGATGCCGTCCCTTCCAATAAGGGAGGATCACGGTGCGCGGCTGAAGTTTGCGAATGATGGCGGCGATTGCTTCCTTGTATTCGTCGCAGACGCGGAGGCGGGCGTCGGGCAAGCCGGCGTTTTCGCGGACCTGGACGCGAAGAATCTTCGCGGCGCGAGCGGCTTCGCGGGCGCGCGTTTCGGGAGTGCCGCGCGTGCCCATTTCGCCCTGCGTGAGATCGAGAATGCCGGTGCGATAGCCGGCGGCGGCCATCTGCAGGAGCGTGCCGCCGCAAGTGAGCTCGACGTCGTCGGGATGAGGCGCGATGGCTAGAAGATCGAGTTTCATGTCGATTCAAACTGGCACAAGAGGGCGGTCGGTTTCAAGGGCTACGCCGTTCCCCAAATGTCGCCGAGGACGCGCTGGAAATTCGCGCCGAGAACTTTCTCGATGACCGACGAAGGCTGGCCGCGCTTGGCGAGTTCGGCGGCGATGACTTCCATGTGATCGGGTCCGTTCAGGTCGGGCACATACGGGTAGCGGTCTTCACCGGGCGCACCGATGCCGAGCGATTTGCGACGGGCGATGTCCTGATCGAAATCGGCCTTCTGTTTCGGCGTGAGAACGACTTTTTCGATGCCGCCGTCCGAGCCGATGCCGACGTGGTCGGCACCGCAGACGTTGATGGCGTGCACCAGGTGCGCGAGCACGTGCTCGCGCGTCGGCACGGTGGGGGAGGCGACGAGGTACGGCATGAGGTAGACGCCGAAATATCCGCCGCGGTCCGCGAGGGATTTGAGGATGTCGTCGGGCTTATTGCGCGGATGGGCGTAGACGGCGGCACAGCCGGAGTGAGTAATGAGCACCGGCTTGAGGGAGGCCGCGATTCCGTCGGAAGTGGTGCGATACCCGCTGTGGCTGAGATCGACGGCGACGCCAAGAACGTTCATTTTGTGGACGGCGGCAGCGCCCGCGGCGGTGAGGCCGGCATTGTCGGGTTCGAGGCAGCCGTCTCCCCACAGGCCGCGCTTGTTATAGGTGATCTGCATGATGCGGACGCCGAGGTTGCGGAACATGTCGATACGGTTGGGATTTTCCTCGAGGAAGCTGGACTCCTGAAAGCCGGGCAGAATGCCGAGCTTGCCGTTGCGCTTGGCCTGGGCGATCTCGGAGTGGTGCCGGACGAGCGTGAGCCAATCGGAATGCGCGTCGACGAGCGCTTCCAGCGAGCCGAGGTGTTCAACGGTATCTTCGAAGGTTCTCTCGGAGACGGTCCAGTTCACTGCGGTGATGCCGGAGGCACGAACGGAGGACATCGCGTCGGCGGTTGGATGCTCGCCCGTGAACAGGCCGCAGAGTGAGTCAATCACAATGGCGTTTTTGTAAAGCGCGGCAATGTCGGCGGGGATGTCGTCAGCGGCACGCGCGAGGAGATGCGGGGCGAGGGCCGCGGCAGCGAGAAGCTTCAGGGCAGAGAACTGGAACTCGCGGCGATTCATCGGCATCGGTGCCTCTGTTTTTGGATTCTCGGGCGAGGTCATGTCAGTGAGCGAAGCGGCGGAAGAAACTGTCCGGCTTCCATTCCGGGCGGTGATCGGCGTCGGCGACGCGCAACGCCAATTTTTCGAGGATGGCGTTGAATTGCGCGGCGGCGGCGAGGTCGACGGGCTGACTCAGGTCGTCCGAGGGCGCGTGGTAGCGCTCTGCGTACCAGGCTTTGAAGGTCTTCTCCTCGGGCGTGCCGGGAATATAGCCGAACTTGAAGGCCAGCGCCGGAACACCCTTCTTGATGAAGCTGTACTGATCGCTGCGGATGAATCGATTGTGCTCGGGCTCCTTGTCAGCCTGCACTTGCACTCCCGCCCGCTCGCAGACGACGCGAATATCGTCCCCGAGCGTCGATTCGGCGAGACCCTGAACCTCAAGATATTTCAGCGGGAAGAGCGGAAGGTACATGTCCATATTGATGTCCGCAACGATGGGGCCGGAGACCGTGGGATGAGCGGCGAAATATTCGGACCCGAGTTCGCCCTTTTCTTCGCCCGTGACGGAAAGGAAGAGAATCGAGCGCTTCGGCTTTGCGCCGGACTTCTGCATCGCGCGGGCGATTTCGATGAGGGAAGCGTCGCCGGAGGCGTCGTCCATAGCGCCGTTGTAGATTTTGTCGCCGTTGACGGGCGCACCGATGCCAAGATGGTCGAGGTGCGCGCTGATGATCACGTACTCGTTTTTGAGCTTCGGATCGCCGCCGGGAAGGACGCCAGCAATGTTTTCGGATTTCACTTCCGAGCGCGTTATACCGAGCCGCGAGCGAATTTTCACGGCAAGCGCGAAGTGCGGCAAGGGCTTATCGGCGTTGAGCGCGGCGAGAACATCGGCGAACGTGTGGCCGCTTCCTGCGAAGAGCATTTCAGCGTGCTTCGGATTGAAGGCGATCGAGACTTGCATCGGAGGCGGAACATCAGCGCCGGGATCGCGCAACTCCATTCTGGGCTGAAAGCGCGAGGCGGCTATCCGTGACCAGGGCACTTCCACGGCCCTGGGATTTCCGATGGAAACCGTGCCGATCACGCCTGCCTTCGCGAGCGCTTTGCGGCGCTCCTCGCCGGACTCGTAATGCGCCTTGATGGGGCCGGGCATGTCCGGGGGACCACCGGTGATGAAGACGACGATTTTGCCCTTCACGTCGAGACCGGCGAGATCGTCGTAATGCATCTCGGGAACCGTGAGCCCGTAACCGACGAAGACGGCGCCGACCTCGACATGTTCCGCGGCGTGAGAGTTGACGCCGAGGAGGGCATCCTCGCCGAGATTCACGAGTTGCGTGTTCCCATCGCGAAGCAGATCGAGTGACGAACGGGTCTCATCGATTCGTACGACGTTGAAGTCGATAGGCTGGCGGTAGCCGTCGACGCCCGCGGGTTGCAATCCGGCCTTGCGGAATTGGTCCGCCATATAGGCAGCGGCTTTCTCGAAGCCAGGGCTGCCGGTGTCGCGACCTTCGAGGTTGTCGTCGGCGAGAAACTGGACGTGCGACCACCAGCTCTTGCCCAGCGCGCTCCAGTCAGGGCTCTGAGCAAAGGCCAGCGCGAAGGCCGGGACAAAGGAAAGAAGCAGGCAGGTCACGTGTTTCACGCGCAAGTCCCTCCGATTTGCCGCGCCAAGATTCCGGTACGGCTCTGATACAAAGACGAAGCTCCGACAACGAACGACGCAGTACTATACACCGCAGGCGAGCGACGGGGAATTTGGGTGCGGATGGGCCACCGGGGTTCTACAAGTGGTGCGGCTTGTGGATGCGGCACGAACATTGTATAAGGCTCGAAACTCCGGATAGAGCGGGTACTCCGAGGAGGCGGGACGATGAACGCCCGGCGGCGAAGAGCGCCGAAGGTCAATCCGAGGTACGCGAGGTTTCGGGTGCGGCTCGGGCGCTCGGGGATTCACAGCTGGGGAGTATTCGCACTCGAAGACATCCCGGCGGGCCAACGCGTGATGGAATACAGGGGGAGGCGGCTGAGCATACAACAGGCCGTGGATCTGAAGCCGCCGTTCGACAGATATGTGGTGCGATTGAGCCGGCGATGGATGCTGGATGGAAGGATCGGGGGAAGCGGCGCGGAACGGGTGAACCATTCCTGCGACCCGAACTTGAGCTGGCGCCGCGAAAGAGGGCACATATTCTTCGTGAGCCGGCGCCGAATCCGGGCGGGCGAAGAGCTGACGCTGCGTTACCAATATCCCGTGAAAGTGAGGCGAGTACCGTGCCGCTGCGGATCACCGAAGTGCCGGGGCACGCTGCGCTACCTCGTGAGTTGAACGGGCCTGTGGCAGGGTGTCCCGGCGCGTTGCGCTGAATAATTCAACTGATGTTGATTATGTCAACGCGCGAAGGCGGACCGGCAAGGATTTCCGCACGCCAGGCACTTGAGACCGAAGGACTTAGCTTCAGCCGCAGCGTGGTGGACATTGGTAGCGTTCTTGCATATAAGAGTCCGACAGCCCCAGGGGGCTAACCTCAGATCAGTCAAAGGAGCGAGGACATGGCGAAGAAAAGCAAGAAGCTCAGCAAGGGCAAGAAAATCAACCCGACCAAGCCGCTCAGCATGGGACAGAAGTTTCGCTAGACAAGCGGCGTCCCAAGGTGGGAACGGCTGGCTGTTCAACCGCCAGCCGTTCCCTCAGACTCTTTGCGTCTGAGCCAGTTCTTCCTTCCCGTACACCTTCCCGCAGGCCGGCCGTTCCGCCGTTTCCACGCCCGACCGTAGGCGCTCCTAAACCAAGGGCAACTCTCGACGCAGTCGCATGACCGGTGCACCGGCCGGCTTTGCGTCAGCGTCCAAAGTCGCGGACGTCCGTGGCATAATTGGCCGCGGAAACACGGCAATGGTTTGACGGGCGGCGATCTTGCCGGCCGCCCGGAATCTGCGGAGGGACCTCCCAATGACATTCAAGCTGATCGCGTTGCTCGTTCTCGGAATGTGGGTGCTTCCAGCCTTCGCGCGGGCGCAGGACGCGCCCGTGGACGCGGAAGGGTGCAAGGATTCGCCGATCATCACGCGGCTGCCGGGAAGCACGATCGATGCGTGCGACACGAAGGAGTTCGATCAACTGACGATCATCACGGGCTATGCCGCGGACGGCACGGTGATAAACAAGGATCTGGAAGGTGAAATCGTTCGAATCGATTACTCGACGCGAGAAGGCACAAGCGCGTTGCAAGTGTACCGCAACGTGGACGCGGCGCTGCGCAAGGCGGGGTTCGCGATCGTCTACGAAGATTCGCCGGGCACGATCAATGCGCGTAAAGGGAAC
The DNA here is from genome assembly GCA_035517015.1 of Candidatus Acidiferrum sp. Lineage (GTDB taxonomy): Bacteria > Acidobacteriota > Terriglobia > Acidiferrales > UBA7541 > Palsa-295. The sequence goes on along the minus strand of DATIZQ010000011.1, from coordinate 149,422 downwards.
ACCTGGTACAACCTGGACAACAGTGGCGCTGCGTACACCCAGCGCATCGTGACTGTGAAGGAGATGCAGCAGGAGATGACGGCGGACGCCTCGAGCCTGAACGACGAAATCAACAAGACAGGCCACGTGGCGATCTACGGAATCCACTTCGATACAGGTAAGGCCACGATTCAGCAGGATTCAACGGACACGCTCAGTCAAATCGTGGTGCTGTTGCAGCAGAACGCCGACCTGAAATTGAGTGTCGAGGGGCACACAGACAATCAGGGACAGGCGGCGCTGAACCAAGCGCTTTCGGAAAAACGCGCGCAGGCCGTGGTGGCGTGGCTGACGGCGCACGGAATCGACGGGACGCGGCTGGCCGCAAAAGGCTGGGGGCAGATGAAGCCCGTCGGCGACAATTCAACGGATGACGGGCGCGCCAAGAACCGGCGGGTGGAGCTGGTGAAGCAGTAGGGCTCCGGACGCAACTCGGGGAGGAGAGCGATGGCGGGGAAACCGCTGGAGGGACAGGTTGCGCTGGTAACGGGCGCGGCGAAACGAATCGGACGAAGCATCGCGCTGCGGCTGGCGGCGGACGGCGCGGACGTGGTGGTGAACTACATGTCGTCGAAGCCGGACGCTGAGTCGGTGGTGCGTGAGATTCAGGCGAGCGGGCGCCGGGGGATGGCGATTCAAGGCGACGTGGCGCAGCGGAAGGATGTGGAGAATATTTTCGCGTCGATCGAAGTGGAATTCCGGCGGCTGGATATCCTGGTGAATAATGCCGGAATGTTTTTCGCGGCGAAGTTCGAAGAGCTCACCGAAGAGCAATGGGACCGCATCCTGAACACGAACCTGAAATCGCAATTCCTGTGCGCGCAGGCCGCAGTGCCGATCATGAAGCGTCAAAAGCGCGGGTGCATCGTCAATATCTCTTCGCTCGGCGGGATCCTGGCATGGCCGGCGTTCACGCACTACTGCGTGTCGAAAGCGGGCGTGATCATGTTGACGCGATGCCTGGCGCGCGGGCTGGGGCCGGAAATCCGCGTGAACAGCGTGGCGCCGGGGACCATCCAGTTCCCGGACGAAGCGCCGGATGAGGACTACATCCAGCGCGTGCCGCTGCATCGCGTCGGGACGGGCGACGACATCGCCGGCGCAGTGGCGTATCTCGCAACCGCCGACTTTGTGACGGGGCAGGTGATTGCGGTGGATGGCGGGCGGGTGTTGGTGTAGGCACCGAATGCCGCAAGGGCCCGCGTCCGCATCCTTTACGCCTACGAGGTAACGGGGTTCGGTTTTTCGGGGTCGATGCCGAGGTCAGCGATGGCCTTGTCGATGACGGCGCGTTCGATCTTGCCCTGCGCGAACAGCTCGTGGAGCGTGGCGAGGACGATGAACCGCGAGTCGACTTCGAAGAATTCGCGGAGGGAGGCGCGGCCCTCGCTGCGGCCAAAGCCGTCAGTGCCGAGAGAGGCGAGGCGGCGCGGCATCCACGGGCTGATCATGTGCGGCAGAGTCTTTAGATAGTCGGTGGCGGCGACCAGAACGCCCGGCGCATTCGCCAGACATTGCGTGACGTAAGGGATGCGCGGCTTCTCGCCAGGATGCAGGCGGTTCCAGCGTTCGGTCTCGACGCCATCGGTGTAGAGAGCTTTGTAGCTGGTCACGCTCCAAACGTCGGCCGAAACTTCGTAGTGGTGCTCGAGATATTCCTGCGCTTCGATGACCTCGTTGAGGATCGAGCCGCTGCCGAAAAGCTGCGCGCGGAGCTTCGCCTTCGGGTGAGCGGCGGAGCGGTAGAGGTACATGCCCTTCAGGATGCCTTCGGTGGCGCCCTCCGGCATGGGCGGCATGGCGTAAGGCTCGTTCATAAGCGTGATGTAGTAGAAGATGCTTTCGCCGTCCTTGTACATGCGGCGAATTCCGTCCTGAATGATGACCGAGATTTCGTACGCAAAGGCGGGATCGTAGGCGCGGAGATTGGGCACCGGCAGCGCGAGAACGTGGCTGTTGCCGTCCTGGTGCTGGAGCCCTTCGCCCATCAGGGTGGTGCGGCCGGAAGTGCCTCCCAGCAGGAAGCCGCGCACGCGCATGTCCGCAGCGGCCCAGATGAAATCGGCGACGCGCTGAAAGCCGAACATCGAGTAGTAAATGAAGAAGGGAATCGTGTTGATGCCGTGGGTGGCGTAGGCGGTTCCGGCGGCGATGAACGACGCCATCGAGCCCGCTTCGGTGATGCCTTCCTCGAGAATCTGGCCGTCCTTGGCTTCCTTGTAGTACAGCAGGGTGTTCACGTCGACGGGCTCGTAGCGCTGGCCGACGCTCGAATAGATTCCCGCGGTGCGGAAGAGCGACTCCATGCCGAAGGTGCGGGCTTCGTCGGGGACGATCGGCACGACGAGCTTGCCGATTTCGGAATCGCGCAGCATCTTGCGAAGCATGCCGACGAAAGCCATCGTGGTCGAGACTTCGCGGTCCTCGCTGCCGCTCAGGAACTCCTTGAACAGCTCGTCGTGGTCCGCCACCAACGGCGTCGACCGGATCGTTCGCTTCGGCGTATATCCGCCGAGAGCGGCGCGGCGAGCGCGCAGGTATTGAATTTCCTCGCTCTCCTCGGGCGGCCGGTAGAAGGGAACGTCGGCGAGATCGTGGTCGTCGACTGGAATCTCGAAGCGCGCGTGAAATTCGCGCAGTTCGTCTTCGTTGATCTTCTTCTGCTGGTGCGTGACGTTCTTGCCTTCGCCCGCTTCACCCAGGCCGTAGCCCTTGATCGTGCGGGCAAGGACGACCGTTGGCGAGCCCTGATGTTCGACGGCCGCTTTGTACGCGGCATACACCTTGCGGGGATCGTGGCCGCCGAGGCGCAGGCGGCGCAACTGGTCGTCGGTCATGGGTTCGACAAGCTTCAGCAAGCGCGGATCGGAGCCGAAGAAATGCTGGCGGACGTAGTCGCCCGACGAGACGACGATCTTCTGGTATTCGCCGTCCACCATCTCGCCCATGCGCTTCACGAGCAGGCCGTCGACGTCCTGTTCGAGGATCGGGTCCCACTCGCTTCCCCACAACACCTTGATCACGTTCCATCCCGCGCCGCGAAACGCCGATTCGAGTTCCTGGATGATCTGGCCGTTGCCGCGAACGGGACCGTCGAGGCGCTGGAGGTTGCAGTTGACCACAAAGATCAGGTTGTCGAGTTTCTCGCGGGAGGCCAGCGTGATGGCGCCGAGCGATTCGGGTTCGTCGGTCTCGCCGTCGCCGAGGAAAGCCCAGACCTTGGCGTCCGTGACGGGTTTCAGGCCGCGGTTCTCGAGATAACGATTGAAGCGAGCCTGATAGATCGCCATCAGCGGGCTGAGTCCCATCGACACCGTGGGAAACTCCCAGAAATTCGGCATCAGCCAGGGATGCGGATACGAGGAAAGTCCGCCGCCCGGCTTCAGTTCGCGGCGAAAGTTTTCGAGCTGATGCGTGGAGAGGCGGCCTTCCAGAAAGGCGCGGGCATAGATGCCGGGCGAAGCGTGGCCTTGAAAATAGATCGTGTCGCCTTCGAATTCGTTCGTGCGCGCGCGGAAGAAATGGTTGAAGCCAACCTCGTAGAGCGTTGCCGCCGATGCGTACGTGGAAATGTGGCCGCCGATGTTGTGCTCGAGGCGGTTTGCGCGAACCACCATCGCGAGCGCGTTCCAGCGCACGATGCTCTTGATCTTGCGCTCGAGTTTCTGGTCGCCGGGAAAGTCCGGCTGCAGGCGCAGAGGAATCGTGTTGGCGTAGGGCGTGTTCGCGGAGAAGGGAAGATCGAGGCCGACAACCTCGGCGTGTGCGCGCAGGCGCTCCAGAATTTCGAGAGCGACGTCGGGGCCGCTCGACTGAAGGACCGAGTCGAGCGACTCGAGCCACTCCTGAATTTCGACATCTTCCAAGCCTGGCAGTGACGTAAGGGTTTTCTTGTCCATGGCCTCGTTATGCTTTTGGCGTACCCCTCTGAGCACCACAAGCGCGAGGGGCCGGTGCAATCACGCGCGTAAGCTCTTAGAATACACCTCATCGTCAACCCCGCACATGGCAAACAGCTCCTTTGTGCAAATCGGCTTCGCAGGACGCCGCGACCGTGTTAACCTCCCGCCGCACTTGCTTGGGGCCCGTCATTTCTGAAAAAGCAGGGATTTGCGAGCACGGCTTCTCTTCCGGAGGCTCTAAATGAATGACACACGGACCACCGCGCCCGGCGCGCCGGGCGAGTCCGGCCCTGAGCGGCGGCGGACGCATCGCGTTCAGATCGCGATTCCGGTGATCATCAAAGGGCAGGTCGGCTCGAAGGCGATCGAGGAGCACACGAAGACAGTCGTCGTGAACCTGAATGGCTGCCTGGTTCGCATGAAAGCCTCGGTAGCGAAGAATTCGCAGCTGAAGATGACGAACGCGGCCACCGAGGAAGAAACAGCCGTCCGCGTCAGCTACATCGGGCGAAGCGAAGGAGGGTTGACGGAGATCGGCCTTGGATTCGTGGAACCCTCGCCCAGATTCTGGCGAATCAGTTTTCCCCCCGACCAACTGAATCCCGACGAGCGCAAACGCTTCGGTCCCACCTCGGGATCGTCCGAAAAGGGCTAGCTGTCGAGTTTGCTGCGTTCCGGCCTACGGGTCGCGGCTCTCCGCTCGCTTCGGACTCCCGTCGCTCCCCGGCAAGCGGAGCGTGCCGTCGGCCAGCCTTTCGATCAGTTCGCGATCAGCTGCGAGGAAATTCAACTCGGGCAGCGATGCCGGTTCGCGCCAGGCGATCTGCTCGAATTCGAGATTTTTCACCTTGTTTCGGTCGGCGCTCGCCGCAAAAAACACCAGTTCGATGGGCTGAGCCATCTCCTTGTACGCGTGCCGAACGCGATAGACTTCCGGGCCGACGTGCGCGACGACGCCGAGTTCCTCACGCAACTCGCGCGTGAGCGCCTCCTCGAGACCCTCGCCCGGATGAACTTTGCCGCCGGGAAATTCCCATATGAGCTCGAACTTCGAGCCGCGCCTTCGCTGGCACGCGAGAAGCTGCCCTTCGGACTCAATCAGCGCCGCTACGACGGTCAACATTGTCCTGTTCGTGTACTCCTTTTGCGTGGTTCGGAATGTATGGCGCGGAAGATCGCGCGTGCTCCCTCGATCAGCGGCGGACCGGGCGTATTCAGCAGTTCGTCTCGAATCACGACGACTCGCCGATTCTTCACCGCCGGGACGTTCCGAAACGCGTGGTCGCGGAGCATTCTCGCGGGATTCGCGCGAGCGCCGGTGGCGGTCCAGGCGAGAATGATGACGTCCGGTGCGGCGCGGGCCACTTCGGCATCGGTGACACGCGTTCCCGCCGGCAGCGCAAATTCTCCTCCTGCGAGCGCAACAAGTTCGGCGACCCACGGCGGGGAGCTGATCCTCGGATTCGGCCACGCTTCGGAGTAAACACGCGGCTTGGGACGGGTGTCAATCTTGGCAGCTCCCCGCGCGACTTGTTCGAAGGCCCGCCGCATGCGCGAAATAAGCCTCTCTCCTGCGCGGCTTCTGTTCACGAGCTGCGCCAGCGTGCGGATTCCGCCTTCCACATCCGCGAGCGAACGCGGATTCATTGCCATGAACATGACCGGCTGCGCGAGCAGCTTCGCGACCGTTTCCGGGGCAAACGGCATCGAGCCGATCAGCAGAGTCGGGCGGAGCTGCATGACTTCGCCGACGTCGAGTTTCCAGCAGTCACCCACTTGCGGCCGCCGCCCGACCGGCGCAACTTCCTTGCACCATTTGCTGACGCCGACGATATCCGCCTGCGCGCCGAGCGCGAACAGAATCGACGTTACGTCCGGCGCCAGCGAGACAATTCGCTGCCGAGGCTTGTGAGCGGTGCGCCGCATGCCGGCTCGATTCTACGTCGAGCGGCAGCGCAATTCACGCACACCCGCGGGCTCCGGAGTGTCGCTTGACGTCCGCGTGGGCGTCTGCGAAGATTCGCCCAGTTTCCCACCTTTGCGTTAAGGAGGTTCCCATGCCCCTGTTTTTGACCCAAGTGGCTTACACCCAGGAAGCCTGGCAGTCCCTGATCGGCAATCCACAGAACCGAATTGATGCGATCCGCCCGGCCGTCGAGAAGCTCGGCGGGAAGATCATTAGCGGATACTTTGCGTTTGGTGATTACGACATCGTCGCGATCACGGAAATGCCTGACAACGTTGCGGCGGCCGCCATTGCAATTGCGTTTGCGGCCGGCGGAGCATGCAAGAGTGTCAAGACCACGCCCCTGATGACAACCGCGGAAGGCATCGACGCTCTCAAGAAGGCCGGGGCCAGCGGTTACAAGCCTGTGAAAGTGACCGCGCGCGCCGCGGGTGGCCGGTAGTCTTTCCGCAAATACGACTCGGCACAAAAAAACGCGCCGGAGAGAGCGATCTCCCCGGCGCGTTTCCTGATGCCCTAGGGCGTACTACTGGTCTTCCTCCACCTTCTTCAGCGGAGGTTTCGGTATCTGCCAAATCAGGCCCGAGTCGCTCGCAGCGTGCGGGAAGTACTGCGCCGACTTCTTGCCAGACGGCAGCAGCACGATATCCGCGCGCCGGTTGTACGCGTACCAATCGCCGATCTTGTTCCGCATGCGCGGCTTGGGTGGAGCTTGCGGGTTCGAGCTCTCAAGTTGTCCGACCTGGTCCTTCGGCATCGGCCGATCTTTCCCGTAGGCGGCGGTTTGAATCTTGTCCGCCGCGATGCCCTGATCGACCAGGTACTGCTTGATTCGCTCGACGCGCCGCTCGCTCAGCTCCTGGTTGAACTCCTTGCCGCCGCGAGTGTCCGCGTACGCTTCGACCGAGAGCTTCGCGTCCGGATCGTACTCGAGATACTTCTTGAATCCGGCTGCGAGGTCCGCGAGCGAAAGCTGCTGGCTCTTCACAAGCCCAACCTGCGGGTGCGTCTTATCCGGATAATCCGTCGGATAGAAGATGCTCTGCAGAGTGACCGCGGGAATGGGTTCGACCGAGCCCACGACGTGAAGCGCCGCAGTCTGCGTGGCGCTGCCGCCGCAGACGTTCGTGGCATTCAGCGTGTAGTTGGTTGTTTCGTCGATGGTACGCGCGGGCTGACCCTCCGGAACCGGAGTTGTGTCCTTCGGCTCCGCCTTGATGGACTGGCTGCCGCTCGGATCCACCTTGCCGATCGGATCGATCGAAACGCTGTCCGCGTTCGATGTCTGCCAGGTCAGGGTCGAGGAGTCCTGCGTAATCACCTTGTCGCCGATCTTGCGATAGTGGACTTCCGCCGGATTCGCCGCGAGGCTCGCATCCACTTTCGTGTTGACGTTCACCGTCCCGGATCCCTTGACGATTCCTCCCGGGCCGTCCGCTTCGAAATTGTAGGTCGTGGTCTGATGCGGCGACACACTCTGGCTGCCGCTCGGTTGCACGGCCCCAACCTCACTGATGGTGGCATCCACGGCTTCCGTCGATTGCCACGTCAGCGTGGAGGTCTGCCCGCAATTGATGTCCGTGGGTGCGGCAGAGAAGCTTCCAGTGACGCCGGCAACGGCGATCCGGTCGCTGATCCAGCCGCCCTTATAGCGCGGAATGCTGCTCAGCTTTGCGATATCGTTCTTGGCCTTGGTCTTCTGGGCGCCGTTCTTGGAAAGATCGATGCTGACTTTCTGGTTTGCCGTGACTGTTACATCTCCCGTCCAAGAGTCGGTGCCATTGCGTGTGACTTCAACGTGATACGTGCCCGGTGGTACAAACAGGTTCCGGTGCCACCACCAATCGTGGTTTGTGGCGCCGACATGCCCCGTGAAATACGATGGCGTCTTCCCGTTGAGCAGCACCGCCGAATGGCTGTCGCCACCCTTGAATTCGATCTGCCCAAAGGGCCCATTGACCGGACCACCGTAGGCATCCAGCGCAACGGTCAGATTCGTCGTCTTGCCCGAATCGACATTCACGTCCTGAGTCGAAATCTTGTACCCGTAGTTCACAACTACGACGGTATGCTTTCCTGCAGCCAGCGAAATCGTTTCGCTTCCCTCGCGGACGGCTTTGCCGTCCACGAATACGTACGCCTTCTTGGGGGTCACCTTGATCTTCAGCTTTCCATCCTGAGCGAAGACGGCGTTCGCGCCGAGCGCGAGCGTGACCAGGAGGATGATGAGGTATCCGAATCGTCGCATCTGCATATCTCCTGAGAATTTCCTGTAGGCGGGTTGATGATCAGCTCCACCGCGCCCTAACGGCGAAGCCGAGGCTAGGACTAAGTAAAGTATCGCCCTAAACGTCGGCGTGTCAACAACATTGAAAGAAAAGGCGAAGCTGCGGCGCGCCGATCGGCCGGCCGTCACAATGCCTCGCAGCCATATGAATCAAGACTTATACTGGGCCGATGTACACCGACGCTGTTCTGGACCACTTTCGTAATCCTCACAACGCTGGCGATTTGTTAGATGCAACTGCCGCCGTAGAGGTGACCAACCCTGTCTGCGGAGATGTCCTTCGGCTGGCCGTCCGGGTCAGCGCCGGGAAGGTCGTCGAGGCGCGGTTCAAGGCGCAGGGATGCGTGGCAGCCATCGCGTCGGGCTCGATGCTCACGGACCTGCTCGTCGGCAGCTCGCTCGCCGAGGCCCGGGGCTTAACGCCGCAGCAGATTTCAGACGGGCTGGGCGGCTTGCCTCCCACGACCTTTCACGCCGCGCAGCTTTGTTGTGATGCCGTCACTCAAGTCTTGAAAAAACTCGGCTGATTTTCGCCCACACACGGTCGGTGGAACTTCGTGGAAGGTGCCGCGGGATTACACCGATCCGCCGCCCATCGCCTTCTTCAATGTTTCGGGGTCGTTCAAATTCAGGGTGACGCCTTCTTCTTCGGTGGGAACTTCCGCGATCTGCTGCTCGTGCGCCCAGACGACCTGCCGCGCGCCCACGTCCGGCGAAGCCGCCAGCAGTTCGTCGTACAGCGATGCGCGGAAGATGACTGGATGGCCGCGGTGCCCATGATAGGAAGGCAGCGCGATCGGTTTGCCGCTCGCGTCGAACTGCTTGATGAGCTGCGAAACCAGGTTGGCGGAGACAAGCGGATGATCGACGGGGCAGAGGATCATTCCTTCCGTGCCGGGCGGCAAGCTGCGGATCGCAACCTGAATCGACGAGAGCTGGCCCTGCTCCCAATCCGGATTTACCACGATGGCGGCGGGATCGACCTTGAGTTTGGTCCGAATCTCTTCGGCACCCGAGCCCAGCACGATTCGCATCACGCCGACGCGCGCATGGCGTGTGGCGTCGGCGAGGTACTCGACGAAACTCACGCCCCGAAACAGAGCGAGCGCCTTGGGCGATCCCATCCTCCGGGATTCGCCGGCAGCGAGAATCACACTGGCGAGCATGGCTTCACTCGGTCAAGAGGCTGGCGGCCTCCGAGAGTTTGATGGACTTGTGCGGCAGATTCGGCGCGTTGCGACGCACGGCGATTAGCTCCGCGACGATGCTCACCGCAATTTCTTCGGGAGTGAGCGCGCCGATATCGAGGCCCACGGGCGCATGGACACGATCGAACTTCTCCGGCGCGAATCCCTCCTTTTCGAGGGCTTTATAAACCGAGAGTACCTTGCGCTTGCTGCCGATCATGCCGATGTAGCGCGCGTCGGTGGTAACGGCCCACGCCAGGACGCGCATGTCGTCCTTGTGGCCGCGCGTGACAATTACAATGTAGCTGGAAGAATTCGGCTGAAGCTTCTCGAACGAATCCGCGAACGACGTGTGAATCTCCGACGCCATCGGGAAGCGCTCGGCGTTGGCGAAAGATTCGCGGTCGTCGATGATGCCGATTGCGAAACCCGCCTGGTTCGCCACGCGCGCCACGGCCGTAGACACGTGCCCGCCGCCGAAGATGTACAGCGTCGGTTGCGGCAGAATCGGTTCGACGAAGATTTCGAGCGTGCCGCCGCAAATCAGCCCCGCGTCGTACTGCGCGTCGTGATTCAGATTGAAGGTCATCTTGCGCGGCTGCTCGCTCTCGATCACTTCCTTGGCTGCAGCCCACACTTCCGCCTCGACGCATCCGCCGCCCACCGTGCCCGCAATCGTGCCGTCGTCGCGCACCAGCATCCGCGAGCTTTCGTAGCTCGGGATCGAGCCGTTCGTGTGCACGATGGTCGCGAGCGCGCCCCGCTGGCCCGCCCGCCGCATCCGCACGATTTCTTCGAAGATATCCATGTCCGAGCGCCTGAAATTAGGGTACGGCGCGTCTCCGCCGGTGTCAATCGGAGGTCGAGGCCTCCTGTCGATTGTTTCGGCGCGTCTCGCGCTTGACTCTCGGACTGCCCGCCTGCTAAGTCTCATGTCGAATGTTGCCGAGGTGCCCATGAAGGCGGTTGTCTTCTCCGAGCATGGCGGGCCAGAAGTTCTGCGCTATACGGAAGTTCCCGAGCCGTGCTTCGGCCCCAACGATGTGCTGGTTCGCGTGCGCGCGTGTGCGCTGAATCATCTCGACCTGTGGATTCGCGCCGGGATGCCCGGCGTCACGATTCCCCTGCCGCGCATTCTCGGCAGCGACATTTCCGGCGAAGTGGCGAAGGTCGGAGAGAACGTTTCACATGTTCGCGTCGGCGAGCGCGTTCTGCTCTCTCCTGGTATTTCCTGCGGCCATTGCGCGCACTGCCTGGCGGGCAACGACAGCATGTGCCGCGAGTACACGCTCTTCGGTTACATGGTCGATGGAGGCTACGCGGAATATGTACGCGCTCCGGCCGTGAACGTGATTCCGATTCCCGCGGGACTTTCATTTGAGGAGGCAGCGGCCGTGCCGCTCGTCTTCCTCACGGCGTGGCACATGCTGATCACACGCGCTCAGTTGAAGCCCGGCGAAGACGTGCTCGTTCTCGGCGCGGGCAGCGGGGTCGGCAGCGCCGCGATTCAAATCGCGAAGGTAGCGGGCGCCCGCGTGATCGCGACGGCGGGCTCGGAGGCGAAGCTCGCGAAAGCGAAGGAACTCGGCGCGCAGAATGTGATTGATCATTCGAAACAGGACATCGCCGCCGAAGTGAAGCGCCTGACGAATCGCCGCGGCGTCGACGTGGTCTTCGAGCATGTCGGACAGGCCACGTGGGAGCAGAGTCTTCGCAGCCTCGCGACGGGCGGGCGGCTCGTCACCTGCGGCGCGACGACAGGCTACGACGGCAAGATCGACATCCGGTTTCTATTCACGCGCCAGTTCTCGATCCTGGGTTCGTTCATGGGTGGCAAGGCGGAGCTGCTTGCGGCGCTCAAGCTGTTCGACCGAGGCTTGCTCAAGCCCGTGATCGATACGGTGATGCCACTCGAACGCGCCCGCGAAGCGCACGAGCGTCTCGAACGCCGCGAACAATTCGGCAAGATCGTTCTGCGAGTGGATTAGTTGGGAGCCGGGCTCGGCTTGCGATAAACGGCGCCGAACGCGGCGAACAGTGCGGCAATCAAGGGAAAGACGAGGCAGCTTGCCTCGGGCCCCAGCAATCCGCCGGTGACGCGGTCCGAGCCGTGCCACTGTGTCTCGAGCAGTCGGCCCACTGCGAACTCTCCGGCGTTCTTTCCCGAATAAAAGTACATCGCACCCCAATCGAATGCAGCGTGCCAGCCGATCGCGAACGAAAGGCTGCCCGTGCGCCGGATCGTGAAGCAAAGGAACAGTCCAAGCAGTCCCGTCGAGGCGAAGTCCTCCCAACGCTCGTAAGGCTTCGTGAAGTAATGAAGCGCGCCGAAGCCCAAGGACAGCAGCAGCGCCGCGGGCCAGAACCCGATGCCGTCCGCCAGTGTGCGCAACTGGTACGCGCGAAACACGAATTCCTCGACGGCCCCGATGACGAACGCCGCCGCAATCCACATCAAGGCCCAATGGAGAAGGGAAATGCCCGTTGTGGCAAACCCCTGGATGGAATAGCCGCGTAGCGACGCGATCATCCCGACGAGAACAGACACGGCTAGGAATCCCCACACAAGTCCCGCCCAGAACTTTTTTCCTAGAATGTCCGGCGGGATGTAGTAATCGCGCAGCGTGCGCCGCTCGATCCGCACCATCACGAACGTCGCAAGCGCAGCCGGAACAAACGCCGTTAGCAAGTCTCCTTCGATCAAGCCGGCAGGATCGAGGAAGGCGTGTTGCCGCGGATGAAATAGGGCCAGAACGGCAAGACTGATGGCGGTCGTCGTAGTCAGCGCGATGGCCCACCAGAGCGCAAAGCGCCACCCGGCGCGCAGCCCTGGGGACCGACGAAGACCTGCTTGGCGTGCATGGCAGGGCGAGAATACTCCCGAACGCCGTTCGGCACCTCTGTTTGTTACGCGCCTCCGCGCTTTCGACGCCGGCCGCTTGTGAACGATGCTTTGCAAATACGCGGGCGAACGTGCCAAAATATCTCTAGGAGCGATTCGAGACGATGGCCGTCGAGGTTTCCAAGTGCGTCACGCTGGAGAAGCCGGGCGAAGACGAGAATTTCCTGAAGGATGAGGGGATTCTGTTCGCGTCGCTCGACAAGGTGGTCAACTGGGCGCGCCGCAGCTCGATTTGGCCGATGTCCTTTGGCCTCGCGTGTTGCGCGATCGAGATGATGTCGATGGCTGCGTCGCGCTATGACGTGGCCCGGTTCGGCGCCGAAGTTTTCCGCGGCTCGCCGCGTCAATCGGATCTGATGATCATCGCCGGGCGCGTTTCGCAGAAGATGGCGCCGGTGATCAAGCACCTGTACGAACAAATGCCTGAGCCGAAGTGGGTGATTTCGATGGGTGCGTGCGCTACGTCCGGCGGCGTGTTCAACAACTACGCCATCGTGCAGGGAGTGAACCAGGTGATTCCTGTGGACGTCTACGTGCCGGGCTGCCCGCCGCGTCCCGAAGCTCTGCTCTACGCGATTATCCAGCTGCAGAAGAAAATTGATGGCGAGCGGGGCAGCTTCCTGAAGTCCCTCAACTTTTCGAAGAGCTGACCGCAGTCTCTCCGTTCCGTACTTCTATTGTCCTTCGGTTTCCGGTTGCGGCTCGCGGGCTCCCGGCGCGCCCACCGTCGCCGTTCCTCCGTCGAATTCGACCACGGTGCCGGGCTCGATCTGGTCGCGTTTGAGGTATCCCATTCCGATGGCGGTCCCCGCAGCCGGAGAGAAGGCTGCGCTGGTCACGTGTCCGGATTCCGCGCCGTTGGCCCGCAGCTTCGTTCCCGGGATGGGCGCGATCGTCGTTGAGAAACTCAGCCCCACACGCCGCCGGTTGACGTGCCCCCGCGATCTCACCCGCTCCACGATTTCCTGTCCCGTGTAGCAGCCCTTCGAGAAACTGATGTGCGTGTTCTCGAGCGCCGCCTCGTGCGGAATCACTCCGTCGTTGAAGTCCAGCGGAAACCAGGGAATCCCGGCCTCGAGCCGCAGCGCGTTGAGCGCCTTCATTCCGATTGCCGCGCCCCCCAGCGCGTACACGCTGCCATGCAGCGTCCGCCAGAGCCGCCCGAGGTGTTCACGGTTTGCAAGAATCTCCGCGCCGACGCCGCCAAAGTGGCTGCGCCGGATCACGCGGCAGGGAACCCAGTCCACCTTGACTTCGCGCGAGGCAAACTCCGGAAATCCGTCGAGCGCAAGGCCGGTGGCCTGCGAAATCACCGTGCTTGCCCGCGGGCCCTCGATCGCAATCGTGCCCATGCGGTCGGTCACGTCCTTCATTTCGACGTCGTCCATGATGATGTATTTGTCGAGGGTGGCATGCGTTTGCTTGCGAACCGACCCGTGGGAAAGCAGGATCAGCCGGTCCTTCAGCGCATACACCTCAAATTCCGCCAGAATATGCCCCTGAGCATTCAGCAGCAACGCGACGGTGCCGTGGCCTTCGGCAACTGACTGAATGTTGTTGGTGACGATCGCGTTGAGATAGCGTACGCGGTCAGGCCCGGAGAGCGTCGTCACCGCGTGCCAGTTCGTATCGAAGAGCGCCACGGTGTCGCGGGCGGCGCGCCACTCCGACTTGAAGTCGGAAAAGCTCTCCGGCAGCAGGCACCCGGCAAATTCGCCGAGCGCTGCCTTGGCCGCGCGGTGTTCATCCAGAAGAGGACTGATCATAAGAAATGCGTGTCCCGAATCGACGCAATCATCTTATCAGATGTACCCGGGTCACAAGGGCCAGCGAAACCCGCTGAGTGCGTAATGTTCACACCGGTCCGCGTAGCGCAAAAGCAGCCGCCGTGCCTTCTCCGATATCACCGGAGTCTCATACTTCTCACCCGCAAATCCGCGAACATCTTCGAGCGAATCGAACCACAGCATCGTCATGAATTCGACTTCATCGCCGTGGCTCAGCCTCAGAAGGTGAAATCCGCGATACCCGCGAGACCCGAGCTCGCGTTCGACGCGCGGGAACAGCTCGTTTTGCAGGTACGAGTCGTACGCATCGGCGTTCACTTGCGTTGTCCAGCCCCTCCAGATCCGGCAGATCATCCTTCTCTCCTCTGTGTCGTCAGACGCCTCGATTCCTCGGCGTTTCTCTCTGCGTCCCTGCGGCAGAAGTTCCGTAGTCCTGCTTTCCACCGTTATCCCCTGTTTCGGGTCGCTCTATGTCTCTGTGGCGAGCCCTTCGTCCGCTGCTATACTCGAAACAATGGCAGGAAATCTCATCCACGAAGTCATCCCCGTCGGCTTGCTCCAGTGCAACTGCTCGATCCTGGGCGATTCTGAAACGCGCGAAGCGATTGTCGTCGATCCCGGTGATGAGGTCGAGCGCATCCTCGAAGTCCTGCACAAGCATCGCCTGAACGTCCGCGCGATCGTCAGCACGCACACCCACATCGACCACGTCGGCGGCCTCGCGCTCCTTCATCGCGCTACCGGCGCACCCGTGCTGATTCACGAGTCAGACCTCGATCTGTACAACCATCTCGACATCCAGGCCGAGTGGCTCGGTGTTCCAACGCCCGAAACCACTCGCATTCAGGATTTCGTGAAAGAAGGGGACGCGCTTCGCTGGGGGAAGTTCGCGGCGGGCGTACTCCACACGCCGGGCCACACACCGGGGAGCATCAGCCTGGTCGTGGACGCGGCGGTGGAGGCCGTGCTGCCTGCGAGCCGCGAAGGCGCGGACGCGCAGCATCGTCCGCCTTCGAAGGCAGGTTCGCCGCCTCTCCGTCGGCTGATCGCGGGAGACACGCTGTTTCAGGGGAGTATTGGCCGCACGGATCTGTGGGGCGGCTCATACCCGCAAATCATCCGGTCGATTCGCGAAAAGTTGATCGTTCTGCCCGATGAAATCGTCGTCTACCCGGGACACGGCGACACGACCACAATCGGCGCCGAGCGCGAGTCGAATCCGTTCCTTCGCGATTAGCGCGCCGGGCCTAGACGAGGGTTTCGCAGGGATTGTTCTCGAAGAGCTGGTCGCACGAGCCGCGGAAATTCTCGTACCAGGTTTGCGTAAAGACTTCCATCAATTCTTCGACGGACTTCCCCGCCACCTTGATGCCATGCGAAAAAATCTCTCCTTCTGTGTAAACGCGGGTGCCGCCGTCCCGCTCGTCCTCGAACATCACCCACTGAGCGATGGTGATTCCCAATGCCCGGTCGATCCACCCAATCGCCCGTCCTGGTTCCCAAAAAATGATCGTGTGGTCGATGACCACCTCGACGGGATACCGGATCTCAATATCCAGCCGGCTGCCGACCTCCCAGGGCTCGCCCTGGGTCCATTTCATTTCTCCGTAGATGCTCGCGAAGGCCGGCCAGTTCTCATAATTCACGTAGAGCGCCCAGGCCTGTCGGCGGTCACACTTCGTCTTTACGGAATACTTAAACGGATGCATTACGAACTCTTCTCCTTCAAGGGGATTGTTTTTTCACGGGACCCGAGTATAATAAATCAGCGTTAGTTATACAGCGTTTGTTTAACGCTGTCAATATTATTCTGCCACTTTCGCTCCGCCTCACGGAGGCGCAATGCCAAAGCACCGGGACGCCACGATCGAGGGGCATATCCTCAATGCTGCCTATGACTTACTGGCTCGTGGGGGCGAGCACGCCCTGACCATGCGCGCCGTAGCCAAGGCTGCGGGGACCACGACGCCGACGGTTTATCACCGGTTCAAGGACAAGCGCGACTTGGCGGAAGTCGTTCGGCGGCGGGCCGTCGAGAACCTGGTGGCTTTTATCGCTCCCGCGTGTTCGCCGGAGGAGACCTGCCTTCGTCTGCTCGATTTCGCGGTTGCCAACCCGAATCTCTACCGGCTGTTCACGGCGGACTGGGCGGTCCGGCTCGGCCGCAATGATCCGAAGCCATCCTTCGACCTGATCAAGAAACGCTTGGCCGAGCGACTCGGTGGGTCTCTCGACGACCATTGGGACTTGGCGATGGCGCTCGGCGCGTTGGTTCACGGCACGGCCACGGTCCTGCTGGCCGAAGGCGTCGACCAGGCAATCGTGAAGCGGCTCCGCCGTGTTTGCGGGGAAGGTTGCGAGGCGCTTATCGAGCACGCCGCGCGTGATTCGCGGGCGCCTTCGCGTGGTGGCTCGTAGAATCGGAGTTCGTACGGCCCAGTGCGAGGTGCCGGGTTTCGCCCGCCGACGAATTTAGGTATCCTCTCGACTTCGGCATCTGGCCGCGAGTGCGCAGCAATAAGGCGCTTGCGGGAGAGAGGCGCTCCCTGTGACGGACGATCAGACCCCTTCCCAGCCGGCAACCACCGAGTCCACCGCGCCGTCTCCGTCGCAGCCAGCACAAGCGCCGCTTGAGACGGCTGTGTCGAAGGCCTTCGTCGGCCCGGACGGCATCCGGGCTTTGTGGCGTCTCCTGATCTTCATAGCAATCGTGGCGGGGCTCGGCGTTGTGGTCGTGGGGATTGTGGCGCTGGTGAACCACGGGAAACCGCCTCAATCTGCTTTCACCCCTTCCGTCACCATCCTGAGCGAAGGCATTACGTTCTTAGTCGCGCTGCTTGCATCGTGGATCATGTCAAAGATCGAGCGCCGGAAAGTCGCTGACTACGGCTTGCCGGCGCGTGATGCCTTTCGCGGCAAGTTCTGGGCAGGCGCGGTGATCGGCTTCGGCTCGATAACGCTGCTTCTCGTCGCGCTCCGCCTCGCGCACGTCTTCTACTTCGGAACGATCGGCCTGCACGGCGCAGCAATCGCGAAGTATGCCGTGCTCTGGGGCGCTGCGTTCCTCTTCGTGAGTTTGTTCGAGGAATTCTTCTTTCGCGGGTACGCGCTTTTCACGATCACCACCGGGACGACCTTCTGGCCCGCGGCGATCCTGTGCTCGGCGGTTTTCGGTTTCGTGCATCACAGCAATGCGGGTGAGAGCTGGCTCGGGGCATGCAATGCAGGCGCGGTCGGCCTGCTGTTTTGCCTGATTCTGCGCCGCACCGGGAATCTTTGGATGGCGATCGGATTCCACGCCGCGTGGGATTGGGGCGAGACCTACTTCTACGGCGTTGCGGACAGCGGCATCGTCGCGCCCGGCCATTTGTTCGATTCGAAGCTCGCGCCGCAGCCGGCCTGGCTGTCGGGAGGCACCGTGGGGCCGGAGGGCAGTTGGCTGTGTCTCGCGTTGATTGTCATTCTGTGGATCGCCTTTGCCTCGTTGCTGCGGGAGGCGAAGTATCCGGATCCTGGCGCTCTTGCGAACCCGCGGCGGAAACCGGAAGCCCCGCTTTCGATTCTCGCGCCCGAACCGTAGGCCCGCGCCGGCTTCCGCCTGCGCGCACCCTGCGCCGCATTTACGTCTTCGCGTCGCGTTCGGCGCGCAAGCCTTCCATCACGCTCTGGATCAGCTCCTTCGCCTTTGTGATTTCGCTGTTGATGATGCGGATGTCCATCACGGGCGTCGCTGGATTCCAGTTGCTGTGGCAATAGACGCCGTGCTGCCCGACGAGCACCAGCGCGTTCGTCAGCAGGTCGAGCGTCACAGCGAGCTTCCCGCGATGAGGCCCCATCATCATTTCGTAGTGCTCGAGTTCCTCGCGGTGCTCGTCGAATGCAGTCATGGAATCGCGCCTCCGCGCGCGTCAGGGAACGAAGCGGTAGCCGACTCCGCGCACCGTGAGCAGGTGGCGCGGCTTGGCGGGATTTTCCTCGAGATAGCGCCGCAGGCGCACCATGAAGACGTCGATGGCGCGCGTGTCCGTATCTTCGCGGAGGTCCCACACATCTTCGAGAATCGACTTCCGCGAGACGTTGCGCCCAGCGTTGCGAACCAGGTGGCGCAGCAGCTTCGCTTCCATCAACGTCAACTGAATCGTGTTCTTCTTGGTTCGGAGTTCGAGATTGCCGAAGTCGATGGTCTTGCCGTCGAACTTGAAGATCTCGGGTTCCTTCGCGCGCCTTGCCTCGGCTTCCGGCTTGGTCTCGGGACGCCCCGCATCGCCGTTGCGCAGCCATTCGCTGCGGCGCAGGAGGCCCTGCAGCCGCGCGAGAAAAATCGGCAACTGAAACGGTTTCGGAAGGTAGTCGTCGGCGCCCGCGCCGAACCCCTCGAGCACGTCTTCCGGACGCCCGCGCGCGGTCAGAATCAGCACCGGCACGTAGTTGCGCGCCTTGCGCAGCGCGGAGACAACCTCGAACCCGTTCATGCCCGGCAGCATCACGTCGAGCACGACGGCGTCAAATTTGTCGCCTCCATCGCCGAGCCGCTGCATCGCGGCTTCGCCTTCGCCGACCACATCCACCGAATAGCCTTCGGCTTCTAGGTTGAAGCGCAGGCCGTCCGCCAGGTGCGCCTCGTCTTCAACCACCAATACGCGGCTCATGCGCCGCTCCTCGGCAATTCGATCGTAATCGTCGTGCCGCGCAGTTCGCCCCCGCTTTCGGCGAATACCCGCCCGCCGTGCGCGCGCGCGATCGCCCGCACGATGAAGAGCCCCAGCCCGGTGCCTTTCACCTGCGACAGCGTTCGCCCCGGAACGCGGTAGAACCGCTTGAAGACGCGCTTCAATTCGTCCTGCGGGATTCCGACGCCGCGGTCGCTCACGCGCAGCCGCACGTTCTTCTCGTCCGGAATTCCCACTTCGACCGTCACGTTCACTTCGTCACGCGAATACTTGATCGCGTTGTCGAGCACGTTCGAAATCGCCGTCCGCAGTCCGTCGGGATCGCCCTTCACGATGGGCGGCACTCCGTTCACGGAATCCTTGTACTCCAGCGCACCGGGCGGCAGCCGGTGGCGCGTCCGCGCCAGTTCCACGCATTCCTTCGCGAGGCTGCCGAGATCGAGTTCCATTCGAACGCGCGCTCCCAGTTTGTTGGCCACCTGCCCGGCCTTCAGCACCTGCTCGACCGTTCCCAGCAGCCGGTCCGTATCGCCGAGCATCAGTTTGTAGAAATGCTGGCGCTGCGCTTCGTCCACGTCGCGCCGCTGCAGCGTTTCCAGGTACAGCCGGATCGACGCGATCGGCGTCTTCAGTTCGTGCGTCACCGCGTTGATGAAGCTGTCATGCTGCTCGTTCAGCCGCAGCTCGCGGACCAGAAAGCCCGTGTTCAGAATCATTCCAAGGATGATCGCCGCGAAAAAAATCACGCCGAGAAACAGCAGGATGCCTTGCCGAAGATTCAGGATGATCCACCCGACGTTCAGCGCAATCGCCAGCGCCACCAGGCACACGCCCAGGACGATGAAGAACGCCATCGTCTTTCGCCGACTCGTGATTCGCATCGGGGCTCTCGCTGGATTGTAGCGCGGTTCGGGATGTTCCGCCGTAGGAGCGCCTGCTGAGAGTGCGAGGATGTTTGTAGCCCCGGCGTCTCGGCGCCGTCGTACGGGCCGCCACTTACTTCTTCCGCCCGATGAATCGAATCCTCCCCGTGAACGCCCGGTGCGAAATGCCGGTGAACTGGAGGAACGTAGGCGAATCGATGTTGTTGTCGACCAGAAAGGGGTTGTCGCTGCCGGTGATGTCGTTGAATCCTCCGCGGATCGCCCATTCGTACCTGAGAAATCGGAACTGCTTCTCGATATGCAGGTTCAGTTGAACGTAGTCCGGGAAACGACTGCTGTCGGGCACGCCGGCCAGCTCCTGGTCCTGATTCACCAGGCTGAACGCATATCCCGTGTGCCAGTCCACCGTGTAGCCCAGCGTGAATCCGTGAATCAAGGGCAGCCATCCCCAACCCACGACCCGGTTCGGCGAGTCCCAAGGCAGCCGCCCGGGCAGTTGCGGGCCCCACAGCGGGTTATCGAGCGTCGAAGTCAGGTCCGTGTTGGTATGCGCTCGGGACCACGTGTAGGAAATCATCACCGGATAGGTTTCGCGAAATGTGTGGCGCGCCGAAATCGTGACGCCGTCGTAGTGATCCTCGCGCTGGTTCTGCAGGACGAACGATCCGCTCGACGGGATTCCGTTCGGCCCGACGCCGCCGCCCAAATTCGCGTAATCGAACCCATCCATCCCGCGTTTCTCGGTGAATTCAGTCTTCAAATAGATCGAAGCCGGAAGCTTCCGCTCGACGCCCACGCTCCAGTTGAGCGACCGCGGAGGTTCCAGCAGCGAAGGAGCCGCCTGAAACTGCGTCACCACGGGCGGCGAAATCGGCGTGACGCCATCCGAGGCGTAGAAAACGTCCTGCCGCTGCCCCGAAAGCGCGAGGCCCAGAAGCGAAAGGTCGACGCGGTCATAGAACAGCCCTATTCCGGCAGACAACTTCGTTTGACCATCCTTCGAGAGCGCGAACGTCGAAGAGAGCCGCGGCGAAACATCCGCTTTGCCGATGCGGCTGTCGTACTCCAGCCGAAGCCCCGGCTCGAGCAGAACGCGGCCCGTTGGCGACCAGCGATCCTGAATGAATCCAGCCACGTCCGAATCGTTTTCGGAAAAGCTCGGATTCGCCTGAAAGCTCACCGAGCGGACCAGCAACGTGCTGTTGGCCGCGTTGCATCCCGGCGGCGTGAGCGGCGAAGCGCACGTTTGAATCGTGAACGGCGCTCGCGACGCGGATTGCTCGTAATTCGTCCGCTCGAAGTCCACTCCGGCCAAAACCTGATGGCGCCCGTGCCATTTCGTCGGAGAGAAATACAGGTTAGCGGGAATCTCGTACCGGCGCGCCTGCGTTTGCGAGCCGAAATAGAAATTCCCGCTAGCGCTTCCGGGAATTTCCGTGTAAGGCTCATCGCCCAGGGGACGGTTGTTGGTGTTGAATTCGACGTAGCCGAAACCCACGTCCAAAAGCGCGCTGTTCGTCCAGCTTACTTGGTCTTTCACGTTGGCGACGTGCGCCGATTCGAGATCGGTTGTGGTTGTGGAAAGCGGCTGGGTAAGGGACAGCCCTTTGTAATCGTCGCGCGACCGGTCTTCCACGAACGACCCGGTCAGCCGGTTTCCCGGCGTCAGATTCACCTGCGCCCGCACCAGGTTGCTGAACCGCCAGAAATGGTCCGTATTGGCGTCTGCGGGCAGATTGCTGAAGATGTTTTGGTCGAATTCGCCTTCGACCGCTTCGTAGAACCACGCCTTGTTTTTCTTGATTGGTCCGGAAAAGGCGAATCGCGGCGTCACATTTTGAAGATGAAGCCCGTTGTGCTGCTGGACCGAGGGGATGAAGTCCGTGGCGGAAAAGCGAAAATGGTCGTCGCCCATCGCCGTCTCCAGTGCCAGGACGCCGGCCGAGCCGCGGCCATACTGCACGGATGTCCGGCTGCCTTCGACGTCAATCGAGCGCGCGGCATCGGTGCTCACGCGCAACCCGAGCAGCCCGGTCGCGGGTTGGGATATGTCGAAACCGTCCAGCTCGTAGAGAGTCTGGTTGCTGGCCGAGCCGTTGACGTGAATTTGCCCGCCTTGCTCCGGCAGCACTCCCGGCAGCAGCGGCAGGGCATTGCGGAGGTCGCGCGTGGTCGTGTACGGGAGTTCGAGAATCTCCGTCGCATTCAGAGTTTGCTGCTGCGCGACCTGTGCCGGATCGATTCCTTCCGTCGACGCTTTCACCTCCACCGATTCCTTGAACTCTTGCGTGTGATCGAGTTGCACCTCGATCGGCTGGTCCTGGTCGACGCGAACGTCGGGAATCGTCAGCGCATAGAATCCTTCCTTTTCGACAACTACGCGAACCGGGCTGTACGAGAGATTCGGAAAATCCAGTCGGCCTGCCGCATCGCTGGCTCCACGAATCGGCGAGGCAGTGCCACTCGCATAAAGGCTCACCCGGGCTTCAGCGATCGGGTTTCCATTTTCATCATGAATGATCAGCAGCAGGTGGAACTTAGGCGCAGCCTCGCGTTGGATCTTCGGGCCCGCTTGGGCGGTCGCGCCGCCTTGAGCGGCGGCTTGTTGTGCGGCTGGCGCTGCGCTCACCGGACAGGGGAGGACGGATGCCGCCATGAGGACTCCCACGGCTCCCGAGATCGCGCGGAATGATCGTCCCTTTCGCATGGCCGCCCCCGAGACCTGCGCCAGGACTTACATTGTAGGGCAGCACGCAGCCCCTGACGGCTCCTTACTGCAAAAGGTTTTATTCGTGGCGGAGGGCGACGAGCGGGTCGACCCGCATGGCTCGCCGCGCCGGAACATAGCTTGCCAGGAGGAGCATGAGCGTCAGCAAAGCGCACGCGGAGCCCAGGGTCAACGGGTCGTAGATGCTGACGCCGTACAGCATGCCGGTGTGCTCGTGCGGGACCAGATAGAGCGCATATCGAAGCAGCCGCCCGAGAATCACGGATGTCGCGACGCCGATCGACATCCCGGTCATGCCGATCAGGAGCGACTGGGAGATGGCGTGTCGCAGAATTGTTGCTGGAGTCGCGCCCAGCGCGAGGCGAATGCCGAATTCCTGCGTGCGCTGCTGGACAAAGTAGGAGACCGTGCCGAAGGTTCCGACAGAAACCAGGATCACCGCAACGGCGGCAAGCGCGCCAACGAGGAGCAGGTTGAAGCGAGCACCTGCGAGCGAGTCGGAAACACGGTCATCCATCGTCTTCATGTCGAAGATCGGCTGATCCTCATCCAGCGCGTACGCCGTTGCGCGGATTCCGGCGGCAAGGGCGCCGCGGGGAATCTCGGAAGCAACCAGCACGAACGACGAAGGCACCGGGTGCTGCGCAAACGGGAGATAGAGCGTGTCGAAAGGAACTTCGTCGGCGTTGAATTCGTGCGCGTTGTCCACGATGCCGACGATTTGCACCGGAGCTTCCGGAGGCATGCCGCGCCGCTGGTCGGCGACAAACTCGAGCACTTTGCCAATCGGGCTTTCCGTGCCGAAGAGGTCCTGCGCGGCGTTGCGATTCAGAACGGCGACGCGCGGCGAGGTTTCGGCGTCCTTCGAATCGAACGCCCGTCCCGCCAGCAGATGCATGTGGAGCGCGTCAAAATAATTCGGCGCCACGGAATGAAGAATCACGAACGAGCCGTGCGGATCAACGGGCGGGCGTCCCGCGACGTTCACGGTCGCGAAAAGACTTTCCGAGCCCGTGAGTGGAAGGCCGCTGCCGAGCGTCACCGTGCGCGCGCCGGGCAAGGACCGGAGTTGTTCCGTCAAGCGATCGAAATACGCCCGTGCTTGTTCCGGCTTCGCATAGTTCTCGCCGCGAAGCGAGATGCGAAAGGTCAGCGAGCCGGGCGCGTCGAATCCACGCGGCGCTTCTTGCAGACGCACGAAGCTGGCCATGAAGAGCCCCGCGCCGAAGAGCAGCACAAGCCCCAGGGCGACTTCGATGGCGACCAGCGAACTGCGCGCGAAGCGTTGGCTTCGGGTGGCCGATCGCCCGGGCGCGCTTTGTCGCAACCCGCTGTTGAAATCGGAGCGAGATGCGAAAACCGCGGGCAGGACTCCCGCGAGCAAGGCGGAAACAATGGACACCGCCAGCGTGAAGAGGAGCACGCGGCCGTCGAGCGCGATCGGCGCATGTCGCGGCAGAGTGTCTTCGGGTACAGCGGCCGCAAACCATCCCGCAAGCCAGAATCCGGCGAGCGTTCCTGCTGCGCCCCCCGCAAGCGCAAGAAGTACGCTTTCGACCAGCAGCTGCCGGATGATCCGGCCACGTCTGGCGCCCAGCGCCGCGCGAACGGCGAATTCGCGCTGGCGGGCGAGTCCGCGAGCGAGCAAGAGCCCCGCCGTGTTCACGCACGCTATAAGCAGTACCAACGCAACCGCACCGGCGAAGAAGTAGAGAGGGCGGGCGGCGAACCGGGTCCGTTCCTCACGAAGATTCGCGACCACGGCCGTGTCTTCCGATGGAACACCTTCGGATTTCAGTTCGCGGTCGAGTATCGAGGTCAATTCACGGGCGGCGCGGTCGGGCGTCACGCCGGGCGCCAATCTGCCGATGACGCCGAGGTAGCGCACCGCCGGACCGGCCGGATCGATTGCGAGCGGAACGTAGATCGCCGGCTCGTCCATGAACTCGAACCGGAGATTCGCAGGGGCGATCCCAACGACGGTGTAGGCCTCGCCATCGAGCGTGATCGGTTTGCCGAGCAGCGCCGGATCGGACGCGAATCGATCCTGCCACAGCGAATAGCTGAGGATCACAACGTGGTCGCGTCCCGGCGTTTCTTCGCCGGCGATAAACGCACGGCCGCGCGCGGGCGAGACTTTGAGCGTGTCGAAGAAATTGGACGTCGTCGGCATCACGAGAACACGTTCCGAGGTGCCGTTCGCGGTGAAGTTGCGAGAGCCGGGATAGAAGTAGCCGGCCAGATTCGAGAAAGACCGGGACTGTTCACGCCATGCACGGAAAACGCGGGCGGAGAGTACGTCCCGTTGCTTCGGATTCTGGCGAAGCACAACGTGAGGATCGGCGAGGCGTTCGGAATCGGGGAATGGCAGCGGCCGCCAGAGCTGAGACTCGAGGATGCTGAAGATAGCGGCGTTCGCGCCGATGCCGAGTGCGAGCGTGAGGACGGCCACAAGCGTGAAGCCGGGCGATTTGCGCAGCATGCGCAGGCCGTAGCGCAAGTCCTGGAGCAGGGAATCGAGCCACGCGCCGGCGCGCGCGTCGCGAACTTGCTCCTTCACTTGCTCGACGCCGCCGAGTTCGATGCGGGCAGCGCGGCGAGCTTCCTCCGGCTTCATTCCCTCGCGCATTTTCTCCTCCGCCAGCATTTCCACGTAGCCGCGCAGTTCGGCATCGAGGTCATCGTCGCGCTCATTCTTGCGAGCGAGATTGCGGAACAGATGTCGGAGGCGCGGGAGCATAAATCTCTATTCGTACCGCAAGGCTTGCATCGGATCGATGCGAGCGGCGCGCCACGCAGGAATGCAACTGGCGCCGAGCGCGACAGCGAACAGCGCAACCACCACGCCAGCGAAGATGGCGGGATCGGTCGCACTGACGCCGAAAAGCAGCGAACCGAGCAAGCGGGTGACGGCGACGGCGGCGGCGAGCCCGGCGATCGCGCCGACGAAGACGAGACGCAGCCCCTGCCACAGCACGAGGCGGAGAGCGTCGCGCGGACGCGCGCCCAGCGCGAGGCGCAGACCGATCTCCTTCGTGCGCACGACGACGTTCCGCGCCAGCAAACCGTACAGGCCCATGATGGTCAGCAGCAGCGCGACTCCCGCAAAGCACGCCGAAAGCGCGGTGAGCATTCGTTCGCGGCGCAGGTGCGTCGTCACGAGCCGGTCGAACGTGAACACGGTCGGCGGCGCCGCCGTGGGAACGACGCGCCGGGCCGCCTCGCGGATAGCGCCCGCGACGACGCCTGCGCTCGGGCCGCGCGCGATAACGAAAAACTCGCTGCTGATTTCGTCCTTGCGCGCGAAGTGGTAGATCATGTGCGGAGCTTCCTCACGCAACGAGCGGAAGCGCGCATCCGCAGCTATGCCAATCACCCGGAACGTGTCGTCGACCGCGACCTTCGTCTTGCCGTCGGCGGCCGGATCGGCGCCTCCGGAATAGATGAACCGGCCGATCGCGTCCTCGTTCGGAAAGAAGTATCGCGCGGCCGCGGCGCTCAGAATGCACACCTGTTCGCCGGTCACGTCATCGCGAGAGAATGCGCGGCCCTGCAAAATCGGAGTCCCCATCGCAGCGAAATAATCGGACGTGACGGTTTCGGGCCACAGAGTCATGTCGGTGTGAACGGCTCCGTTCGGCCCGAGCGAAAAATAGTGCCCGGCGCTGAACCAATCGTGAATCGGAGGCGACGTCATCGCCGCCGCGGCTTCTACGCCCGGAACTTGCGCCGTCGCTTCGACAATTTTGTGCGCGTCGGCGGTCGAGTCCGCGGCGGAGGGCTTGATCGCGCTGAGATCAACATCGGCGAGCACGGCGTTGCCGGGGCGGAAGCCCGCGTTTTCCGAAAGCAAGCGCACGAACGATCCCGCGAGCACGGACGCGGCTGCGAGCAGCGTCACGCTGACGGCGACTTGCGCCGGAACGATCCACCCTCCCAAGCCCCTCGAGAACGACGAAGCCGCGCCCTGCTTCATTCCGAGCATCGGCGAAACGCGGCTCGCGCGCACGGCGGGCCAGACGCCCGCAGCCAGCGCCGAGAGAACGCTGATCGCCGCGGTAAACGCGATCACCATGAATTGCGGCGTCACGTCGAGCGGCGGAGGCTGGCCGAGCGCGGCGAGCATCGCCACGAGCGACCTCGCGGCGGCCCAGCCGAGCACGAGGCCTGCCGCGAGCCCGAAGAAGGCGAGCATCGCCACTTCGATCAGCACCTGACGGAACAGCCTGCGACGCGGTGCGCCCAGCGCGTTGCGCACGGCGAATTCGCGGAACCGGCTGCTGACGCGCGCGAGCACCAGCAGCGCCGTGTTCGCGCAGCAGAGCGAGAGCAGCAGGCCGACAAGCAGTTCGAGAGCGATCAGCGGGCGGCTGTACACGATGCGCAGGAAACTGCGGCCGCCGCGGCCGCTTTCGACGCCCATGTGGAACCGCGAGAAGAACCCGCTCAGATAAATGTGCCGCGGATCGGCCTCGGCACGCACCGCGGCTTCGGTTGCTTGAAGGTTCGCGACAGCGCTTCGGAGCGATTCGCCCGGCTTGAGCCTCCCGATGAGCGTCAGCCAGAAGCTGCCGCCGTGGCGGCGCATGGAATTCGGCGCGTTCAGGACTTCTTCGAACGCGAGCGGGAGGACGATGTTGGCGTCCCGGCCGGCATCGACGCCGTCAAAGCCTTCGGGAAGCACGCCGATGACGGTCGCGGGCTTTCCATGAATGGTGAGCGAGCGGCCCAGCACGTCGCGGCTCGCGCCGAAGTGCTGCTTCCAGTACGAATAGCCGAGCAGCGCTTGATAACCGTTCGGGCCGCCGCCGGGAACGTCGTCCGCGTCGCTGAACGTGTGGCCCAGCATCGGCCGCAGCCCGAGAACGCGGAAGCCGTCGCCGGACATGAGCGCGCCCTGCACGTTCGTGACGGCGCCGTTTTCCTCGACCGGCAGATCGTCCGAACTCCACGCGAGGATGTCGTCGTTCACCGTTTCGTGCTTGCGCAGTGCGTCGAAGACGGGCCCCGACAGCCCGAGATCCTGATCGCCGCTGCGAAACGTGTAGCGCACGAGCTGCTGCGGATTCGGCACCGGGAGACTTTTCAGGATGACCGCATACGTGAGTGTGAAAATTGCGGCGTTCGCGCCGATACCGAGAGCGAGCGTGAGAACGGCGACCGCCGTGAACCCTGGCGATTTGCGCAGCATGCGCAGGCCATAGCGCAAATCCTGGAGCAGGGAATCGAGCCACGCGCCGGTCCGCGCGTCGCGAACTCGCTCCTTCACTTGCTCGACCCCGCCCAGTTCGATGCGCGCAGCGCGGCGAGCTTCCTCCGGTTTCATTCCTTCGCGCATTTTCGTCTCCGCGAGCATGTCGACATAAGCACGCACCTCGACGTCGAGCTCGGCATCGCGTTCGCGCTTCCGCGTGAGATTACGGATGAGATTCTTGAAGCGTGGCAGCACTGGCATGGGTCGTTCCCTAGGCTTCCAGCGCGCGCGCGATCGCCAGCGAAATCTTGCCCCACCGATGAGTCTCGGTCTCGAGCTGGCGATGTCCGGCCTTCGTCAGCCGGTAGAACTTGGCGCGGCGATTGTTCTCGGATTCACCCCATGACGACGCCAGCCAGCCTTCCTCCTCCATGCGGTGGAGGGCGGGGAAGAGCGAGCCGGGTTTCACCTGGAAGGTGCCGCGGGTGATCTGCTCGATG
Organism: Candidatus Acidiferrum sp.; assembly: GCA_035517015.1. Lineage (GTDB taxonomy): Bacteria > Acidobacteriota > Terriglobia > Acidiferrales > UBA7541 > Palsa-295. The sequence goes on along the minus strand of DATIZQ010000011.1, from coordinate 121,376 downwards.
CGGCGTGAGATGCCCAGACCGTGCATCTCGCCGGTCGCCAGCGACTTGAGGATCATCATGTCCAGAGTTCCCTGCAGGAGGTTGGTTTGCTCGGGGTTCACGCGCTCTCCTATCGACGGTCTGTATAGACGTTCGATAGGAGAGTAGGTAAGCAGTCGGCGAATGTCAAGTCGTACGACCGAGGGCACTGCAGAAGGGAAGGGAATCGGCCTGGGAGCAGCTTACTTGTGCGGGTCGAACGTGACTTTGATTTCGACGGTGGACGTTTTTTCGGCGGACGCGAACTTCCATTGCGCCACCGCCTTCTGCGCCGCCGCCGCAAGGATCGGGTTGCCGCCGAGCACTTCGGTTTCCTGAACGCTGCCGTCCGCCTTGACGACCACCTTCAGCCGGACGACTCCGCCGATCTCCATCCGCTTCAGCACGAACGGATATTGGGGCTCGACTTCCTTGACGATCTTGCGGCTTTCCTGTGCATGCGCTGGAGGAGCGAGAAGCAGGAGTAACACACCACGGCGCAGGAATTTGGTCCACAGCCTGTAGCGACGTCCCATCATTCGCCACCCACAGAAGGCAAGGGTTCAGTTCCAGACGGCAAGCTTGCTGGGTGCCCCGGTGAGCCATTGCGGTGCAAGTGCCGGGCCAACGTGAGCCGCGACCGGGGCTCTGTGACGGCTAGGCAGCCAAGTCGACCGGACAAATCTAAGCTATTGAACGGTAAGTATTAACAGCGAGTGCGCGTGGCATCCGAGCCTGTCTGTCGCGAGTCAGAGGGCCTGGCTCGTGGGATCCGGTCTCACTTCGCGTCTCAAAACTGAGAATCGCGGCCGGTGACACGAAGGAGGTGAGAATCTGAGAATCGGGGACCATTCGCACCGCGCGGCACTTCCCTTGCACCTGCTGGCGGCGCTGAGCCTACTGGTTCGCCGTGATTTCGACGGAGGTCGGTTCCTTTGAGAGTGCGATGACGTACGCCCCGCGCTCCGCTCGGAACGCCTTCGCCGGGTGATATCTCGTAGGCGTTCCCGCGGCCGCCGCGGGAGTCTCGATCCGCAAGCGGGCCGTCGAAGTGAATTCGGTCGCTGGATCGAGAACGCACCGCACGCTGCCCGTTTTGCCGGCGTCGGCGCTCACCTCGATGCTTTGAAACTTGCCCGAATCGAGCGTCAGCCACAGGCCCAGCGGCGCCACATAGACGCGCGTGCGGAACGAATCGAGGGGAGTCACCGTGATTGTGCCGTTCTTCTCCTCGACATTGCCGCCGAAGGCGAGCCACCCGAACTCCGGATGATGAACGATGTATGTGGCCGTGTTCCACGCGTGACCAAAGAAGTTCGGGCCATAGTCGCCCGTGATTCCGTCGAATCGAAGCATATCCGGAAAGGCGTGGAACGCGACGGCGCCGAATCCGTCCTGATCGATGTCGGTCAGCGTGCCCATCGTGCCGCCGTAGCCGACCCGGAGGAGATATAGGTCATCGGGGTGCTGGCGGTATTCCGCGAGCAGCGGAATTGCGTTGAGGCTCGATCCGTAGTGATGGAGCTGCCGCTCGAGCCGCTGGTATTTTCCAGCGTAGACAAAATCCCAATAGCGGCGCGCGCTGCCGTTGTATCCCCAGTGGGGCACCGTGGGGTCATAGCCCAGAATTGCGTTGAGCGTGACGTCGGCTTTGTCCTCGTAGCCGAAGTATTTCATCCACCCGTAGACTTCCTCCTGGCCGGTCGAGTCCCACGGCATCTCGCTCCCGTAGGGATAGGCTTGCTGCTTCCAGCGGTCGGCGCGCGCCTTCATGGCGGCCTGGAGTTGCGCGGCTTGCTCCGTCATCCCTTCGCGCTTCAAATCGTCCAGGATCGCAAGGAAGATATCGCCCTCCATCTGGCCGAACTCGGCGAGTCCTCCGGCGTACTTCGTCATCGCCATCGAGGTTTCGTAGGCGTGGTTCAGATACCAGTCCCAGGGATGATTCGTCACGAGGCCCTGATTGTTGCGCGCCAGCCGGTAGAGCACCCAGTACGCCGCCGCAACGTGCGGATAGTCGTAGGAGCGATCCACAGCCTCCGAGGCCTGCTTGTTCCAGCTCGTCCAGCTCTTCCAATTCAAGTCGGCGCGATAGAAGCCGGGCGGCAGCTCGTCGGGCTGATAGTAGAAAAGGCTTTTGCGCACGCCATGCGCACGCGGACCATCCTCATACTGCAAGTGCCCCCAGAGGACGCCGTCGACGAACTGCTCGAACTTGTCGATCTCCTCCTTGTTCGGCTCGCCGAATTCCTTCATTGCCGTTGCGAGCCACGATCCGGCGCCGCCCTCGTCGCTCAACCCCGCCACCCAGACGCGGCTGTCCTGCGCGACAATCTGGTTGAGGTCGCGGTCGTAGGTCATCGCGGACGGGCTGCGATGGAACGGATCCTTCGGATCGGCGAACCACTGCTTGGTCGTGAGAAAGTGGCCGAGATCGGCGAGGGCCTGCGCCTCCGGTTTCGTGACGAAGTACTGGATGGTCTGGACGAGGCCATCTTGATAAGTGATCGTCAGCCGCGCGCGGCCCCACGTGTGCCCGGTCAGCGTAAACGTTTTCCAGCCGTGCGCAGTGGGATCTCCCCGCTCGATTGAGATCGCTCCTTCGGGCTCGACGCCCAAGGATTTCACGTCCTGCGAATATTTCAGGAACAGCCGCGCGTGAATGTCCATCGGAAGAACGTAGCCGGGGACACCTACGGCGACCGGCCGGTTGTTGGCCGCGAGCGTATCTTCTATATGGCGGATGGAATCGGACAGCACGAACCGCACGCCGTAGATCTTCATCTCCCCCGGTGCAATCGTGGTCATCGTGGGAAGATTCCACTGCTTCGCGTTCTTCCATTCGTTCTCCGCGAACGCCTGGCTGTAAACCATCCAGTTGTAAAATCCTTCGAACGTCACCCAGCGCGGCGTGGGATCGGTGAAGATCGGCACTTCCGGAGGCGCGCCGCGTCGGCGTTCAGGGCTGAGAATTGGCTTGTAGGCTTCGAAGCGCGTATGGCCGAGGGGCACGACGAGCAGCGTCGGGCCATGGCCGTTCAGCCGCGTGACTTGCAAGTAGCCTGCGTCTTCGCCGATGTACGGATCGTAGAACGAGCACTTCACGTGCGCTTCGTCGAGCGAGCGGTCCGTGAGGATATTGTTGAAAATCATCGGAATGCCGAGCGCGCCGATCTGCACGGGCTGCGCGGTCGTGTTCCTGAGCTCAAAACGAAGCGCGAGCTTTCCGTCAGCGAGCGCCCAGTATCGTTTGATCTCGAGCGGAAGGTCAGCCCCGAATGTGGGCGCGAGATCGGCGGCCGCGAGGACGTTTCCCGATGCGGGCAGGGAAGTCACCGGCTTGCGCGCATGCGCGGTCGAGTAGTCCGTCCACGCGCCCGAGGTTCCGCTTCGCAGCCGCAAATCGAGATCGCCCAGATGGTAGTAACCATCCTTCGAGCGCGCGACGAGGAGGTCACCCGGAGTGAAGTCGAAACCGCCCGCGCCTTTGGGTTTCAGTGCGGCGACGGTCTGCGACGAGCGCACCAGGCTAAGCGTGAAATCAGGCGTGTCCACATCGAAGGTCCCCTGCTCGAGCATGGGACCGGGCGCAGGTTTCGCAGGCCGCTCCTGCGCCGCCGCTTTCGTCAATGCAACTGCCGCCGCGCTGACGAGGAGCGCGCTTGCGAGGATCGCGCCCGCGCGTCGAAGCCACCCTGTTTTCATTCGGTCCTCCCGGCACGATTTCCAGAAGGAGGCAATTCTGCACTCGCGGCGACTCAAAAACCACCACTCGTTTGTGGCCTTGGCCCGGTACTCGAACCGTTGACACTCTCAAGCAGCGCGCTCATTATGGCGCGGCGCCAGGAGGATATAAATGACTCGTCATACGTTCTGTCTCGCTCTGGTTCTGATGCTGTGTACTCTTCCGGTTGCGTCGCAGCCGGGACACGTCGCCGGCAGCGCGGTAGCGGCGGAGGCTGCGGCGGGAGATTGTTCCTTCGCTTTCGCAGATCAGGAGCAGAACCATGGCTTCGATCTCGCGAATCTCGATCGCTCCGTTTCTCCGTGCGACAATTTCTTCGGATTTGCGGACGGCGGCTGGGTGAAGGCCAATCCGATTCCCGCCGCCTACTCGTCGTGGGGCACGTTCAACATCCTCCACCAGCACAACGAGGATGTGTTGCACGACATCCTCGAAGAAGCTTCCAAAGACAAGTCCGCCAAGCCCGGATCGAATTGGCAGAAGATCGGGGACTTCTACGCTACCTGTATGGACGAAAGCCAGATCGAAGCCGCTGGCGCAAAGCCGCTCCAGCCGGAGTTCAATCGCATCACCGCCATTCACGACGCCGCGACCTTACAGGTGGAGATCGCGCGGCTTCAGACGCAGGGCGTTCCTGCCGTGTTCGCCTTTGGTCCGCAGCAGGACTTCAAGGACAGCACGCGGGAAATCGCTACGTTGCGCCAGGGAGGTCTGGGCTTGCCGGAGCGCGATTACTACCTTCGTGACGACGAGAAATCGAAGCAGATTCGCGACGCGTACGTCCAGCACGTGACCAACATGTTCAAGCTGCTGGGCGATGACGGTACCGCCGCCGGCGGCGAAGCCAAGACCGTGCTGGACATCGAAACTTCGCTCGCCAAGGCTTCCATGAAGCGCGTCGATATGCGCAATCCCGACAACGTCTACCACCTGAAGACCGTGGCGGAGGTGCGCGACCTCGCGCCGCATCTCGTCTGGGACGAATATCTCAAGGAGATTGGGTCGCCCGCCGTTTCGGACATCAATGTCGCCCAGCCGGATTTCTTCAAGGGAATGGATGCCGCGCTCTCGAGCGTTTCGCTGGCGGAGTGGAAGACCTATCTTCGTTGGCACCTGATCCACGCGGCGGCGCCGGGCCTCTCGCAAAAGTTCGTCGACGAAAATTTCGATTTCTACGGCCGCACGCTGACCGGCGCGAAGGAGTTGCTGCCGCGCTGGCGCCGCTGCGTCGAGGCCACCGACCGGCAACTCGGCGAGGCGCTCGGACAATATTACGTGCAGCGCGCGTTTCCGCCCGCGGCCAAGGCCAAGGCGCAGGCAATGGTGGGCAATCTGATCGCCGCGCTCCGCGACGATCTGAAAACTCTGGATTGGATGAGCCCCGAAACGAGTCAGAAGGCTATCGAGAAGCTTGACGCCATTACGCCGCATATCGGATATCCGGACAAGTGGCGCGACTACTCGAAGTTCGACGTCACGCGCGCTTCGTTCGCCGAGAACGTCATTCACGGCGACGAATTCGAGCACGCGCGCCAGATGGCGAAAATCGGCCAGCCGGTGGATCGCACGGAGTGGGGAATGACGCCGCCGACCGTCAACGCCTACTACAATCCGACGATGAACGAGATCGTCTTCCCGGCCGGCATCCTGCAGCCGCCCTTTTACGACCCGAATCGCGATGACGCCATGAACTACGGCGGAATCGGAGCCGTCATCGGGCACGAGATGACGCACGGCTTCGACGATTCGGGCGCCAGATTCGATCCCCAGGGCAATCTGAAGAATTGGTGGACGCCTGAGGATCTGAAGAACTTCACGGCGCGCGGCGATTGCATTGCGAAACAGTTCGACAGTTTCGAAGTCGAGCCCGGACTGCACGAGAATGGGAAGCTCGTCGAAGGCGAAAGCATCGCGGACCTCGGCGGACTGACCATCGCGCTCGCGGCCTACCACCACTCCATCGAAGGAAAGCCGGCGCCGCCGGCGATCGACGGCTTCACACCGGAGCAGCGCTTCTTCTTGGCGTATGCGCAGGTGTGGGAAGGAAGTTTTCGCCCGGAGGTCGCGCGCCTGCGCGTGAACACGGACTCGCACCCGCTGAATCAATTTCGCACGAACGCGCCGCTCTCAAACATGCCGTCGTTCTCGAAGGCATGGGGTTGCAGCGCGACTTCGGCGATGGTGCGTCCGGAAGGGGAGCGCTGCCGCATCTGGTGAGGCAAGCGCGTTCTCTCAACATGTAGCGGCCTTCAGCGCGGCGCGCCGGCAAGCTCTTCCTCCGTGGGGATCAGCGGCGCGATCGGCTCGGGCGGCGCAACCGAAACGGCTTGCGCTTCGCGGTACTGCTTGTACCACGATGCCTCGCTCGCGCGCTGCCATAGCCGCGCGCCAATCCAGAAGAGAATCATCGCCTGGCTGAGAAGAAGAGCTTTCGCGCCAGACTCAGGATGCAGGCGAATCATCCAGAGGTAGAGCCCGGCGGCGAAGACGGCCCATCCGATCACGCTGATCCGGAAATAGAGCCAGAAGAGCGAGTGGTGGTTGCGCCACATGACGCCCGCGGCGAGCCGCAGCGCCTTGTGCATTCTTCGTTCGTCGTGCGCGACGGCGATCACTTCGGTCATGTCGAACCACAACCGGATCGCCATCAGCAGAAGAAGAATCACGGCGACCGCCGCGCAGCCGAACCAAACGGACGCGTACGGCGACACCGACACGTCGTCGATGTGATCGTAAATCTTGCCCGCGATCGAACCGATGATCACGACGGGAATCATCGCAATGACGAAATACACCAGCAGCCGCACGAACCGCCAGAAACAGCGCGCGCCCGCCTCGAAAAACGCCGACGCGTCGAGGCTGAAGTCTTCGTAGTACGCCGCCAGAATTCCGCCCGTGGCGAAGAGCATGAACAGCAAAAACAAAATCGACGGCAGCGCCGCCAGCGCGCTCGTTCCTCGCAGCGGATCCTGCGGCAGCGAGCCCAGCTCCTGAAGCGCCGACATATCGAATCCATGAACCAGCCTGCGCGCGGCTTCCGTACTGTGATTCAGCGTGACGCCCGCGTCGTCCGCCAGATTGTGCGACGCGCCCGCCGCGCCCATGAACGCCAGCACCAGGTTGACGACAAAAATCCACCACAGGATTCGCTGCCGCCTCCATACGAGCGAAGCGCCCGCGGCAAACGCCTTCGGCTTGGGTTGGCTGGTGCTCATCATCTCGCTCTGGCTGCAAACCTCACGTGAACCACGCGACGAGCTGCGAAATCCATTCGTTCGTGAAGACCCAAATCCTCAGCAGTTTGTGAGTGGCGCGGTCGTCGCTCTCGGCTGTGCGGCCGTTGTTGAAAAAATCGCGGTCGAGCAGGATCTTGCGTTCGGGATCGACCTCCGCCGAAGCCAGCTTGGCTTTGCGCTCGTAGGTATAGCGCACCCAGCGGTCGCGCCCGTCCCAGTGCTCGAGTGCGGAAGTGCCGTCGTCGAACTTCACTTTCACATCGACGGGGAAGATGAAATCGCCCTTGCGGTGGACCGTCACGTACGTCCGATAAACCTGCTGATGGCTCGACCTCGTCAGCGGGTTCTCTTTCTCGTACCAATTCACGCGGTCCGAGTCCGCGCTCCAGATCTCATAATCCAGAATATTCGTGCCGTAGACTGCCTGATCGAAATACCAGCGCAGATTCCGGCCGGAAACTTCCTCGATCGTCTTCAGGAAATCCTCGCCCGTCGGATGCGTGAAGCGGTAGCGCATGAAGTACGTGTGCATGGCTTCCTGCATCTTCTCTTCGCCGATCAGCTTTTCGAGCGTCGCCAGCACCGTGGCCGTCTTGCCGTACGTCACCGCGGCGTACGAGCCCGAGCTTCGGAACTGCCACGCGAACCGCGTCAGCGGATCGAAATCCGGCGCGCCGAGATAGCTCGTGCGCTGCTCCTCGCCGTCGCCCGCCTGCGCGAACGGAAAATTCAGCATCGACGTGTCTTTCCCGTAGAGCGCGTCCATCACCTTCACTTCCATGTAGCTGTTGATGCCTTCGTCGAGCCACGCTTCCTCGAATTCGTTCGTCGCCACCATCGCGTACCAGTATTGGTGCCCGAATTCGTGTTCGACCACCACCTCCGGCACCAGCAATCCCTTCGGCATCCACCATGTGGAGCCCGCCGTGATCAGTGTCGGATACTCCATTCCGCCGGCGTTAAACGCGCCGTGCTCCGGATCGACCACCGTGATGCGGTCGTACGGATACGGCCCGACCCATTTGTCGTAGTAAGCAAGCGTGCCCTTCAGCGCGCGCAGGTAGCGCGGCGCAGACGCCATGTTTCCCGGCGCCATCAGCAGATGAATCTTCACGGTCCCGGCGCTGCCGGTCCACGAATCCTCGGCGTCCGTGAAATGCGGGCTCGCGGTCCAGGAGAAGTCGTGAACGTCCTCCGAGCGGTACTCGAGCGTCTTCGTGCCGTCGGAATTGTTCACGGTCGAAACCAGGTCTCCGCCCGCGCCCACCACCTCGTCGTGCGGCAGCGTGAGCTTCACGTCGAACGTGCCGAAATCCGCGAAGAATTCCGTCGTGGCGTGGAACTGGTGGCAGTTCCACTGGTTCTTCCACCACACGCCTACCTTCGGGAACCACTGGCCCACCATGAAAAAGTCGCGCTTGTAGCCCGTGCGCTCGACCACGACGGGCATCACGTCGTGAAACGCCATCCGGAACGTCACGGTGGCGCCCGGCGCCACCGGCTTCGGCAGCGTCACCTGAAAAACGGTGTGATCGGCCGCGTTGTGGTCGTCCGGCTGGATGAACTGCATCGCGCCCGTCAGGTCGCCCATGCCGTCCACTTCCAGCTTGTCCACCGTGATCGAGCCGAAGTTCTTCGCATCCCAGGCGGAATCGGGGTCGTTCCCGCGCGTGCCGGAGAGCCGCACTTCCGTCATGAAAGTGGACTGCGGCTGAAAGGCGTTGAGGTAGAGATGGAAGGGAAACGTCTGCTGCGGCTGGCCCGTCAGGTTCAGGTACGTCAGCGATTCGGTTGCGGTGATCGAGTGCGTCGCGGGGTCGAGCTTGGCGTCAATCTGGTAGGCGACAACGCGCGTCGAGAGCGGCTTCTTCTCCGCGTCCGCCGCCGCCGCCATTTCTTTGTGCGCCGCTTGCGCTCGCGGTGCGGTGCGTGCCGAAAGGCACGGCGCGGCACACGTCGCCGCACACACCGCCGCAACGCCGACCAGTGCACTAACTTTCACGAGAGGTTGCCCCAAGATGCCCCGCCAAGGCGCACAGCATAGTCCCACTGCCAAATTTTGACAATGGTTGGTGTTCCCGGGATCGCCGGCTCCGGCCACCTTAGCGGGTTTCCCCGGTTGGGGGCGCAGCCGGCTGTGCCCGTCATCCGCGCGCTCACCCGTATCAGCGTCGCGGGATTTATTGGAGTGAAGGCTTTTCAATCTGCCATAAATATGGCAATCTACAAGCATGAGGACTACGGTCGACATACCCGATCCGGTTTATCGGCGGCTAAAGAGCCGTGCAGCCAGCGAAGGCAGTTCGGCAAAGGAACTGATCCTGCGCGGGGTTCAGCGGATATTGAAGGATCGGCGCCGTTCGAGGCGAAGAAGGGTGAAGCTCCCGATCATCCGATCCGATCGGCCGGGGACACTCAATCTCGACAATGACAAGATCTTCGAGATTATTTCTTTTCCCTGATATCAACGTCTGGGTGGCGCTCACATACGACGCGCACATTCATCACGTCGTCGCGCGGAAATGGTTCGACGGTTTGCCGCCGACTGCGCGGCTTTTTTTCTGCCGCTTCACGCAACTGGGGCTGCTTCGACTGCTGAGTGCCGCCGCCGTGATGGGGACACAACAGGTGAAGAGCCAGCAGGAAGCTTGGAGAGCCTACGATCGGTGGCTGGAAGACGAGCGGGTCGAGTTTTTGGATGAGCCTCCCGGAGTGGAAGCTCAGTTTCGATCTCTGACGCGGTCGGTGCAGGCGTCCCCCAAGGAATGGGCCGATTCGTACCTGGCGGCATTTGCGCAGGCGTCGCGGCTGACGATCGTCACGTTCGACCGGGCCTTTCAGGCTAAGGCGAAGGACTTGATTCTGCTCGGAGCCTAGCGCCGCGAGGCTCGCACGACGGACGTAGAAGCCGAGCGACTGAATTCAAGCCAGGATGCCGCCCGAATTCCCCTTGACTTTTTCTTTTGCCTGTGTTATAAGAATAGTTATTCGTGACAATCAGAATAATTGATTTGTGTGCGCCCGCTTCGGGTTTCAGGGTTTGTACTTGCAAACCCTGAGCTGAAGACGCCTGCCCGAAAAGGGCGATGCGCAGGCACCGCTAGACGTGTGCCCGGAGAGGAGGAGTTGGCTATGACGTCGCAGTCGCAGTTTGCGAGCCCCGGTCCGCAGGGTTTACCCAGAGCCAAAGCGAAGGGTCGCGGATTTCTAATATACAGTTACGCGATTAGAAATCGTCGTAACTCGCTGAAAACACAGGACCGACACCATGTCTAATATACAGTTGCAGAGGGTTCCGTTGCGCGGAGCGGGGTTCGAACCGGAATCCGCCTCTCCCTCTGTGGCCTCTGTGTCTCTGTGGCAATCCTTAGCCGCTAATCCACTTCTAATCTATACGCTGAAGATTAGAAATCGACCTAAACCTCTGAAAACAAATGACAAACAAATTTCTAATCTATCCGTCAGCCCGGACCTCGATGATCGCAGGCGTGTTGGGTTCTTGCGCTGGCGGCGCGCATGCGAGTTGACGCTGGGAGCGCGCGCGACTAAACTTTTTACAGGTGTAGTGTGGCGCGCGTTTCGACGCGCGGCCCGACACTGCGGGGAATCAGTCGAAGCGATGAGCCCGACAGCCTTACAGCAAAAGCGGCACCAGCAGATTCTGACGGACGTGGTGCGCGAATACATCGAGACGGGCGAGCCTGTCTCGTCGCGCAGCATCGCGCGCCGGCAGCCCGATCCGCTGAGCTCGGCGACGATCCGCCACGTGATGGCGGACCTCGAAGACGAAGGCTATCTCTACCAGCCGCACACTTCGGCGGGGCGCGTCCCGACGGCTTCGGCGTACAAATTCTTCGTCGAGCAGGTGGCGGCGCAAGCGACCGCAAGCCCGCAGGACCGCCAGTGGATTCGGCGCGAGCTGGAATCCGCGCAGACGCCCGAGGCGGTGATGGAGCGCGCGAGCCACGTTCTTTCGGCGGTTTCGCGCGGCCTGGGAATCTTCATTTCGCCGCCGCTGGCGAGCAGCGTGGTGGAGCACGTGCGGTTCCTGCTGCTGCCGGATACGCGCATCCTGGTGGTGCTGATCACGGCGGGCGGGCTGACGCGCGACAAAGTGATTCGGACGGAGCGGAGCTTCTGCCAGGAAGATCTCGATGGCATCGCGGCGCACCTGAACCGGCACTACATCGGATGGACGCTCGAGGCCATGCGCGCGGACCTGCGCGCGCAGGTGGAGCACGACCGCGAGCAGTACGGGCGAATCGCGTGCGACGCGCTGGTCCTGTGCGATCCCGTGGTGCTGGGAGACGTCGCCGACCGGAAAATCTACGTCGAAGGAGCGGCGCAAATCGCGTCCGCGCCGGAATTCACGAATCAGGAGCAGGTGCGCGAGCTGCTGGAAGCCATCGAGGAGAAGGACCGGTTGATCGCGCTGCTGAGCGGCTGCATCGAAGCGCCCGAGCCGGTTCACGTGGAGCTGGGGCTCGAGCAAATGTCGAGCGCGGGAAAGCACCTGGCGCTCGTTTCGTCTTCCTACACATCGAAGGATCAGGCGCAAGGCACGCTGGGAATCCTGGCGCCGATGCGCATGCACTACGAGCGCGTGATTACGGCCGTGGCGTTCATGGCGCAATTCTTTTCGGACAGCGAACAGGGGAGCTAACTCGTGTCGCCGAATAATCCGGAGCACAAGAACAAGAAAGAAGACAATCCCGAATCCGCGGGGACCGTGTTCGAAGGCGGGCCTGCGGGATCGCGTGACTCCGATCCGGCGGGCGTGGGCGAGAGCAAACGGAACGGGGCCGACGCCGCGCCTATCGAAGAGGTCCAGAAGCTGCTGGCGGAGAAGCAGGATTTGCTGAGCACGCTCGTCCGGCGGCAGGCGGATTTCGAGAATTATCGCAAGCGCGTCGAGAAGGAGCGGCAGGCCGAGCGGCATCGCGCCGTCGAATCGCTGGTCGAGCATCTGCTTCCGGTGCTCGACGCTTTCGACCGCGCGCTGGCGGGCGACCACAATCCGGCCGATGAAGAATACCGCAAGGGCTTCGAGCTGATTCGCCGCCAGATGTGGGACATGCTCTCGAAGCAGGGGCTGAAACGCATCGACTCCGTGGGCAAGGAATTCGATCCGCATCTGCATCACGCGATCGAGCGCGTCGAGACGGTGGAGCACGCCGACGGCATCATCATCGGCGAGCTGCAGCCGGGCTACATGTTCCACGACCGCGTGCTGCGTCCCGCGATGGTGCGCGTGGCGGCCGAGCCGGTATCGAAGACGGCGCGCGAGAATTGAGGTCAGACGAGAACCAATGCCATCGACTCAGCAAGATTATTATGAAATTCTGGGCGTCACTCGCGACGCTTCCGCCGACCAGATCAAGTCGGCGTACCGCAAGCTCGCGCTGAAGCACCATCCCGACCGCAATCCCGATAACAAGCACGAGGCGGGGGAATCGTTCCGCCTGGCGACGGAGGCGTACAGCGTCCTCTCCGATCCGCAGAAGCGCCAGATTTACGATCGCTACGGCCACGCGGGGCTGGGCGGCGGCGGTTTCGAGACGAACATCAACGCGTCGATCTTCGAGGATTTTCACGACATCCTCGGCGATCTTTTCGGCTTCGACGACATTTTCGGAGGCGGCGGGCGTCGCCGCGGCGGCCGGGGCGCGCGCGGGCAGCGGGGCGCGGATTTGCGCTACGACCTCTCGCTGAGCTTCGAGGAGGCGGCCGCGGGCGTGAAGTCGAGGATTCGCATTTCGCGGCACGAGGTCTGCGAGCAGTGCCACGGCACCGGAGCGAAGCCGGGGACGGGAATGTCCACGTGCGAGACGTGCCGCGGGCGCGGGCAACTGGCGTATCAGCAGGGATTCTTTTCGATTACGCGGACGTGTCCGGCATGCGGTGGCGCGGGTCAGGTGATTCGCGACGCGTGCGAGGCGTGCCGAGGGCAGGGAAATATCGAGCGCGAGCGGACGATCGAAGTGCCGGTGCCGCCGGGCGTCGAAAACGGAACGCGCCTGCGGATGGCGGGCCACGGCGAGCCGGGGAAAAACGGCGGACCGGCGGGCGACCTCTACATTTTCCTCGAGGTGAAGGAGCACGCGTTCTTCGAACGGCGCGGCGCGGATTTGTACTGCACGATTCCCGTCAGCTTTCCGCAGGCGGCGCTGGGCGCGAAGATTCGCATCCCCACGCTGCACGGCGAGGATGAGCTCGAAATCCCCGAGGGCACGCAGTCGGGGCAAATCTTCCGCAAGAAGGGCAAGGGCTTGCCCGATCCGCACGGCGGGAAGGGCGACCTCTACGTGACGGTTCGCGTCGTCGTGCCGTCGAAGCTGTCGCGCGAACAGCGGCGCGTTCTGGAGCAGATCGGCGAGAGCATGAAGGTGGAGAACAAGCCGGCGGAGCGCAGCTCCAGCTTCTTCGACAAGGTGAAGGATATCTTCGGATAAACCGGAAGTAGGGGAAGTAGAGGAGGTAAAGGACGTAGAGGAAGGAGAGGAACAAAGGACAAGGCCCGATAATTCGTTCCGAGTGTTGGGAATCGAAACCGTTTCTCCTTTACTTCCTCTGCCTCATTTGCCTCCTTCGCCTCCTTCTTTCATGCGCCGCCGATTTTTCGTCGAACGATTCGAACCGCGTTCCGCTGCGCTGCGCGGCGACGCGGCGGAGCATCTTGGCCGCGTGCTGCGCGCCGAAGCGGGGCAGCTCTACGAGCTGAGCGACGGGCACAGCGTGTGGCTGGCGCGCGTCGAACGCGTCACGCTGCCGAAGCGCGGCGAAAGCTGCATCGACTTCGCGCTGGTCGAGAACCTTCCCGCGCGGGAGCCGCGGCTCGCGTTGCACCTGCTGCTCTCGATCATCAAGTTCGACCGCTTCGAATGGTGCCTCGAAAAGGCGACGGAGCTGGGCGCGACGGAGATCACGCCGCTCGCGGCCGCGCGGACGGACAAGGCGCTGCTCGCCGCTGCGGCGAAGCGGCACGCGCGCTGGGAGAAGATCGCGCTCGAGTCGGCGCAGCAGTCGCGGCGGCTGAGGCCGCCGGTGGTCGGCGCCGCCGTTCGGCCGGGCGACGCGTTCGCCAAATCGGGCGCGGGGCTGAAGCTGCTGCTTTCGGAACGCGCCGATGCGCCGGCACTTCGCAAGGCACTCGAAGGCGCGGAGGCAAAATCCGCCGCGCTCGCGATCGGTCCGGAGGGCGGCTGGACGGAGGAGGAGGTTGCCGCGGCGCGTGCGGCAGGCTTCCGCGAGGCGTCGCTCGGCGAAAACATTTTGCGCACCGAAACCGCCGTAATCGCCGCGCTCGCGATTCTTCGGTTCGCCCTCCACGCGGATTCTGACTAGGAAACAGAATCTGTCACCTCATGGAGAGGAAATACCATTTCCTCCTAAACTTGCACCTGGAGGTGGGCCGTGAAGCCTGAATTCGCCATCTACTTCTTTTGGATCTTGTTCGCGGGGGTCATTGTGCATTTCCTGTATCGAGCGATGAAGAATCGCGGATTCAAAGGCGCGATGTTCGGGGCGCCGATTGCAAGAACAGTGGGTGAACTCGATTTGGGAAGGACCGGGCCGATGCGAACCACGCTGAAAGTCCACCATTTGCAGGCCCGAGAGCCCGGAACCCCCACAGTCGGAATCGAGGTGGTGAATCGATCAGTGGTTAGCTTCCACATGCTGCCGATTCGGCTGACGTCCGACCAGGCAGCGAGCTTAAGGGAGCTTCTCCTGCAGGCAATGTCGGGCCCCTAGCGTTAGTCGCGGCATTCAACGGACACAGTGAGCTTCATCTCTACTCTACGTCTTGGCGCGCGCGGACTGGTCGTGATATAAATATCAGGAGCGAAGGAATGTTGGACAACTCTCAACCGGGGCTGAGCGGTCCGTCGGAGAACGCGCCCCTTCCTCAATTGCGGCGGGAACTTCGAAGTTGGACGCGGGACCTCGCGGTTGCCCTCGGTCTGGCGCTCGTCATCATCATTTTTCTCTACCAGCCTGTAAAAGTCGAAGGGACCAGCATGGCTCCGCTCCTTTCGGACCAGGAGCGCATCTTCATCAACAAGTTCGTGTACCGCTTCGAGCCGATCGAGCGCGGAGACGTGGTCGTGTTCTGGTATCCGCTCGACCGTTCGAAGTCGTTCATCAAGCGCGTGGTGGGCCTGCCCGGCGAGACGATCGAGATTCGCTCGGGCCATCTCTACATCAACGGCACCGAGCTGGCGGAGCCGTACGTTCCGGCGAGCTATCTGGACGCGTCGAAATATCCGCCGCTGGTGGTTCCGGCGGATGAGTATTTCGTGATGGGCGATCACCGCGACAGCTCGAACGATTCGCGGGTGTTCGGTCCCGTGTCCCGGCAGTTCATTTACGGCAAAGCGGTATTCGCATACTGGCCGGTGGATCACTTCGGATCGTTGACGTCGACGTCAACGGTCAACGCGGCGTCCAAATGACAGGTCCTGGAGGACACACTGACGCAGTTCCCCGAAGGTCGCGCGACCCTCGCGCTAGAAGACGGGCGGATCTTTAACGGACGCGCGGCGGGCGCCCGCACCCGCCGAGGCGGCGAAGTCGTTTTCAATACCAGTCTTACCGGCTACCAGGAAGTTTTCACCGATCCGAGCTACGCCGGGCAGATCGTCTGCCTCACTTACCCGCACATCGGCAACGTCGGCGCGAATCCCGAAGACGAAGAATCGTCGAAGCCCTATATCGAGGCGCTCGTGGTGCGCGATTTCTCGCCCATTGCGTCGAGCTGGCGGTCGAGCGAATCGGCGCAGCATTACCTGGAGCGCTACGGCGTTCCGGTGATTTGGGAAATCGACACGCGGGCGCTGGTGCTCCACCTGCGGCAGGTGGGCGCGCTGCGCGGAATTGTTTCGACGGACGGTACGCCGGCAGAGCAGCTGATCGCGGAAGCGCGGGCGCTGCCGGCGATGGCGGGCCAGGAACTCGCGAGCCGCGTAACGTCGCCAAAGGTCTACGCGTGGTCGCAAGGCTCGATTGAACTCGCGGCGCCGCTGGCTGCGGTTGCTGGTGTTGGCGCAGCTTCTTCCGGGCGGCGAAGCGTGAGCTCCGAGGGCACGGCGTCAAAGAAGGCGGCGGCTTCGGCGCCTGAGGCCGAGGCGCCTTATCGCGTGGTCGCGTACGATTTCGGAATCAAGCAAAACATTTTGCGGTTGCTGGTCGATCATGGCTGCGACGTGACGGTGGTTCCGGCGCAGACGTCCGCCGCGGATGTGCTGGCAATGAAGCCGAACGGCGTCTTCCTGTCGAACGGGCCGGGCGATCCCGAGCCAATCGGGTACGCGATCGAAAACATTCGCAAGCTGGTGGGCCGCGTCCCGATTTTCGGAATTTGCCTGGGGCACCAACTGTGCGGGCTGGCGCTGGGCGGGCGGACGTTCAAGCTGAAGTTCGGGCACCACGGGTCGAACCATCCGGTGAAGAATCTGCGGACGCAGAAGGTGGAGATTACGGCGCAGAACCACGGGTTCTGCGTCGACCCGGAATCGTTGCCGTCGAGCGACGTGGAAGTGACGCACGTCAACCTGAACGACCACACGAACGAAGGGATGCGGCACAAATCGCTGCCGCTGTTCAGCGTGCAGTACCATCCGGAGGCGTCGCCGGGGCCGCACGACGCGCGGTATCTGTTCGACGATTTCATCGCGATGATGCGCGAAGCGCGGAAGGAATGAAGTCCCGGGTACGGCTGGGTTGAAACCCGGCCCTTCCGGGGAAGCTTGAAATGCCGAAGCGGACTGACATCAAGAAGATTCTGATTATCGGCTCGGGACCGATTGTCATCGGGCAGGCGTGCGAGTTCGACTACTCGGGAACGCAGGCGTGCAAGGCGCTGCGGGCCGAGGGTTACGAGGTGGTCCTCGTCAACTCGAATCCGGCAACGATCATGACGGACCCGGAAATCGCGAACCGCACCTACATCGAGCCGCTGTCGAAGGAGTATCTCGAAGCTATCATCGCGGCGGAGCGGCCGGACGCCGTCCTGCCGACCGTGGGCGGGCAAACGGGGCTGAACCTCGCCGTGGAGCTGGCCGAGAGCGGCATCCTCGATAAATACAAGGTGAAACTGATCGGGGCGTCGCTGCGCGCGATCAAGATCGCCGAGGACCGGCTGCTGTTCAAGGACGCCTGCCGCAGGATCGGGCTCGAAGTGCCGGCGTCGGAAGTGGTGAACGACGTGGCGGAGGCGGTGACTTTCGCCGACCAGATGGGCTACCCGATCGTGATCCGGCCGTCGTTCACGCTCGGCGGGACGGGCGGCTCGATCGCGTACAACCATGAGGAATTCGTCGACGCGATTGCACGCGCGCTTGACGCGAGCCCGGTTCACCAGGCCCTGATCGAGGAATCCGTGCTCGGCTGGAAAGAATTCGAGCTCGAAGTGATGCGCGACTTCCGCGACAACTTCGTGGTGATTTGCTCGATCGAGAATTTCGACCCGATGGGAATCCACACGGGCGATTCCATCACCGTGGCTCCGGCGCAGACGCTGACCGACAAGGAATACCAGCGCATGCGCGACGCGGCCGCAGCGATCATCCGCGAGGTCGGCGTCGAAACGGGAGGCTCGAACATCCAGTTCGCGGTCGACCCCGAAACGGGCCGCATGGTGGTGATCGAGATGAACCCGCGCGTTTCGCGCAGCTCGGCGCTGGCGAGCAAGGC
Organism: Candidatus Acidiferrum sp.; assembly: GCA_035517015.1. Taxonomy (GTDB): domain Bacteria; phylum Acidobacteriota; class Terriglobia; order Acidiferrales; family UBA7541; genus Palsa-295. The sequence continues at coordinate 103,685 of DATIZQ010000011.1, read as the reverse complement.
CACGGGCTTCCCAATCGCGAAAATCGCGGCGAAGCTGGCGCTGGGGATGACGCTCGATGAGATTCCGAACGACATCACGCGCAAGACGCCGTCGTGCTTCGAGCCCTCCATCGATTACGTGGTCGCGAAAATTCCGAAGTGGCAATTCGAGAAGTTTCCCGGCAGCGAAACGACGCTGACGACGCAGATGAAATCGGTCGGCGAAGTGATGGCCATCGGCCGGACGTTCCAGGAGGCGCTGTGCAAGGGGATTCGCGCGTTGGAACCCAGCAGCGCGTGGCGTCCGCCCGCCGAAGTCACTACCGCGCTTCTACGCGAGCGGCTCCACGTGCCGGGGCCCGACCGCATCCACTGGCTCTTCGAGGCGCTCGAACGAGGGATGAGCGGCGAAGAAGTGTGCGAGCTGACGAAGATCGACCCGTGGTTCATTCGGCAACTGCAGGAAATGGTGGCGATCGACCGGCGTACCGCGGCGACGCCGCTCGGCGAAGTGACGCGCGAATTGCTGCTCGATGCGAAGCGCTCGGGCGCGAGCGACGAGGAGCTCGCAAAGCTCTGGAACGTGAGCGCGGCGGAAGTCCGGGCGCGGCGCCACGAACTCGGCGTGCGGCCCGTCTTCAAGCGCGTCGACACGTGCGCGGCCGAATTCGAGTCATTCACGCCGTACCTCTATTCGACATACGAGGACGAAGATGAAGCGGGTGCAGTCGACCGGCCGAAAGTGGTGATTCTGGGCAGCGGACCGAGCCGTATCGGGCAGGGAATCGAATTCGATTATTGCTGCTGCCATGCGGCGATGGCGTTGAAAGAGGATGGGTACGAGACGGTAATGGTGAACTGTAATCCAGAGACGGTGTCGACGGATTACGACACGTCCGACCGCCTCTACTTCGAGCCGCTGACGCTGGAGGATGTGCTCGCCGTCCTCGACCGCGAGAAGCCGCAAGGCGTGATCGTGCAGTTCGGCGGGCAGACGCCCCTGAACCTGGCGCTCGCTCTGAAGCGCAACGGCGCGCAGATTATCGGCACGGCGCCGGAATCGATCGACCTGGCCGAGGACCGCCGGCGGTTCGGCGAATTGCTCGAGCGCCTCAAGATTCCACAGCCGAAGAATGCGACGGCGCTCGCGCCGGAAGAGGCGATTCTGGCGGCCGCGGAAATCGGGTTGCCGGTGCTCGTGCGGCCGAGCTACGTGCTGGGCGGGCGCGCGATGGTGATCGCGTACGATTTGAAAACCGTGAACGAATACGTCACGCAGGCCGCGTTGATCGGCGGGATGTCCGATCCCAAGCGCCCGATTCTGATCGACAAGTTCCTCGAAGATGCGACGGAAGTGGACGTGGACGCGCTGGCGGACGGCGAAGACGTGGTGATTGCGGGAATCATGGAACACATCGAAGAAGCGGGAATCCACTCTGGCGATTCGTCGTGCGTGATGCCGCCCGTGACGCTGAAGCCCGCCGTGCTGGAGCGAATTCGCGACTACACATCGCGGCTCGCTCGCGCGCTGAACGTGGTGGGGCTGATGAACGTGCAGTACGCGATTCAGCGCGACACCGTGTACGTGCTGGAGGTGAACCCGCGGGCGTCGCGCACGGTGCCGTACGTCAGCAAGGCGACCGGCGTTCCGATCGCCAAGGTGGCGGCGCGGCTGATGACGGGACGTAAGCTCCGCGAGCTGAATCTGCCGGTGATGCAGACGCACGGCGTGAAGGAGCTTTCGGTGCGGGATTTTTACGCCGTGAAGTCGCCGGTGTTTCCGTTCAACAAGTTCCGAGGCGTCGATACGATTCTGGGCCCGGAGATGCGTTCGACGGGCGAGGTGATGGGAATCTCGTCGACGTTCGGCGTGGCGTTCGCGAAGGCGCAACTGGCGGCGGGGCAGCGGCTGCCGCTCGAAGGGACCGTTTTCATCAGCGTGAGCGACCGCGACAAACGGCAAGTGGCGCCGCTGGTACGCGACCTGATGTCGATGGGATTGAAGGTGATCGCCACGCGCGGGACGGCCGCCGCGTTGCACGAGGCGGGAATCGAAGTGGAATCGGTGTACAAAGTGAACGAGGGGCGCCCCAACATCGTCGACCTGATCAAGACGCAGAAGGTCGATCTGGTCATCAATACGCCGCTGGGGCGCGAGTCGTTCTACGACGAGAAGTCGATTCGGCGCGCCGCCGTGCGCTACAACGTTCCGTGCATCACCACGCTTTCGGCCGCCAGCGCCGCCGCGCGCGGGATCCGGGCGATGTCCGGGCATGCGGTGGATGTGGCGCCGCTGCAAGATTTGCATCGGCGAAAATCGGCCGCCGCCGCTCCGGCGCCCGGCGATCGCGGCTGACGCGCGTTTGTGTTATAGAATCTTCGCATGAAACTTCACGGCATTTTCGCTCCGCTGACGACGCCCTTCGATTCCGACGGCGCCATCGCGCTGACGCGCTATCGAGAGAACATCGCGCGCTACAACCAGACCGGCCTGGCGGGCTATGTGATCAACGGCTCGACCAGCGAATCGGTGCTGCTGCTGTGGAGCGAAGTTTATCGGCTCTGGGAGACGGCGAAGGAAGCCGCCGCACCCGGGAAGATTCTGATCGCGGGGACGGGCGCCGAGTCCACGGCGGAGACGATCGAGCACACGAAGCGCGCCGCGGCGCTGGGATTCGACGCCGCGCTGGCGCGCACGCCCAGCTTCTACAAGCCGGCCATCAACGACGATCTTTTGGCGGAGCACTACGTGCGCGTGGCGGACGCCTCACGGATACCGGTGCTGGTCTATTCGGTGCCGGTGTTCACGCACATCACCGTGGAGGCGTCTCTGGTTGCGCGCGTAGCGACGCATCCGAACATCATCGGAATCAAGGACAGCTCGGGCAGCGTCGAGGGCATCACGAAAATCATGGCCGCCGCACCAAAGGGCTTTCAATCGCTCGTCGGCTCGGCCGCGACGCTGTACGATTCGCTGCAGCGCGGAGCGGTGGGCGCGGTGATCGCGATCGCGGACGCGTTTCCGGAGATTTGCGTCGAGATATTCGAAGCGCATCGCGCGGGCGATGCGGCGCGGGCGGCCTCACTCCAACAGAAGGTGATGGCGCCTTCGAAATTGCTGGGGCCGACCTACGGGATCGCGGGAATCAAGTACACGATGGACCGTCTCGGCTACTTCGGGGGCTTGCCGCGTCCGCCGCTGCTGCCCGTCGGGGAGCAAGGCCGGCGAGAACTCGACGGGATGCTTGCGGCGATTGTTCCGGAGCTCGCCGCCCGCCAGTAAGCCGACCTGCGCTCTGTTTGTCCTGCGGCGCCGACGTCGCAAGAAATAAAGAAGCCAACTGCAAGTCCGACCATCTAATCGGCCATGATTCCATCCCAGCGCATCTCATGTCCCGGAGCGCGTTCGGCCCGTTCGGGCGGGCGTGGAACGGGCTGTCGTTGCTCGTGCCCGGAGCCGCGTGTATGATTTCGGCGATGGAGTCGCACTGCCTGCCGTTCCGCGAGATTCCCTCCACCACGAAGCTTTTCTCCACTTTCCTTGACGATTTCAGCCGCGTTTCGGCGTATTACGCGCACCCGCCGAGTGAGGCGGGGATTCTCGCCGCGGCGCGCGAGATTCGGCTCGACCCGGCGATACGCCGAGGAGTGGTGGATGTTCTGCGCGAGCAGAATCGCAAGCTCGGCGCGGGAGCGGACACGGAGCGGAACATCGAACGGCTCGCGGCCGGGGCCGCAGCGATTGTGACGGGGCAGCAGGTGGGCCTCTTCTCCGGGCCGGCGTACAGCGTTTTCAAGGCGCTCTGCGCCGTCCGCTTCGCGGAGCAGATCACGCGACGTGGTGTCGATGCCGTGCCAATTTTCTGGCTGGCGACGGAAGACCACGACCTAGCGGAAGTGAACCACACGTTCTGCGACACGCGCTCGGGGCTGGTCCGCTACGAGCTGCCGGCGACGGAGGAGCAAACGGGCCGGCGCGTGGGCGAAGTGACGTTCGGCGATGCGATTGGGCCGATCGTCGAGCAGCTGGTGGAAGGCCTCGAAGGGCCGTTCGCGAGCGGCGTTGCTGCTGCGTTGCGGGAATCGTACACGCCGGCAGACACGTACGGCTCCGCGTACGGGAAGCTGATGGCGCGGCTGCTTGCGGGGCGCGGAATCATTTTCATCGATCCGCTGGACGTCCGGCTGCACCGCTTGGCCGCGGGCGTGTATCGGCAGGCGCTCGACGAATCCGATTCGCTGCGCGAGGCAACCGACGCGCGATCGAAGGAGCTCGACCGCAGCGGTTTCCACGCGCAGGTGAAAGTCGCGCCGGGATCGACGCTGCTGTTTTTCAACGTGAACGGCAAACGCCAGCCGCTGCGCCGCCACGAAGGGAAATTCACCGCGGGCGATTCCGGGTTCAGCGTCGAGGCGCTGCGCGGCGCGATTGAATCGGATCCTCTGGCGTTCAGCCCGAGCGTTCTGCTGCGCCCGGTGGTGCAAGACACGCTGCTGCCGACGGCGGCCTACATCGGCGGGCCGGCCGAGGTCGCATACATGGCGCAGGCGGCGGTCGTGTACCAGAAAGTTCTGGGCCGGATGCCCGCGATTCTGCCGCGCGCGAGTTTCACGCTGATCGAGCCGGCCATCGCGCGGTTCTTGTCGAAGTACCATCTCGAGTTTCAGGACGTCCTTCGCGGGCCGCAGCACGTCCGCGCCCAGATGGAGCAGAAGTTCCTGCCGGACGTGCTGGCGCGGCGGTTTGACTCGGACGAAGAAAAGCTGCGAGAGATGCTGAAATCCTACGGCGCGGCGATCGAAAAGCTCGACCGGAGCCTGCTCGGCACACTGGAAGCGGTCGAAGAAAAGATGCTGTACCAGTTTGCGAAACTGAAGGAAAAGGTGGGCCGCGCCGAGAATTTCCGCACCGGCGTGCTCGACGAGCACCAGCGGATTCTCTTCGACGCGATCTATCCGAACCACGAGCTGCAGGAGCGCAGCCTGAGCGCGCTTCCGTTCATCGCGGCGCACGGGTCCGACCTTCTCGACGAGCTGGCGCGCCTCTCCGCGATTCCGGATTCGGCGGACGGCGGTTCCTGCGCCCATCAGCACCAGGTGCTGTTTCTGTGAATCGCGCTTGAGATTCCGCTTTCGCTCCGTGCCGCGCAACGCCCCAAACCCGGCGCCCCGTTGCGTGCTAGAATAACCAGTTTCAATTGTCATGATGCGGGCATATGGAGGCTAAGCCATGAAGATTACCCCGGGAAAACAGAAGGGTCTGCAAGCCGTATCCGATTCGCGCGGCGTGATCGCCGCGGCGGCTATGGACCAGCGCGGGTCGCTGAAGAGCGCCATCGCCAAGGAAAAGGGCATCGATAAGAAGGAAGTCACGGCAAGAATGCTGGAGGAGTTCAAGACCGCCGTCGTGAAGGTTCTCACGCCGCACGCGAGCGCGATTCTTCTCGATCCCGAATACGGCTTGCCCGCGACGCGGGTGCGGGCCAAGAACGCGGGCCTGCTGCTCGCGTACGAGAACAGCGGCTACGACAATACGCGTCCCGGGCGCCTGCCCGATCTGCTCGACGTGTGGTCCGTGCGGCGGCTCGTTGCGGCGGGAGCGGATTGCGTCAAGATTCTGCTCTATTACACGCCGTTCGATCCGAAGGAAACGAACGAGATCAAGCACGCGTGGGTGGAGCGCATCGGCGGCGAGTGCACTGCCGCCGACGTCCCGTTTTTCCTCGAGTTCGTCGGATACGAGGAAGGTGGCGACGAGAAGGGAATCGCCTACGCGCGCAAGAAGCCCGAAATCGTCGCCAAGAGCATGGAGGAGTTCTCGAAGCCGCAGTATGGCGTCGACGTGCTGAAAGTCGAAGTGCCCGTCAACATGGCGTTCGTCGCGGGGTCGAAAGCGTGCAAGGGCGAATCGGCGTACTCGCGCGACGAGGCCAAGGAGCACTTTCGCCGCGCCGCGGCCGTCGCGAAGAAGCCGTTCATTTATCTTTCCGCCGGCGTCAACAACGACGTCTTCGCGGAAACGTTGGAGCTTGCCAGCGAATCCGGCGTGAATTTCTCCGGCGTTCTTTGCGGCCGCGCGACATGGAAAGACGGCATTCCGGTCTACGCCAAGCAGGGCGTGAAGGCGCTTGAAGACTGGCTGAGCGGCCAGGGCGTGAAGAACATCAAGAACGTGAACGACCGGCTGACTGCGGCGAAGCCGTGGTTCGCGTTCTACGGCGCGACATCGCCTGCGGCCCTGGTTGCCGATTAGCGCGCCCCTGCGACGCGACACAGAAAATCCCGACGCTGATCCTCGACGCCGACTCATGCCGACGCACATCGTTCACGTTCGCACGTCGCGCCGCACGGAGTTGAAGAACGTCACGGCGGAAGTCGAGAAGGCCGTTCGCGAGTCCGGGTGCCGAAGCGGGATTTGCTATCTGTACGTGCCGCACACGACGGCGGGCGTGATTGTCAACGAAGGATACGATCCGGACGTGGCGCGCGACATGGAAGGCGCGCTCGACCGCCTCGTGCCGGACAGCCCGCACTTCAAGCACGCGGAAGGCAATTCCGATTCGCACATCAAGACGGCGCTAGTCGGTTCGTCGGAGACAGTGTGGATTGCAGACGGGCGGCTGGCACTCGGGCGCTGGCAGCAGATCTTCTTCGCCGAGTTCGATGGCCCGCGGTCGCGCGAACTGCGCGTCAAGATCATCCCCGACCCAAGCTAACTCCCTATTTACATCGTAATACCCGGTGTTATAACCGTTTGCGGAATTCCTGGGGGCGTAACGCATGAGGCCGTCTGCTCATCGCCGATTCTCTGTACTGGTCGGCGCAGCAGCCGTTTGTCTCCTCACTGCCTTCATTAATCATCCGCAAAATCAAGAGAGCACCACGAAGAAGCGGACACTCCCAGATGCAACAACTTGGAAGTATTTTCCGCAGGCCTCCGCGCACGACGCGATGCCATACATCGCCGAGTTTCTGAATTCCAGTGGCGAGGCTTCCCTCCTCGCCGCCGCTCAGAACCCTGCCGCGGTTTCGTACCGATTTGACGCGTGGCTCCTCCCCAGCGGCAGTTTTCGAGCGATCCGTTTTTTGCTGAACTCCGACGGATCGGCGACGATTGTGAAGTTTCTGGTCCCCGGTCCGATTGAACCTCTTGCGGCACCAAGACCGAACAAGGTTGAACTGAAGGTATCAGCCGAAGACGCCGAGAAGTTTCTCGCGTTCGTCGACACTTCGGGATTCTGGTCTATGCCGACCGTCCAGCCGCCGAATCCTACTCCACCCAAGTACTATGTGTTGGATGGGGCATTCTGGGTTTTTGAAGGGGTGCGAGGCGGCAGCTACCATGTTGTATATCGCTGGAACCCAAATGCCGGGCCGCTCACCGAGTTGGTGCAATCCCTCGGCAAAGATTTGGCAGGGCTTAACGAGTCAGAAATCCCTTCCGGCATTTGGCCGCCCATTAACTCGCCGCCTAACCATGGTGTAGCAATTCAGATTTCTGGCCCGGTCACAGCGGAACGGCCGTTCGCGTTGCGCGTCATCAATCGACGCTCCACGCTGATCTCCTTCTGCGTCACATGCGCTGGGACCATTGTTCCATCGCCCGGAGCAACCGTGCCGGCGGTTGACGTCCAACGGCCTGGACCTAAGAAATGGGGCTCGCTGCTTTGGGGTTTGGACATGGGCTCCTGTTACGCACCGACACAATTGGGGTCGCGAGAGGGTCAGGAATTCCTCATGAAGCTCTCCGAGCCGGGACGCTACCGCCTTCGACTGAGCTACGTGCCTAGATCGCTATCCGCTTCGCCGGGTGTAGGTATCTGCGCCAAGCTGGATGAATTAAAAGGTGCGAAGCTCGTCACCTCCGAGGAGTTCGAAGTTCTGCCCAGCAAGTAATGCGCGTGCATGGTCTTCCGGGGGCTTGCTGTGCCGCGGATATGTGCTTGGCGCCGCCTGGTTGCGTCGATGCCTACTGCTTCTGTAGACTCTTCCGGCCTTCACCGGAGACTGCATGTCACTTCTCGTCGTTGGTTCTGTCGCATTCGACGCCATCGAAACGCCGTTCGGCAAAGTCGATCGCACGCTCGGCGGAGCGGCCAGCTACTTCGCGCTGGCGGCGAGCTATTTCGCGCCGGTCCGCGTCGTGGCAATTGTCGGTGAGGACTTCACGGACAAGGACCGCGCCGCCTTCCGCGGCCGGAAGATCGACCTCACCGGCGTCCAGCAGGTTTCGGGGAAATCCTTCTTCTGGGCGGGGCGCTACAGCCAGAACCTGAACGAGCGCACCACACTCGCCACGGAATTGAACGTCTTCGCGAATTTTCGTCCCACGCTGCCCGATTCCTATTGCGATTCGTCGTTCATCTTCCTCGGCAACATCGACCCCACGCTCCAGCGTTCTGTCTTGGCGCAGGTGCGGCGCAAGCCGCAGGTCGTGGGCCTCGACACGATGAACTACTGGATCGAGCGCACGCCCGCCGAGCTGCGCGACACGCTCAAGCACACGCAAATCCTGATGATCAATGACGATGAAACGCGCCAGCTCACGGGCGAGCACAACCTGCTGCGTGCCGCGAAGCACGTATTCAAATTGGGCCCGCGGACACTCGTGATTAAGCGCGGCGAGCACGGCGCGCTGATGGTGCACGACAAATTCATCTTCTCGGTGCCCGGATTCCCGCTCGAGGAAGTGCATGACCCCACCGGCGCCGGCGACAGCTTTGCGGGCGGGTTCATGGGGTATCTCGCGAAGGTGGGGCGGGTCAACGAACGAACGCTGCGCAGCGCGATGGTCTACGGGTCGGTGCTCGGCAGCTTCGCGGTGGAGCGGTTCGGAGTCGAGCGGCTGACGAAGCTCAAGCGCAGCGAAATCGCTCGCCGCGCCCACCTGTTCTCCAAGCTCACCTCATTCAAGCTGTAGGGCGACCCGTTTCGAAGGGTTGTCGTGAGGGCTCTCCGGCTCGATGGTGCCTCTCAGAACCAAGTGCGTGCCTTGTACTGCCGATAGTCGTCGCCGAAAGCCTGCTCCAGAACCTGTGCTTCTCTCCTGGCGCGCGGGATCTGGTACGTGTAGAAGAGGGCGAATACGATCAGTGCGGTCCAGCTTCCCAGGGCGATGAGCAAGCCGAGGTAGCCGAGCCCGCCAAAGACATAGACCGGGTTCCGAATTCTGGAGTACAGTCCGGTCGTGACGAGCTTCCTGGCTTGCGGCGTAATCGCGAACGAGGACCCGAGCTGTCTCCGCGCCACTCCCCAAAGCACGATCCCAACGGCCGCCATGGCCATCCCGATGGCGAATCGCAGACCGAAGTCCCGGCGCGATATCACGAACGCGCCGAACCCGGCAAAAAGAAACCCGTCGATATAGCGCAGTATTCTCATTCGCCAGTACTGGCCGAGAAAAGCTTCATATCACAATTCTCGCAACTGAACGAGCTTCGTGGGGGCGATCGCGGGTCTGCGGCGGCTCCGCCCTTGTGGCTACCCCGGGGGCTCACCGTTGCAGTAGAATCGTTCTGGGCGCGAGCCTCCCAGCCTAGACCCTGCAGAAGGAGACCCCATGTACGTCGTAACAGGAGCAACAGGCAATACTGGAAACGTTGTCGTCAGGACTTTGCTGGCGAAGGGCCAGGCCGTCCGGGCGATCGGGCGCAACGCAGATCATTTGAGAACCGCGGCCTCTGGCGCGGAGCCTTTCGTTTGCGAGATCACTGACGAGGACGCGCTGACCAAGGCTTTCACGGGTGCGGGCGCCGTGTACGCCATGATTCCTCCGAATATGGCGAGCACGGATTACCGCGCTTACCAGGAACGAGTCACCAATTCCATTGCCGGTGCGATCGAACGATCCGGGCTAAAACGCGCCGTCACTCTCAGCAGTGTCGGCGCCGATCAACCCAGCGGCTCGGGGCCGGTCTCCGGGCTGTACGATTTCGAGCAGCGCCTCAATCAGATTTCGGGCCTTAACGTTCTCCACCTCCGCGCCGGATACTTCATGGAAAACACGCTTGCCCAAATCGGAATCATCAAGCAGATGGGAGCGGCAGCGGGTCCGCTGCGCGCGGACTTGAAGGTCCCCGTGATTGCCACCCGCGACATCGGTGCGGCCGCGGCGGAGGAGCTGCTGAAGGGCGATTATCGCGGGCATCAGACGCGCGAGCTTCTGGGTCAGCGCGACCTCACTATGACCGAAGTGGCCGCGATCATCGGGAAAGAGATCGGCAAGCCCGGCCTCCAATATGTGCAGCCTCCCGCCGACCAGGTTCTCGCCGCGCTCACGGGCCTCGGGATGTCTTCGAACGTGGCGGGCCTGCTCCTCGAAATGGCAGGTGCGTTGAACTCGGGGCACATGCGCGCCCTCGAGCCTCGCAGCGCCCGAAACACAACGCCCACCTCCTTCGAGACATTCATGAAGGAGGAATTCGTTCCTCGCTATCAGTGTAAGACCACAGCCGCCTGAGCCTCGATGGGCTCTGCCGCACGTTTTGGCACCCCCTGCTCGCTTGTGGAATCGCTCGGAGTCGGCACTCGGCGACCCGCGGCGGGCAGGGAGGTGCGTGCGGCCTTCCGGCAACCATTTTTCGCACACGGGAATCCGAGTTGACGTCCTGCGCGCCGGGATGCTATGACTTCTCTTCTGCTCGCAGGGGGATTGTGCTGGCAGTGTTCCCTCGTTCCGCTTTCCCGGTCGCTGGAGTGGCGGGCGGCTTCGGGATCCAAATGTGGGTCATAGGAGGAAGGGATTGACGCGTTTGCGGTGGGCCGCGCCCATAGGTTTGATCGCGCTGCTCTTGTTGCTCGTCTCCTGCGGCGGCAGTACCACCATCAATCCCACGCCTGCCATCTCGGGCCTGTTCCCGGATAGTATTGCGGCGACGCAGGTTGGCCCGCCCAACTGCACGAACAATCCTGGCATTACTGTAAACATTCAAGGCAGCAACTTCCTTGCGACGTCCGTGGCCTACTGGAACGGGTCGCAGCGTAAGACCGCGTTCAACGTGGAAAGCGGCCAGCTCGCGATGACGGTTCTCGCCTGCGACATCGCCCAGCCCGGGTCCAACTTCGTCACCGTGGTGAACCCGGCTCCGGGCGGAGGCCCAACACAGTCGGCAGCGACGTTCGTCGTGACCCAGCCGTCGAACCCGGCGCCGGCGATCAGCTCACTTTCGCCGGCCAGCGCGACGGTGGGCGTCCTTCCGCCGAACGGCATTCTGACAATCAACGGCCCCGGCCCTGCCTCGGGATCGAATTCGCCCGCATTCATTTCGAGTTCTGTGGTTGCGTTCAACGGCGTCACTCGCAGCAGCACGTTCGTGAGCGCGACGGAGCTTCAGGTGCAAATGCTGGCGTCCGACGTCGCCACGGCCACCACGATCAACGTGACCGTCTCGAATGCCGCGCCCGGCGGCGGCGTTGCAAACGCGCAGTTCGCGGTCACGGACCCGCAGAATGCCGCCACGTTCCCGCAGGTTGTTTCGGTCGGCGCCATCGGCGGTCCGGCTGACGGCGCGAGCTCTTCGCCCGCGATGAGCGCCGATGGCCGCTACGTCGCGTTCGTCTCCTCAGCGACGAATCTCGTTCCGGTCGGGAGATTGGGACGGGTCTTCGTACGCGACACATGTCTCGGATCCTCCGGTTGCTTCCCATCGACGTTTCCCGTCGATGTGACACCCCAAGGCGGCGCTCCTAACGGCGCAGCCAACGGTAGCATCAGCATCAGCACCGACGGGCGGTTTGTGGCCTTTGCGTCGTACGCGACGGATCTTGTTTCCGGCACGCCGGGGAATTCGCCAAGCGGTGTTTCGAATGTCTTTGTGCGGGACACGTGTCTCGGTTCCAATGCTCCCAAGTCGTGCGTTGTGAGCACGGCCGCGGTTTCCGTCGATGCCGGCGGCAATCTCGGTTCGCTCTCGAGCGACTCGCCGTCGCTGAGCGCCGATGGCCGCTTCGTGGCGTTCGCGTCGTTCGCGACGAATCTCGTGCCGGGCAGTTCGCCGCATGCCTCGGCTATCTTCGTTCGCGATACGTGCGGGAACGCCGCTGCCTCAAGCGGGTGTACGCCTACCACCATCGAATTGCCCGCGAACGGGGCGAATGGCGCCGGTTCGCTCTCCTTAGGGCATCCTTCGATTTCCGGAAACGGCCGGTACATCGCATTCGACTCGCGCTCTGCGAGCAGTGCCCCAGGCACAGGCGGCGCCGGGATCTTTCTCGCCGACACGTGTCTTGGTGCGACGGCGCCCGCTGGCTGCGAGGTCAAGACGGTCGCGGTGGCGGCTGTGGGAGGCGGCGTTCAGGGGGAAAATCCCTCCGTAAGCGACGACGGGCGATTTGTGGTTTTCGAGGCGACGCAGATCCTCCGCTACGACACCTGTTTTGGATCGACAGCCTTGGCGAGCTGCGTTCCCGGCTTGACCAACGTGACGGTCGACGCGGCCGGCGGTGTCGCGAACGCTCCGAGCTACGCGCCTTTCGTCAGTTCCTCGGGCCGATTCATCAGCTTCGTATCTTCGGCCACGAACCTCGTCCCGGGCGTGACGAGCGGAGCGCCATACGTGTTCGTCCGCGACACGTGCTTCGCCGCCTTGGTCCCATGCGCGCCGCAAACCGTAGCCGTGGCTCTAGCAGCGGCCGACGCCGTCACCGGTGGCTTCCCGGCGGTCCCGTTGACTCCCGATGGCCGGTTCGCCGCGTTTCACGCGATTCGCCCTGTCGCTGCGCTTCCCACCAGCGGCCTCGGCGATGTCTTCCTGACGACGGCCTCACCGCAAACACAGGAGTGATCGCGGCTGCGCCGCGCGTTTACTCTCAACCGTCACGCGGCGATTGCGACCTTGTCTTTGCCTCACCAAATTCCTTATCCTCGTCTCGCCAGATGCCTTCGCCTCTCAAGCCTCCTGCGCTGCGTCCCGGCGACGCCATCCGCGTTCTCTCGCTCGCGAGTCCCGTTGAGGAATCGCGTTTGGATGCGGGTTGCGCGGAGCTGGCGCGTCTCGGCTACTCGCCCAGCATCGACCGCTCGCAGGCCCTCGCGCGCGACGGTTTCTTCGCGGGGTCCGTAGCGAGTCGCCGCGCCGCGCTCGAACAGGCTCTCTCTGAGCCCGATACCCGCGCGATTGTCTGTGCACGCGGCGGCTATGGTGTGAGCTATCTCCTCGATGAACTTCTCGGCGAGGCGCTCCCGAATTCCAAGATTCTGCTCGGATACAGCGACATTACGTCGCTCCAGATCTTTCTTTGGGAACAATTTCACCGAGTCACTCTGTACGGTCCTATGGTGGCTTCGGGGTTCGACCATGGGGCCGGCAATCCGAAGGGCTACGATTGCGACTCGCTTCTGCGAGCGCTGACCGAGACGAAGCAAGGCTGGTCACTCGACCTTGGCGGAGAAGCCCTTGACGCGGGCAGCGCGGAAGGCACGCTGGCCGGCGGATGCCTCACTCTGGTGGAGGCGACGCTCGGCACCCCGTGGGAGCTCGACACGGACGGAACGATTCTGCTTCTCGAGGACCGCGACATGAGGCCGTATCAAGTGGACCGCGCGCTGATGCACCTGAAGCAGGCGGAGAAGCTGAAGGGCGTTCGCGGCGTGATTCTCGGAGATTTTCCGGGATGCGCCGCCCCGCCCGGCACCGAAACCGTTCGCGACGTCGCCCGCCGAATCCTTTTGCCGCTGGAACACAGGCCCGGGACGCGCCCCGTCGTTTTTGGCGCGCCCATTGGGCACACGGAGCGGGCCATCGTCACGATTCCGCTCGGTATTCGCGGACGATTGTTCGCCGGAGAAGCGTCCGGCGGCGCGAGCGGCACGCGACTCGAAATTCTGGAGCCCGCCGTTGCGTAGCGCGCCGGCCCAACTCGTCGCCCCTCGATCATGACTGCCATGCCCAACAAGCCGCCCGCCGGCCACATTCACCTTCTCGGCATTGCCGGCGCCGCGATGGCGCCGGTCGCTGGAATGCTGAAGGAGCGCGGCTTCCATGTCACCGGCTCGGACACCGGCGTCTATCCGCCGGCATCGACGTTGCTCGATTCGCTCGGAATTCCGTGGAACGAGGGGTATCGCGAGGAAAATCTCAAGCCCGCGCCCGATCTCGCCGTGATCGGCAACGCGATTTCACGCGGCAACGCCGAGCTTGAGTACATCCTCGACGAAAAGATTCCATACTGCTCGATGCCGCAAATCCTGGAGCAGTATTTCATTCCGGGGCACACGTCGATTGTCGTCGCCGGGACGCACGGCAAAACTACGACCACCGCGATGCTCGCCTGGATTTTCTCCGTCGCCGGGCGCCGGCCGGATTTTCTCGTCGGCGGCGTCGTTCCGAATTTCGACGATCGAAGCTACGGCCTCGGAGGCGGGGAAGAATTCATCATTGAAGGCGACGAATACGACACGGCGTTCTTCGACAAAGCGCCCAAGTTCCTCCACTACCATCCGGACGAGCTGATCCTCACGTCGCTCGAATTCGACCACGCGGACATCTATCCCGATCTCGCCTCGATCGCACTGCAGTTTCGACGGCTGGCCGGACTCGTTCCGCGCCGCGGACGCATCCTCGTCTGGGGAGAGTCGCCCGAACTGAAAGACGCGGTCGCGAAAGCCTTCTGCCCCGTCGAGACGTTTGGCCTCACCTCCGAATGCGACTGGTGTGCGGGCGACATCCTCTGGCAGGATTCGGCCACGGAGTTTCGCGTGGCATATCGCGGCAGGGAAGTGACGCGGATTCGCATGCCCCTCGCCGGAAAGCACAACGTGCTCGACGCGCTCGCGGCGATTGCGCTTGCCTACGGGCGCGGCGTCGAATGCGACGCGGTCGAGCGCGCCCTCGCGACATTCCAAAGCGTCCGCCGCCGGATGGAGATCAAGGGCGAGGCGAACGGCGTTCTCGTCGTCGAGGACTTCGCGCACCATCCGACGGCTATTCGCCTCACGCTCGAAGCCGCGCGCACGCGCTGGCCCGGCCGTCGCATCTGGGCCGCCATCGAGCCACGCTCGAACACGATGCGCAGGAAATTCTTCGAACGGATTCTGCCCGACGCGCTTTCGCTCGCCGATGGCATTGTCATTGGCCCGGTCAATCGCCCGCAATTGCTTGCGGACGAGGATCGTTTTTCTCCGCAGGCAGTCGTCCAGGAACTCCGCACTCGCGGCCGCACGGCAGAAGCCTTCGACTCGTCGGCCGAGATTCCGGACTTCCTCGCGAACCGTGCTCATCCGGGCGACTTGGTCCTCGTCATGTCCAACGGCAGCTTCGACGGCCTCTGCGCCAAGCTGCTCGAAAAACTAAAATCCTTGGGGGTTCACAGATGAAGTTTGCCGGCCGTGCGGTTGGAGTAATCCTCGCAGCTCACGCGCTACTCATCGCATTCGCGGTTTCTTTCGCCGCACCTTCCGCATCCGCCCGAGTTCGCTACACGGTTTCGCTCGCGTCTCCCGGCCAGCACCGTTTTCATGTCGGCGTCGAGCTTGACGCTCGCCCGCGCCAACAAGAGATCACGCTCGCCCTTCCGGCCTGGAATGCTCTCTACCAGGTCCGCGACTTCAGTTACCGCGTCGAGGGCGTCCGCGCGAACCAGCCGGCCAAGGAAGCCGTGCAACTCCCTGTGACGGCAGTCGACAAAGACACGTGGCGCGTGTCGATCCCCGCTGCCGGCTCGCCCGCGATGCCGCGCGCGGCCGTAGTGAACTATTCGATCGAGTGGGACGATCCCGGCCCGTTCAATTCGCAGTTGAACGAGCACCACGCCTTCATGAACCTAGCGGAAATCCTGATGTACGCGCCGGACCGCCGTTCGGAAGACGTCGAAGTCCAGTTCCAACAGGTTCCCGAGGGCTGGAAACTGATGAGCGAATTGCCCGCGGGTCCCGACCCGAACTCGTTCGTCGCGCCCAGCTACGACGCGTTGGTCGACGCGCCGGTCGAGGCAGGGAACTTCGACGAATTCGAGTTCGACAATGACGGCGCACACTTCCGCGTTGTCGTCGACTCGAAAGACTGGAACAAGGGCCACCTGGAGGATTATCTTCGACGCATCACCGGGTACGAGCTTCAGCTCATGGGCGGACCGCCGTTCAAGGAGTACACGTTTTTCTTTCACATCGGGCCGTATCCGGAGGTCGGTGGCGGGGGAATGGAGCACGCGAACTCGACGGCGATTGCGTCCGGCTCGACGGAATCTGCCGCCAACACGGCCGCGCACGAGTTCTTTCACGCTTGGAACGTCAAGCGGATTCGCCCGCAAACGCTCGAGCCGGTGGACTACACAAAGGAGCAGTACACGCGCGCGCTGTGGTTTGCCGAGGGCGTCACCAGCACGTACAGCGCTTTCGCGATGGAACGCACCGGCCTTTGGCCCAAGGACCAGTTCTATCGCGACCTCGGGACGCAGATCAGCGAACTCGAATCGCGGCCCGCGCACAAGTGGCAAAGCGTCGAGGAATCGAGCCTCGATGCGTGGCTGGAAAAGTACGATGCTTACACTTTTCCCGACCGCAGCATTTCGTATTACAACAAGGGGCAGATTCTGGGCGTCATGCTCGACCTCGCGATTCGCGACGCCACGGACAATCACAAATCGCTCGACGATGTGATGCGCGGCATGAACGACGAATACGCGAAGCGCGGAAAGTTCTACAACGACAGCGAAGGAGTTCGCGCCGCCGTGGAAGAAGTCGCCGGCAAGAGCTTTGAGGATTTCTTCCGCCGCTACGTCGCGGGGGTCGATGAAATTCCGTACGACACTTTTCTCGCCGCGGCCGGGATCGAGCTCAAGGTCGATCGGGCGCAATCAGCGGACATCGGATTCACGCCGAGTCGCGGCCCCGGTGGCGGACTTGCAGTGCTCGATGTGGACGAGGGCGGCGCTGCCGAGGCCGCCGGCCTGCGCGAGCGGGACGTGATTCTGCTTGTGAACGGACAGGAAGTTCCGCGTGGCCGCCGCGGATTCCTTCGCGACCTTCATCCGGGCGACACAATCGCGCTTCACGTGAATCGCAGCGGACAGGAAATGGACATCTCCTACGTGCTCGGCGCCCGCGATGAAGACCGCTATTCCGTCGTCGAGACGCCGCACCCGAACGATCGGCAGCGCCGCATCCGCGAGGGCCTGCTGCGCGGCACGACCAACTGAATGTTCGCCGCCCGAAACACTGACGCCGGCGCATCCCTATGATCCGCGCCCTCTTTGTTCTTCTGTTAGTCGGCCTCGCGCTCGTATTCGTCCTGCCATGGTTCATTCTCTGGAGCCTGATCACCGGCGACCCGGCCGCGATGTACAACATGGCCATGAAGACCGTGCGCCTCATCCTGAAGCTTGCGGGCATCCGCGTTCGCGTTGAGGGGCTCGAGAATATCCCGCCCGCTGCGTGCGTCTTCGCGGCAAACCACATCTCCGCCCTCGATCCGCTGGCCTTCATACCTGCGATTCCGCGCCGCGTGGCGATCCTCGTCAAGAAGGAGCTCTTCCGCATCCCGTTTCTCGGAGCGGCGATGCGTCTCGCGAATTTTGTCTCTGTTGACCGTGCGGATAAAGAGGCTGCCGCCGCCAGCGTCGATCGCGCGGTCGAGCGGCTGAAGCAAGGCACATCTTTCGCCGTCTATCCCGAAGGCACCCGCAGTCCCGACGGCCATTTGCGCCCGTTCAAGAAAGGAGCGTTCGTGCTGGCCATCCAGGCGGCTGCGCCGGTGGTGCCCGTCTCCATCGTGGGCGCACATGCGTTGATGCCGAAGGGCGCGCGAGTGATCCGCAGCGGTGATGTCGTCATTCGCTTCGGTTCGCCCGTTGACGCGTCCCAATACACCATGGAGCAGCGCGGCGAATTGCTTGCCCGCGTCCAATCGCTCGTTGCCGCAGATCTCCCGCCGGAGCAGCAGCCCCTCCAGCCTTCCACTTAGCCTCGTTCGACCCGGCGCGAAGCCTGATCTGCGGTTGCACCCTATTCGTCGTGAAGCGTCGTGCTCGGTGGTTCCGGTTTGCCTTGCCGCAGATGCGCGATCTCGGCCCGGAGCTCCCGCACCTCTCGCTGCAGCGCCGGCAGCCCATTGAAGACGGCGACCGATTTGCGCCATGCGAGGTTCGGCATCGCAGGATAGCCCGAATAAATCGCGCCCGGTGGAACGTCGGTAGGGACGCCGCTCTGCGCCGTGAGGGTTGCTCCGTCGCCGATCGTCAAGTGGCCCGCGGCGCCGACCTGGCCCGCCAGAATGCAGCCATTTCCGACGCGCGTCGTTCCCGCAAGGCCCACCTGCCCGCAGAGTAGCGTGTCTTCGCCGACCTTGCACGCATGGCCCACCTGGACCAGGTTGTCGATCTTCGTGCCGCGCCCGATGTGCGTCTCGCCGATCGTGGCGCGATCGATTGCCGCATGTGCCTGAATCTCGACGTCGTCTCCCACAACGGTGATTCCCGCCTGCCGCATCTTGTACCAATGGCCGTTGGCCTCGCGCGCGAACCCGAATCCATCGCTGCCGACCACCACGCCATTCTGCAGCAGCACGCGGTTCCCGATTCGGCAGCCCTCGCGTACGCACGCATGCGAATGCGCAAAAAATCCGTCGCCGATGCGCGCCCCGCGATAAATCGTCACAAAGCTGTGCAGCACCGCGTCCCGGCCGATCAGGACATTTTCGTCGACGAAGCAGTACGGACCCACATGCGCGCCCACGCCGATTTTCGCCGACTTCGCCACCACGGCGGTGGGGTGGATTCCCGGCGCGTACTCTGTCGAGGGATAGAAGAGTTCAATCGCTCGCGCGAAATCGAGGTAGGGATTCGCGGATCGCAGCGCCGCCATCGGCACCGCACCTTCGTCTCGCGAGACGACGATGGCGGACGCGCGCGTCGTTGCCAGCAGCGGACGATACTTCCGGTTGACGAGGAACGTCAGCTCCCCCGCCTCCGCCTCCTCGATCCCCGCCACCCCCGTTATCTCCTGTGCCCCATCGCCCTCCACCTCACACCCCAGCTTCCTCGCGATCTCTTCGAGTTTCATTTCGCTTCTCCTCGGCCCAACGTCTGCCGAGCCACTGTACAACAAGACCACCGGGAAATGGCGAAGAGGCAAGAGTCACAAGGACCGTTGGCCCGTGGTTATCGGCTATCAGACCGGCAGAAATGATTCAGGCAAGAAACAGGAGCGAATATTCTCAGGCCCATCGCCTTCCGGCGCGCACCAGGCGAGGAATCAGAATGAGGACACCGCCATAAATGACAAGCGACGCGGCGAGCGACTGCGTGCTGCCAATGCGAAGGTCCTCGAAAACAAGTTTCAGGCTTCCCAGGACAGCAGCGGCATAGGCCATCCATACGAGCTCGATCCGCGTCCATCGCGCGCCGACAAAAGCCAGAAGCAACGCTGCCGCGCACGTTACCGTCGTGCGAATCACGGCCAATTGCGGCAGGGCTGGTGGGGCCCCGCGAGCGATGAGCCAGACGAGCCCGCCAGCGGCCAGCGCCGTGGTCGCGTACGCTGCCAAAATTGCGGGCAACAACCGCAAGACCCGTTCGCCCGCGTGCTCGCCCGGATACCGCGAGACCATTGCGGTACAGAGAAGAGTCGCAGCAGCGGCGACGATTGGCAGCGCGCCGGGAGTGGGAGGATCGGCGGCGGTGAGTGCGCGGCCGGCGTACACGAGCAAACCCGACGCGACGGCAGCGCTGCTCAGATAGACTACGCCGTGCAGATCGAGCGCCGGACTGCGCACGCGCACGCCCAAGCCCGTGGTGATTACCGCCGCCGCACACAGCCAAATCACCAGCGCGAAACCGGGAAGGGCGAGAACGCTCCCGGCCGTCACGAGAGCAACTCCACAGACAGCGTAGAAATGGAAGTTGTGGCGCTCGCCGTCCCCAGCGAGCAGTCCGAACGCTGCGAAATAACACCCGGAACCGACAATGAGGCAGCAAGCCCCCAGCGCTACGAGACCGCCGCCCTGTGTGATTCGGAGCACGCCCCAACTCGCCAGTAGGACGGTGGCTACAACTTGCGCAGCCTCAAGACCCGCAATTCTCAGTCGGAATACAAGTGACCGGACAATCAAGCCAACGGCGTAGATGGCGAAAAGGGCGGCAACAATGGCGATCATGATGCCCTCGCCCACGGGACGGTACTCGGGCGGAATTGCTCTCGAATCGCCGAGGATGATGATAAGCATCAAGGTCGCGAAGTCGGCCCCTACGGCGACGATCGGACGCAGGCCGGGCCACCGGCCCCGGAGCGCCGAGAACTGGCTCAGCGTTGCCATGACGAGAAGTCCAATCGTGAAGGGCACTGGGGCGCGCGTGGCGACCATCAACACCAAGGCGGTGATGACGGCGGTGAGCATTCCTACCCAGGCGATCGGAGAGGAGTTGCGGCGCCAGGCCAGACTCATCGCCAAAAGAGCGAACGCGGCGAGGATTGCTGCCGTTACGGGCGGCTGGATCATCTGGAAACGCACCGTGGCCTCCCACAGCATGGGAGAAAGAATGAGCGCCGCCGTGACGGCGTAGCAATAGCGCGCGAGTCCCGTTTGCGTCTTCGGCCAAGCCGCCCACACCAGCCAGGCCGCGGCGTAGACCAGCGCCAGGGTCACTGCGAACCCCGGAGGGATGGTTCCTGATTCGCCGACCGCGCGGAGAAGGTATGCCCCGGCTATCCCCAGAACGGCTCTGCCGAAAACCGGAAATACGCTCGGCTGCGGTTGAGCTGGCCGTGCTTCGCCGGAAGGAGCGGCGCCAGTAACCGAACTAGCGGGCGCCTCGCCGTGAGCGGCACGCGTCTCCGACGGATGTTCCAGCGCGCAGACGCGCCGCTCAAGCTCGTTCACGCGTGCGCTGAGTTCTTCCAGATTGGACAGAGCGTTCTCGGGAGGCATGAGCGTGCACCCACACTCCCTTCAACCGCAGCCTGCTGCCTAGTCGTCGCCGTGGGCCGCGCTGGCCACGGGGGGCGCTTCGCCGTCCGGCCACGGTGGCAGCAGCTTCACCAGGACCCACAAAATGGCGAAGGGCAGGAGGGTCAGGATAATCGCGGTCAGCAACCCTTCCTTCGCCACGAACCCGATCTTGTAGGTTGTGTATCCCAGGAAACTCTTGGAGAAAAGCTGGCCCCCAATCACTACGTTCCAGCGCATCGCGAAGATTCCGATGAGCGTGAGGCTTGCTGCCGCCGCATAGATGCGCTTGCGCGCTATCTCGCTGAGCTTCAGCACCTGAGTGAGGGCAAGCAGGGCGATCGGCGCCAGCGTGCCGAGATAGATTTGAATGACCACCTGGGAAAGGTACAGCCGCGTGTGGACCATGAAATCGAGGCTGCGAAACGACTCATCCGCCTCGTAGATGCGGTGCACCAGGTCGAGCATCTCCAGGCTGAAATCAATCAGGAACGTATAGAACATGTAGCGCGCGACCGTGTCCACGCAGCGCATGTCGATGGCTCGCTTGCGATACCAGGAAGAGACCATATAGACGAGCAGGACCGCAGCGATGCCCGAGACCATCGCGGAGAAGAGAAACACCACCGGCATCATCGGCGAGGACCACCACGGGTTCGCCTTCACCGAGCCGAAGATGAACCCGACGTAGCCATGCAGGAGGAACGCGGAGGGAATGCCCACCACCGTAATGATGTAGCCCACGCGCTCGTCGATGCGAAGCGCATTCTCGCTGATGTTCGTCGAGCCCAGTGTGAGGATCCGGTAAAAAAGCCGCGCCAGGCCCTTCGTCCGCTGCGACAGCAGAACGATGTCCCGCCGGTAGTCCAGCCAGATTTCCAGCACGAGGACGGCCATCAGGTACCACAGGTAGACGTACCCAAACATCGCCATCGCGGACGATCGGTGCGGCGTCAGGTACATTTCCAGGGAACGCTCGGGATGGCCCAGGTGGAACTGAAGGGGCAGCGGCGCCACCAACAGAAACGCTAGCGCCGTCAGCAACGCCAGCCGGTAGGTCGGCTTGACGGCTTCGACGCGGAAGACGCGCTCCAGCGACGCCAGGATGAACGCGCCCGCTACTAGGCCCGTGATGAACGGGTACAAAACGACGAGGATGCCCCAGGCGAGCTCGACTTCGTTAGGGTACATGTAGCCTTGAACCGGCATCGCCCTCTTGCTCCTCCTTAGCGCACCGAACCGTCGAGGTCGTTGTAAAAAAGCTTCGCTCCCGTGGCCATGTAGGGCTTCAGCACCTGCACAGTATGAGTCCGCAGGAACGCATGAATCGGGTCGTTGGGATTCTTCAGGTCGGCGAGTTGCCGCGCGCCCGTGGGGCACGCTTCGCAACACGCGGTGGTGAGCCCCTTCGTGATGCGGTGGTAGCAGAGCGTGCACTTCTCCGCCGTTTGAGTTTTTGGATTCAGGAACCGGCAACCATACGGGCACGCCTGAATGCAGTACCGGCAGCCGATGCAATATTTCTTGTCGACCAGAACCACGCCATCGGGCGTGATGAACGTCGCGCCGACGGGGCACACCTGCGTGCACGGCGAATCCGCGCAGTGATTGCACATCTTCGGAACGAAGAAGTTCTTGCCGCCGCGTTCCGGGATTGGCGGAAAGCCATTCATGCCGCCGTCGGGTGAATCTACTACGGGATCGGCCAAGTCGTAGTCGGAGACGTGGTAGCGCTCCACCCACGTGCGAAAATAGCCCTCCGGCACATCGTTCTCCGTCGAACAAGCACGCACGCAGTTTCCGCAGCCGATGCACTTCGAGATGTCCACCAGCATGCCCCACCAGTGCTCGGTCAGCTTGTAATTGGGCGAAGTTTCCGGCGTTCCCGCGAGAATGGAGTCCCAGGCCACCGCCGTGGCGGGCAGGAGAATCAGCAGCTGCCGCCGAGTAATTTTCATGGCTTGGCTCCCAAGCCCTTCATCGGATTGTGAGGCTGGTGGCAGGTCTCGCAGGAGAGTCCGGCGCTATGTTCCGCAGCCACGACCTGGGGAAAGTCTTTTGGCCTTGCGCCGTTCACGCCATGGCAACGCACGCACAGAACTGCGGTGTCCAGTTTCGGAGGCTGCACCGTGCCCGGATCGTCGGCATGCTTTCCGAGCGCCCCGTGACACGCTTCGCAGTGCACTCCCGCATGCTTTCCGCCGGTCTTCACCGCCACGACATCCGTATGGCATGTCTCGCAGGATTCGTTTCCGGCGAACGCGAGCGGCTGGCCGGCCATTTCCGTGATGGCATTCCCGCGGTAGTGGCCGTATTCACCGAAACTCCGAGGTACCAAGAACGCCCGCAGGACGACGAAGATGAGAATCCCGACCGCGAACACGGCCACAACACGCAGCAAGTGTTCAGCGTCCTTGAACCTGTTCATTTCCGCACCCGGCCGTGAGCGGCCGTGGGGTCAGCGCAGGCATCGTCCAGAGCGAAGGCGGGAAGGTCGAGAGAACATTGCCAGCGATAGGTGGAGGGCGGCGGGAACGCGATGATCCGGCTAAGGGCCAAATCGGCAGGTAGAATGAGGCGATGCCACGCCCCTTGAATTAGTACTAATACGCTGCCGTCTGGATCGGACGTGCGCCGCATCCCCTGCCGCCCCTCCTGTTCCGGTATGGGTGCCAGGAACAATGTAGGGAAACCATGCACGGCATTTGAAAATGCAGCCATGACGTGCGTCACAGGCTGCCATGACGTATGTCACCAGTCGGGGCTTTGGCGTGGAGAGCGAATTGCCGGGCGCGCATCTGGAGGGGTTCTTTTCTTCGCGGAACGAAACCGTTCTGAGATTCAGTAGGTACCCAGAGAGACGCGCAGCACTTGCGGCACGGAAGCGAAATTCAGGCCCCAGTCGGTTTGGTCTCCGTTCCAGATGCGAATCGGTTTGAATCTTCCGTTTTCGTACGTTCCTTCCTCGACCCGCAGGTACTCCCGCTGCTTGGCTGAAGCTGGATCGTTCACATGGAAATCGACGCGGCAGAAGAACCCGGCCACGAGAAACTCGTTGTCTCCGAGTTGAGCGACGAGCGCGCGTCCCATCGGCTCCGGGTTCCCAGGCGGATTGTCGCCGGGACCAAACTGCCGCAGCCCGTACGACACCGTAACCTTCCACGGCCCCGAGGCGAACGTCTGCGAAGGCTTTCCCTTTTCCTCGGCAACCGCCTGCAGCTTGCCCTCGAAGTTCAGGCGCGCAATCTCGCGGTCCATCGGCCCAACCAGTTTGTAGTTGAGCGCAAACGGTTCGAGTGATTCCTTGGTGATCCGTGTGCCCCCGATCGGCGTGTCGACGTATGTGGTGTAATCTATACCGAAGGGTGAGAACCCAATCGCCTCGTGGCCGAGCGCCGCAAAGAAGTACCGCGAATACGTCGGGCTGTTGCCGGTCTCCGGCACGAACAGCGCATTATCCGGCCGGTGATAGAGGTCCAGCACTGCCAGGTATTCCGCGCTGTCGTTCATGTAGATGTCGGGCGCCTCCAGATCAATCGACGGAGCCGCGGCCTTCCACACCGAAATCAAGTTGTCCGTGGCGCCGCCGCTCTCATATCTTGGTGGCCGGCCCGGGTTCAGGGGATTTCGCAGCGCTGCGTTCACATAAAGGGGCAACGGATAAACGGCCTTTCCCGCGGCCGCGACCTGCTCGATATACCGTGCCACCGACCAGGCGTGAAAAAACTCCTCTGCATCGTCGCCAAACACTCGCTGCCAGTTTGCCGCAGACGAATCGGCCTGTTTATGCAGCGCCTTGAGCAACTCCGCCGGGACCGGAGCCTCGAACAGCTTTTGTGCCGCCGGCGAGTAATCACGGACGCTCCCCCACGTGCCCGGCTCATTCTCCACTTGAACCATCAGCACGGTGCGCTCGCCATCGGCGTCTTTCAGGTGCTTCATCAACGCGGTGAACGCCGCGCGATCGGCTTTCAACGTTGCCTCGGAATAAGGCGACGGCGAGTCGACCGCGCGTCCATTCGCGCCGATCATCCTCGGAGAAAGCCCCGGCGAGCGCTTCACCCACAGCGGCATGTAGTGCGAGCTGCCGTTCTTCCACGTGCCAAACCACAGAAGCACCAGATGGACACGGTGCTCGCGTGCCTGCGCCAGCAGCGTATCGACTACCGAGTAGTCGAAGCGCCCCTGCTCCGGCTCGAACTGCTCCCAATAAGTCGGCATCTCCACAGTGTTCGCGTGCAGTTCTTCGATCGCCGGCCAGACCTTCGGCAGCATCGCAGGCCACGCGCTCGAGTTGTTCACCTGCGCCCCCAGCATCAGGTACGGCGCACCATCGACGAACAGCGCGTAGCGTCCATCCTTCTGCACGATGCGTGGAAGCGGGTGGTCCTTGGCCTGTGCCAGCGCGCTCGCGTTGCTGAGTGTCAGCAAAGCGGCGGCGCAAACGGCCATCCGCAAAATGCGCTTCAAGTCGTGAATATTCACGAGCGTTGCCCCGTCTCTGCAGCCCTGGCTGCGGTTTCCGCCCGCGTGCTTCGCGCGCGTTCGCATCGAACCGCCTGAGCGAGCCCTCGCACTTGGAACCTCACTGCTCGCGCAGAGCCTCGTTCGGGTCGAGACTTGCCGCCCGCCATGCGGGCACCCATGACGCCGCGGCGGCAATCGCCAGGAACACGATGACCATCGTGGCGAAAGTTGCAGGGTCGGTCGCCTTGACGCCCACCAGCATCGTCGTCATCCCGCGTGTGAGAATTAGAGCTGCGATCAAGCCGGCCCCGATCCCCACGGCGGTCAGGCGTAATCCTTGCCCCACAATGAGTTGGAAAATTCTCGACGGCTGCGCGCCCAGTGCCATGCGAACGCCGATCTCCGCGGTCCGTTGCCGCACCACCGTCGCGAGCACGCCGTAGAGCCCCACGCCCGCGAGCAGTGCCGCAATCACGGCGAATACGCCGATGAGCAGCAGCGAGAAACGCGTCCCCGCTTGCGCGCGGTCCACCAGAGTGTCCACGGGCTGCATCTCCGTCACCAGGAGGTGCGAGTCGAATCCTCGAATCGCCGCGCGCACATCGTTTCCGTATCTCGCCGGGTCGCCGCTGCCGCGGATCGCCCAATTGCCCACTGCTCCGCCCCCCAGAAACCCGTCGGTGAAGTAGACTTGCTCCCGTCCCGGATCGGTCAGCGATTCGTCGCGGGTATGCGCGACGACTCCAATGATTTCGACCGGTTCAGCCTCCGCCGTGCGGACGCGGATCAGAATCTGCTTGCCGACGGCCGATTCGTGAGGAAAGGCCTTCTCCGCAAGCTTTTGGTCGACGATCACATAGTTGCGGCCCCCCAAGTTGTCTGCGTCGCTGAACGTGCGGCCGGCCAGTAAAGGCGTGCGCATCATCTCGAAGTAGCCCGGCAGTACGATCTGAAAATCCGTCGCCTGAAACTTGCTGGCATCGGCTCCCGCATCCAGGTTGCCCCAGCGGATCGGACTGAACTCCCCGGCCAGCGGAAAAGGGAACGAACCGGTGACGCTCTGGACGCCGGGGATGGCTTGCAGCCGTTCCTCGATTTGCCGCGTGAACGCGGCGCGTGCTTCCGGTGTGGCGCCACCTCGATTGCCCAGAACTTGAAATGTCAGGACGCCGTGCGGGTCGAAGCCGGGGTCGACGCGCTGCACGTCGCGGAAGCTTCGAAACATCAGCCCCGATCCGACGAGCAGCACAAACGAGAGCGCCACTTCCACGAC
This sequence comes from Candidatus Acidiferrum sp., assembly GCA_035517015.1. Lineage (GTDB taxonomy): Bacteria > Acidobacteriota > Terriglobia > Acidiferrales > UBA7541 > Palsa-295. Next base: position 77,090 of record DATIZQ010000011.1, on the reverse strand, counting down.
CACCACCAGCTTCCGCAATAGGCCTCCGCTCGTCAGGCCTTCGTTTCGGCTGCTCCCGCCGAGCACGCTCATCACGTCCGGTCTTGAAGCGCGCCACGCCGATACCAGTCCGAAAATCGCTGCGGCCCCGAGCGCGGCAACCGCCGTAAACACCAGCACGGCAGCATCGATTCGGACTGTATCGAGGCGCGGCAGATTTGCCGGCGCGATGGCCAGCAATTCGTGAATTCCCAGCCACGCAAGCCCGAGTCCTCCGGCAGCGCCCAGTGCCGCGAGCAGAACCGCCTCGGTCAGCATCTGCCGCGCCAGATGCCATGGGCTTGCGCCGATGGCTGCGCGCACCGCAAGCTCGCGCTCTCGCAGTGAGGCGCGGACCAGCAGCAGGTTGGCCACATTGGCACAGGCAATCAACAAGAGAAAAATCACGGCGCCCATCAGCGCCAGGATGGCGGGCCGTACCTCGCTGACAAGGTTCCTCCGCATCGGCTCCAGCCGCAGCGCGTATCCGGCGGTCCGCATGATCGGGAAGTCCTTCCGTTCCGACGCGGCAATGCGATCGGCCGCCGCCTGTGCGCGGTCCGGCGACACTCCCTCCTTCAGTCTGCCGACCGCGTGGATCGAGACCCCATTTCGATTGGCGTTATCGTAGTTCAGGCGGTTGGCGATCCAGAGTTCCGGCTCGGTCGCGACTTCGGACGAAGGCGGGAAGTACAGGCGGAAGTGTGGCGCCAGCACTCCCACAATCTGCGGGCTGAACGGTCCGCCCGTCACCATCGGTCGCCCAATCACGGCGGGATCTCCGCCATAGCGCTGCTGAAAGTACTCGTAACTTAGGATGGCCATGATGGGAAAGCGCGGCGGCGGCGGGCCTCCCGGTTGGACGCCTCCTGGTGGAGGAGGAGGTTGCGGCAGCCCGTCTTCCTTCGTGAAATCACGGCCGAGGGCGATCCTGGCTCCCATCAGGTCGAAGAAGTTCGTGGTCACTATCGCCATGCGGGCTTGTTCGGGCGTCCCGTCCGCCAGCGGCAGGATGATGCGGGTCGTGAAGACCCCCGCAAAGTCGTCGAACGCATCTTTCGTTCCGTCGCGCAAGTCGATGAAGTTCTCGTTGGAGAGTGGGAAGTCGCGGACGTTTCGAGCCCGTAAGTCGCTGATCGCGACCACCAGTTTGTCGGGATTCTTGTAGGGCAGCGGCCGCAACAGCACCGCATTGGTGACGCTGAAGATGGCGGTGCTCGCGCCAACGCCCAGTGCAATCGTGAGCGCCGCGGTAAGCGTGAACATGGGGCTCTTCCGGAGCGTTCGCCCCGCGAACTTCACATCTTGCAGTGACATTGTTCCCCCTCATGTCAGCTCGATCTCGTGAGAAGCGCGCCCCGGTGCTGCCAGTGGGTTTTTACCCTTTTCGACTACGCATGTCTACGAATCATCTAAGCGCACGGGCGCAAACGGGCAGGGAGGCGGCGGGGACGGAGGCGAGATCTATTCGCCGAAGAGCTTCGACTGGGCGGGAAGGGGAGCCCGCGTGCGGCCGCCGGCTTCGCGTGGCATGCGGCGCGCGACTCCAACCACGCCGAGAACCTTCATCTCGGCGAGAGCTGAACGCGGCACGAACATTCGCAGCGTATTGCCGTGCAGGTCGGGCGGCGTGAGCTGGACGCCGTTGTTCAGAAGATCGAGCAAATCGTTTCCGACGATTCCTTCCATCGCGTCGTCATCGCGAAAGCGCAGCCTCACCCACAGGCCGTCGAGCTTCGGCCGGCTCAGGAAAGTCTTGCGCTCGAGCTCGAAATCCGCGTCGAGTTCGCGGACAAAGTAGATCGACTTGACGTCCTCGATACGCAGCGATCGGTGCTCGCCGTCGGGCGTCAGCAGGTCGACGGATTCCTCTTGCCCCAGCGCGCCCGAGTTCACATAACCCTTCACCGGCTGGCCGTCAAACGGCACGATGACGACCTTCTTGTGCGTCGAGGCTGGGGCTCGGTTTTTCACGCGCGGACCATTTCCCTGGCTGTGAACGCTCGCAGCCACACCGATGGTACCGCGCCAATCGCCGCGCGTGAACCGCTTCATTCGCCCGTGGTCACGATGCGTCACCGGTTGCGGCGACGCCAGTGCGACGCGAAAGGCTAGGCGTGTTGCGAACGGAACATCCAGAGATGCTTCTCGGCGCCCTTGATCACTCCGATCAGAATGTCTTCGCTCGCTTTGTCTCGGCCGTCGAGATGCTCGATGGCCGCCTGGCAGCGCGCGACGACCGCGGTCAGCTCATCGCCAACGCGCGACAGCACGTCGCAGTCACCGATGAGGCCCTCGGGTACCGACGGGATTCCACTCTCCCTCAGAATCACGCCGGGCCGCCCATCGGCCGCAACCCCAAGCGCTCGAATCCGCTCGGCAACCTCGTCAGCCCACTTGTGGGCGTCATCCACTAGCTCATCGAGTTCGAGGTGTACCGCTCGAAACAGCGGCCCAACCACATTCCAGTGCGCCTGTTTTCCCTGTAACCCCAGATCAACCAGATCCACAAGCACAGCCTGAAGCTCGCTGGCAGCTTTCTCTGTCGCATCCTTTGTAGCTACTTGTGCGGCATGTCGCATAAATGCCACCTCCTGACTGCCTCCTTTCATGGCATCTCACAAGCGGCATGTATGTGACACCGGTCACTTGAGGCGGGAACGACGCTCACGAATTCTCATCGGGTCCACGGGTGGAGGCGCGGAATCCAGCCCGGAACGTTCCGGCAGTATTCCTCGTACTCCGCGCCGAACATCCTTCGCAGCGTCGGCTCCTCGTACAGCCGTACGAACAAAGCCACGCCGATCACGACCGCGCACGCTCCGCCGATTGCGGCGACGCTGGCCCGGCCGAAGATCACCCACAACCCGATCCATCCCGTGAAGAGGCCCAGGTACATGGGGTTGCGCACGTAGCGGTACAGCCCCGCGACAACCAGCCTCTGCGGTGGCGCGAACGGCGCAGGCGTCCCGCGCCCGACGCTCCCGAAATCCCACACGCAGCGTAACGCCACCGCGAAGCCCAGCGCCGACGGCACTGCCGCAATCCAGCGCCAGCGCGCCACGCCGGCCAGGTCAACTCGAAAGCCGAGCCACGGCGGCAGCAACCAGAACCACAGCGCAAGGAAGCCGGAGCCCACGATCAGTGACGTGATGGCCGCCGGCCAACTGATCCCAGAGTCCGCGCCTCGCCCGGTTTCTTCGTTCGCCATAACGCCTCCGATACGAGCGGAGTATGAGCCTACGGCCCAGCGCGAGCAAGGAGTCGCGTCGGCACGGGCGAGCGTCTCCTCGCCGGTGTGTCTTCGGAGTCCGCGCGAAAGTCCCGCACGCCGGCCCGCCGCGGTCCACTCTCTCTGTGTGGCCGGTCTCCACTTTTCCCGCTGGGACCCTGGTACTGGGTCTTGAAATCGTCCCTTAACTGTGATATAAGCAATTCATCCTTGACAATCAGAATCATCGATTTGTGTGCGCCGGGCGCTTTTGTGCCCGGAACGCCACTCGCGCGCTAGGGGTGTGCGCTTGGGGGGCTCAGTCCCACCCTACGACGCCGCAATGAAAGGAGGGATTGGCGATGGCGGAACTGGGGTTCACGCGCCTGCCTCGAGCGAGGTTTCGGGGAGTGAAGTCCTCCGGTCGCGGAGGGCGGGTCGCTGATCGCGGCAGTCTAATATACAGTTCCGCGATTAGAAATCGCCCTAACTCATTGAAGACACAGGCCCGACACCATGTCTAATATACAGTTCCGCGCCTTCTCGGGCTCGACTTTGCTCTCTCGCCCCTCGCCCCCGAGCCCTCGCCCCCGGTTCATTCTGATCGGTACACAAGTGGAAACAGAACCGCCTCTAACTCATAGAAAACAAAGGATCGGCGCCCGTTCTAATCGATACATTTTCGAGACCTCGCCGCGCCCTCGCAAGAACGATCTCCGCCGTCGCTTGGCGGTTGGGCGTATAATTCATCCAACTGGTGCATCATGCAGGACTTGAAGATTCTGCAGAAGACTCCGGAGCTTCACGAGGCTCGCTGGTGGGAGCCTGAGCCCGGAGGCAAGGCTCACTGCTATCTGTGCCCCCGGCACTGCCACATTGGAGCAGGGCAGGCCGGCTTCTGCTTCATCCGCGTCAACGAGGGCGGCAAACTCTACAGCCTCGGCTACGCGCATCCCGCCGCGCTGCAAATCGATCCCATCGAGAAAAAGCCGTTGAACCATTTCCTGCCCGGCACGCGCATCTTTTCGATGGGCACCGCCGGTTGCAACATGGGCTGCTTCTTCTGCCAGAACTGGGACATTTCAAAATCGCGCTCCGACCAGGTGCACTCCACGTACATCCCGCCCGAGGACGTCGTGCTCCTCGCGATTCGCAACGGCTGCCCGTCGATCGCATTCACCTACAACGAGCCGACGATTTGGGGCGAGTACGTGATCGACATTTGCCACGCCGCTAAGGAGCGCGGCCTGAACACGGTGATGGTCTCGAATGGCTACGTCACCTATGAAGCGTTCCACGACATCTACGATCACGTCGACGCGGCAAATATCGACCTCAAGGCCTTCACCGAGAATTTCTACGGCAAGATCACGCTCACGCACCTCCAGCCCGTGCTCGACTGTCTCGAGTGGCTGAAAAACGAAACGAACGTCTGGTTCGAGATCACGAACCTCATCATTCCCACGCTCAACGACGCGCCCGCCGAGACGCGCCAGCTTTCCGAGTGGATCCTCGAACATCTCGGCCCGGACGTGCCGCTCCACTTCACCGCGTTCCATCCTGATTTCAAGCTGCAGGATAAGCCGCGCACGCCGCCCGAAACTCTGCACGCCGCGCGCGCCATCGCGCTTGAAACCGGCCTGCACTACGTCTACGAGGGCAACATCTACAGCGACGGCGCGCACACCTCGTGCCCCGCGTGCAAGACGCTGCTGATTCGCCGCTCGTGGCACGACGTGCGGCTAAATCGCCTCAAGAGTGGCCGCTGCCCGAATTGCAACCTCGCGATTCCGGGCCGCTGGTCGAATCCTCACGGCCAAACTCCCGCCAAAACCCTCCGCAAGGCCGAATCGCTTGCGGCCGAGCGCTACAGCGACCTCAACCTCTGATCCAGGAGGAACATTCATGCATCGCCCGTTCTTTCGGCCCGCAGGGCTCGTTCTGATGACGGCTTTGGTGGTTGTGCTCGTTGCCGCGCGCGCGCAGAAGCCGCAGCCGCCCACGCAGGCGCAAATCGATCGCGAACGAGCGATCGAAGTCGCGCGCGTGATCAACGCCGCCGAATACGACTATCGCACCAACCACGACGGCTTCGGCTCCTGGAATGAGGTGTATGCCTCGGGCGCCGTCGTGAATCTCCTGCAGACCTGGCCCAGGATTCGGGATTTGTCGATCGCGCCCGGCGAGGAAGTGATTCCCGGCTATCGCCTGACGCTCCTCGTGGCGAGCGAGGGAACCGAGCACTCGGTGTCGCTCCACGACATGAAGAGTCATGGCTGTGGCCTTTCCGTCTTCAGCGATCAATCCGGCCTCATCTACGAAGGCACGATTATCGACTGCCCCCAAATCGTCGACCACCCCGCGGTAGAACGCTGACGCGATAAAAAAACGTCCGAATGATATTTCGCGGCCGTCCGCCGCGTAGAAAGGGCATAGCCGAATATGGATGGCGCCGGTGCTCCATCAGGCCCCGGGGGCAGCGGCGCCGTCCCGCCTTCTACCGGAGAAACTCATGATTCCACTTCGTCGGTCGAGCGGTCAGTGGCTTCCCATGGCGACGCTCGTCGCTTTTGCGGCGGCCCTCGCTTCGGGTGTTGCACTTTCCGCTTCGCAGTCGCCGGAGCCGAAGCCGCCGAAAAAGGCGCAGCGCGCGCCGGACGTTCACTTCGATGGCCTGGTTCGCGACGACATGTTCGCAGGCATGGCCGGCGACCGCGAAGCGCTCGACCGCGCGATGAAACTGTGCGCCGACGCTCTCGCGAAGGATCCGCAGCACGCCGAGGCTATGGTTTGGCACGGCGTCGGCCTCGGTTTTCTCTCCGGCGACGCTTTTCGCGCCGGCGACACCGCCAAGGGCATGCAGCTTCGCGCGCAAGGAACAGCGGAGATGGACGCGGGCGTCGCGCTCGAGCCGGACAGCATCACGGTGTTGATCCCTCGCGGTGCCGCGCTGCTGGCGAGCTCGAAGCGCATTCCGGATCCCGCGCGCGCAAGGGCCGCTCTCGAAAAGGGGCTCGCCGATTACGAGAAGGTCTTCGTCATTCAGCACGGCGCCACGGTGAAGATGTCCGTTCACTCGCGCGGCGAATTGCTTTCGGGCCTTGCCGAAGGTTGGTACCGCGACGGGGATGAGGATAAGGCCCGCAACTATATGAATTTGATCGTTCAACTCCTGCCCAACACAGCCTACGCAACGCGCGCGCAGGCCTTCCTCGCCAGTGCGCCGCAACCGCAACGCCTCGACTGGAATTGCATCGGCTGCCACATGGACGCGCCCGCGAAGACTCCCTGAAATGCCAACCTATCGCCCCTGGCCGCGTACCGGGCCGCCCTGCCCGCGGGAGAAGGGCGCTGCTGCGCTCCGGCCGGATAGGCCGGCGCTCGGCGCGTCCAAAGGGCATGCGCGAGCATCTAAGAAACGCGAGCAACACGTTCCCGCCAAAGATGAAGTGATGCCTCGCCGGCGAGCGACCAATTGTCTCGCTGCCAGTTCACGTTCAGGCGCGTTCCATCGCGATGGCGAGCGAAGCACAACCCGTTCCTTTATCCCTCGAAGTCAATCCATGGCTCATCGCGCTGGCCGTGATGCTGGCGACGTTCATGGAAGTGCTGGACACTTCCATCGCCGCCGTCGCCGTGCCGTACATCGGGGGAAGTCTTTCGGCGTCGAACGAGGAAGCCACCTGGGTTCTCACGAGCTACCTCGTCGCGAACGCGATCATTCTCCCCGCCAGCGGCTGGTTCTCGCAGCGTTTCGGCCGCAAGCGGTTCTTGATCGTCTGCATCATCATCTTCACGTTCGCCTCGTTTCTTGTGGGCGCCTCGACCAGTCTCGCGATGATTTTGATCGCGCGCGCCTTGCAGGGAGCCGGCGGCGGCGCGCTCCAGCCGGTGTCGCAGGCGATCCTCCTCGAAAGCTTCCCGCCGGAAAAGCGCGGGTTGGGAATGGCGGCGTTCGGATTCGGCGTGGTGGTTGCGCCGGTCCTCGGGCCGACGCTCGGTGGCTGGATCACGGAGACCTACACTTGGCGCTGGGCGTTCTTCATCAACATCCCGATCGGAATTCTCGCGGTGCTTCTGATTTCGCGGCTCGTCACCGACCCGCCGCACATTCGCAACGCGCGCCCCGGCAAGCTAGACGGAATCGGACTGGGCTTGCTCGCTCTGTGGATCGGCACGCTGCAAATCATTCTCGACAAGGGACAGGAGGACGACTGGTTCGGCGCGACGTGGATTCGCGTGGCAGTCGTGGTGGTCGTTATCGGACTGATCGCGTTTTTGTGGCGCGAGATCGCAGGCAAAAGGCCGCTGGTGAACTTGGGGGTGTTTCGCGACCGCAATTTCTCCGTCGGCTGCCTTCAGATCGCGCTCTTCGGCGCCGTCGTCTACGGAATGATCACGATTCTTCCGCTCTTTTTTCAGACGCTCTTGGGCTACACGGCGCTTTCGGCGGGCTTCGCGGTCGCCCCCAGAGGCATCGGCGCGATATTTGCGATGCCCCTGGTCGGACTCCTGATGTCGAGAATCGACAGCCGCTATTTGATTGCGGTTGGGTTCACCGGCGTGGGCGTCTGCAATCTATGGCTCGGGCGCGTCACGCTGGATATTTCGCAGGGGACGATGTTCTGGGCCATTCTCCTGAGCGGCTTTTTTCTCGGATTTGTGTTTGTTCCTCTCGCGACGGTGGCGATGGGCACGTTGCCGGACGTGCAAATCGGCAACGCGAGCGGGATTTACAACCTATTCCGAAACCTTGGCGGAAGCATCGGAATCTCGATCGTCAACACGATTGTTGCGCGCCACGCCCAGATGCACCGCACGGAACTGTCGCATTCGCTCGATCCGCAAAGCCCTCTGTTCCACCAGGTGCTGGGCGCCGTGCATCAGCTGATGAGCGCGCGCGCCGATGCGGTCGACGCGCTGCAACGCGCGCTGAAACTGCTCGAAGGCGTCCTCGATCGACAGGCGGCGCTATGGTCCTATGTGGACGACTTCCGCTACCTGGCGTTGGCCTGCTTTGCCACCGTTCCCATCGGCTTCGCCCTGAAGAAGATCGCCAGCGGGAGAAGAATCACCGCCGAGTAGTAGCTTCCTGTTCTCGCCCCTCGAACTTCGGGCTCTCCGAGCCACCCACAATTCTCGATTCGTGTTCACCCGCGAAAGGGCGAATCCCATGAGCGGACACCTGCTACCTCTGGCGCAGGATGGCGTTCACCGGTAAATATCCGTGAAAACTGCAGGTTACAAGGGGGGGGGCGCAGTGGAACAGAATGTGCTCACTATACCGTCGCACGATATAGTCGTACTTCCGGCGATAGAGGCGCTGTCCGCGGTCTGGGGAAGGGGCTCAGATGACCAAGAAACGGGAGTCGGAATCGTATTTGCCGCTTACGCCGGCGATGTTTCACGTCCTGCTCGCTCTGGCGGACGGCGAAAAGCACGGTTACGCGATCCTGAAGGAAGTCGCGCACCGCACCGAGGGGAAGGTGCAGCTCAGCGCCGGAACGCTATATGGCAACCTCGCGCGCCTGGAAGGCTCGGGAATGATTCTTGAGTCCGACCGCCGGCCGGAGTTCGGTCTGGACGACGAGCGCCGCCGGTACTATAGGCTCACTGATTTCGGGCGCGAAGTTGCCATCGCCGAGGCGCGCCGCATGGAAGAAACGCTGGCGCAGGCCCACGCCAAGAGACTTTTCCGCAAGCCGGGACTCGTTTGAGGGAGGTTCGGCAAATGCCAAATTCGAAGCCGCCGTTCTCAGAACGATTCTTCAAGATGCTGGTCCGTGTTTTTCCGTTCGATTTTCAGACGAATTACGGCGGGGAAATGGCCGGCGTCTTTCGCGAGCAGGAGCGCGAGGCGGAAGCGCGCGGAGGTGTCGGGGGCGTTCTTCGTTTATGGACGGAAACCATCGCCGGAGTGTTTCGCACGGCCCCGCGCGAGCATTGGGAGATTCTGAAGCAGGACTGTGCGTATGCGTTCCGTATGATGCGACAAAATCGGGGTTTCACGCTGATCGCGGTTCTCACGCTCGCGCTCGGCATCGGTGCGAACACCGCCATCTTCAGCGTGGTTCACGCTGTGTTGCTGAGTCCCTTGCCCTATAGACAGGGACAGCAGCTCGTTTTCGTTCGCCAGCAGGCGCAGAAGATGGGGGTGAACGACATCGGCTTCTCGGTGCCGGAGATACTTGACTATCGCGATCAGAATCGCACGTTCTCGAGTCTTGTCGAATACCACACGATGTCCTTTACGCTCTTCGGTCATGGCGACCCGGCCCGTGTTCGCACCGGCGTCGTTTCCTGGAATTATTTCGAAATGTTCGGCATCAAGCCGATTCTCGGAAGGACGTTCCTGCCCCCGGACGATCAGATCGGCGCGCCGCCCGTTCTTCTCTTGAGCTATGAGTACTGGAAAGGCGATTTTCACGGCGATCCGGGAATTGTGGGCAAGACGTTTGAGATGAACGACAAAGTTCATACCGTGATCGGCGTTCTGCCGCCTGTCCCGCAGTATCCGAACGAGAATGACGTCTACATGCCGACCAGCGCGTGCCCGTTCCGGTCTTCTCAGCGAATGATCGAGGGGCGCGACCACCGCATGATGGAGGTGTTCGGGCGTCTCAAGCCAGGCGTCTCGCTCGCCCAGGCGGACGCCGATCTCGCGACAATCGCCTCGCGGCTGGAATCCTCGTATTCGAAAACCTATCCGCCGGAGGCTGGATACGGTGTGGCGGCTTCATCTTTGCGCGATGAATTGACACAGGGGGCGCGGCCGACGCTGATCGTCTTGCTTGCCGCAGCTGGTTTCGTCCTGCTGATCGCATGCGCCAACGTGGCGAATCTCACGCTCTCCCGCATGGCGCGCCGCGAACGCGAGCTCGCCGTGCGCACCGCCCTCGGCGCCGGACGCAGCCGTCTCTTGCGGCAGCTCCTCACCGAGAGTTTCGTTTTGGCCTTCATCGGCGGCGCGGCGGGATTGCTGCTTGCGTATGACAGCCTAGGGCTTCTGGCTGACTTCGCTGCGCGGCTCACCCCACGCGCTCGCGAAATTCATGTCGATACCGGTGTACTTCTCTTTACTCTTGCTGCAGCCGTGGGCGTGAGCGTGATCTTCGGCACGCTGTCCGCGGTGTCCGCCCGGGGGAGTCTTGCGTCTGGATTAAAGGAAGGCAGCGCCGGCGCGGGAGCTGGGCGCCAGCGCACGCTGGTTCGCAGCGTTCTGATCGTTGCTCAGATCGCCTTCTCGTTTATTCTCCTGATTGGCGCCGGCCTGATGCTGCGAAGTCTCTATCAGATGCTGCAGGTGAATCCCGGCTTTGTGCCCCAGCGCGTACTTGCGATGCGGCTTACCTTCAACTGGTCGAAGAACAAAACGGGTGAGGAAATCGCTCTGGAAGCGAAACAGCTTCTCGACCGGGCAAAAGGCGAGCCCGACGTCCTTTCCGCGGCCGTTTCCTCGACGTACCCTCTCGAGCCTGAGCTGCTTACCTTTGGGCAGAGCACGACCAACTTCCAAATCGAGGGGCATCCCCTCGCATCCGGCGATGCACCCCCGTTAGCGAACGTAGCATCAGCCTCCCCCGACTATTTCAAGACGCTGGGGATCCCTCTTCTGCGCGGCCGCCTGTTTGCGGATACCGACGACCAAAAGTCTCTGCAGGTTGTGGTCATAAACGACGCGATGCGCCGAAGGTATTGGCCGAATGAGGATCCTATTGGCAAACGTCTTTCACCGAACGATGGGAAGGATTGGCTAACAATTGTTGGGGTCGTGGGCGATGTCCGGGAATTGGGTGTCGACCAGACGCCTGGAGTCGAGGTGTATTCGCCAGTAGCACAATCCGCCGATGCGCGTACCTTGCTCGTTCGCACGATGGTGGACCCGTGGATTCTCGCCAATCGTCTTAGTCGCGCTGTGCACGAAGTGGACCCTCAGATCGCGATCAGTCACGTGATGAGCGTCGAGGATGCGCGTCACGAATCACTCGCGGCGCCGCGGCTGACTGCGAGCCTGCTCGGCCTGTTCGCGGGGCTTGCGCTCTTGATTGCGGTCGCGGGAATCGGCGGGGTCATGGCGTTGAGTGTGAGCCAGCGCGTGCGCGAAATCGGTATTCGCATGGCCCTCGGCGCACAGCCCTCCGGAATCGTGCGAATGTTCCTTGGGCAGGGACTCGGCTTGGCGCTGCTGGGCGTGGGAATTGGATTTGCGGGAGCTCTTGCACTCACGCGCCTGCTGAAATCATTGCTGTTCGAAGTAACGCCGACGGACCCGGCTACGTTTATCGGCGTTGCGTTGGTGTTGATCATCGCGGCGCTGGTCGCGTGCTTCGTTCCCGCGCGCCGCGCGGCGTCGATCGACCCGAATGTGGCGTTGCGGTGCGAATAGGGAGGAATCGCGTGCGCAGATTACTTTTGTTGCTGGTCGGTGTCGGGGCAGGATTGACAGCGTTGATGGGTGGGGGCTTGACGTTGCGCGTCCCGGTCGTCCTCGCGCAAGCGGAGGAGCATAGTACGGGGCCGCGTTACGACTCGGACGGCGCGCTGATTCGCCCGGAACATTTCGAGACGTGGGTCTTCGTCGGCAGCTCGACTGGGTTGACCTACGAGCCGGGGATGCAGGGTAGAGGCACCGGCGAATTTCACGACGTCTACATCCGACCCGAGTCTTATAGCGAGTATGTGCGCACCGGAAAATTCCCGGAAAAAACGGTGCTGGTCCTCGCGCTCTATCCACCGAACGAGAACGTATCGCCCGCCAAGGGAGGCTACTTCGAAGGTGACCTTGACGGAATGGCTGCTGCGGTGAAGGACCACGAGCACTTCGCGGAAAGCTGGGCGTACTTCAATTTTGGCAAGACACCGAATTTGAGGTCGAAAGCAATGGCGAACCCCAAAGATACGTGCTACGCGTGCCACAATCAGCATGCCGCCGACGACAATGTGTTCGTGCAGTTCTATCCGATCCTTCGCCCCATCATGCAGGCCCACCGCCAGCCGCCGAAACAGTAGCCCCGAGAGCTTGTGAAAAGTCTATGTCAGCGGAATTGATGTATAGTCCGCTGTCGGAGCGAGCGAATGAATCGGCGTGAATTTTCGCGAACAGCGGTCGGCGCGGCGCTTGCGATGGCGGTGGGACCAGAGGGGCTGGCGCCGCGCGCCAAGGCCGAATCCGAAGTCGGGGAGACGCCATTTCCGCTGTCCGTGATGCTGTGGACCGTTTTTCGCGATCTGCCGTTCGCGGAGCGGCTGGGGAAAATTGCGGAGGCGGGATACCGGCACGTGGAGCTCGTCGACGAATTCCGGAATTGGTCCGATGCGGAGTTCGCGGAGGCGAATCGGCGGAAGCGCGGGCTTGGGATCACGTTTGACGCGGCCGCGGGAGTAAGGCACGGCGCCGCGAATCCTGGCGAGCGGGAACTGTTCGTGCGCGACGTGGAAGAGATGCTCGTCACCGCCGACAAACTGGAATGCCCCGCGATCATCGTGCTTTCGGGCAACCGCGTGCCCGATTTGTCGCACGACGCGCAGCATCACGCCTGCGTCGAGAGCTTGAAGCGCACCGCGGAACTGGCGGAGAAGCGAAACGTCACGCTGCTGCTCGAAAACATCGATCCCGAGGAGAACCCGCGCTACTTCCTGACGTCGGTGGCGGAAGGCTTCGACATCATTGGTGAAGTGAGCCATCCGCGCGTGAAATTCCTCTACGACTTTTATCACGAGCAAATTGCCGAAGGGAATCTGATCGAGAAGCTCGAGAAGAACATCGACAAGGTCGGCGTCGTACACATCGCGGACGTGCCAGGCCGCCACGAGCCGGGCACTGGCGAAATCAATTACACGAACATCTTCAAGAAACTCGCCGCGCTGCACTTCGAAGGTTATGCGGCGATGGAGTTCCTGCCGGCCGGAGATCCGGTCGAAAGCCTTCGCGGCGCACGCAAGTACACAGCCGCGGCAACGCGCTCCTGAGCCCGTGGCGATGAAGAGCACTCAGCGGGGCGAGGTGTAATAGCCCGGTCCGACGCGAAGGTGGTGGTGCCACGCAACCGGAAACGCCCACCAAACGATTGAGCCCAGCAGAGCCTGACCAATCGCCAGTGGGATGATGTTCCGCGCGCGGCCGAACATCCACGCCATCGCCGTGCCCGCGACGAACGTGAGCGGCACGAGCACCGGATTTGGCCAGTGGCAGGCCGCGAAGACGGCTCCGGTTAAAACGGCAGAAGCCCATTCGCTTCGCAAGAGCGACAGCATCCGGTTGTTGACGAGCGAGTTGAGCGCGACCTGTTGAAGCAGGCAAAAGGCGAAGTAGCTCCCGAGCCTCGACGCCGACGTTAGATTTGGAGGCATGCCGCGCCTTTGGCCGAGAGCGACGCCGATTGCGACCAGCGCCCCTGCCATCGCGCCGAAGACGACGAGAGCCTGCTTGGTCGCAGGCCAAAGATTGTCCGCTCCCCAGCCGAGGGTCTTCGGCGTGTCGCGATGAACCAAGAAGCTGGCTATCAGCCATGCGACGAAGATTACCCAGGTCCAGTACGCCGTGAATTGCAGCCGCCACATGTAGAGCAGTATGAATCCCGGCAGGAGCGTGACATCGGCCAGCGAGAACCAGTATTGCAGCCTGCGGAATCTCATTATTTGCTGGGCACCCTAGCCAACTCTTCAAGCAGCTCGATTAAAGGGCGACCTGCCGGTTCGCGATCGGCCGCGCTGGAGTCGAAGTACTCATTCCAGTCGATATCGGGGAAACCCATACGCGTTGCCTCTGCCGCGAGCTCCTCCCGAGACCACGTGACGGAGCGTCTGCTCAACCGAACGATTGCTTCAAAGATCGTGCGATGCTCCGGCGCCCGCCAGGAGTGCTCGCCGAGCCGGCGGGCTGCTTCGGCGGACACTTGCGTCAAGCCTCCGCGCAAGCAGAGAACACGGAGTATCTGGCACTCGATCGCGACGCCGGGGTCCGGGGCAGAACTCAGCATGATGGGCTATGGTGCAGCAGAAGGGATTCTAGCGGTCAGCGGCTGAGCAGAACAGTAGTTTCAGGTGACAGAAAACAACAGAGCAGGTCTGCGGGCACCTTGAAAGAGGACCACCCGAAATCAGGCGGCGTTGCTGACGACCGGCCGGACAAAGTCGATCCGATCAATCGTGGCGGCCACGCCATACAACGGGCTCAGTTCGCCCTCGATCTGGGCCACGCGCAAGGCCCTCGCGCTGGCGCGCACGAGCACGGACGCGCCATTATCCCTTTCAGCCGGAAGCGCAAACGTCAATTCAACGGCAGCGCCAGGATCCAGATCAACCGTCGAGTGAAAGTAAATGCCCGTCCGCGAGATGTCACGAAGCTGGGCCGTGTAGAATTCGCTCGGCCGTTTGCGTGAGGTGCAAACCTGTAAAGGCAGGTAAACCTCGTACCTTCTTGCTTTACGGCGTTCTCCCATGCCAATCCCCCGCCTACTACGTTTGCAATAAGGCTGCCATGGGAATGCGGGACTGAATCTAAGGGAGTTACGGTAGGCGGGATGCCCTGGTTTCGGGTCAAGATGGGCAGAATTTTCCTACCCTAGGAAATTGCTGCTCGGTCGAAGATGCTCGTAAGTCCTAGAACTACAAGGTCCTATGACTATGGGGTCCTATAACTATCGCGGCGCAACTTCGGGTCTGGACTTTGCTGGCTGCTGGGACCCGATCTCTTTCTCGATAGCGCGCACAGCTTCTGGGGAGATATCCAGGAACTCCACGCCCACACCCACCCCGGGCAGGCAGTAGCGGACCTCGGCCCGCGTGCTGATTTCGGTGTCGGTGTGGCCGAGTCTGAACTGAACGTTCAGCACCGCCCCTTCGGGAAAATTCTGGTTCGTGTTGATGAACATGCCGCGCGTGCTGATGTCGGGCGGCCTGAGGGCGACGTCTTCGCTCCGGCCCTCGTACGTCACGGATAAATCGCGCAAGTGCGAAATCCGCTGGGCCCCGCGCGCGGAACTCCAGGTTTTGTCGTTGTTGCCGGAACTCATTCGAGTCGGGCTCCTTGTCCAACGAGCGAGCGACTTTCCGTCTTTCGGGGCTCGCTTTCAGCGGTTCTTTGGCCGCAATAGGGGCAGAAATTAAAGTCAGGGGAGAGTTCATGCTGGCACGCGGAGCACTGGGAGGAGCGGATCCTTTCGAAGGGAACGACGCGCAGGACTTCATCGAGCGTCGTCAAACCCTCGCGAACGCGTTCCAGGGCGTACTCCTGCATGAGCTTCATGCCGTTGTGGCGGGCGAGCGAGCGAATCTCGTCATTGCGTCCGCCCGAACGGACGGCAGAACGGATGGCATCGTCGAGGACCAGCATTTCATAGATACCGACACGGCCCTTGTACCCGGTGAGATCGCAGATGTCGCACCCCGCCGGCACATGCTGCGTGGCGGGCGGGCACTGCATTCCGGCCTGGAGGAGGCGGGCGCTATGTTCGGGGCTCGTGGGGACTTGGTCCCGGCAACTGCACAGACGTCGAACAAGCCGCTGCGCGACGATTCCAGTGACGGAGGTCGCGATCTGGAATCCGGGGATGCCGAGGTCCAGCAAGCGGGTAACGGCTGAAACGCTGTCGTTTGTGTGCAGCGTTGAGAGCACCAGGTGCCCGGTTTGCGCGGCCTTGATGGCGATTTCCGCCGTCTCCTTGTCGCGAATCTCACCGACCATGATCACGTTGGGATCTTGCCGCAGGATCGAGCGCAAGCACGAGGCGAACGTAAGTCCTGCTTTCGTGTTGACCTGCACCTGATTGAGTCCCGCGACGGCGTATTCGACAGGATCTTCGACGGTGATGATATTGACCGTCGGCTTGCGGACGAAATTCAGCGACGAATACAGGGTCGTGCTCTTGCCGGCGCCGGTGGGACCGGTAACCAGGACCATGCCTTGCGGCTGGCCAAGAATGCGGGTCAGGCTGTCGCAGATTTCGGGTGGAAGGCCCAGCGACGAAAAGCCCTGAGAGGGCGCGTCTGCCTCGAGAAGCCGCATCACAACCTTCTCGCCATATTGAGTCGGAAGAGTGGAAACGCGGAGGTCGACCTTGCGGCCTGACAGCTTCACGAGGAAGCGCCCGTCTTGTGGCGCTCGGCGCTCGGCGATGTCCATATCGGACAAGATCTTGATGCGCGAGACGACGGAATTCTGGAGCGAGCGCGGAATCCGCTGGAAATCGCGAAGCATTCCGTCGACGCGCAAACGAATCACCGTGTCGGTAACCTGCGGTTCGATGTGGATGTCGCTCGCCTGCTTCGTTACCGCAGCAGTGATGGCCGATGCGACCATGCGCACCGCCGGGGTGCTCTTCTGAAGCAGTTCCGCCTGCATTTCCTGCATGGCGTCGATATTTCGCTGCAGGGAACTGGAGGAGATGAATTCCATCCCGGAATCCTGATTTTCGTCGACGATCGCCGCGGCGGCGGCCGCTTCCGCGTCTTCTTCCCGGCCGTAGGCCCTTTCGACGGCGGCTTCGATTTCACTGCGGAACGAGAGCCGGGGGATGATATCCATACCGGTGGAAAACCGCAGCTCATCAATGATCTGGAGGTTCTGCGGCTCCGCCATGGCAACGACGAGTTTCGTGCCCTGGGCGTGAATCGGCAGAACGCAGCAACGTCTGGCGATAGCGTGCGGCAGGAGTTTCAGAATCTCCGGGTCGATTTCGATCTGCTCGCAATCCAGGTAGGGAACGTGAGTGACTTCAGTGAGCGCCGCGGCGAGATCCTTCTTGCAGACCGTGCCGCGCTCCAGCATCAGCTCGCCGAGGTGGATCAGCTTGCCGTGCTGCTCCTCGATGATCTTGTTCAGCTCGGCGTGAGAAACGTGACCCCGCTCACGAAGGACCTCGCCGAGTCGTTTTTTCCTCATTGTTTCGAAGCCTGCTCCCAAGAATCAACGCAGACCGAAATTACGAAGGCCTGTGGCCCCGGGACCAACGCCCGAGCTTACAGAACCGGATCGAAGAAAATCGAGGAGCCTTCCGCTTCCGTCAAAATCCCTTTCGTGATCATCAGCTGAACCAAACGCACGAGCGCGGCCCGGTCGGGACCGACCTGGGCCGAGAACTGGACCAGGTCCGAACGTTTCGGTGGTCGTGCCCCTGCGTATGACATTTGCACGCGGCCCGCCAGATCGCCAAGCCATTGATCAAGCGCCTCTCTCTGCTTTGAATCCACGTCGTCAAAGGCGATGCCCATTCCCAGGCCGTGCTGAGAATAGACAACCACGCCTGCGGTCTCGAATTCGGTCTTGCCCTTGCGAAGCGTCAGCCAAACGCGCGAGCCGACAGGGAATGGGTTCGTCGTGTCGACGAAGCAGCCGCCGGGCCCGAGATCGGTCGTGCGGGTGGAGAATCGTGCACCCGAGTTCAGTTCGACCACCTCCGCCGAGGCGGTTAGAATGTGCCTGTCTGAATTGCGGCGTTCCGCGTCTTTTGTCGCCGACATACTGCCGCCGACTTGGTACGGCGTTTTCTTGCCTTCATCACGGTTCATGCTGGTTGATCCTCATGGCCTACCGGATTACTCGAACGCCCTGGGAACCGGCGGGACCGTCAATTCTGCTATTCTGGCGGCCGCTTCAGGAGGGATACAAGCTGAATCCCTTCTTGATTGTTCAAAAGCGAAACCGCAACCTGCCAAAGCCCTCGAGGATTACAGCAGGAATCGCACAGCGACCCCCGAGTGGCCATTCGCCCGCTCTTCGAGCCGGACCACGGTCCCCAGAAACTTGCGATGGGCCGAGACCCTGTCGCCGAACGGGAACGTCACGATAACGCGCATCCCCACGAGATAGTGCGGCATGCAGGTGACGAAATAGAGCCCATCTTGCGTAAAATCAACGACTTCTCCGACGTCTTCAATGTCGATAAAGCGGGAATCGAACGGTCGAACGTGCAGGGGCAGCGCAAGCTTGAGACGCTTTCGCCGCCGTGCGTCCCTTCCGGAGCGGGCAGAGAACAGGGCCGCGTTTTCCGATACTAGGAGAGACGTGCTCATCGCGAATCCTTGGTTTCCGCTCTCATCGCATTGAAGTTAAACCAAAGCACCGTCAGGAGCCTATAGAACCGGGGTACCAGTGGGTACCTAACCATCGTATATCCCCCGTGTTTCGAGGCTGAAACGGCGCCGGAGAGGAGCCTTCCCCTGCCGTTCGGATTGAGGCAAAATATACAGAGCGACCGACCTGGCTGTCGCAAAGGATCACAAATGCGACCTCGTTCCTCCGGTTGGATCTACCGCCTGCTTCGAGCGTCTGCCCGAGCGGGCTTTCGTCGCGCGTACAGACAGGTCCAGGTGGACCCCGAAAGATACTTTCGGCAAGTGCGCCCGAAACTTCAATCTCCCGTCTATTCCTGGCAGGACATGCACAATCTGAGCGATGGCGACCTCAATCCCCACGCCGAGCACGTCATCAGGAACTCGGCGAGGGCAGCAGCGCTAGAGGGCATGGGCCTGGGATTAGGCGGGATGGTGACGATCCTGCCCGATTTCGGAATCCTTGCCGCCATCACCATTCGAATGCTCCAAAAGCTCAGCCTGACCTATGGCTTTGAGTATTCAACCAGCGAAGAGCTTGCTTCTTTGTGGTTGGCCGCTGCAAGCGCCGCCGGTCTCGACTTCGGCCGCGAGTTTCTCGAGAAGCAGGCGGTGGAGCGCCTCGTTCCGCGGATTGTCGACCAGGTCGCGATTCGGGCGGGAGCGGAGGTCGCCGAAAAATGGGCAGCGCGCCTGATTCCGATACTCAGCGCGGGGACCGCCGGTGCCCTGAATTACTGGTTCGTGCGCTCTTGGGGCCGCCGAGCGCAGAAGCATTTTCTTGAGCGGCGCCGTTCGCTGCGAGTTCCGGCGGGCCGGCCCGACGCTCGGCCGGGACCGTTCCTCCTGCCGTCGACCTCGCCAACCGCGATTTGAGCGGACGTCTGCTGGCGCTGAAGCAAAGAGTGTTGAAACCTCAGTGAGGTTAGGCCGGACGATTGCGTTCGAGCGACGCGCGGTCCCAATTGCCGAGCGACGCACCCGCCTCGTACACCGTCCGGGCAAAGTCCAGCACTGCGGCTTTCGGGTCGGGCGAGCGGCGGACTTCTTCGTAGCTCAGCAGGAACTCACCGAGCTTTGGTTCGTAGTGAGCCTTTTCCGGTTTCACGATGGCTTCGCGCAATCCCTGCGGCTCCGGCGCCGCGTAGGCGTAGAACATCGGTTCCGTGATCTCCCCGCTGCCCGGCCACCAGCCGACGCTAATCACCTCGTGGGAATAGGCCTCGCGCGTGATGCGGTCGGCGCCGGCGCGCTCCGGCGCGCGGCGTCCCGAAAAGAGCGTGAACGCCAGATCGAAGCTTCCCCAGAAGAAGTGCACCGGGCTGACCTTGCCGATGAATTGCGTCCGAAATTCCTGCAAAACCATGTCGACGCTGGCGAGAATCCGCCAGCAGCGATTCGCGTAGTTCGGATCGTACCTGGCGTGCGTCACATCGCGGTCAAACCGAATCGGGTTCGGCACTTCCTGGGGCATCGTCCAGATTTTCACGTCGATGCCCAGCGAACTGAGGTCCTGCATCAGCTCGCGATAGAAGCCCGCTACGCTCCGGGTGTAGAGCCGGATCGTCATCGGAGGGGCCCAGCCGGTCACGATGTCGACCTTGTGCTCGATGAAGTCAAACTGAATCTCGAACAGGCCGAGTTGGCTGGGTATGGCGGAGGTCGTCAACCCTCGCGCGCTCACGTAGAGCGGCACCTCCCACCAGTGATTCACGTGCGGGCTCAGCGCGAGGCGCACTTTGCCTGCGATTTGCGTCCACATGTGCAATGTGTCGCGCGTGTCGCTCCACTCGGCGAGCGGCAGCGTGGGCCAGGCCTTGTCTCTCGTTAGTGCTTGTCCAGCGGCCATGCGTTTCGTTCGCTCCCGTCAGACTTCCATCTCGTCCACATAGCACCATCGCCAGTCTTCGCCCGGCTCAAACGACTGGATAATGGGATGCTTCGTGGCATGAAAATGTTTTGTCGCGTGCTTGTTCTTTGAGCTGTCGCAGCATCCGACGTGCCCGCACGTCAGGCAAAGGCGCAGGTGGACCCACGAGTCTCCAATCTTGAGACAATCTTCGCATCCCTTGGCGCTCGGAGTCACCTTCCGGATTTCCTTCAGATGTGAGCATGCCGCCATGGCAGTTCTTCCTCTCTGCAACGCTGTTTGCAGCCGCTAACGATCGCTTCGCGTCATCTCTCCGTCGACCACGTCGATGACAAAGTTTGTCCCGCCGTTGCCTGTCCAAGTCTTGAGGTCAAACCGCGATCCGGATCCAACCGCAAGCTTGTAAGCACGGACGCCCTTTACCGTCAGCGGTTTCCCGGCTTCGCACTTGTCCGGGCGATGAGCTAATTCGAGAAAATACGCTGACCCTTTGCCCGCGATCGTGGCTTCTCCGCTGGGCTCGACCAGGACGGCGGTGGATTCGTCGATTCCGATCGCTCGTGCGGGATCTGCCCAGCCATCCCCTTCGATGCGCGCGAGGAACGCAACGGTGCGTCCCATTCGTTGCCGCGGCGAGAAATGGCTGTCGGTGATGATTCCGCGGAGTGCGGGAATCGAGAGAAAGGCTCGTTCGAGCGTCACTTTCGCGCTGAAAGGATTGGTTAGGGCCTCGACGCTTGTCACTGTGTCGTGGCGTGCGGAGAAGGCGAATTCCCCGAGCACCGCAAGTCCCGCGCTGATTCCTCCGATGGGCACGCCTCGACTGATCGCAGCATTGAGTTCGTCTTGCATCGGCCCCGACCAGAATTTCACGTAATTCGATTGGTCGCCGCCCGCGATGAAAATAGCGTTCGCGCGGCGCACGTGGTCGAGCGCCACAGGATCCCTCGCACTGTCCGCCGAGGTGATCAGAAGCGTCGTCACTGAATTGTTGGGACAGAGATCATGGAAGTACGGGTTGTAGGCGTCACCGCCGCTCGCGCGCAGCACCACCAATTCGCCTCCGTGCGCGTGCTCGCAGAGGAATCGCGCTGCTTCGTCGACATCTCCGCCTCCGCCCACCAGCGCAGCGCCAGGCCAAGGAGTGCCGGCGGGCTTGGGTTCAGCCGCCGCGAGCGAGAAGACCTTCAGCCCCGTCTGGCCCGGCTGCGCGCGGAGTGTGACTCCTGCCAACGCGACGGCCGCCACGGCAACCGTCGCTAGGAGGATTCGTTCGAGTCGTTGGTGCTGCATTTCGCCCGGCAGTATACGCCAGCCTTGGACGAATGGAGCCGCGTGCGGAGAACTTTTCAAGCGGGGAACATACGAGCCTAGTTGTCGTATATTCGGTGTCCCGTGCGACCGCCAGACAAACGAGGCTTCCTGACAATTCGGCGTCTTAGGCGCGCCGAGCTTCCGGTGGACACGACCGAACTGGCGCGCTACCTGATCGGCAAGACGATTGTGCACGATCTCGCACACGCGCGGCTCAGCGGCCGCATCGTTGAGACAGAGGCTTATCCAGTCGGCGATGCGGCGGGCCACGCCTATCGTGGCGAGACGCCTGCCAAGCGCTCGTTGTTTCTCGAACGGGGCCATGCCTACGTCTACTTCGCGTACGGTTCGGCGTGGATGCTCAACATCTCCGGCGAGAGCGCTGGAATCGGCGCCGGAGTCCTGCTGCGTGCGATCGAGCCGTTCGAGGGCATCGCGCTCATGCGCACGAGCCGCGGAGTTCGCGCTCTTCGCGACCTCACCCGAGGGCCGGGGCGTCTCGCTCAGGCGATGCGCGTCGATAAGCGGCTTGACGGAATCGACCTGTGCGGCTCTCGGAGCGTCCTCTGGCTTGGCTCTCCAGCTCAGCGGGTCGGCGAGATTGGCGTGACCACGCGCATCGGCCTCTCGCGCGAAGCACATCGTCACCTCCGGTTCTTCGAACGAGGAAACCCATTCGTCAGCGGGCCTCTGCACCTCTTGCGACGATCCGTTCCTGCCGAGGCCGCCGACGCGCGGTAACCGCCGTGACCGCACTCCCGAGGCGCATTGATCGGTGCAGCTTGCGCGAAACGGTTGTTTCACCGACGAACGGAATCTACAATCGCCAGAAGTTCGATTTACAGCGAATCCTGTATTGTGCGTGGTGGCCCGATTGGGAGAGCCTAAGGCGGCCTTCTGACATAGCCTGTTTTCTTCCTGACAAGATGCGCGGTCACGCGGCAGCTGTATCTACATACTCGACTCTCGCGGAACAGGATATTCAGGCAGCACCTGCGATTCGAAGCAGCCTGTAAAAAGTGTGTGCGAGGTGTGTTGAATGAAACGGGAGAAGGGAACGACCGAGTTGCGGTCGAACTTGCAGGTGCATGAACCAACAATGGCTACGGAGGCCGGACGTTCGGACGAAGGCTCGGCCTCCGGTTCGCTTGCACGCGGGCACGCGGATCGCAAAAGGAGGTGGTTCCGAATCCTGATTGCGGACGACCACGAGGCTGTGCGCCGCGGTTTGCGCGCCGCTCTTGTAGCGGCTGGTTTGCAGGTCTGCGGAGAAGCGGGTGACGGCTCAGAGGCCATCCAGAAGGCCGTGCAGTTGAATCCCGACCTCGCCATCTTGGACGTGAGTATGCCGCATGTCGGCGGGCTGGAAGCGGCGAAGGCGATCTTGAAATCGTCGCCAGCAACGAAAATCCTGATTTTCACGATGCATGAGTCGGCGCAGATCAAGGCGGAGGCGGTGAATGTCGGGGTTCACGGCATGGCCGTGAAGTCGGCTCCGTTGTCGACCTTGCTGGCGACGATCGATTCAATGTTCGAGAGTCAAGGACTCGAAAAGCGGGTCGTGAGCTAGTGGAACCGGTTCGGATCGTAGCGAAAATCGACGAGGCCGTCGCGATAATCGATCCGGATGTCCAGCAATTGCAGCATCGCGAATCCGAGAGTTCCCGAAATCTCCGTCCCGAAGCCGTCGCTCATGCTCGTCAAATCGAAGGTGATCAAATCCTCCCGCTTCTGTTCGAAGTGACCGAATTGGAGCGTGACCTTGTTCGCGCGATACACCTGTTTCACGGAACCGTTCAATCCGTGAACGTGTGTCTGGCCGTCGGGGCTGATCTTCGTCACCTCTTTTGCCGCTCGAGGTGAAACGGTGTCGTCGAAAGCGCCGGTATCGATCAGGAAAAGCTTCGTTACAGAGCCGTTCAGCCGCGTGGGAATCAACAACGCGTGGCCGAAGCGGAAAACACGGAGGTACGATTCCATCTCGGGCGCGATGTAGCGGTCGTGCAGATGAACGGTTTCGGACGCGCGCGATTCAAGTGCTGCTTGCTCGCCGGGCTCTTCGGGAACGGGCGGCAAAGGTGTCAGCTTGAACTTCGCGTCAGGGAAATTCAACTCGACCAAGAAATGCGAAAAGACATCGCCGCCGATGAGGCCGTCGCTGTCAGCCACCGACGTGCGTTCCACGACTTCGACGCGGCAACCGCGAAATTCGAGACCGCCGACCTTGATCGCGTCGACGTATCCGATGTAGCCGCTCGGCGGCGCCGCGTCTCCCACACCCCTCGCCTCGTGCTCGACCAGTGGTTTGATGTGAGCTTTCTCCGCTACTCTACGGTCCACCAGAATTCCGCTTGAGCCCGTGTCGAGCAGGAGGTTGGCCGGAGTGCCGTTCAAGAGCACCTTGAGCCCGTACCCCCGAACGTGCGTGGGGTCGTATAGCAACATGTCGAGCTTCGATTCGGTGGACGAGACGTCCGATATGAGCCGACACGCGTTGGCAGGCCCGTCGGCGTCGTCCTGAAGCAGAGCCAGCGCGGCCTCGAGATTTTCTCGTTCCTCGTCACCGCTGGCAGCGTTGCTCGCCAGGTAGTCCTTCAAATATTTGACCCTCTCCGCCCGCGGCAGCGTTTCCATCCAGGCCTCGCGGATGTCCGGGTCGTCGGGATCGAGCGAGTGGGCCTTCTCAATCGCGATTCGCGCCCGGCGATAATTCGAAGTGACACGATAGACTCGCCCGAGGCCGTAGTACGCTCGTGCGTCTGCTTGGCACGCTCGAACCGTGACCAGGAAGGCGCGCTCGGCCTTCTGCAATTCGCCCTGGCGAAAATAGACCTCACCCATCGCGACGTTCGCCGCCGGCAGTGTGGGCGCAAGGTCGATCGCTTTGCTTGCAGCCGCGAAAGCATCGTCGACGCTTTTTTCCCTGAGGTATACGCGGGCCAGTCCGGCATAGGCAGCGGCAGGGTCGGTCCCGGCTGCGATCAACGTTCTGTAGGATTCAGTGGCTGCATCGAAATCACCTGCGCGATAGAGGCGAAGCGCCTTTGCCAGCGGCTCAGCGGGAAGATCCGCTTCAGACGCTGACTCTCGGCAAGCGGCGGCAGCGGGAGGTTCAGGCAAGGAGCCGTTAGAAGCGTTCTGCGCGCGGACGGACGGCGCGTACACAGCCATCAACGCCACACATGGCACCGAAAGCAGCGATGCGAGCCGCCCCATTTGGCTCTCAGCCCCGATGAATCTAGAGGTTAGCCTCAGTACGCTTATTGTGACACAAGAGGCGCAACGACTTCTGGATTGTGTCGAAGTATCTTTCTGGAAGTGTCACTCGTGAGATGCAGTTATGCGTAGGGTAAGACACCAGGGGAGCGTTTCCGGCTCATCGCCGATGGCGCTTGCTAATAAATGAGTTTGAGTGAGAACTGAATCTGACGCGAGTTTCCGGCGGTTCTGCTGATTTCGCCAAAACCGGATCCGGAGAGAACGTTGGACGGCAAGCCCATGTTGACGATGTTGAATAGGTTAAAGAACTCGGCGCGGAACTGCAGGTTCACGCGCTCGACACCACTGCCGCGGCGGCCGATGGGAGTGTCCTTAATCAGAGCGAAGTCGAAATTATAGTAAGCAGGCCCGCGGAACGTGTTGCGTCCCAGAGTGCCGAACCTTCCCTGGTTCGGTCCTGTGCCGCCAGCCACGTGGACCGGAATCGAGAAGAAATCCGCAGCGTTATTGGCTCCTTCGCCGAAGTAATCCTGGCGGTTTTGGCGGGCAGTGGACAGATGTGGCTTCGCGATCTGGTCGGGACGGTCTACGCCGCCTGATCCGTAACCCGTCTGCTGGAGGCCCGAGTATACGGTGAACGGCAAACCGGAGCTGATGCTGGAAATGCTCAGCAGTTGCCAGCCGCCAGTAACCTTTCTGCTGACAGAACCTAGACAGGCGACTTTTTCCAGTTGCAGGTCCTGAATGATGCTCAGGCCGAAGCCCCGAGTCACGTCGAACGTCGACGGACCCTTTTCTGGATGCGTGTCGAACGGATTTTGGGAGAAGCCAGACGTCACGGCGCCGGTGGAACCCGTTCCGCCGATTACCTCGCTGGTGTCGTCAATCGACTTGCTCCATGTGAAGCTTGCCTGAACCCCGGGACCGCCATGGCCAACGGTTCCCGAGACGGAAGTCTGAAGAGCGTGATAAGTCGAATGAGCATCGCCAAAGATCACATTTTCGACGCCGAAACCGCCAGTGACATTGCCTGAGCTGTCGAACTGGGTATACGGGGCGAATCCTGGACCGGCACCGGGATACGCGTTGGGGAATCCGTAACGCGGCAGCTTTTCGGCAGCCGTTCCTACATAACTTGCATTCGCCGTCAGGTTGCCAATCTTGCGCTCGACCCCTGTCGTCCATGTGAATAGAGTGCCGTTGCCAAAAGAACGATCGATCGCGCTTAAGCTGAGTGCGCTCACGACGTGACTTGGCGTCAGCGCGGCAATATCCTGCTCATAGCGATCGACATCCATCACGGTGTTCGGCGGAACGTCTTTCGGGTTGCCGGAGGCGAAAATGTCGGCTCCGTCCGGCGTGTACACTCTGGGCAGCTGCGATGGGGTGATTTGGAATCCATCATTGATCGGTGCACCGGACGCAGCAACCAGGCGGGGATAGACAACGAACGGAGTTGAACCCGTCAGAAAGTTATCCTGCCAGATGTTCGGCGGGATCACGGTGATGCCGCCGCCTGCGTTGACGGATAATTTATCCGTGGCCTGCCATGACGTTTGGACGCGAGGGCCAAACCCGTTCCAATTCGTCTTGTAGCCTGGCTGCGGATTCACGACGTATTCCTGCGTGCCGTTTACTGTGAGAAAGCCTCCCGTGCGGTGCGCGCGCTCCGTGATCGGCGTGTAAAGTTCCCATCGCAGCCCGTAGTCGACCGTAAAGCGCGGCGTAACCTTCCACGTATCCTGCGCCCAGATACTGTAATTGTTGCGCGAGATGGCTGCCGGGCCTATGTGCTGACCGTTCGAAAAATAAGGAGGCGCGATCGCCGCGGTATAAGCAAACGCACTGCCGGAGAGAAAGGCCGACAACGTGTCGGGCAGGGGATCGCCAACGGCAATGTCGTGTGTTCCACTCTGCGAACTGATCGCCTCGGTGGCGTAGGCCGTGCCGCCGCCGAAGCCGTACTCGCCGTTCGGGCTTATGCCGAAATACGTTGTGTCGCGGTTGAGGCGCGCTTCGAAGCCGGCTTTGAACGCGTGATTTCGAGCCGCGTACGCCACTGTCTGACGGCCGTGGAACAGGTTTCCATAGGCCTGCATGACCGATCCTGCCGCCGTATTGAATGCCTCGTAGAGACCGTCGTTGAATTTGACCGCGGGATCGGTGTAATCGGTGGTGGGAAATCCGGGCGTAGCGCGCTCGATGCTCAACAACGATTCAAGGATCA
Organism: Candidatus Acidiferrum sp.; assembly: GCA_035517015.1. Taxonomy (GTDB): domain Bacteria; phylum Acidobacteriota; class Terriglobia; order Acidiferrales; family UBA7541; genus Palsa-295. The sequence goes on along the minus strand of DATIZQ010000011.1, from coordinate 50,180 downwards.
ATCGAGGCGACTGCGTGCGCGTGTACGAGACGGCGGCGTTGCGTTGCCTGTCCATATATTGCACGCCGAACGCTGGGTCAATCGCAGTCTGATCGGGATTCGTCGTGGGTCCCGTCGAGTTGTCCATCGTGAATCGTGCGAAGAATTGATCCTTCGACGAAAACTTGTGATCGATGCGCAACGAGAACTGGTTCGCGTTGGTTACAACCTTTGATGCTGTGGCGTAGGTACGGGCGCCGAACGAACCGGCAGCATAATTCGGCAGCGGATACCGCGCCAGGATCGCCGCAATGCTTGGATTCACCGGGACGGTGAGTGTGTCGGTCGATCCGTCAGGATACGTTACGAGATCGATGCCGGAACGTTCGGTTACCGTGGGCACCGGCATCACCTGCGTCGTTCCCAGGACTTGGCGGAAACCCTGGTACTCGACGAAGTAGAAGGTGCGTTCTCGACCGTCATACGCCCTGGGAATGTAGACCGGACCGCCATTCGTGAATCCGAATTCGCTGCGCCGGAAGGGCGGAATGCGGCCGGGATACGCCGGCGTCGGGTGATCGAAGTAGTTGCGGGCATCGAAGGCCGAGTTGCGCACGAACTCGAAGACCGAACCGTGAAAACCGCTGGCTCCCGAGCGTGTGATGATGTTCGTGAATCCGGAAGCTCCGCGTCCTACTTCGGCGGGCATCCAGCCGGAAATGGACTTGATCTCCTGGACCGCGTCCACGTTGAGGTTCGAGAATGTGGAGCCGCCCATCTCCGGATCGCTGATGTCGGCGCCATCCATGGCGAAAGTGGCCTCAACGCCACGCTGGCCGTTGATTGCGAACTGCGCGGTGAAGTTGGTCGCTCCGTTGGTGTCCGTCATCGTACCGGCGGCGAGCAGCAATAGAGCGCTGAAATCGCGCTTGTTCAACGGCAGCTCGCTGACGGCTTGGCTCGAGAGTTCCTCTCCTCTGGTGGCCTGACCTGCCGCGAGCACCGCCACGGTCAGTTCGTCGCCTCCCGAGAGAGTGAGCACCACGGCTGTACTAGTGCCTGTGACAGAGATCGGCCGGGCGTACTCGATTTTGCGATTGCCGGTTTGAAGTGTCAGGCGATATTTCCCGACGGGCAATGCCAATTGGAAACGCCCATCCGAGTCTGTAACCGCCTCGGTTTGGTTGCGGGCACTAGCTAGGCGAACGATTGCGCCGGGGACGGGCGCGCCCGCTGGGTCGCGCACTACGCCGTGCCAGAGAGGATTCGACTGGCCCCAGCTCATGATCGCCGAAACACAAAGAATGAACAACGAAATCAAAGCGGCGTATGGGAGCCGCTTGAGGAAACCACCGCATTCCTCACGTGATGCGGCGTTGCCGGCCTTCAAGGACCCTCCGAAACTGCATCGATCCCGCACCGTGACGAGCAGCCTGTGTTCATAGTCATTGGTGAGCGGGAAGAGGCACGAATCCCGCGCTTGTCCGCGACCGCACGAACAAAATCGCCGGACATTGCGCCGGGACGTAGATTGTGCCATGTCCCTTCTGAAGCGCAACTTCTTCAGGAGAACGCGTTGCTTCTGGCCGAGACGCATCGCGCCAACATCATGCGGAAGCTCCAGGTGGACACCGTCAGCGAACTCGTGCGGTACGCACTCCGCAACCTCATCTTCGAACCCTGAAGCGCATCTTTTCTTCCCTCGGTAAAGAGGTGCCACAACACAGTAGGCGAGCCTGTAACTGCGGGAAGCAGGCGAACAGCAGCCCCGCTTCCCGCAGTTCAGGGCTAGAAGATGAAGCGCGCCCCAAACTGGAATTGACGCGGAGCATTGACGTTGTTGCTGACCAACCCAAATTGGGAACCCGGAATTCCCGCATCGACTACACTGATCACGTTTGGGTACCCCCACTGCGCAAAGTTGGCCACGTTGTAGCTGGAGACATCGAAGCGCAGCGATTTCGTTTCGGTCAGCTTAAACGTTTTATAAAGGGACAGGTCTAGGTTCCGTGCTCCCCGCGTGCGAACGTTGTCAAGATAATCCGGGGCAGTTCCAGGAATGAATGGATTGGGATCGCCCCCGTTTTCGACTCCGGGTTGAACGAAGCAATCGGCGTTGAACCATGCCGTCGTCGTATGCGGGGCGCCGCTTGCCGGATTGCAAACCATATCGGCCCGCTGATTGAAAGGCGTGTTAGGAGTTCCTGAGCTAGGCGCGTGGATAGGCACGCCGGTGCTGAGATAGAGGATGCCATTGACGGTCCAGCCGCCCAAGATGGCGTTTGAGACACCGCTCAGATCCACGGCCTGGCCCTTGCCAACGGGCAAGTCATAGGATACCTGCCCCGTGAACGAATACTTCACGTCCTGGGGACTAATCGAGTGCTCGTACTGGAGATCCCTCCAGTTTTGCGCCGCGCCATTGTGACTACCAACGAAGCCGAGGGGAGGATTCCCGTCGTCGGTCATCAATTTTCCCCACGTAAAGCTGGACAGCATCGTGAAATGGCTCGTCAGTCGCTTTTGCACCTTCGCCTGCAAAGAGTCGTATTCGGAGTCGCCTGCTGGATAGCCAGACACTGCGATGCCGGTGTTAGGGCTGCCGTCGCCGAACTGAGGATACTGTTCGAGCGCGACATACTGTGGCACTGTGGGAGATTGATACCATTGATTCGTGGGGGGGAGGATCGCCTCCCACTGGTTGGGCACCTGGCAGCTCGGGTCCTGCGTGATGCACAGCGCGTCGCCGTACTGTGCGATCGTGGCCAGGTCGAGCTGATTCAGATCCACCACGCCGAACGGCATGAAGAGCCCGCGGCTCCCGACATACGCTCCGCTCACCACTACTTGATGCGGGAGTTCATATTCCACGCCGAAGTTGTAGTTGTAAGTGGTTGGGGTGCGCTGGTGACGCAGCACGGTGCTCAATGTGATCCCGAGATTGTTGGCCAGCCCTGACGGCGGCGAAGTGAGAACCGGGACGACCCCATTGGGGAACGGGTTGCTCAATGAATAGTCGCCGGTGAACACATCCGTCGCGCTCCCCGCATTCACTCCACAAGAAGTACCGTTGAATACCGTGTTATCGTCCTGGTTAAAGCAGGTGGCCTGCCACGTCGTACTGGACGAGAACCCGTCGGTGTTGACGAGAGCGCTGCCGACGTTATGGGTGCTAGGACCGTAATAGATGCCTGCGCCAGCTCGCACAACCAAGTGAGCCATCGGCTGCCAGGCCAAACCCAGGCGCGGCCCGAAATCGTGCAGGTTGGTTGTAAACGGAGAGCGGTTGTTGCCGTTGACGTAAATTTCCGCGCCCGTATAGGAAACGCCGTTCACGCTATTGGTCGCCGTCGGGTCGAAGTATTCCTGGCGGTTCAGACGCTCGTTACGCCCGCCGAAAATGTCCCAGCGCAGGCCGGCCGTAATCGTCAGGTTCTTCGTCGCGTGGAACGTGTCCTCAAAGAAGGCGCCGTAGTAAGGGCTGGATTCAGCGGCGAAGACGTCTTTAGTGAAACTGGGGTAACCGCCGGACTCGCCACCGGGCGTCGTTCCCATGCCAATGAGGAACGAGGCGTAGTCGCTGCCGCCGGACACGCTGTCAACCGTCTGATCCGTAGCGCTGACGTCGAAGTAGTACGATCCCGCTGGTGCTGGGGGCTGGCCGACATTGAGATATCGCTTCATCCACTCAAAGCCAAACGAGAGTTGGTGCCTGCCCATTATCTTGGTGACGCTCGCATCGGCATCGCTGTTCTCGCTTGCGTAAACGAAACTGTTGTAGTTTGCCGTGCCGCCAACCCCTCCGCCCACATCGCCGAAGGTCATAAAAGGGAGCTGTTTGAAAACCACCTCCGAAGCCAGCGAGGAGGGAAAGCCGACTGGGGCGCCATTCACGGTGCCTAGATTCGTAAGGTCGGTGCTCAGATACGATGGTGGCCCTCCCTGCTTCTCGTAGTGGCGGGTAAAGGAATAGCGCAACTGCAAGATTGTAGTGTTATTGAGGGTCAGATCGTCGGCTACCAGGACGTTGCGACCGTTGGTCACGTTCTGGGCGTAGTCGATGTCCCACCCGCTTGGGAACACATTCGCTGTAGAGAAGTCCAGGCGGTCATAGGAAAAGCGGGTGAAGATGTGCTGCTTTTCGCTTGGGTTCCAATCGACGCGGACGTCGAACCTGTGTGCGTGCAAGGGTTCCAGGCCCGGCGCAGCATAGTTCGGGCTGACGTCAGACGTTGCCTGCTCGCACGTCGAAGGGTCGGGGTAATTACAATTCGGCATCTGGGAGAGGTACAGCAGGGCTATGGGATTCGGGTTCGGGATTATGTTTCCTGGAAACGGCTGTCGTGTGCCGTCAGCATTGTCCGGGCGCGTCGGGTCGTAGATCCTAAAGCCCATCTGCGAGAAGTCTCCGGTCCTTTCAGCGGTCGTGGGAACGCTATAGGTCTTCAGCCCCTCGAACTGCTCCTCCTGCGTATCCTCGTAATCCCCAAAGAAGAAGAGTTTGTCCTTCTTGATCGGTCCACCGATGGCGGCGCCCTCCTGATAACGGTGGAAAGAGGGCGGTGAGTTGGGCTCGCCGTTGGACGCCTGACTTTGCTTATTGAAGTAGTCGTTTGCCGCCAAAACGTTAGGCCGGAACACTCCGAAAACGTCGCCATGAATCTGATTGGTGCCCGACTTGCTCACCAGGCTGATGACGCCGGCTCCGCCGCTCTGGTAGGACGCTGGCGTATTCTGGGTCTCGACGCGAACCTCGGAGACGCCGTCCTCGGGGATGCTCATCGCTGGGATGATCGCGGCCGAATTGTTTTCTGCAATTCCGAGTGGGCTGCCGTCGAGCATGTAATAAACGGATCCGATCAGGGAGCCATTGATGGTGTCGGCGGAAACATCGACTCCCGGGCGCCCGAATGAAATGTTCTGAATGGACTGCATCGAGTCGCTTGAGTTGGGCGAACCGTTGACCGCATTCACGCCCGCGCTCAACTGGATGAGGTCGTAGACGTTGCGCGAGATCAGAGGGACGCGGTCAATCGTCGCCGATGTAATCAGGGAACCGACGGTGGAATTGCTCGGCTCGACTAGCTCGGCTGTCTCTGTGACGGTGACCACCTCGGCGGCAGTCCCGACTTTCAGGGTCAGGTTAACCTCAGTGTCCTGATCAACGTTGACCGTGATCTTGTCCCGCTCGGTCTTGGCGAAGCCCGTCTGAGTCGCGGTCACCTCATAGACGCCAGGATTAAGCGAGATGAAACTATATAACCCTGCGGAATTGGCCGTCGTGTGCCGCGTCACTCCGGTTGCGTTCTCGAGCAAGACTACCTCGGCCCCCGGAACAACTGCCCCATCAGGATCGGTGACCGTGCCGCTGATGGAGCCTCTTCCGGCTTGCCCGAACGCGGCGGTTCCAGCGAAGAGGAAAAGAAAACAAACGCACAGGTATGGGCGCCCTCTCCGTTTACTCATGTCATTTCTCCTTTCGTCGGAGAAGATCAGAGGAAAAGAACCCAGTTCGATTTCATGGACTCCCCCACCTCGGCTTCGCTTATTTAAGGGACGTGGTCTGCGTAGCAAACTGTTACTTCTGTTACTACTTCACTAGTCTTTTGAACCACTCATGTCAAGCTTCCGTCCACGCCGACGGCCGCGCAAGCACACTAGGAAAGGGCCAGCGACACCGAAACAACTTTGAACCATCTGGACAGGGAATTCATAGGTTTGTCCTCCGTCGGGACGCTGCGCGGCGGCCAAGGATCCGCTCGCTATCAACAGCAGAACCGACACGCGGCAGGCCTATCGCGTCACACTACGACAACGAAGCAAACCACCGCGTAACCCCACCCCGACAACGCGGCGATCGCATCCGCGCACGCTACATACAGACTTGAGGTCGACGATGTCTGTGTCCGAGGTCACTGGCCTGAGTGACGGTGCGTGAGCCACCGTCGGATTCGGATTTGTTCGGCGGACGTAAGGGTGGTGCCGAGGGGCAGAATCGAACTGCCTACGCCGGCCTTTTCAGGGCCGCGCTCTACCGGTGAGCTACCTCGGCACGGTGCGATGCCTATCGATTTTACGGAAATCGGCGCGCACTTCAAAGCGCGATTTCGATTCGCAGCAGATCCTGTCAGACTGGGAATCGGGGAAGGCACAAACGAAAAGAGACAGCGCACTCGCGGCGAAGCGGGGGTCTAGTTCATGCTCTCGTCGAATTCGCGCATCCAGTCCTTCCTCTTCAGCACTTCGCGCGGCTTCGAGCCGTCCGGCGGGCCGACGATGCCGTCCTTCTCCATCAAGTCGATCAGGCGCGCGGCACGACCATACCCGATGCGCAGCCGCCGTTGGAGGGTCGACGTCGAAGCGCGCCCCATCTCGCACACGACGCGAACGGCATCCTGATACAGTTCGTCGTCGACTTCGTCTCCGCTTTCGGCGTCGCCACTCGCGCCTCCGCCCATCGCGTTTTCATCCCGCGGCGGCTTGAGCAGCTCCATGTTGTAGAGCGCCTTGGCCTGTTCGCGCCAGAAGTCGCACACGGCCACGACCTCGGATTCGTGAACGTACGGCCCGTGGATTCGATGCAGCCGTGACGATCCCGCTGGAAGATAAAGCATGTCGCCCTTGCCCAGCAGCGATTCCGAGCCGTTCGAGTCGAGAATCGTGCGCGAGTCCACCTTGCTCGCCACGCGGAACGAAATGCGCGCCGGGAAATTCGCCTTGATCAGGCCGGTGATCACATCCACGGACGGCCGCTGCGTGGCTAGAATCAAATGAATTCCCACAGCGCGCGCCATCTGCGCCAGCCGCGTGATCGATTCCTCGACGCCGTTCGTATCCACCATCATCAGGTCCGCCAGTTCGTCGATGATGATAACGATGTAGGGAAGCGGGCGGTGCTCTTCGTCGTCGGCGTTGTCGAAGAGCGATAGCGATTGCGCCTTGTCGAACGTGCGATTGTACTGGTCGATGTTGCGCACGCCGCGTCCTGCCAGGAGCTTGAGCCGCCGTTCCATCTCGCGCGTCGCGTTTCGCAGAACGTTCGCTGCGACCTTCGGGTCCGTCACCACCGGCGTGAACAAGTGCGGTATGTCGGAATAAAGACCGAGTTCAAGTTGCTTCGGATCGACGAGCACCACCTTCATCTCATCGGGAGTGGCCTTGTACAACATCCCCATCAGCAGGGAATTGATGAACACGCTCTTGCCCGTTCCGGTCGAGCCGGCAATTAGCAGGTGGGGCATCTGCGTCAAGTCTGCGGTACGAATGCGGCCGATCAGGTCCTTGCCCAGCGGCATGGTCAACTTGGACGCGGAATGGCTGAATTCAGGCGACTCGATCACGTCCCGCAGCGCAATCGTCTCGCGATGCGGATTCGGCACTTCGATTCCGACGGTAGATTTTCCAGGAATGCGTTCGATCAAGATCGATTCGGCGCGCAGCGCGAGGCACAAATCGTCGCCAAGGCTCGTGATGCGGCTGTACTTGATTCCGGCTTCCGGCTTGAACTCGAACGTCGTAACCACGGGCCCGGGATTGATCTGCGTCACGTGTCCGCCGACGTCGAATTCGGCGCACTTCTGCTCGATCGCGCGCGCGTACTCCTTTAGCTCGCTCTCGTCCATTTTTTCGCCGCGCTCGGCGTTGCGGAGCAGCGAAGGCGAAGGCAGCTTGAACGCCGTGCGGCCACGGGAAATCTTCGGTTCGCCCGCGCTCTTTTTCGGAGGAAGAGCAGTCTCGGGCTCATGGAATTTGATGACGGCGGGCGCGCGCTCGGCGGATTTCCGCTCCTCGCCCAGTTCCTCTTCGTCTTCCTCGTCCGCGAGTTGTTTGGTCGAAACGCGTTGCTGAGCGACCGGAGGGCGGCCCGCAATCTTGATTTCCTCGACGCGTTTGCGCAGGCGGGCCGATTCGCGCTCTTCGCGCCACGCCCTCACGCGCGCCGCGAGCTTGCCAAACGCGCCGTCGGTCGCCATCGGCTTTTTCATCCAGTCGATCGTCGCGTGCAACGAAAAACTCGTTGTCAGAAGCAATGCCGTGAGCAGCGTCGCCACCGCTACCAGATTGGCGCCGATGGGATTGAATGCGGCGCGCATCGCGTTTCCAACCAGGCTTCCAAGGAGGCCGCCGGGCGGCAATGCTCCGCGCACTTCGGGAATCAGCCAGGGAGCTGCGTTTCGGAGCAGCGCGAATTCCGCCGCCACGGATGCGACCAACATGCAGAACCCAATCGTCTTTGTAACCGGCGACTCGAGCATGTGGCTTCGGAACCACTTCATCGCCACGACAAACATCCCCACGGGAAACAGGAACGCCGCGAATCCGCAGAATTGAAACACGAGGTCGGCGAGATGCGCGCCAACCGGACCAATCCAGTTGCGTACAGGGATCGGGGACGAAGGCGCAGAGACATTGAAGCTGGCGTCGTGCGGCGAATAAGAGAGCAGGCTGAGGGCTAGCAAGATCGCCATGCTCAAGCCCACGAAGCCGACGAGCTCGTTGAAGCGCTTGTTTTCGGTTGGCGTCAGGATGCGCACGTATCGTCCCCCTTGCCGTTCGCTTCGACAAATCGAAGCGAACGGTTGCCCTGTCCCTCGCATATTCGATGCGAAGGGCTGGGACTGGGCAGCCCGCGACCGGCTGCGAATAGTCTACTCCGAGTCTCCGCAGTGCGGAACTCGAACGCTTGGCGAAGGGAAGGCTTCAGTCACAGAAGATCGCGGCGGCGAAAAGTGACACGTCAACCGCGCGACGCTCTGTCTGGGGCGGCGGGCGCTAACGCGCGGAACCCAGAAGGAGGAACGCGAGTACGTTCGCAACTATACCAAACACGATGTAGCCGTAAATCGGGGAATTTCGGTGTGTGTGCTTTCAAGTACAGCAGCAGGAACACGATGGCCCGCGCACGGAATCAGTATCCGAGATGGAAAAGCCATTCGACTGCCGCCGCGGCCGCGAGGCAATAGACGCCAAACCAGTACCATCGTCCTTCTTCGAGCCAGTGCGACAGCCAGCGCAACGCGAGCAGTCCCGCAACGAAGGCGCAGACCATGCCCAGTAACCCCGGAGTCAAAGCCGCACCCCACGACACGGCAGCACTGGTCAGATGCGCATTGCGCCACACCCGCCACGCCTCTCGGCCAATCGCCAACGGCGTAATCGCCACGGCCATCGCGAAGCTGAACGACTCGATGTCGACGCGCGTTCCGCCCGCCAGCAAGCCCCCGGAAATGGTCGAACCGGAGCGCGAAAACCCACGGAAGGGAATGGCGCAACCTTGTAGCACACCCATCACCACTGCCTCCGGCCATCGCAACCCGCGCCGCGCCTCCTGTCCCACCGCCTCTCGCTGGCGCGCCTCGCGCAATCCCGCGTACAGGATCAGCAGGCCCACGGCCGCCAGCGCCGGGGCAATCCAGTTCAGTTTGTTGAACAGGGCCTCGATTTCCGCGCGCTGCCCGCCCCGGCCCAGAATCCGCTCGATCGCGACGATCGCTGGATAACCAACCACGCCCGATACCAGCGTCGCCCCGACCACAAGCTGGGCGAAACGACGAAGCTTGGCCCAAGAGGCAAAGAATTCGTCGACCCATCGCCGCCAGAAATAGACGATCACTGCGAACATGGTCCCCGTGTGCAGCAGCACTAGCAGCAAAGCATTCGCAGGTGCGGACATGTCTTGACGCATCAGCTCTGCCGTCACGATTACGTGCGCTGAGCTCGACACCGGCAACAGCTCGGTGAGCCCCTGCACGACCGCCAGCACGATCACTTGCCACAAGTGCATTCGCGATTCTCTCCGTTCGGGTTGGAATTACGCCTTAGACGCGCGCGAGGAGCCGATTATCTTCGCCATGGAAAAGGCGTCGCGGCCGCGAGGGTAGTAGCGTTTCCGCAAGCCGAAAGTACGATATCCGTGCTTCTGCCAGAACGCAACGGCGGCGGGGTTGTCGGTTGCCGTTTCAAGGCCCACTTCGCGGACTCCGTTGCGCGTGAGCCGCCTCTCGATTTCGCGCAGCAGCGCACTCCCGATTCCAGATCGCCGGTATTTTTCGACCACGTCCATCGTGATGATGTACCCCTCGCTTCCGTTGCGTGCGCTGATGCAGAAGCCTGCAATCGCGCGCTGTCGTGCGGCCCGCACTTCCGCCACCACGCATTCCGCTCCGGGCATCGTCAGGTAGGCGTGCATCTCGAAGTGCGAATAGGCGGTATCCCGTTCGTAGCACGCCTGATCGATTTCGCAGAGCGTTTCGAAATCCTCGGGCCGGTAGGTTCGCAGAGAGACTTTCACGGCTCGGCACGTCCGCAATCACACTTCGAGGATCACCGGTAGAATCAGCGGCCGCTTCGCCGTCTGCTTATTCAGATAGCGCTTCAAGTCGACGCGAATCTTCTCCTTGATCACGCTCCAATCGGTTTTTTCCTCGGGAGTCGATTGGTCGACCGTGCGTAGCACGACCTCCCGCGCCTTGGCGAGGATCTCGTTGCCGTCCTCGCTCGGCAGGAATCCCCGCGTCACGATCTCCGGCGCAATCTCCATCCGGCCCGTATGCTTGTCGATGGCGATGATGGGCACCACGACGCCGTCTTCCGCAAGATGGCGCCGGTCGCGAATCACGACGTCCTCGATCTCCTCGAGCGATCCGGAATCGACCATCACGCGCCCAGCCGTCACGGGTTCTCGGCGTCGGGCCGTTCCTTCTGCGGTGAACTCAAGGGGTTGGCCGCTCTCGAGGAGGAAAATCTCGCCCGAGACCGCGCCCACCTGCTCCGCGAGCGCCGCGTGCCGGAAGAGCTGCCGGTACTCGCCGTGCAGCGGAACGAAGTACTTGGGCCGCACGAGCTGCAGCAAAATTTTCATTTCCTCCTGGCTGGCGTGCCCCGAAACGTGGATGGGTGCCGCGCGTCCGCCTTCGTAGTAGACCAGCACGCGCCGCCGGAAAAGATGATCAATCATCCGGAAAATCGCCTTTTCATTCCCGGGAATCAGCCGGGCCGACAGGATGACGGTGTCGTTCTCGACGAGGCTCAGCAGCCGGTGATTGTCCACCGCGATCCGCGAAAGCGCAGACATCGGCTCCGCCTGCGTTCCGCTCGCCAGCACCACCAGGCGCTTTGGATCGAACGTGCGGATATCCTGTGGCCGCACCACGCTTCCGTCCGGAACGCGCAGCTTCCCGAGCTCGTGCGCCAGCTCGATGTTCGTCACCATGCTACGCCCGACAATTCCGATTTTCCGTCCCACCGCGTGCGCGATGTCGATCACCTGCTGAATGCGATGGATCGAGCTTGAAAAACAGGAAACGACCACTTTCGCCGGCGCCGCGCGGAAAAGCTCCTCGAGACGCACCACCACGGCCCGCTCGGACGGCGTGAATCCTGGCCGTTCGACGTTTGTGCTGTCGCTGAAGAGTGCAAGCACGCCTTCCTGGCCGTACCGCGCGAAGGCATGCAGGTCGAACGGCTTCCCGTCGACCGGCGTCGGATCGATTTTGAAATCGCCGGTGTGAATGATGACTCCCACTGGCGTGCGAATCGCGAGAGCGACGCAGTCGATCGTGCTGTGCGTTACGTGCAAAAACTCGATCTGGAACGGTTCGATGCGGATGATCTGCCCCGGCGAGACTTCGTGCAGCGTGGCGTCCTCGAGAAGCCCGTGTTCTTCCAGGCGCTTGCGTACGAGGGCGAGGGTGAACTGCGTCCCGTACACCGGAACGTTCAGGTCGCCCAGAATGTAAGGCAGCGCGCCGATATGATCCTCGTGCCCGTGCGTCAGGACGATCGCGCGCACCATCCGCTTGTTCTGCTTGAGGTAGGTGATGTCGGGGATGACGATGTCCACGCCGAGCAATTCCTGCTCAGGGAACATCAGCCCCGCATCGATCACGATGATGTCGTCGCCAGAGCGAAGCGCGAGCATGTTCATGCCGAACTCGCCCAGTCCGCCCAGCGGAATCGCCCACAGCGAAGGTTGGCTCAAGTTATTGTTCCGGCCTTGTCAGTCAGCGCCCATGCTTCGGCGCGAGACTCGATACCCTGATCTAGTTGTGGTCGCTGCCCGCGAAGAGTCTCGCGATGGTCACCAGCACCACGGCTCCCACGGTCGCGGCCGCCAGACTCCACCAAAATCCCATTCCCCCGATTCCCAGGCGCGTGAAAATCCAGCCGCCAATCACGGCCCCAATCAATCCCAGAATCACGTCGACGATGCACCCGAAGCCGCGGCCGCGCGTCAGATGCCCCGCGATCCATCCGGCCAGCAGCCCGATGATCACCCATGCGATCAATCCCTGCGTTTGAATGCCGACGAAAATATCGCGCCCCGCGAACGCCATCGCGGCCGGAATTCCTGTCATCGTCCTCTCCTGTGGAGCCTAAGTTGTTCTTCATCCCTCGGGGGTTCAGCCCTGGCAGAAAATGTACCCAAGGCATTTGTAAACGAGTTTTGCCGCTAGGAAGTTGGATGCGTGATCCCCCGGCTGCGGAAGCAGTTCGACCACGTCCATGCCCACGATTTTCTTGTGATCCGCCACGGCGCGAATGAGCGACGTCACCTGATGCCAGTCGAGGCCGCCCGGCTCCGGCGTTCCCGTCGCCGGCACCACCGACGGATCGAATCCGTCGAGGTCGACCGTCACATAGACGCGCGGGCTGAGGTCGGCGAGGACCTTCGCAATCCAGCTCTTCAGCGGAGCGCGCACGATGTCTTTCGCCCAGTAGACTTTTGTGCGCAGGTGCGGAATTGCCTGCGCCTCTTCGACGGACAGTGATCGGATTCCTACCTGCACGGCCGGGCAGACCTCCACGACGCGCCTCATCGCGCAGGCGTGGCTCGCGGGATTTGCCTGATACTCATCGCGCAGGTCCGCGTGCGCGTCGATTTGCAGCACGCTGAGGTCCTTGTATTTCTTGGCGACGGCCGAAACAAGAGGCGGCGTCAGTGAATGTTCGCCGCCGAGCGCCACCGGGAACTTTTCATCTTCGAGCAGCGCGAGTTGCGCAGTGAACAGCTCCGTGATCACCTCGTCGAGCGTCCCGTCCATCGTGTCGATGGGAGGCAGCGTGTGAATCCCGACTTCCTTGTATGGTTCGAGCTCCAGCTCGTCGTCGTACAGCTCCATGTTGCGGCTGGCTTCGATGATCGCCGCCGGGCCGTTGCGTGTTCCGTGCTCGTACGTTGTCGTGCGTTCGAGAGGAACGGGAAAAATCACCGCCCGCGAGGTTTCGTATGCGGAATGCTCTTCGGGAAGTCCGCCGAAATTGTTCGGCGGAACAGGAGTGTATCGAGTCATCTTTGAATCTGGGCTCCGGGAATCCTCTAAATTGTTCTTTCGCCTCTGCCTCGTTTGTACTATCAATGAGGCGCGCACGCGCGCATTTTGCGCTCCCGGTGATGCCGGGTTGACCTACATTACCTGCGAGGAAGCTGAATGGCAAAGAAAAAGGGCGCGACGGGCCGAATTTTGCACGATCCCGTTTCGGACCGTCTCACTCCAATTTATCCGCTCGATCTTTCGCGAGCGCGCACCGTGGATGATCTTGTCCGCGCGATGGGCCGGACCGCCTTTACCGGCCGCCAAATCGGCGACGCCGCCGACGTTCTCGAGGCCATGGCGCTCGATAAGGACTGTTTTGTCGTGATGACGCTCTCGGGCGCGATGACCGTCGCCAAGATGGGCTTGATCTTTTGCGATCTCGTCGAGTCCGGCATTGTCCGCGCGATCGTTTCCACCGGCGCGCTGATGGCGCACGGCTTGGTGGAAGCCACGGGCCGCTCGCACTTTCGTTACGACGAGAAAATGGACGACCGCGAGCTTTTTCTTGCCGGTTACAACCGCGTTTACGATTCGCTGGAACCGGAAGTGAATCTCGACGCCGTCGAGGAAGTCATGCAGCACATTCTGGAGCGCTGGGACGCGCAGGAAACCGTTTGCAGCTACAAGATCAATCGCCGCATCGGCGAACATCTCGCCAAGCACGCCAAGGGCCGCGGGATCCTGAAGTCCGCGGCGGAACACAATGTCCCCGTCTTCGTTCCTGCGTTTACGGACTCCGAGCTCGGCATCGACTTCGCGCTTCACCAGCGCATTCGCAAGAAAGAAGGCCGCCCACTCCTGCGGTTCGATCCGTTCGAGGACTTCGAGCAGTACGCGCGGACGATGCTGGCGACGAAACGCATGGCCCTCTTCACGATTGGCGGCGGCGTTCCGCGAAACTGGGCACAGCAATTCGGAGTCTACGCCGAGCTTCTGGCCCGCCGCGGATACGAGAAAATTCCTCTCAAGCGGTACAACTATGGCGTTCGCATTTGTCCGGAGCCGGTGCATTGGGGCGGCCTCTCGGGGAGCACATACACAGAAGCCGTCTCGTGGGGCAAGTTTGTGCCGCCGGAAGAGGGCGGGCGCTTTGCGGAAGTGTTTGACGACGCCACTGTGGCGCTGCCTCTCGTAGCCGCCGCCGTCCTTCATCGCATCGGCTATTTCAAGAAGAAAGGGTCCGCAGCCCCGAAATAGCAGGCTGCAGACGAGTTACCCACCGAGTGCGAAGTCGATCGAGACGGTCGTGTCCACTTCGACGGGGTCTCCGTTCAGTAACGTCGGCTTGTAGCGCCATTGGCGGACTGCGTCCATCGCGGCGGGGACGAGTTCGGAGGGACCACCGATGGGTTCTACTTTGATGACCTGCCCGTCAATACCGATCACTACATGCAGCACGACCATACCCTGTATCCGGCTGTGCTGCGCTTCCGGAGGGTAGACCGGCGACACCTGATGGACGAGTTGAGCCACCGCCACGTTTCCTCCGATTCGAATGCGCATCGGCCGCACGTTCGGTAGGCCATAAAACGTGGTCCAGTTCACGACGCGGAAGGCTCCACGTGCATAGATATAGAGACCGGGAAGCGAATCGGTTCGACGCTTGTTGATGGACTCCGCCGTGTACAGGACGAGCGGGTTCTTGGCGTCGAGAAGCACGGCGCGAATCAAATCATTTTCGGCCGGCGGAGAAGCGGACGAAAACTCCTTGACCACTACAGAGGCGTGTTTTGCGTTCCCGCTATTGCGGAATGCATTCGTTAGGCTGTCCTGGTAGCTTTCCCAAGAGGATTTGTATGTCGCTGCGAGCTTTGAGCCACTCTCATCCCCAAACTCGGCTGCGAACCAATTGGCATCGTCGGGGACTTGCAGGTCGCTGATCAGATCATCGAACCGGTTTGATTTACGGTCCTTCGCAGCCTCGAGGATTGCCGCAAGCTGTGCCTGCAGTCCAGCAGTCGATTCGGAAATTGCTACGGAGGCTTGCGTTTCCGAAAGCGTGCTACCCGACGCTAGCCCTGGCTCATTTGCAGGGGCAGAAAGCCCGAAGCAGAAAAGCCCAAGAATCGCGATTTTCAGAATCAGTATCTTCATCGGCGTGGCTCAAATACTTTGGAGACTGCAAGGCTCGCAGATTCAGAAGGTCCCGACTCCCGATTTGCTCTTAGTCGTCGTCGGCGAGAAGGATGGCGGCGGCCAGCACCGTGGTCCACAGCCCGCGCTTGTCTCCCACCGCGGACTGCGTGATGTTCATCGTGCGAACGATCTTGTTCGAGATGCGGTAAACCTCTTTTTTCTCGTCCCACGACAAATCCGGATCGAACTCCACGTTCAGCGTGGTCGCCAGCATTTCCGCGGCGAGCTCTTCCGTGTACTCGCCCGCCACTTCCTCCGTCTCGCCGAACGAGTGATGCTCGGAAAGATACCCGTACATCGACTTGTCGCCGGGCAGTGCGAGGCCCACGCCCGCGGCAATCAGGCGGTGCGGCTCGCGCGTCTGGTTCTCGCTGATTACGGTGAACGCCACCTGCCCGGGCTTCAGGTGCTTCAGTCCTTCGCTGCGTGAGATAAGTTTGCAGTAGGGCGGGAAAATTGAGGAAACGCGCACGATGTTGCACGCGGCAATCCCCGCGTTGCGCAGAGCGAGCTCGAAACTCGAAAGCCGCTCCCGATGTTTTCCGACGCCTTTTGTGAGGAAAATTTTCTTAGCGACGAACGCCATGGATCGTGCCGGGTTGCGGTGCCTCCACTGGTGGCAGTCGGAAAAAGTGTCGCGAGCTGAAAATTAGCAAGCAGGCACTGCGATGTCAATCACTATTCGGGCCAAGTTACGTCGCGTGAACGTTACCGCGCGCCCGTCATTCGCGTGCTGCCGGCTTTTCCGATTGCGCGCCCCGGATTTCGTCTCCTTTCTATCGGCTGTGCTCGGCCACGTCTGCGTCGGCCGCTTTTTCGATCGCCGCCAGCGCCTCCGGAGGAACGATCTTCCAGTTGCCGTCCGCCGCGGGTGGAATCTTCTTCGTCCGCGTCAAGTAGTCGATCATAAGTTCGCGAATCTCGACGGGCGAGCGATAAACCACCGGAAGTCCCTGGTACACAGAATATCGTCCGCCGCCGGTGTATCGATAATTGTTGATAGCGACCCGCAGCGTTTGCGCTGGATCGAGCGGTTTGCCCTGGAACGTGAGGTTTCTGACGCGCTGGCCCACCGGCTGCGTCAAGTCAATCTCGTACGAAACGCCTTCCGCGCAATCCGCGTTGTATCCTGGCAAGCGTATCGACTGGCCTTCGGGAACAGGCCACGCCGGGAAGAAACTGGCCGCGTGCTCGAGCGCGTCCTTCAGCTGCGCGCCGGTCATCTGCACGACGTACAGCGTATTCTCGTAAACGTACAGCGCGGCGGCTTGGCGAACCGTCACCGGGCCCGCCGGAATCTGGACGCCCGTGAAAAACATCGTAGCCATCGAAACGTCCGCGTGGCCCGCCTCGAGCTGGACCTTGTGGATTAGGTCTACGAGCGGATCGTCTTCGTACCGCGCGTATTGTCCCGTGAGCGCCTTCTCGGAATTCGCAATCGGCGTGTCGAGATATTTCTGCGTCGCCTCTTGGTAAGGCTCAGCGAGTTTCATGGTTTCCGGATCGGCGGCGACTTCGGGTGTGACAGGAACCGTCTTCGAGTGCTTCGACACAACCGACCAATGGCCCGCATCGTCGCGAGACATCGCCACATCCGCGCGCGCAAGCGACTGGCCCCAATTCTTCGCCTGCGACATCAGCACGCCGTGTACGACGAGTTCTGGCATCTCGCGATGCGTATGGCCGTAAAAGATCACGTCGATGCCCGGCACTTCGTTCGCAAGTTCCCACGCGGCGTTCTCATTCTCGAGCTGGTCGGGAGCGGACGCGCCGGTCTGTGGATCGCGGTCGAGGCCCGAATGCATGATGACCACGAGCAGATCGGCCTGTTTTCGCACTTCGGGAATCACGCGCTGCGCCGCCGCGACAATTGGCTCGAACTCGTAGCCCTTATAGTGCTCGGGAATTTCCCAGCGCGAAATACCCGGCGTGACGAAGCCCACAATCCCGACCCGCACTCCATCGACGTTCTTGATGATGTACGACTCGATGCGCGGCACGCCTTCGGTATAGGTTTGTTTCACGTTGGCCGCCAGCCACGGGAAATGCGATTCTCCCTTCGCTTTCCACATCGCCTGCTCGCCGAAATTGAATTCGTGATTGCCGACTGCCATCGCATCGTAATGCAGCAAGTTGAACGCCGCGATCGTCGGATTCGGCGTCGTCGTGTCCTTCTCGGCGAAATAGTACGCAAGCGGAGTGCCCTGTGTCGTGTCGCCGCAATCGAGCAGCAGGGCATGCGGCGCATCCGCGCGTGCCTGCTTGATCAGTGTCGCGATCTTCGCTAGGCCCAGGTCAGCTGGTTTGTTTGCGTAGTAGTCCCACGGCTCGATGTGGCCGTGAATGTCCGTCGTGCTGAGCAGCGTAATCGTGACGTGGCCTGGCGCATCCGCGCGGGCGGCACGCGAAAAATGGCTGGCGAGCGCAGCGGCAAGAAACAGCAAGGCGCACAGCACCAAAACGTCTCGGAGACGTGATCGTCGCATTGGTCTTCGGATTATTCCCTGGGGCAGAGAAGGATGCACGGAGCGAGGGCGTCCGCGATGGTCTTCAGCTCGCGCAACTGTGGATGCGTGAAATCGGGTCCCGCTTCAGCGGCCGTGCTGCCTTTGCGCGACACCTGGATGACGCCGACCACTCTCTTCTCGTGCATCACCGGCATGCTCATGATTTTCTGAATCGGATCGCCGCGCAGAAGTTCCGGTGGAATTGGAACGGCCTCGAATACGGAGGCATGCGGCACCACGGAGAAATGATTGACGATTTCCGCCCGCTTCTCGCGCACCGTCCGCGCCGCCAGCGAATTCGTGCTCGAAAGCGGAATCTGCCCTACCGCGCGCAGGCTTTCGGGAACGATAAAATGCAAGAAGCGTTCGTCTGTGGCTAAGCCGAGAATGGCGACTTCGTGCGGCTGCACGGCAAAATTCCTGCCGATTAGGTCGGCCGCGCGCGCCATCGCGTCCGGCTCGCACGGCGCGGCATTGTGCGCAATCTCGTGCGCCAGTTTTTTCAATTCGCCGACGTATTCGCTCGGCATGCCTTGTGCTTCGACCCCCGGTAGCGCAGTGTAACACAGCACAACGACCCGGCTTGCAGTCCGCGAAGGCCGGAGTTTCCTGTTCGCACCGCACAAGGCGGCGCGGACCGGGCCGACGGCACCGGAAGCTGGACGAAACTGGGCGACTGGGTCAATATCCGAGTTGGAAGGAGCCGCCATGGAAAACGCGCCCGATCTCGGCATTCGCCACAACGCGCTGCAGCACTTGAACCAGGAGGTCACGATCACCCGAAAGCGGGGATCGTTCACCCTTGAAGAATCGCTGGCGAAGCTCGTCGCGGCCGGCCACATCGACCGGGAAGACGCGCTCGTCTATGCCGTTCATCCGGATGACCTCGATATCTTGCTGAAGCCGGACGCGAAGGCGCATACGGCGTGACGCGGTGTCCGACGAATCTATGCTATCAACCGGAATCCGCCAGCGTGTGTTACGCAGTGACGTCGGCGTCCTGATTCTGCTCGCGCTCCTCAGAATTGTCCTGCAGACAATCACGAATGGCCGGTACGGATTCCACCGCGACGAGCTGGCGACGCTCGACGACGCGCGGCACCTCGCGTGGGGCTACGTGGCGTATCCTCCGGTGACGCCGTTCATTGCTCGCGTGTCGCTCGTGCTTTTCGGGTCATCGTTGGTGGCCCTGCGTTTTTTCGCGGCGCTGGCCCAGGGTATCGCCATGGTCCTCACCGGTCTCATGGTGCGGGAGCTGGGCGGGAAGCGAGCGGCGCAGATTGTGGCGGCAGCGTCCGTGGCAATCGCGGGCGTCTCGTTCGTCTCTGGAACGATGTTTCAATACGTCTCTTTCGACTACTTGTGGTGGGTGCTGATTGCATATCTGACGATTCGGTTGCTCAAGTCGGACGATCCGCGCTGGTGGGTGGCGATCGGAGCCGTGATCGGCCTGGGCGCGCTGACGAAATACACCATGGCGTTCTTCGTCGCCGGAATTGTCGGCGGCGTGCTGCTCACCGATGCCCGGAGATACTTGCGCAGCGGTTGGCTCTGGTTCGGGGTCGCGCTTTCGGTTTTGATTTTCCTTGCCAACCTGCTGTGGCAGGTGCACAACAATTTCATCTCCCTCGATTTCTTGAAGTACATTCACGCGCGTGACGTCCGCCTCGGCCGAACGGACCACTTTTTGCTTGACCAGTTTTGGGGGAGCACGAACATCGTCACCGTCCCGCTCTGGTTGGCGGGGCTGTATTACTTTTTTGTTGCGCCGAGCGGGAAGCGGTATCGCTTGATTGGCTGGATGTACGCGATTCCGCTGGCATTGTTCTGGATCGCGCAAGGCCGCGATTATTACCTCGCGCCTGCGTACCCAATGCTCTTGGCTGGCGGAGCCGCGTGGGCCGAGCGTTGGGTCGAGACGCTGCCTGCCGGGCGCGCCGATGCCATCCGCCGCACCACGTGGTGGACGCTGGGCAGCGCGATGGTAGTGACTGCTGCCTTGCTTCTGCCCCTCGCATCGCCGAATTCTGCCTGGTGGAAGGTCGCCGACAATTTGCAGGGCAATTTCAATGAGGAATTCGGCTGGCCGGAAATGACCGATGCGGTCGCTCGCGTCCGTGATTCGCTGCCTGCGGAAGATCGCGCTCGGCTCGGCGTGCTGGCGGGCGATGCGGGTGAGGCCGGCGCGCTCAACCTCTACGGCCCTGCGTATGGCTTGCCCACAGCGATCAGCGGGTCGAACTCCCACTGGCTGCGAGGCTATGGCGACCCTCCGCCGCAGACATTGATTGCCGTCGGCTTCTTGCGCGAGGACATCGCGTGGGCGTTCGAGTCGTGCGACCTGGCGGGCCATCTCTCACAGCCGTATGGAATCACGAATAGCGCCATCGAAGACAGAATCGATATTTTCGTCTGCCGGAATCTCCGCGAGCCCTGGCCGCAATTCTGGAAGAAATTCCATTGGTACGGGTAGCGCGCTCCCCAACCTACCGAGTTCTTGCTGCGTAAAATGAACAGTGAGTTTCGACGCTGCTAGGAGCCTGGCTTACGTGATCGAGGTGATCCGCCGCGGACGACGAGGCAGCTCGCCGCCATGTCATGCAGGGCCTGCTTTCTGTGCGTGAATCCACAGATCATGTAGCCAACACCGACGGTGGCGGTTGAAAGCAATTTCGCGAGATTTCGCGCTGTGGCTCTGGCTAGGGAGAGCCTGCGACCTTGCGCATCAGTGACGCGCAACCCGAGGGCTTTCTTCCCAAACGTAGCTTGCCACGGGGAGCTTTCCATCAAACCGAAATAGAGAAAAGGAACGACCAGCGCGACAAGAAGCACAACGATTAGGATGACGGCGCCTGGGTCGTGACCTACCGGGTTCGTCAGCCGAGCGGAGACAACCCCAACCAGAGCGAGAGGAAGAAAAAGAGTGAACAGCAGACAGGCGTCGATGACAGTCGCCGCGAGGCGGGGCCAGAAGCCGGCGTATGCGGGAGGCGCGTCACTCGCTACGGTTGCCGGGATCGACATTCTCGGACCTCAAGGGCCAGCGTGCGAATTCTCTCCGATTGAGAGGGCGCCGACAAGGGCGCGGGTGCGGCGAATCAGGTCGTTGCGATTGCATCGTCCATGCTGAAGAGGCCAACTTGCAAACTGTTTGCGTCGTGAATATACTTCCCGGTTGGGAAACGCTGGATTTCTTGTGTGTGACGTACGTCACTGCGCGGTCGACGCCTTCAGCCAAAATGTGAGGGTACTCGCGGCAGATTCCAGTGTGATGTGACGGCCTGAACGGGGCCGCAGCAATTCTCGGAGCGTGCATGGAGTCCGCAGGGGCCGCATCCAAAACGAGCTACCTTCTCGACAAACTGCATTCCCTCAGCGGCGTCATTCCTATTGGAGCTTACCTGGTTGACCACCTCTGGTCGAACAGCTACGCCCTGGTAAGCGTCGGCAAGTACAACCAGGTTTCGTCGGAATTGCAGACCGTCCCGTGGCGCATCCTGGTCGAAGCCGGCGTCCTGTGGATTCCGATTCTATTCCACGGCATCTACGGCATGTGGATTTGGTGGACGGGGAAGCAGAACACGTTCGCGCATCCGTGGATGTCGAACTGGATGTACCTGCTGCAGCGCTGGACGGGCATGATCGCGTTCGCGTTCATCGGCTGGCACGTTTATACCGAGCGGTTCCTCGGGCACGGCGTGACCACCTACGCCGACGTCGCCCGCGCAATGGCGAATCCGTGGTACGTGACCTTCTACATCGTCGGCGTCACCTCGGCGTCGTTCCACCTCGGCAACGGGCTCTGGAATTTCGCCTGCAAGTGGGGTATTGCGGTCAGCACGCGTGCGCAACGCGCGGCGGGCTGGTTTGGCGCTGTGGTAGCCGTCGCGCTCACGATCGTGGGCGTCTTCGTCGTGCTGGGATTCCATTACGCGTGGTTCCCGCTGGGCGGCTATGTGCAGTGATGTCAAATTTGAAATCTGAGATCTGAAATTTCGAATGGCGAGACAACCGAAGATCATCGTCGTGGGCGGCGGCTTGGCAGGCCTGATGGCGGCGATTCGCGTCGCCGAATCGGGCGTGCCCGTCGACCTGTTCTCGATCGTGCCTGTGAAGCGATCGCACTCCGTGTGCGCGCAGGGCGGAATCAACGCGGCAAAAAACCTGAAGGGCGAAGGCGACTCGACCTGGCAGCACTTCGACGACACGATTTACGGCGGCGATTTCCTGGCGAATCAGCCGCTGGTGAAAGGAATGTGCGAGGCGGCGCCCGCGATCATCGATCTCCTCGACCGCATGGGCGTGATGTTCAACCGCACGTCGGAAGGCCTGCTCGATTTCCGCCGCTTCGGTGGGACGCTGTTCAACCGCACCGCCTTCGCGGGCGCGACCACTGGGCAGCAACTCCTGTACGCGCTCGACGAGCAGGTGCGCCGCTACGAATCCGAAGACAAGGTGAAGAAATTCGAAGGCTGGACGTTTCTCTCCGCGGTCATCGACGAGGCCGGCGTCTCGCGCGGCATTTGCGCGATGAACCTGAAAACGATGGAGATCAAGACGTTCCCGGCTGACGCGGTGATCTACTGCACGGGCGGAATCGGCGCGATCTTCTACTACTCGACGAATTCCGTCGTGTGCACGGGCTCGGCGCAGTCGGCGCTGTTTCAGCAGGGCGTCTACTACGCCAACGGCGAGTTCATTCAGGTCCATCCGACGGCGATTCCCGGCGAGGACAAGTGCCGGTTGATGAGCGAATCGGCGCGCGGGGAGGGTGGGCGCGTCTGGGTCCCGAAGAACCCGAATGACACGCGGCGCGGCAAGGACGTGCCGGAAAACGAGCGATTCTATTTCCTCGAGGACTGGTATCCGAAGTATGGGAACTTGGTCCCGCGCGACGTGGCCACGCGCGCGATTCACAAGGTCGTCTTCGAAATGAAGCTGGGATTGCCGGGCGAGCCGGCCGTGTACCTTGACGTTTCGCACATTCCGGTCGAGGTCCTGAACCGCAAGCTTGAAGGCATTCTCGAGATTTATGAAAAGTTCGTGGGCGTCGATCCGCGCAAAGAGCCGATGAAGGTCTTTCCGGCGATGCATTACACGATGGGCGGACTCTGGGTCGACAACGCGAATCAGGCCGCGAATGTTCCGGGAATCTACGCGGCCGGTGAATGCGACTACCAGTATCATGGCGCGAACCGGCTCGGCGCGAACTCGTTGGTCTCCTGCATTTACGCGGGAATGCTGGCGGGGCCCGCTGCCGTGAAGTACTCCCGGAACCTCGAACAGGGATGCGAAGGCACGGCGTCGAGCGTTTTCGAGCGCGAACGCGTCCGCCAGCAGGATTTGAACGACGCGCTGCTCAATCAGCACCAGGGAACGGAAAACCCGATGACGATCTGGCGCGAACTTGGCCAACTGATGACCGCCAACGTCACGGTCACGCGCCACAACACCGTGCTCGAAACTACGCTCGGCGAGCTCGATAAGCTGAGCGACCGCTTCAAGCACATCAATCTGTCGGACCGCACGCAATGGTCGAATCAGACGCTGAATTTCGTTCGCGAGCTGGGCAACATGCTCGTCTTGGCGAAGGTGATCACCATGGGCGCGCTCGCCCGCAGTGAGAGCCGCGGCGCGCACTGGAAACCGGAGTTCCCGGAGCGCGATGACAAGAATTGGCTGAAGACCACCAAGGCGAGTTATCGGGACGGGAAAATCAAGCTGGAGTACGAGCCGGTGGATACTTCGTTGATTCCGTTGCGGGAGCGAAAGTACACGGCAAAAGCGTAGGGCGATTTCAAATTTGAGATCTGAAATTTTAAATGGCTGAGAAAACATTCATCGTTCGCATCAAGCGGCAGCAGCGGCCTGATGAGTCCGTGCGCTGGGAGGAATTCGAGCTGCGTTACCGGCCGCACATGAACGTCATTCAGTGCCTGCGCGACATCGCCGAGAAGCCGTTCACGCGCAGCGGCACCGAATCGACGCCGGTGAGCTATGAAGCGAACTGCCTCGAGGAAGTGTGCGGTGCCTGCGCCATGCTGATCAACGGCCAGCCGCGGCAGGCGTGCTCGGCGCTGGTCGATCAGCTCGAAAAGCCGATTTGCTTGGAGCCTCTGACGAAGTTTCCGCTCGTGCGCGACCTGCAGGTCGATCGCTCGAAGATGTTTAACGATTTGAAGCGCACGCATTGCTGGATTCCCATCGACGGCACCTACGATCTCGGCCCTGGGCCGCGGATGGCGCCGGAGGCCCAGGAAGCGGGTTACCCGCTCTCGCGGTGCATCACGTGCGGCAACTGCTTGGAAATCTGCCCGAAGGTGAACGAGCACACGCAATTCGTGGGCGCCGCGATCGTCAGTCAGGTGCGGCTGTTCAACCTCCACCCGACGGGTGCGATGCACGCAGGCGAGCGGCTCGAAGCTTTGATGGGCCCCGGCGGGATCGAGGATTGCGACAACGCGCAGAACTGCGTCGAAGTCTGCCCGAAGGGAATTCCGCTCACCGAGTCGCTGGCGGCCGTCAACGGGCAGGTGCTCGTGCACGCCGTGAAATCGTGGTTCCGCGGGCGCTAACGCGAGCAGAGCGCCTCACGTAAGACCCAACGTTGGGGCAGTGACGTCTAGGAAAGTCCTCAGAGAAGCCGGTCGAGGATCAGCGTGTCAATGTGTTCGACTCGCTTGAATGCCGGGTCGTTGGTGATCAGGCCCGTTGCCTGTGCGTGTACAGCGGTAGCGGCTTGCAAGGCGTCGGGCGTCCTGAGATGGTGAAGGGCGCGAATCCGCGCCGCCCGATCGGCAATCTCGATGTCCGGCGGAATCCACTCAAGATTGGGATAAGTAGAGAGCAATCCGTAGAACTGATCGACACGGCCCTCGTCGCGAGCGCGATAAGGCTGAACCAGGAGTTCCGTCATGGTGATCGCCGATGTAACGGCGCTCGAGCCCGGCCGCTCGACCCAGGAGAATATGCGGTCCGTGAAGGCGAGGTACTTGGGATTAGCTTCGAGGTGGTAGATGAAGACGCTCGTATCCAACGCGATTCTCTTGTGGCGGTGAAGGTAGGCGCCGAGGTCTTCTAATCCCAACTCCGGCGTTCCTTTTGCACGTGACCGTGCGGGTAGACGCCTCGCGCAAGGCCCCGGATCGCGGCACGATGCGACTTGGGTTTGTGAAGGACGAGAACTCTGTCGCCGCGGACGACAACGACAAGTTTATCGCCTGGCTTCAGGCCGAGCGCCTTCCGAGCGTCGCGGGGAATCACGATCTGGTTTTTCGTAGAAAGGGTAGCTTGCGTCATCGCTTTACATCATAGCACAAAGTAAAGCGACGTGCCACTGTTGTGCGCTAGGCGCCCCCGTGTGAAATCGACGACGCAAGGACGACCTCTCGTTTGTGTTTGGCGAGTGGGTGTAGGAGAATCTTGCGTTCGTTTGAGGGGACGAATGAGCCGTGTTCTGCCGCTGCTGTTCTGCTGCCTGTTGGGATTGTTGCTTCCATTGATGGCGCTGACATCTTCCGCACAAGAGGGAATCTCGCAGAGGGCGCGCGATCTGCATTTCCGCTCGATCGTGATCGACACGCACGACGATACGACGCAGCGCCTGCTGAACCCGAAGTTCGACCTCGGCGCGCGGCATCCCGACGGAGGCATCGATATCCCTCGCATGCGCGAAGGCGGGCTCGGCGGCATTTTCTTCTCCATCTACATTCCCGGTACAATCACGGGGTCGGAGGCGGTGAAGCGCGCTCTCGACCAGATTGACGCCGTGCGCCAGACGATCGCGAAGCATCCGAACGATTTGATCCTGGCGGAAACGGCCGAAGACATCCGCCGCGCGCATCGCGAAGGCAAAATCGCGGCGCTGATGGGCGTCGAGGGCGGCCATATGATTGCCGACGACCTCGGCGTGCTGCGAATGTACGCCGCGCTCGGCGTCCGCTACATGACGCTCACGCACATGGTCAACACGGACTGGGCCGACTCCTCCACCGACAAGCCGGCGCACAATGGCCTCACTGACTTTGGCAAGCAGGTCGTCCGCGAAATGAACCGCTTGGGCGTGATGGTGGACGTCTCGCACGTGTCCGACAAGACGTTTTACGACGCGCTCGAAGCCAGCCAGGCGCCCTTGATCGCGTCGCATTCATCGTGCCGCGTGCTCTGCAATGCCGCGCGCAACATGACCGACGACATGATTCGGGCGCTTGCGGCAAAAGGCGGCGTGATTCAGATCAACTATCACGTCGGGTTCCTCGACCGGAAATTTCGCGAAGCGCAGGACGCGCACCCCGAAATCGGGAAGGAAATCGACGCGGAAGTGAAGAAGCGCTGTGGCGCCGACGAATCGTGCGAGCTGGTCGAGGGCGAGAAGGTGGTCCGCGAGTTCGTCGCGGCGGGCAGGTTGCCGCGCGTCGAATGGACCGAGATCATCGACCACATCGACCACGCGGTAAAGCTCGTCGGCGCGGACCACGTGGGGCTGGGTTCGGATTTCGACGGCGCGAACATGCCCTTCGGCATGGACGACGTGACGCACCTGCCGCAAATCACCGACGCACTGCTGAAGAAGGGCTATTCGGAAGCCGATGTGCAAAAGATTCTCGGCGGCAACACTCTCCGCGTGATGGAGCAAGTGGAGGCCGCCGCTAAGAGACTACAAGGAGAAAAGCCATGAAGAGAATCGCTCTCTGGCTCTGTCTGTTTGCTGTTGGAATGCTGGCGTGCGGGATTTCGAGCGCGCAGACGCAATCGTCAACCGCGAAGCCGGCTCACCCGGCGACGCACCCGGCCGCACATTCGGCCACCGATCCCGCGCTGCTGCATCCGGCGACGCTCACGGCGAAAGCGCCGGAGGTGTACGAGGTCACCTTTGTGACCACGAAAGGCCCCTTCGTCGTGAAGGTCACGCGCGCGTGGGCGCCGTTGGGTGCGGATCGTTTTTATAACCTCGTGAAGCATCATTTCTATGACGACATGGCGCTCTTCCGCGTCGTTCCCGGATTCGTCGTGCAATTCGGCCTCGGACCGAGCCCCGCGGTGAACCGCGCCTGGGAGACCGCTCGAATCAAGGACGATCCGGTCAAGCAGAGCAACGCGGCCGGCACGATTACGTTCGCGACCGCGGGTCCGAATACGCGTACGACCCAGGTCTTCGTCAACCTCGGCAACAATGCCGCGCTCGACGGCCAGGGATTTGCCGCATTCGGCCAGGTAACGTCGGGGATGGACGTCATCGCGAACCTCTACAGCGGCTATGGCGACACCACGACGAACGACCAGGGCAACATCACGACGGGCGGGAAAGCGTATCTCCAGAAGACCTATCCCAAGCTCGACACGATCAAGACCGCGACAATCACGTCGCCTGCACCGGCTCCCGCGCCCACTCACAGGCCTGCGCCGGTTCACAAGCCCGCGGCGCCGCAGTCGTAGCGCGGCCCCGAACGAAATTTGTTTTGTTGCGGCAAGCTGCAAACATAAATCTGCATAAAGGACACACGAATGCCTAGCGATCCTGCTCTCTTGCAACCGGCGAGCCTCAACGCACAATCGCCGGATGTCTATGACGTGAAATTCACCACGGGGAAGGGCGATTTCGTTGTCAGGGTGACGCGCGCGTGGGCGCCGATTGGCTCTGACCGCTTCTACAATCTGGTGACCCACGGCTACTTCACGGACGCCGCGTTCTTCCGCGTCGTGCCGAACTTCATCATCCAGTTCGGCCTCAGCGCCGATCCCGCCGTGAACTCCGCGTGGCGCAGCGCGCGCATCAAGGACGATCCTGTCACGCAGAGCAACAAGCCGGGCTACATCACGTTCGCCACCGCCGGCCCGCACACTCGCACCACGCAACTCTTCATCAATTTCGGCGACAACACGTTTCTCGACGGCCAGGGCTTCGCGCCGTTTGGCCAGGTGACGTCCGGCATGGACGTCGTCCACAAGCTCCACAGCGGCTACGGCGAAAAGCCCGACCAGGGCGCTATCACCACGCAAGGGAAGGCCTATCTCGACAAGAACTTCCCGAATCTCGACACCATCAAGTCCGCCGTCGTCGTCCCGGCAGGGTCGAAGGCATAGGCTTGCATTTGGACGGGCAGGGACGCGCCGCGCGTCCCTATCCTCATGACTGAGACTGGATTCGCTCCCGCGCTCCCGCGCTCTTCATCGCACTCATGGCCTCCAATCGCGTTCGCCCTGCTCGGTGCAGTTGCGCTCGTCAAGCTCGCCGTTCAATTCGCCGGAATCGCGCACTACGGCTTCTTCCGCGACGAGCTTTACTACATGGCTTGCGGCGAGCATCTCGCCTGGGGCTACATCGACCAGCCGCCGCTGATTGCCTTCGCCGCGTGGTTCGCGCGCCACCTTTTCGGCGATTCGATCGTCGCGATTCGCCTGCTGCCCGTGCTCGCGGGCGCGGCGGTGGTCTTCCTCACGGGCGTTCTCGCGCGCGAACTGGGCGGAGCGCGCTTCGCGCAACTGCTCGCGGCGCTAACGATTTTCCTCGCACCATCGTACCTCGCCTTCGACAGCTTCTTCTCCATGAACGCCTTCGAGCCGCTGTTCTGGCTCGCCTGCGCGCTGATCGCGGTGCGAATCGTCCGCGGCGCGTCTCCGAAACTTTGGCTCGCGTTCGGCGCGATTGCAGGCATCGGCCTCGAAAACAAGCACACCATGGTCGTTTTCGGTTTTGCGCTGATCGCGGGGCTTCTGCTGACGGGAAACCAGTCAATCCTGCGGTCGAAATGGCTGTGGCTCGGTGGGCTCGTCGCGCTCGCGCTCTTTTTCCCAAACCTCCTCTGGGAGGCGCGCCACGGCTGGCCGCAAATCGGAGTGGTGCGCAACGCGCAGGAGTACAAAAACGTCCACGTCGGCCCGTTGCGTTTCTTGGCCGAGCAGGTTTTGTTTCTGAATCCTGCGTCGTTGCCGGTGTGGGGTGCCGGACTTGCGTGGTATTTCGCGGCTCGCGACGCGAGGCCTTCTCGCTTTCTCGGGTGGAGTTACCTGATCGTCCTCGCGATCTTCATCGTCTTCGACGGCAAGACGTACTACGTGCTCCCGGCATACCCGGTCCTGGCAGCTGCAGGAGGCGTGGTCTGGGAGCGCGCCGCATCGGTTCCGCAGCGCCGCCTCCGCGCCGCCGTCGTAACCTTGCTTATAGCCGGCGGCCTCGCGACCATTCCCTTCGGCGTCCCCATTCTCCCGGTCGATACGTTCCTGCGATACATGCAGGCGTTTCCCGGCCTCCGCATCAAGACGGAACGCGACGCCACCGCGCCGCTGCCGCAGCTTTACGCCGACATGTTCGGCTGGCGCAATCTGGCGGAGACGGTCGCGCGTGTCTATCGCTCGCTGCCGGCCGATGAGCAGCCGGATTGTGCGATCCTGGGAGGGAACTACGGCGAAGCGGGCGCGATCGACTATTACGGCCCTGCGCTCGGTTTACCGAAGGCCATCAGCGGCCACAACAGCTACTTCGATTGGGGATCGCGCAATTATTCCGGCGCCTGCGTGATCCTGATCGGCGAGCGCGCCGACCGCTACAAGGCATTGTTCGGCGAAGTAGAACTGGCGGCCGTGGTGCAAAATCCGCACGCCATGCCCGTCGAGCAGAACATCGTCGTCTACGTTTGCCGGAAGCCACGTGCACCGCTCTCGGCGTTGTGGCCAAATTTCAAGATGATCATTTGAACGGGAACGCGCGAGCCGGCAAAAACCTCACCGCGGCGGGGAGCGCCGCGGATTTCGCGCGGCCAGCTCGAGCGCCTCGAGGTCGAGCCCCGTATCGCGCAGCTTTCGGCTCAGGTCCGAATGTTCGTGCCGCGCGATGCACAGCAGGACGCACTCCGTGGTCAGCACCGGCACATTCTCCCCGTCGACGCGGTCGAGAAACGGCGAAATCTGCTCGGCGGTCTTGAAGAGATTCTGCAATTCGGTCGAGCGCCCCGGCGCCTCCGCATCCTCCGGCTTCTTCCGCAAGCCTCGCAGCGGCGACGCCTCTTCCTTCTCGCCGTCGCGGCGCTGCCGGTCGTACAGCTCGATCCAGTGATGCCACCGCTGCGGGCTGATGTTGCACATCTGCTGCAGCAGGCGCTCCACCTCCTCATGGTCCTCCCAGAAGCGCGACAGGCGGTCCCACTCGTAGATGTACATCCCGGCGAGCAGATCGGCCACTTCGACGAACTTCGCGGCGCGGCTCTGCGCCAGCATCGCCGCGAGCTGTTCGGCGCGTGACAGATCGAGCGTCAGCCGGTGTGACGGCCGCGGGCCGCCGCCCTCGCCGCCGTCGGAGCTTCCGCGTCGCTCTGCGCCCGCTGGCCCGTTCTTCTGCGGTTTGCCGTCAAACAGCTTCATGCCCTGGATGACTCCGGAAACCAGTGTAACAAAGGATGGAATGGACACGCGGGACACGTCGAATGCGTGAGACGAAAAGGTATGCGCGCGGCCGCCGCAAGCGACAAAACCGCGCGGCCCAGCTTCGCTAGATTCCGAGTACGCCGACAAGCTCGCGCACCGACGCAGCCGACTTGTCGAGCGCCGCCTTCTCGTCCGGTGTGAGCTTGATTTCGATGATCTGCTCGATCCCGCGCGCTCCGAGCTTCACCGGAACGCCGACAAAGAGCCCGTTGATGCCGTACTCGCCTTCCAGGTACGCCGCGCACGGCAGAATCTTCTTCTTATCCTTCAGGATCGCCTCGACCATCTCCACCACCGCCGCTGACGGCGCGTAGTACGCCGAGCCCGTCTTCAGCAGGTTGACGATTTCCGCCCCGCCCTTCCGCGTCCGCGTCACGATCGCGTCGAGCTTGTCCTTCGGCAAAAGCTCGGGGAGGGGAATTCCCGCCACCGTGGAATACCGCGCCAGCGGCACCATGTCGTCCCCGTGCCCGCCGAGTACGAACGAGTGCACGTTCTCCACTGACACGCCCAGTTCCATCGCCACGAACGTGCTCATCCGCGCCGAATCCAGCACGCCCGCCATCCCGATCACGCGATTCTTCGAAAAGCCGCTCACCTTGAACGCCGCCTGCGCCATCGCGTCCAGCGGGTTCGTCACGATAATCAGGATCGCGCTCGGCGAAAGCTTCACCACCGCTTCCACCACGCCCTTCACCACGTCGTAATTCGCCTTCAGCAGATCGTCGCGGCTCATTCCCGGCTTGCGCGGAAAGCCCGCTGTGATCACGATGATGTCGCTGTTCGACGTCTCGCGGTAATCGCCCGTCGCCGTCGAAATTCCCACCGCGTGCACGTCGGTGCCGAGGATCGGCGCGGACTCCGCCATGTCCAGCCCCTTGCCCGCCGGAACGCCCTCGAGAATGTCGGTCAGGACCACGTCGGCCAGCCCCGCGTCGTGAATCCGCTGCGCGGTGGTCGACCCGACGAACCCGCCGCCTACTACCGTCACCTTCTTCCGCATCGCTCCTCCCTATGATGTCGTTCGACTTGAGTCCATGAATCCGGTTTTTAGGGGATCGGACCTCCAGGTCCGACTTATCGTTCCCGCCAGAAACTATGGGGCTTTAGCCCCTGAAGTTGTGCTCGCCCAGCTACCGTGCGGTTGCGACCCCCGCCATATTCTCGATGATCGCCGACGCGAATTCCGACGTCTTCAGCTTCGTCGCGCCCGGCATCATGCGTTCCAGGTCGTAAGTCACCCGCTTCTGCTGGATCGTCTTCGCGATGCCGTCCTCGATCAGCTTCGACGCTTCCTTCCACCCGAGGAATTCGAACATCATCCCGCCGGAGAGCATCACCGAACTCGGGTTGATCACGTCCTTGTCCGCGTATTTTGGCGCCGTGCCGTGCGTCGCTTCGAACACGCCGAAGCCGTCTCCGATGTTCGCGCCCGGCGCCATGCCCAGCCCGCCCACCTGTGCCGCGCACGCGTCCGACAAATAGTCGCCGTTCAGGTTCGGCGTCGCGAACACTTGATATTCGTTCGCGCGCGTCAGGATCTGCTGGAACACGGAATCGGCGATCCGGTCGTTGATCAGGATTTTCTTCTTCCACTGGCCGTTGCCGTGCGTCGCGTAAATTGCGTCGAGCGTTCGCTTTACTTCGGCGCAGATCTTGCCGCGAAATTCCTCCGTGGCTTGCTCGAGCCCCGGCTCGATCATCGCCGCGTTCTGCTCCGCGCTCAGGTTCGGGTTCTTGTCCTTGTTGTCGAGAATCCAGCTCTCGCGCTCCGTCACCACAGCCGAGCGAAACTCCTGCGTCGCCAGCTCGTAGCCCCAATCGCGGAATGCGCCTTCTGTGAATTTCTGAATGTTGCCTTTGTGAACCAGCGTCACAACGCTGCGGCCCTTTTCGATGGCGTGCTGAATGGCGCGCCGCACCAGCCGCTTCGTGCCCGTCGGAGACATCGGCTTGATCCCCACGCCCGAGTCTTCGCGCACGTGCTTCTTCCCGTCCTTGAGCATCTCGCCGTTCAGAAATGCGATCAGCTTCTTCACTTCCGGCGTGCCCGATTTCCACTCGATTCCCGCGTACACGTCTTCGGTGTTCTCGCGGAAGATGACGACGTTCATCCGCTCCGGATTCCGCACCGGCGAAGGCACGCCTTCGAAATAGCGCACCGGCCGCACGCACGCATACAAATCGAGCACCTGCCGCAGCCCCACGTTCAGCGACCGGATTCCGCCGCCGACCGGCGTCGTGAGCGGCCCCTTGATCGCCACGCGAAAATCGCGGATGCAGTCGACCGTCTCTTGCGGCAGCCACTCCTTGAATTGGTTGAACGATTTTTCGCCCGCGAAGACTTCGAGCCACGCCACCTTGCGCTTCCCGCCGTACGCCTTTTCGACCGCGGCGTCGAACACGCGCCGCGACGCCTTCCAGATGTCGCGGCCCGTGCCGTCTCCCTCGATGAAGGGAATGACGGGCTGGTCCGGGACGCGAAACCCGCCCCCGGCATACTCGATCGGCTTGCCGTTCGACGGCACCGCCACGCCGTTGTACGAACTCTTCATCTCCCAGTGCTCCCTCAGTAGCGACCCGGTTGCGAATGACGCACGATGCAACGATTGCGCGCGTTTTCCGAACCGCCCAAGATAACACAATCCCGAACGGCCCCGCACCCCGCACTGCGTGTCTTGCGCGGTAAGTCGTTTGGTGGGCACACTTTGCCCTCGACGGATTCGCCGGGGAGTACTAGTCCTTGACAATTGCTGTTAACTATGCTATATAGACCTATCCTTAAAAATCAGAATAATTAATTGTGCGCGCGCCCGCATTTTGGGCATGCCCTGGACGTCTGTCCGGGTTTCAGGGTCTGTGCTTGCAGACCCGGAACCCAAAAGACGCGCGTCCCCGATGAAACCGGGCGCGCATGGCGCAGGCTATGCTAGACGTGTGCCCAGATGGAGAGGAGGAACGATGAAGCGGGAGCCGTTGATAGCGAGTCGGGTCGCGGGCCGCAGGTCGCAGGTCACCGATCGCGGTCTAACTAGGACGATAGGGTCCCGCGCGCGTGGGTCCGTTCTCGCCCCTCGCCCCTCATCCCTCGCCCTAATCCACAGTTGCGCGATTAGAAATCGAGGATGCGGCAAAGCATCCTCGTCCCGAGCGAGCAACGCGAGTCGAGGGACCTCAGCTCTGCCGAACCGACAGCCGGGGACTGGAAATCACCGAATCCTAATATACAGTTGCGCGATTAGAAATCGCCCTAACTCGTTGAAAACACAGGGCCGGCACCATGTCTAATATACAGCTCCACGCAGCGCATGTGGCGAGCGGCCCCTCCTTGCCTCGCTGCCTCCGTGCTTCCTTGCCTCCGCTTCTAATCTGCCCGCTGAAGATTAGAAATCACGTTAACCGCCGCAAAATCAACACCTTGAAAATTTCTAATCTATCCGCCTCCCCGGCATCTGCACTTCGTCCAGCTTCGGGTCTCCAGCCTCCAGCCTCTAGACTCCAGCCTCCAAAGCCTAATCGCAACAGTTCAGGATTAGAATTCCGCCTAACCTATAGAAAACAAAGCGCCCTGCCAAATCCTAATCGCAACAAAATTGCCTTTTCGGGATCTGCTTCCTCTCCCTCCTTTGCCTCCTTCACCTCCTCTGCCTCCCTTGTTTTTCCGGCGGCGCCAAAGTGGTTCTTGACCCTCGCGCTCCCTTTGCCTACCGTCAACCTTCGAGACTCGCAATCACAGTGAGGGGCGAATGCTGACACAGCCTGAGAAGGGGAAGAGATTTCGGGCGCTCCACGAGCGCGATCATGCCTTCATCATCCCGAATCCCTGGGACGTGGGCACGGCCCAGATCCTGGCGAATCTGGGGTTTGAGGCTCTCGCGACCACGAGCGCGGGCTACGCCTACTCGACAGGGAGGCGCGACGGCCTCGTTGGCCGCGACACGATGATAAAGCACGTCGCGTCCATCGCCTCCGCCGTTGACGTCCCCGTCAGCGCCGACCTCGAAAACGGCTATGGCGACGCTCCCGAAGCTGCCGCCGAAACGATCCGCCTCGCGGCGGAGGCTGGCGTCGTGGGCGGCTCCATCGAGGACTCGACTGGCCGTCCCGATCGGCCCATCTATGACAAGACCCTGGCAGCAGAACGGGTCCGCGCGGCCGTCGAGGTGGCGCGGGCGCTGCCGTTCACTTTCACCCTCACGGCACGCGCCGAAAACTACCTCCATGGCCGGCCGGATTTGAACGACACGATTGCCCGCCTGCAGGCATTTCAAGAAGCGGGCGCGGATGTTCTCTATGCGCCCGGCTTGCGGACCAAGGAGGACATCGCCGCAGTAGTTCGCTCCGTGGACCGCCCGGTGAATGTCGTGATGGGTCTGCAAGGCGTCCAACTGACCCTGGCGGAGTTGTCGGCGCTGGGCGTGAGACGCGTTAGCGTGGGCGGCGCGCTCTATCGCACGGCACTGGGTGCGTTTCTTCGCGCAGCGCGCGAGATGCGCGAGCAGGGAACGTTCGGCTTCGCGGCTCAGGCGGCGAGCCCGAAAGAAATCAGCGCCGTTTTCAAAGGATGAGGCCCATGCTCATTCGCGGACAATCGCATCGAAGACCGAGACCTTCGGTCGCTCTATTCGGACTTGGTTCTCGCCCAGAAGTCCGCCGAAGAGAGCACCGGAACAACCTCGAAGTCGACAAGGTCGCTCCAGCGGCTCATCCAGAGTTCCAGCAATTCCGAATTGGGAGACTCCAGCACCTGGAAGCAACGCGTTCCGGCGAAGTCCAGCCAGCTTGCGTGGTAGCGAACGTCTCCGGGCAACATCCTTCCTCTTTGGTTGAACCGTTCACCGACGGCTCGAGGATTGCGGTCCTTGTACCTTTCAATGACCATGAAGAGCATATAGCGGAGTTTAGTGAGAATCGGCCTCCGTTTCAATCGGGCAGTTTCCTGCTTGATGAACCAAGCGTGAAAGTCACCCTTCCCGGTCCACCTGATATAAACTTGCGGCCCCGCGCGTACTGTGCTGATGTGGCAATAGGAGACGTTCGAGGAGGGAGCATGCGTCGAAAGGCGTTGGTTATGGCGGTCGGTTTTGTACTCGTGGCCTTGGTCGCTTCGGCCCAGGGAAAGACCGATTTCAGCGGGACGTGGAAGCTGAACGTGGACAAGAGCGATTTCGGTCCCGTGGCGGGGCCGGCCGCTCAGACGGACGTGATCGAGCAGACCGGGCAAGCGATGAGGATCAACGTCACGGCTGCGACGGGACAAGGCAGCCTTCAGTACGTCATGGAGTTCACGGCCGACGGCAAGGAGGTAACAATTCCTCCTGACGCGCCCCTCGCCCACCCGGACGCGGACGTGGTGCTCCAGAGTATCGCCGCCGCTTGGGACGGGAGTTCTCTGGTCGTGCACGAGAAGCTGACGTACCAGGAAGCGCCCGTGGCGGGTGTCAGCCACTACACCCTCTCGCCCGACGGCAAGGTGCTGACGATCAGCTCCGACTATGCGAGCGAGATGGGCGATGCGAGCAGGACGTTCATCTTCGAGAAGCAGGACTCCTCGTCTGGCACCACGGCGGCGACCGCTGCACACGCATCGCCGTCGCCTGCAGTCCCGTCAGCGCCCGCTGCCGTTTCGGTAACGGTCGCGGGGGATCCTCCGGCGACACCAAACCTCAGTGGGACGTGGGTGCTGGACGCCGCGAAGAGCGATTTTGGCCCCGTGCCTCCGCCCGACAGCCGCACCGATACGATCGAGGACAAAGAGCCCTCCATCAAGATCGCCGTGAACCAAACGGGCGGGCCCATGGGCTCCTCGTCGTTCACGTTGGATCTCGTGGCGGATGGGAAGAACGTGACGACGTCAACTGTAATGGGAAATGAGGCAAAGAGCACGGCGCACTGGGACGGTAATTCGCTGGTCGTGAACACGCAGGTGGGCGCCCAGGGAAATACGGCCACGCTGGCGAGCACGTACACCCTCAGTGCGGACGGCGCGACTCTGACCGTTGTACGGACCTTCTCCGGGCCGATGGGTGATGCGCAGCAGAAGCTTGTCTTCAAGAAAAAATGAGCCGGCGGCTAACGCCTCGAGCGCCCAGGGGGAAGATACTCTATTGACTTGCCGGCACGCATTCCTGTATCCCTGATCACTCAGGGAATTTGGATTTCCTATCGATGATCCGAATGCACAGAGGAAGGCACATCTGGTTTCTCGCCGGACTTCTGTTCGTGTGTCTCGCCTGCCTCGAGGTCCCTGAGGAATCCACTCTGACGAACGACACCTCGAACGATTTCACAATTCTCGTCCACGCTCCGACTACAGAGGAAGCTGCCACGTTCGGACAGGACGTGGGCTGCCCGCAAGCCGCTCCTCAAACCTCGCCGTGCTTCACGTCGGGCCCGGCGCGAGTTGCTTTCTCGGCCCAGCGGCCGGGTTCGCGCGACCTGCTGGCTCTCTACTCCCTCAGGCGAACATAGCTCATCCTCCGTCGCGATCTCGCAGTTCGCTGATGCGAAACGCACAGCCAGAAAAAATAGAGATTCGTCCGGAGGCCATCATGCAACAGGAGCAGCAGGACTATTTGGAAGCCCAATATTGGTGGGCTTTCAGTTGTTTGGCATTGGCGGGACAGCGCACCGCGGCGGAGTTTCACGTGGAGTTGCTGCACCGCACGGCTGGGAAGTTCCCGACAGCCGAAGAAGTGGAGGCGATCCTCGACGAGGCGGTGGCAAATCTCGGCGACGTGTTGAACGCAGGTTTGCACAGCCAAGCCTCGAGGCCCGCGGTAACCGGCTGGAAGAAGCACCTTCTGGCGCTGTCGATGCGCCCGGAGGAAGCGAAACGAAGCGCGTCAGACGATTAGGCCGTCCCGCCATGACGGGAGGAGCCTGTAGCTGGGGGCGGGCTCCTTCCCGAAGCCTCGTTTATCAGTTGCATCCATCTCCTTTATCGGGAGGAGAACTTTTCGATTTGACGAAGTCGAATTCCGCACGATACGCTTACGCCTCGAACCTCTGCTGGCGGAGGTTCGAAATCTCGCCACTGAGTTGAGGCGAGCTCAACTCGAGGAGTTGCATGTCCAACGAACTGCGAAATTTCTTGGCACTTTCGTATGAAGATCTCGAAGAGCTGAACCTCAAGTCGAAGAAGCAGCGAACCGACCGCGTTGCCCCGCACAAAATCCAGGACGAGCGGCTGAAATATCTCACCGACGAAAAACGGATCAAGGCCGTCACCGTGCTGTTCAGCGACCTCGAAGGCCGCCTGCACATGCTCGACTACGACAAGAAGTTCCTGACGAAGAGCTACGACAACCTGACGTTCGACGGCTCGTCGATCCGGGGCTTCACGGCGCAGCGCGAAAGCGATCTTCGCCTGATGATGGACTGGGGCTCGTTCTACTGGGCGCCGTCCGACGTCTTTGGTCCCGGGAAAATCCTGATCTTCGGCGAGGTGATCGATAAGGACGGCACGCCGTACGGCGCGGACATTCGCGGCCTGCTGAAGGGTTATGCGAACAAGCTGTACAAAGACGAAGGCTACACGCTGAACGCGGCGAACGAGATCGAGGGTTTTCTGTTCAAAGGTCCGGACGCCGAGCGTCATTTCCACGAAAACGCGAAATTCGAGTACGTCAACACGGGCGGC
The DNA here is from genome assembly GCA_035517015.1 of Candidatus Acidiferrum sp. Classification (GTDB taxonomy): domain Bacteria; phylum Acidobacteriota; class Terriglobia; order Acidiferrales; family UBA7541; genus Palsa-295. The sequence goes on along the minus strand of DATIZQ010000011.1, from coordinate 12,180 downwards.
TACTACCATTCGCTTCCGGGCGATCCGCTGCGCACGTTCATCGACACGACCGCGGAAGTGCAGCGCGCGATGGGCTTCCAGAACGAAAAGGACCACCCCGAAGTGGCGCCATCGCAATTCGAAATCAATTACGGCTACGGCGAGGTGGTGGGCGCCGCGGATCAGATTCAGCTCTACAAGCTGATTTGCCGTCAGGTTGCAACGAATATGGGCCTGACGGCGTCGTTCCTGCCGAAGCCAGTGGTCGGCGTGAATGGCAGCGGGATGCACACGAATCTCTCGATCAGCAAGGGTGGTAAGAACCTGTTCTGGGATCCGAAGGGCGAGGAAAAGCTCAGCAAGTTCGGATGGGCGTTCGTCGACCGGATTCTCACTCACGGCAACGACATCTGCCTGCCGATGAACTCGAGCGTGAACGCGTATCGGCGCCTCGATCCTCACTTCGAGGCTCCGAACCAACTGAAGGCGTCGCCCGTGGACCGCGGCGCGATGATTCGCATTCCGATCGGCAACGAGCGCAGTATGCGCGTCGAATTCCGTTCGGTGGCGCCGGACGCGAATCCATACCTCGTGATGTATTCCATCTTCCGGACGGGCGTCGAGGGCGAAACCTCGAAGATCAAGAATCTTCGCCAGGCCGAACGCTATCTGCCGGACAACATCTACACGGCGCTCGAGAACTTCCGCAACGCTTCGTGGATGACGAAACTTCTTGGCGAAGACGTGAAGGCCCGCTTCGGAGACCTGAAGCAGGCGTCCGCGGATCGTTGCCCGCGCCTGCTCGGCACGTTCGTCAAGGCTCCCGAAGTGCAGTACCACCACGAGGTCTACAACCAGTACCTCTGGAACCAATTCTAGCGGTTCGTCTTCCGTTTACCGGGAACGCCCTGGCTGCTGCGCCAGGGCGTCTCTCTCTTCGGTTTGCAACGCGACTGTGCGAAAGTGACGGTTGATGTCTGAACAGAGAAGCCCCGCCACGGGCGGCCGCGTTGTTTTCACGTTTCCACCTTTCCGAAATTACGAGTTTGCGCGGCTCCTGATCGTCGTGTCGCTTGAGATGCAGTCGGTGGCCGTGGGATGGCAGGTCTACGAAATCACGCGAAAGCCGCTCGCGCTGGGCATTACGGGACTCGTTCAGTTCGTGCCAGGCGTCATCCTGTTTCTGGTCTCGGGGCACGCTGCCGACCGCTTCGATCGCCGCCGGCTGCTGACAGCGTGCTACGCCGCTTACGCAGTTTGTTCAGCGCTCCTGCTGGCGATCGGGATCAGTGGTACGCAACGCGTCTACACAATCTATGGCGTGCTCACGCTGCTCGGCGTCGCGCGGTCATTCGCCGGACCCGTGAGCCGCGCCATCCTGCCGCAGCTCGTGCCACAGGAGATTTTCCCGAGCGCAGTCGCATGGCACGCGAGCATCTTCCAGACGGCGAGTATCCTCGGCCCCGCGCTCGGTGGCGTCATCTACGCCTTCTTTGGCGGGCCGTCTGCCGTCTACGCGGCGGCACTGGCGGGAGCGATCGCCGCGGGCGGTGCGACGCTCGCAATCAGGACGGGCCGGCCGGCTCCTCCACGCGAGCCGGTGAGCTGGGCGACGGTCCTCGCTGGCCTTCGCTACATCCGGCGCGAGAAAGTGATTCTCGGCTCGATCTCGCTCGACCTCGTCGCGGTTCTGCTGGGCGGCGCCGTAGCGCTCTTGCCGGTTTATGCGCGCGAGATTCTCCGAACCGGCCCGTGGGGACTGGGCATTCTTCGAAGCGCGCCCGGCGCGGGGGCGGCGGCCATGGCGATTCTGCTGGCCTACCGGCCTCTCCGTGGGCGCGCGGGAGCGTCGATGCTTTGGTGTGTAGCAGGGTTTGGAGCCGCAACGGTGATTTTCGGCGTCTCGCGCAGCTTCGTGCTTTCCGTGGTGTCGCTGGTTCTGGTTGGCGCGACGGATATGGTCAGCGTGGTGATTCGTGGAACGCTCGTGCAGGTGAAGACGCCGGACGAGATGCGCGGGCGCGTGAATGCCGTCGACATGGTCTTCATCGGCGCCTCGAATGAGCTGGGCGAATTCGAGTCGGGTGTGACCGCGCAATGGTTCGGCGCGGTGCCCGCGGTGATTCTGGGGGGCATCGGCGCCGTCGCTGCGACCATTCTATGGGCGTGGTGGTTTCCTGAACTACGCCGCGCCGACAAGCTTGTCGAATCACTGCCCGCCACATGATCCTGGCCGCTGCGCCGCCGCAGCTCTCCGCCTTGACTCAACGTCCAAAGCATCATCTAATCTCGGCGTGAGGTGGCCTCCCGGGGCGGGGAAGCCTCTCCGGGGGAGAGAATGCTCAAGACGATTTTCTGTGTGGCAGTTGCCGCGCTGGTGCTCGCCGTTCCGGCCGGTACGCAGTCGACCTTGCCGTATCTGACGCAGCCTTCGATTTCGCCGGATAACTCCGAGATCGCGTTTGCGTCCGCCGGCGCCGTCTGGGCTGTTCCGGCTTCGGGCGGCGACGCCCACCTGCTGGTTTCGCGGGCGGCGAACGAGTCGCGCCCGCTCTACTCGCCCGATGGCAAGCGCCTCGCGTTCGTCTCCACGCGAACGGGTAACGGAGACATCTACATCCTCACGTTTGCAACCGGGGATCTGAAGCGCATCACCTTCGACGACGCGCCCGACGAGCTCGACGCGTGGTCGCGCGACGGACGCTGGATCTATTTTTCGAACGGCGCCCGCGACGTCTCATATGACCACGACGTGTATCGGGTGAGTGCAGACGGCGGGACACCGATGCCGGTTACGGCCGAGACTTACGTGAATGAGTATTTCTCCGCGCCATCGCCGGACGGCAAGATGCTGGCATTCACGGCACGCGGCATCGTCTCGGAGCAATGGTGGCGCAAAGGCCACAGCCATCTGGACGAATCGGAAGTCTGGCTGATGCACGACGGCACGCCGCAGCATTACGAAGAACTCGGCGAAGGCGGCGATGCGAAGGAGTTGTGGCCGATGTGGAGCGCCGATGGCCAGAAGGTCTACTACGTTTCCGACGCCGGCGGCGCCGCAAACATCTGGGCGAGGTCGACTGGCGGCAAGCCCGAAAAGATTACGTCCTTTCGCGACGGGCGGGTCATCTGGCCGACGATTTCCTACGACGGGCGCACCATCGTCTTCGAGCGCGACTTCCGTGTCTGGGAACTGGACATCGCGTTGGGGCAGGCCGCGCCCGTGGCGATTGCGCTTCGCGGCGCACCGGAAGGCCCTGCCGTCGAGCATCAAAGATATTCGGACAAGTTCACCGAACTCGCGCTCGCGCCGGACGGGAAGAAGGTCGCGTTCGTGGTCCATGGCGAGATCTTTGCCGCCTCCGCAAAGGACGGAGGTGATGCGTTCCGGGTGACGCACACACCGCAGAACGAATCGAGTGTCACGTGGCTGGCCGACAGCCGCAGGATCGTCTACGAGTCGGACCGTGACGGCGCAACCCACCTGTTCCTGTATGATTTCGGCGACAACAAGGAGACGCAACTCACGAACGCCGGCCAAGACGCATCGCCCATTCCATCGCCCGACGGAAAGACGATTGCATTTCTCTGCGGCGGCCACGAACTGCGCGCGGTCGACGCAGACGGGAAGAACGACCGACTTCTCGCGACCGGATACTTCGACACGGAGCCGAACATCGACCGGAACTCCTTCGCGTGGTCTCCGGACAACAAGTGGATCGCATACCTTTCCTACGACGCGCGGCTGTATCGCAACGTCAGCGTTGTTCCGGCGGCCGGAGGCGAGAGCAAACCGGTCAGCTTCATCGCAGATACGCAGAGCGGGAGCATCGGGTGGAGCACGGACGGCACGTACCTTTTGTTCGGGACGAGCCAACGAACCGAACCGCACCAGATTGCCCGGATCGACCTGGTCCCGCACACGCCGAAATTTCACGAGGACCAGTTCCGCGACCTCTTCAAGGAGGAAACACCGAAGTCGGCGCCGTCTTCCGCGCCAGCCAAGGAGGAAACGAAGGCGGCTGAGCCAAATGCGCAGGCCGAGAAAAAGTCGGCCGAAGAAAAGAAGCCGGCACCGAAGCCCGTCGTCATCGATTTCGAAGGCATCCGCGAACGGTTGACGCTGCTGCGCACCGGCCTCGACGGGGTCGAACCCGTCATCAGCCCTGACGGCAAACTGCTTCTGTTCGCCGCCCTTGTCGGCGGGCAGGTGAATCTCTATACCTACTCGCTCGATGAGCTGAGCAAGGAGCCGGCCGTCGCCCGGCAGCTCACGTCGACGCCGGAGTCCAAGGATGCCGCGCAATTCACGCCGGACGGCAAGGAGGTCTTCTACCTCGAAGACGGCAAGATCAGTTCCATCGCCGTCGAGTCGCGCCAGGCAAAGCCGCTCGCGGTTTCGGCGGAGATGGACGTCGATTTCGCCCGCGACAAGATGGAAGTGTTCACGCAGGCGTGGACGTACCTCCGAGACATGTTCTTCGATCCGAATTTCAACGGTGTCAATTGGGCGGGTGTGCGCTCGCAATACGAGCCGCTGATCGCCGGCTCGCGCACACCGGAGGAAATGGGACGATTGATGAACCTAATGGTCGGCGAGCTGAACTCATCCCATTCGGGTTTCCGCTCGGGTTCTGTTCACACAGAGCACACCACCGGCTACATCGGTGTGCGTTTCGACCGCGCCCTCTACGAAAGCTCCGGCCGGCTGCGGATCACCGAGGTGGTGCCACTGGGCCCGGCGGCCGTTGCCGGAATCAAGGCGGGTGACGAGATTCTGTCGGTCGACGGCGTTTCTGTTGGACCGCACACGAACTTTGACCAGCTCTTGGATCACACGATCGGGCGCCGCGTGGTTCTGAAGCTGGCACGCGACAAGGACAGTGAGGTTGCGGTCCGCCCGATTCGCAGCGAAAGCGACCTGTTGTACCGCCAGTGGGTCGCTCAAGAGCGCGCGTACATCGAGAAAATCAGCGGCGGAAAGCTGGGCTACGTGCACATGGAGGATATGTCCGCCGGCTCGCTCGAGCAGCTTTACATCGACCTCGATTCGCAGAACGAGGGCAGGGAAGGCGTGGTCGTGGACGTGCGCGGCAACAACGGCGGGTTCGTGAACGTCTACGCCATCGATGTTCTGGCCCGCCGCAACTATTTGAATATGACGCCGCGCGGATTGCCGGAGGCCACGGCGCGTCCGATGCTCGGCCAGCGCGCCCTGGAGCGCCCGACGATTCTGGTCACGAACCGCGAGTCTCTCTCGGATGCTGAGGACTTCACGGAGGGCTATCGCTCGCTGCACCTGGGCAAAGTGGTGGGCGAACCGACCGCGGGCTGGATCATTTACACCAGCGGGACGGAACTGATCGACGGCTCGATCCTGCGGCTGCCGGAGATACGCATTTCCACTGCGAGCGGCGAGCCAATGGAAATGCACCCGCGTCCGGTGGACATCGCGGTCACGCGTCCGGTGGGCGAGAGCCTCACCGGCCGCGACTCGCAGCTCGACGCCGCCGTGCGCGAGCTGCTGGAGGAAATCGCTTCGAAGAAGTAGAACCGCGCATCGCCGTGGAGGTCAGGCGCGAGCGCAAGACGCGTCGGCGAGCGCGACGTCAGTCGTAATATTCTGCGCCGAGGTGCGTGATCAGCTCCTCGCCCATCATCCAGCGCAGCGTGTTCTTCAGCTTCATCAGCTGAATGAACAGGTCGTGCTCCGGATACAGTTCCGGCGCGCACATGGGCGACTTGAAATAGAAGCTGAGCCACTCCTGAATTCCGCGCATGCCCGCGCGGTTCGCCAGATCGAAAAACAGCGCCAAGTCCAGGACAATGGGCGCGGCCAGGATCGAGTCGCGGCAGAGGAAGTCGACCTTGATCTGCATCGGATACCCCAGCCAGCCGAAGATGTCGATGTTGTCCCAGCCTTCCTTGTTGTCGCCGCGCGGCGGGTAATAGTTGATCCGCACTTTGTGATAGACCTTGCCGTAAAGCTCCGGATACAGCTTCGGCTGGAAAATATATTCCAGCGCGCCGAGCTTCGATTCCTCCTTGGTCTTGAACGAGCCCGGATCGTCGAGCACCTCGCCGTCGCGATTGCCAAGAATATTCGTCGAAAACCAGCCGGTCACACCGAGCATGCGGGCCTTGAAGCCCGGCGAGAGGATGGTTTTCATCAGCGTCTGGCCGGTCTTGAAGTCCTTGCCGCCGATCGGGACGTGCTTGGATTTGGCGAGGTCTTCGAGCGCGGGGATATCGACTGTCAAGTTGGGCGCGCCGTTCGCGAACGGGATGCCTTCGCTGATCGCCGCATACGCGTAGAGCATTGAAGGAGCAATCGCGGGATGGTTCGTCTTCATCGCTTTCTCGAACGATGCGACGTCCTTGTGAACCTCCTCGGGCTTCATGAACACTTCCGTGGAGCCGCACCAGACCATGACCAGCCGGTCGCACTTGTTCTTCTTCTTGAACTCCTGGATGTCCTCGCGAATCTGCTCGGCGAGATCGAGCTTGGTCTTGCCTTTCTTTACGTTGGGGCCGCTGATATTCTTCACGTAGTTCTGGTCGAAAGCGGCCTTCATCGGCTGGATGTTTTTCAGGAACTTCTGCACTTTGTCGAGGTCCCGCGTCTCGAGCACGCCCGCCTTGGCGGCTGCTTCGTAGGCGTTGTCGCGGAAAACGTCCCATCCGCCGAAAACCAGGTCATCGAGCTTCGCAAGCGGGACAAACTCCTTGATTTTCGGAGTGCGCGACTCGGTCCGCTTGCCGAGACGAATCGTCCCCATCTGCGTCAGCGACCCGACGGGCACAGCCGCGCCTTGCCGCACCAATTCCACTCCGGCCATCACGGTGGTGCTTACGGCGCCCATGCCGGGCGTCAGCACGCCGAGTTTCCCCTTGGGCGGAGCAATACTCACAGGCCTTCGCATTCAATTTCCCCCTGAAGATTACGAAGAAGGCGCGTCGCGCTCAGTCGGCGCGCTCATCGAAACAAAAGCCTTTCATCATGCGGCATGAGGAGCCGTTTTGCAAGATTGGGCGCGCGGAAAGCGATTGGCTCGGATCGCGAAACCCGAGAGAGGAATGTGCCATATTGTGGATGACTTCGAGAGAAGAGCGGCGAGGGCCTATTTCCCGCGCCGGATTTCGGGAAGCACGATCGACAGGCACAGGAACGCGAGAACCGCGACAATCCCAATCATGATGAGCGGAACCATAAGACTCTCTGCCTCGACGGTAGCAACAGGCACGAGGCATTCCAATCGGGCGTGAACCGTATTTTGTTCACGCGAAAAGGATTACGTTAGGGCCTCCCAAACGTGGATGTCGGCCTATACACACACCTGTCGCCAGAAAAGGACAGCGAGTGGAAAGAATTTTCACGCGTGACATTTTCCGTCACCCCACACAAAACATCAATGAGCAGCCGGCGGCTGCGTAGATTCGGTTTACGCGGCCCCATGCGATCTAGAGCTTTTCGAGATGGATGGAGCCGTCGCCGGAGGTGATTCGCAGCGTGCCCCCTCCGCCGTTCAATTTCCCGCGCACCGTAGAATGGCTCAGCGAACCTGCGACGGTGATCGGAATGTCGAGAGTGATGCTGCCGTCGCCGGTGTGCGCATCGAGATCGGCGCTCAGGTCGCCGGGCACGCGCAAGTTGATGCGGCCGTCGCCGGAATGCAGCGACCATGCGCTCGCCACCTTCGAGCCGCTGGCCGCGGCCGCGTCGATGTTGCCGTCGCCGGTGTGCAGGTCAAGCGCGTCGAATCTTCCGCTGACGGTCACATGGCCGTCGCCCGTATCGACCTTGAGCGTGCCATCGAGATTCGAGGCTTCGATATGACCGTCGCCCGAGTGCATGTAGATGTCGCCCTTCGTGCCGTCCGCGTTGATGTTTCCGTCGCCGGTGGTGATGCGGACCTGGCCTGAAACCGGCTGCGCGGTGACGTTGCCGTCGCCGGTCGAGACATCGAGGTTCAGATTGCGGGGAACGCGCAGGTCAACGTGAACCGAGCCGCCGTGTCCGAAGAATCCCCAGTTGAAGTGGGGCATGCGGACCTTGATCGTGACGCTGTCGCCGGACTGGCTCTCTTCGATGCGGACGTCGTCGGGTCCGATCTTGTAGCGCGAAGTGGACACGTGCGCGTAGATGTCCTTCTGGTCCGCGGACGTAATGGTCACGTCGCCGTCGTCTGTCTGCACGTGCAAATCGGCGCGCCCGCTGATGGAATAGTTCTTCGACCAGTCGTCGGCGCGCACGGAAGGCGCAGTCGCGACGCCAACCATCGACGTCAATAGAATTGCCGCTCCAATCGAGATCGCTCGTCTCATTCGTTTGTCTCCCGCGCTCATCGCTGAATCCGGCTCATCGCGACGGCGCCTCGCGCCGGAGCCGCCATGCCGCACAGGCGGGCGTCTCACGGCTGTCAAAATCAGGTACGCCAAGCGGCTCATAAATGTTCCGTGGGCCAAGCAGTTTCGTCGCGTCACTTCTGCTTTGCCGCCTTGGCCGCGCCGGGCTTGGGCCGGAGGGCCGACAGCAGGCCCGCCAGAGGCAGCGCATTGATCACATCACTCTTTTCGATCCAGCCGCGGCGGGCAGTGATGACGCCGTACTTCATGAAGCGCAGGTGCGTGGTCGAGTGTGAGTCCGTCGAGATGACGATCTTCACGCCGCGCTGCTTGGCCATGCGCAGGTGCACGTCGTTCAAGTCGAGGCGCTCGGGATAGGCGTTGCACTCCATGGCGACGCCGTGCTGCTTCGCGGCGTCGAGAATCCTTTCCATGTCGTACTCGAAGGGCTCGCGGCGGATCACGATCCTTCCGGTCGGGTGCGCGATGATCTGCGTGTATGGATTCTCGATCGCGGCGAGCAAGCGGTCGGTCATCTCGTCGCGCGTGAGATTCATAAAGGAGTGCACGGAGGCGACGACCACGTCGAGCTGGGCGAGAACTTCGTCGTCCAGATCGAGTTTGCCGCTCTTGAGGATGTCGACTTCGCTTCCAGCCAGGAGCCGGATACCGGAAACGCGCTGCTGCGCGGCTCGGATCTTCTTGATCTGTTCGAGCGTACGCTTCTCATCCAGGCCGTTGGCGACGGTGACGGCCTTCGAGTGGTCGGTGAGCGCGATGTATTCGTAGCCCAGCTCGCGCGCCGCCTCGCCCATTTCCTCGATTGAGTTTCGGCCATCGGACGCGGTGGTGTGCATCTGCAAATCGCCGCGCATGTCCGAAAGCTGGAGGAGCTTCGGCAGAGTCCCGTTTTCGGCAGCCTCGATCTCCCCCCGGTTCTCGCGGAGCTCGGGCTCGATGTAAGCGAGCTTGAGCTTGGAATAGATTTCTTCTTCGGTCTTGCCGCCGACGGTTTTGCCGCCCTTGAGCGTAGTCAGCGCGTATTCGTTGAGCGTCCATCCCATATCGTTGGCGCGCCCGCGCAAGACGACGTTGTGTTCCTTCGAGCCGGTGAAATAGAGGAGGGCGGCGCCGAAACTCGCTTTTTCGAGAAGGCGCACGTCGACCTGCATTCCACTTTCGAGAAGTACGCTCACCTTGTTCTCGCCGTGGGCGAGCATCTGTTCGACGCGCGGATACTTGAGGATGTGTTCGGCGACCGCGTCGACGTCCTTCTGCTTGTCGCGCCCGGGGCGCATCGTGACGAGGAGGTCGAGATCGCCGATGGTCTCGCGGCCGCGGCGCAGCGAGCCTGCCGGCGTGATGGACCCGACGGCATCGCCGGCCTGGCGAATGTAGGCGGACATGCGGTCGGCTTCATCGGCGGCCTGATCGAGACGGAAGCGTCCGGTGGACTTCTTGAAGAAGGCCGAGGCCTTCAGGATGTTTTGTTCGGTCTTTTCCCCGAAGCCCGGAAGATCGCGCAGCTTTTCTTCGCGCGCCAGCTTTTCGACGTCCGCAACCGTCCCTGCCTTGAACTTCTTCCAGAGGAGCGCGACTTTCTTGGGGCCGAGCCCTTGCAACTGGAGGACCTCGAGGAGCGTCGGCGGATACTTCTTCAGGAGCTTTTTGCGAAGGGCGTAGTCGCCGGTCTTCAGGATCTCGCGGATGTGCTCGGCCATGCCTTCGCCGATGCCGGGGAGCTCGGTGAGCTTGTCGTCGTCTTTGGCGATTTCCTCGATGCGCTCGGGGATGCTGTAGAGGAGTTCGGCGGCCTTTTCGTAGCTCCGATAGCGGCCGATGATCGCGCCGTCGATTTCGAGGAGCTGCGCTGTCTCACGCAATATTTTTGCAACTTCTTTGTTTTCCATGATCCCTCTTGTGCCGTGACTCCTTACTCAGTGGCGCCCGGAGAGTTTTTCGCGGCCTGAGCCAGATTATGGGCGATCGCAAAAGCTATTGATATTTTCAAGCCCGTGCCCAGCAGAAGCAGCAACAAGCGGAGCCCAGTCGGAGGCGGAGAGAACCGATGCCCGTACTCCAAAAGGAGGGGAGGCAAGAGGCAGACTGCGGCGACCAGACCAGCCTTGTTTATTCGCGAAAATCCAACAAAGAGGCCAACAGCGATGCCGGTCACGAGCTCGATCAGGTAAAGAGAGTAGACGCTATGCATCGAGTAACGCACAACTATCACCCAGAACAGCCCACCAAACAGCAGAAGTCCCCAAAACGTGCCCGCAATGAGAACACCGAGCGTCCTAAGCATGAGAACCCCCATGATACGCGCGATGCCCGACAATGCTGCGCTGCCGGAATCGAGTCCACGTTAACTCGCGCGTGGGACAGGCGTCAATGTTAGGAATCCGACAAGCGACCGCGAGCGGTTCCTTGATTTGACGGCTCCGCCGCCGGAACATGAGTGAAGGAGCGTTGGGATGCCGCGCCTCCACATTCAACACACCGGCGAAGGGCCGCGCGTCTTCGAATTGCTCGGGGACCGGCCGATTTCGATCGGGCGGGCGAAGTCGAGCACGCTGGTGCTTGACGATCCGAGTGTTTCGCGGGTGCATGCGGTAATCCTCGCCAACCCCGACGGCTCGTGGCAGATCGTCGACCGCGACAGTTCGAACGGGGTGAAGGTCAACGGCGCGAAAGTGAAGGAAGCCGCTCTGCGGCCCGACGACGAGATCACGCTCGGCGAGTTCCGGATGCGGTTCGAGGACTCCTCGTCGAGGAAGGTAATTACCTATGGCACCACGCAGCTTCCGCCACGCTTCGCACAGGCACTGAAGGAATCCGCGTACTCGGGATCGTTCGAATCGGTGGAGTCTCTCGCGGACGCGGCGCTGTCGCGAGGTGATGCACGCGGAGAAGGGCAGTCGGCGGAGAAACGGCTGATGGGCATTTTGTCGCGCGTGAGCAAGAATCTTGCGGCGCTGCGAAGCCTCGAGGAAGTGACGCAGCGCACCCTCGACTTCGTTCTGGAAATGGAAGGCGCTGAGCGGGCGTTTGCCATGCTCGTGGACGACGCTTCGATGGGCCGCGGCGACTTCCTCGCTGGAGGGTACACCTTCGAGCCGGCTTCGGTCCGGTATCGCAGCGGCTCGAAACCGGCAGGCACGGAGAAACAGCCTCAGTTCATGATTTCGCAGAGCATTATCCGGCAGGTGATGCAGGACGGTCTGCCGCTGCTCGTCTCCGACGCGAAATCCGACCCGCGCCTTTCCGCGAGCAAGAGCGTGGTACTCGCGGGCATCCAGTCCGCGATGTGCGCGCCGCTGGGAATCGGGAAGAAGCTGCGCGGGCTGCTGTACGTAGACAATCTTTCGCGGCGAGGAATGTTCACGGTGGAAGATCTGAACGCGTTCGCGGTGATCGCCGTCCAGGCCGGGCTCGCGATCGGCCGCGTACGCACACGGCAAGAGGCTCCGGAGCACGTCCGCCAGTAAAACCCCGAATTGAGTCATCGAGTTAGTTTTTACGCGTGGTCGCTTCGTGGTGGAATTTCACGTCGACGGGCTGATACATGACGGGGCTTCGCAGGCCCGCTTTTTCGAATGCGGCGATTTCCTTTTCGTGAACGAGCGAAAGGCCGATGTCGTCGAGTCCGCGCAGCAGGCAATCGCGGCGGAAGGGATCGACTGTGAAGGAATAGTTCGAGCCCTGGTCGTCGGTGACGATTTGCTTTTCGAGGTCGACCGTGAGCTTGTAGCCAGGGGTCTTCTCGGTGCGCGCGAAAAGCTCGTCCATCTGTTCGTTCGTGAGCGTGACCGGCAGAATGCCGTTCTTGAAGCAGTTGTTGTAGAAGATGTCGGC
>DATIZQ010000010.1:0-3212 GCA_035517015.1 Candidatus Acidiferrum sp. | reverse complement strand
ATTCCTGGGTGCGGCTGAAAGATCTTCTCGCGAAAAATTAGCCCATTTGTGCCGCGCTGAATTCCGCGGCGCAACGTCTAAATCCACATGAACGCCGCAACCAGCTCGGTTCCCCTGCCTTTCGATCATGTCGAGGCGCATGCGCACCTCGTGCGCATCGATAAGCCGCTTGCGCGGCTCATCGAGCGCGTCGGCGAGTTCGGGTTCAAGCTCGATGAGTGCGACAGCGTCTACGAATCGCTCCTCGAAGCGATCATGCACCAGAGCATCGCGGGCAAGGCCGCGCAGGCCATCTTCGCGCGCATCAAAGCGCTGGGCACCGCCGGCAAATGCCCAACGCCCGAGGAATTGCTTCGCGTGCCGACGCGCACCCTGCGCAAATGCGGGCTTTCGAAGGCGAAAGTTGCCGCGGTGCGCGACCTCGCGCAGAAAACGATCGACGGCGTTGTGCCCACGCTCGCGCAGGCCGAAAAAATGTCAGATCAGGAATTGGTCGACCGGATGATTTCGGTGCGCGGCATCGGCGCATGGACGGTCGAGATGTTTTTGATTTTCCGGCTCGGCCGCCCGGACGTCCTGCCGATTCACGACTACGGCGTGCAGAAGGGTTGGGCGATCACGTATCGCAAGAAAAACATCCCCAAGCCAAAGGAGCTGCTGAAATTCGGCGAGCGCTGGCGGCCCTATCGCACGGTCGCGAGCTGGTACATGTGGCGCGCCGTGCACCTCGCCGGCCCCGCCGCCCGCAAAATTACGAAAGCCAGCGCTACTCCAAGACAGAAGGCCGCAAAGAGGAGGCGATAGCGCACGCCCGCACCGTCACTACCTTGGACGATTTTGCTCCACATTTTCAATCACTTGACAGACTTTCGGTGCGAAGTGGATAATTTTATTGTTAGTCTCGAAGTGTGCCCACTCGCGGCGACTTCCCAGTCCGATTCGTTTTACGCGCTGCTTTCCCGCCGTACCGCCAAGAACAACGAGATCAATCCGATTATTAGCACGCCACCCTCGATATCCACCGACACGCTGTGCAGTTTGTCGAATTCCGCCCGACGCGGATCGCTTGCAAGCGTCGCATCGACGGAGCCCATCTGTCCCCGCAGCACCGTCATCTTCGGAATCACATAATCCTGCGACGCAATCGTCAGCGCCGCCATCAGGATCACTCCCAGCACCGCCGGCTCGACAAAAGCTCGCAGGCTTTTCGTGAGCGCCACCGACGCCGCCACGAAAACCGCCGCCGCAATCACGCCCATCAGGTGCAGTCCACCGAGCGTGAATCCGACGAGCAGTCCAGCCTCGTCGCGGCTCGGCAGCACCGCAAATGCGCCTTGAGTCACCACCGCCGCGAAATAAACGATCGCCCCAACCCACGCCCCCAGCGCCAGCACCCGCAGAAATTGCAGAGTCGATTTCATGTTTCGAAGGCTATCACACGAGATTACTTGGCGGGTGACGGCAGATGTTCCGCTGCGATCCACTCGGTGTACCTGTTTCGAAGCGAGTCCATCTCACCGAAGTTCTCCGAGAATGCCTGGTCGAATGTTTGTTTCGGGCTCATCAGCAAAACATTCATGCGCTCAGAGCCATACACATCGTAGAGAAAAGTGACCAGCACCAACCCGCCGATGTAGGGATTCTCCACACGGATGCCATTCGCAACTCTGATCTGTTCGGGATGCGACTGAACAAGCGCGATGTACTTTGGCAGCGTTACGTCGCGACTATGCGCAGTCGAGTGCGTGAGTCCGAAGTAACCTTCGATCCCTTGGACAAACCAGTCCGGAGCGTTTTGGAAATGCCAGCCTCTGCCTTTGGCCCGCGTGACCCGTTCCAGAAGCACGGACGACAACTCGTCGGCGATGTTCTTGTGGACGTAATCCCCATCCTTTGGTTCCTTCACAATCGTTCGCGAACTAGGAGAGGTCGAAGAACGCGCCAGCACGAATATGCGGAACCTTTGCCCGCCGTTCCACGAGTCCGTGTGAGACTGCCCGTCTGAAGCAAGACCGGGTTCCGGAGATCCGAGCTGAACAATCGTGCAATCGAAATCATCCATTAGGTGTGGATCGAGCGGCGCAAGCTCGCTCGACATGCGATCCAGGCTATCGTCCGCATCGGCGGCAAGTTCGCGCGCGTCCGCTTCTCGCTCTGCTGTGTACTCGATTCGGCAGTATTTCGACGCAAACGCATGATCGGGCTGAGTTTGCGTGAGTCCCGAGGCCGCGGTCACGGCCTGTGCCGCCGTGACCGCAGCCAGCGATAGCGTGGCGAATACTCCGGTTATCAGCGCCCTCACCACTTCTTGGGCACAATACACCAAATCAACTGTCAGGCAGCCATTCGCATCGTGGGAAAATCAAAGCGGGGCATGTCCGCCTTCGCCAAGGCTAAAGCGGGCTCCAAAAGCGGGCTACGGCGCGACAGCCTTCGCTTGGTAACGGGCTTGCCGAGCCGAAGCCCCAGAGGGCGAAGGCTGGTGGGCGATCAAGGACTTGAACCTTGGACCTCTCCCGTGTGAGGGGAGCGCTCTAACCACTGAGCTAATCGCCCGTCGAAGTTTCTTCGTAGCTAACTTTTTGTAGCAGAAGGCCTAGCGAATTGCAAACCGCGACGAACACGAACACTACCGCCGCCAGCGGCCGCCTCGCCGAGCTGCAACGCTCGATCGCGCGTGTCGTCAAAGGCAAGGACGACGTCATCCATCTCGCGCTCACGGCGCTTCTCGCGCGCGGCCACCTGCTAATCGAAGACGTTCCCGGCGTTGGCAAGACCACTCTCGCACAGGCGCTCGCGCGGTCATTTCACTGCTCGTTCCAGCGAATTCAATTCACTTCGGACATGCTTCCGAGCGACGTGATCGGTGTCAGCGTCTTCAATCCTGTGGCGCAGGAATTTGAGTTCAAGCCCGGCCCGATCTTCGCCAACATTATAGTCGCCGACGAGATCAACCGCACGACGCCGAAAACCCAGTCGGCGCTGCTCGAGGCGATGAACGAGTCGCAGATCACGGTCGATAACCACACGCATCCGCTGCCGCAGCCGTTTCTCGTGCTCGCGACGCAGAATCCGATCGAGCATCACGGCACGTATCCCCTGCCCGAATCGCAGCTCGACCGCTTCTTGATGCGCATCCGCATGGGCTACCCCTCGCGCGCGAGCGAAAAAGAAATTCTGCGCAATCATTCCGCCGGCCACGTGGAGCAGGT
>DATIZQ010000009.1:0-61335 GCA_035517015.1 Candidatus Acidiferrum sp. | reverse complement strand
GATTCTTCGTCAGGGCACGGCTTTAGCCGTGCCGATAGCGCAGACAAGGGAGGGCGGCTTTAGCCGCTGAGGGGAATGGCCAAACCGAGGCGTCACGAAAGTTCGCCAGGAACCTACTTCGTGACGTCGCGCACTTGGGAGAGCCGCGCTATCTTCAAGGTTGCACCGCCATGCGAGATCTTCATCGGATCTCTCTTGCACTATCGAGATATTGGAGCCTATCGGCTGCACGGGTTTGTGCTAATGCCCGATCACGTTCATGTGCTGCTGACGCCAGGCGACGACACGACGCTTGAACGAGCTGTTCAATTCATCAAAGGGGGCTCGGCCAGAGCCATTCGAGAGAAGCTCATTTTTCACTTTCCGGTTTGGCAGCGAGGGTTCAGCGACCACCGAATGAGAGACGCGGCGGACTATGACCTGCACGTGCGCTATCTGGAGCAGAACCCGGTGAAGAGACGCCTAGTTTTGGAACCAGTCGATTACCGCTGGTCTTCGGCCTCGGGTGCGTTTCGGATGGATGATGTTCCTCAGGGGTTAAAACCCCTGAGCATGGCTACGGGGGTCGGCACGGCTAAAGCCGTGCCCTGACGAAGAGCCTTGGTTGCGAAAACTTCAGCCGCTAATGCCAGCGCTGCAATTGCATTTTGATGTCGCCCCTGAAAGAGCGACGTACGAAGCGAGTTACAAATCACTGAGGAGCCTCAATGGCTGACGAGCAGAACCAGCAGATATTGACGCCGGTCGATATCGAATCGGAAATGAAGAAGTCGTACCTCGATTACGCCATGAGCGTAATCCTGGCGCGCGCGATCCCCGACGTGCGCGACGGCCTCAAGCCCGTCCAGCGCCGCATCCTGATCGCGATGAACGATCTCGGCTTGGCTTCCAATCGCGGATTCCGCAAGTGCGCGAAAATCTGCGGCGACACCTCCGGCAACTACCATCCGCATGGCGAAGCCATCATCTATCCGGCGCTCGTCCGGCTCGCGCAGGATTTCAGCATGCGCTATCCGCTGGTCGACGGCCAGGGCAACTACGGCTCGGTCGACGGCGACCCGCCCGCGGCGATGCGTTACACCGAGGCGCGCCTTTCGCGAATCGCCGAGGAAATGCTCCAGGACCTGGAGAAGGAAACGGTCGATTTCGTCGAGAACTTCGACCAGACCCGGATGGAGCCCACCGTCCTTCCGGCTCGCGTTCCCAATCTTCTCGTCAACGGCGCCGACGGCATCGCCGTCGGCATGGCCACGCGGATTCCGCCGCACAACCTGCGCGAAATCATCGAAGCTGCGATAACGCTCATCGAAAATCCCGACGCCACGCTCAAGCAGGCGATGAAGATCGTCCCCGGCCCCGATTTTCCGACGGGCGGCTACATCTACGGCCGGGAAGGCATCGAGGAAGCATACAAAAAAGGCCGCGGCTCCTTTCAGGTGCGCGCCAAGGCTGCGATCGAGCAGCGCTCCAAAGACCGCGAAGACATCGTCATCACTGAGCTGCCCTATCAGGTCAATAAGGCGCGCCTGATCGAGCACATCGCCGAGCTGATCAACAACAAGAAAATCGACGGCATCGCCGATGTCCGCGATGAGAGCGACCGCGATGGTATGCGGATCGTCGTCGAGTTGAAGCGCGACGAAGAGCCGCAAATCATCCTCAACAAACTTTTCAAGATGACGCAGATGCAGGAATCCTACGGGATGATCCTGCTCACGATCGTGAGCGGCCAGCCTCGCGAGCTTGGCCTCCTGCAATTGCTCCGGCTCTTCATCGAGCATCGCGTCGACGTGGTTCGCCGCCGCACGCAATACGAGCTGCGCAAAGCCTCGGAGCGCGAGCACATTTTGCTGGGCTACCGCATCGCGCTCGACAATGTTGATGACGTGATCCGGATCATTCGCGGATCGTCCAGCCGCGCGAACGCACGCGAGAACTTGCACGAATTCTTCGAGAACAAATCGATTCGCGTCACGGTCGGCGGCAAGGAAACCACGATTCGCGGCGTGAAGCTCGATGCGAAGAAATACGGCATCACGGTCGCAAGCTCGGGCGAGGGGCTCGGCCTCAGCTACATCCAGATCGACGCTATCCTCGAACTCCAGTTGCATCGCCTGACGCAGCTCTCGGTCGATGAAATCCTGAAGGAACTCGCCCAGATTCGCGAGCGCATCGCCGAGTTGAAGGAAATCTTGGCAAGCGACAAGAAATTGAAAGCCGTCATCGTTGCCGAGCTGCGCGAAGTCATCAAGTCCTACGGCGACGACCGCCGCACCCAGATCGTTGACCGCGTCGAGGAAATCCAGCTCGAAGACCTGATCAAAGACGAGGAAATGGCTATCACGGTCAGCCACGCCGGCTACATCAAGCGGACTTCGGTCGAAACCTACCGCCATCAGTCGCGCGGCGGCAAAGGACGCATCGGCGCCAGAACGCGCGAAGACGATTTCGTCGAGCACTTCTTCGTCGCGTCGGCGCACAGCTACATCCTGCTGTTCACATCGAAAGGCCGCATCTACTGGCTGAAGGTCTACGAAATTCCCGAAGCCGCTGCGGCCACGCGCGGCAAAGCCATCAACAATGTTGTCCGCTTCCAGGAGGGCGAAAAGCTCACCGCCGTCGTCGCCGCACGCAACCTCGAAGAGGAAAATCGCTACGTCTTCCTCGCTACCAAAAGCGGCACCGTGAAGAAGACCGCCATCGCCGAATTCTCGAATCCGCGCCCCTCCGGCATCATCGCCATCAATCTCGAATCCGGCGATGAGCTCATCGGCGCGAAGCTCACAGACGGCAAGCAGATGATCTTCCTCGCGAGTCACGACGGCCAGGCGATCCTCTTCCGCGAGACAGAGGTCCGCTCAATGGGCCGCGCCGCCGGCGGCGTCAACGGCATGGACCTCGCCAAGGGCGATTACGTGGTCAGCATGGAAGCCGTCCAGCCCGATTTCGCGATCATCGCCAAGGAGTTCAAGAAGGAAACGCAGAACCTCGAAGAGCTCGAAAGCGACCACATCCGCGAATCGATTACGTCGTTGATGCTCACCGTTGCCGAAAAGGGGTACGGCAAGCGCACGCCTCTCGCGGAATACCGCGTCACGTCGCGCGGCGGCAAGGGCGTCATCAACCTCAAATCTACCGACCGTAATGGCCCGGTCGTTGCGGCCGTCCAGGTCCGCGAGGATTCCGACGTGATGATCATCACCCATCAGGGCAAGGTGATCCGCGTCCACGCTGGCGAAATTCGCGAAGCGGGCCGCTCGACGCAGGGCGTCCGCTTGCTGCGCCTCGAAGAGGGCGACCGAATCGCTGCTGCCGCCGCCATCCTCGAAGAAGAGGAAGCCGCCGCTCCCGAACCCGAGAAGAAGTAATGAGCGACAAGGTCTTTTGGCTGGGCGCCGTCGGCATCCTCGCCTTCGCCGCGCTCGTGCTTTGGCTCAGGGATCGCGTCAGAGACGCAAGGCACGTTCCCGAGAATGAACGAAAGCTTAGTGAGCGGCGAAACCTAAGGGGTGCAACATCCTTTGTCTGCTTCCTTTGGGCTGCTGGGTCCGCAGTCCGCGTGGTCCAAACAATAGGCATCGTTCCTCGAGTCATGTACACCGCTATGGCGACAGTGTTCGTCTGGATTTCCTGGCATGCTTATAAGGGTTATCACCAAATCGGCGTCGAGATAAAACGGGAGCACCTGCTTGATCGAGAGCGAAATTGAAACCAAGATGGCGGATGGCGTAGCCGACGGCGTCTTCTTTCAGCCGGATGGCAAAGGCCCGTTTGCGGGCGTCATCCATCTGACCGACATCGGCGGCATACGCACATCTCATCGCGAAATGGCGAAGCGCCTTTCTTCGCAGGGCTACGCGGTTCTGCTGCCGAACGTCTTCTATCGAACGGGCCGCCCGCCCATGTTCGATTCCCCGTTCAAGATGGGTGAGGAGAAGAGCAGGAAGCGCCTCGCCGAACTGACCGGGCCTTTGACGCCGGAAGCCATCGCGCGTGACACTTCACCCTACGTCGATTTTCTCTCGAACCATGGATCGGTCGCGAAAGGGCCTCTCGGCGTCGTCGGCTATTGCTTCGCGGGAGCGATGGCGTTGCGGATCGCCGCGGCGCGCCCGGATAAAATCGGCGCGGCCGCTTCCTTCCACGGCGGGAGTCTCTGCACCGATGCGCCCACCAGCCCGCATCTGCTTCTCCCGCGCATCAAGGCGCGTCTCTATGTTGGGCACGCCTTCGAAGACCGCTCCATGCCGAAAGAGGCGATCGAGAGACTCGAGCGTGCGCTCGCAGCGTGGGGCGGCCGGTACGAAAGCGAAATCTACGAGGGCGCCCGTCACGGTTGGACGGTGCCGGATCCGAATTCCTCGGTCTATGACCAGCCGCAAGCCGAGCGCGCCTTCAGCAAGTTGACGCAACTCTTCGCGGAGACGCTCAAATCACAATGAGAACCACTTTCGCCCTCTTCGCGCTTGCCGCGGCAATGTTTGTTTGCGGATTCGACGCCGGCGATCGCGCCGCGGCGAACGCCGCGCCTGTCCTCGCGCCCACTCCGCCGATGGGCTGGAACAGTTGGGATTCCTACGGCGCCGCCGTGCGCGAGGAAAACGTGCGCGCAAATACGGACTACATGGCCGCGCACCTCGCGAAGTACGGCTGGAACTATATCGTCGTCGACATTCAGTGGTATGAGCCACACGCGCAGGGCCACGATTACCGCGCAGGAGCCGTCTTGAGGATGGATCAGTACGGCCGGCTGCTCCCGACCGAAAACCGCTTTCCCTCCGCCGCGAACGGAGCCGGATTCAAGTCCCTCGCCAACTATGTTCACGCCCACGGACTGAAGTTCGGCATTCACATTCTGCGCGGAATCCCGCGCCAGGCCGTCGGCCAAAACACGCCGATCGCGGAGAGCCGTTACCGCGCCGCGGACGTCGCCGACAAGAAGAATGTCTGCCGCTGGAACACGGATATGTACGGCATCGACATGTCGAAACCGGGCGCGCAGGACTATTACAATTCGATCGTTGCGTTGTACGCGTCGTGGGGAGTCGACTTCATCAAGGCCGACGACATGTCCAGCCCGTATCATGGCGAGGAAATCGCGGCTTTGCATCGCGCGATCGTCAGAAGCGGCCGGCAGATCGTGCTCAGCTTGTCGCCCGGGCCGGCCCCGCTCGACCACGCCGCCGAGTTGCAGGCGAACGCGCAGATGTGGCGCATCTCCGACGATTTCTGGGACGACTGGAAACTGCTGCGCC
The DNA here is from genome assembly GCA_035517015.1 of Candidatus Acidiferrum sp. Lineage (GTDB taxonomy): Bacteria > Acidobacteriota > Terriglobia > Acidiferrales > UBA7541 > Palsa-295. The sequence continues at coordinate 56,080 of DATIZQ010000009.1, read as the reverse complement.
ATCAATTCGACCTCACGCGCGACTGGGCGCCTCAAATCGGCAAGAACGGAACATGGCCGGACGCCGACATGCTGCCGCTTGGGAAACTGCGTATCACCGACAAGAACGGTACCGACAAAACGCATTTCACGCCGGATGAGCAGCAAACCGTGATGACGCTCTGGTCCATTGCTCGCTCGCCGTTGATTGTCGGCGGCGACCTGCCGAGCAACGACGCCGCCACGACTGCTCTGATCACCAATCCGGAGGTTCTCGCGGTCGATCGGCATAGCAGCGCCAATCACCAGGCGTTCGAACGCCAGAGTATTCGCGCATGGGTCGCGGACGCGCCCGGCGGCGGCCATTTCGTCGCGGTATTCAATCTCGGCGACACAGAACAAAGTGCGAAGTTGAAGTGGACTGACGTCGGGCTCAAGGCCGGTTCATTCACAGTCCGCGATCTGTGGAAGGAGAAGAATTCCGAAAAGAACGACGGTTTGAATGTGCCGTTGCGCGCGCACGCCTCGGCTCTCTACCGCGTCTATGATTCCGGCGGAGGGATGTAGTAGCCGGGACGCGTGCGCACCTTGACGCCCGGCCGGTCCACCGTCACTTTGATTTCGTGGTAGCCGGAGGGCTCGTCTCCCGGCGGGCGGTAGCCCAGGGTATATTGCGCGTGCAGTTCGCCGCCGATCGCGTCCATCGCTTTTTGAATCGACCGATCGTGCATGGTGTTCACGTGCAGCCCGCCCGTCGCCTTGCTCGCTACCTCGAGTGAGTTCGACCCGATGGCGTTCTTGCCCGTCTTCACCAGCCAGATGAGCAACGCTCCCAAATCCATGTTGCCCTGCGTTGCTTGTTCCAGCTCCGGGGTCGGCGGCATTCCGTTCGGTGTCGGCAGCGGATAGGTTCCCGGCGGACCGATCTGCGGCGGCACGTACTGTCCTGCCGGCTGTCGGAAATCCGCCGCCGTCGTGCTGAGCCCGATCGAATATATCGTCACGTTCGCGAGCTCGGCGTGACGCAAAACCTCGCCGAGCTTGTTTTCGCTGCCGTCATCTTGCGCCTCCCCGACAACGACGAGAATTCGCCGCTGCACCGCCGGCCGCTGCTCGAGGAGCTGAATCCCGCGCGCCATCCCATCGTAGAGGTGAATCCCGGAACTTCCGACAGGCAAGCGGTTGATGGCGCGCTGGACGGCGTCAACGTCGGTCGTGAAACTCTGCTGTAGGTCGACGGTGTCGTCGAAAGAAAGCACGGCTGCCTCGGCAGTCTGGCCCATCACGGTCTCGGTAAACACGATTCCCGCCTGGCGCACGGCGGGCAGCATTGCAGCGACGTGGGAGCTCGTTTCGGCGAGAAGCACGACGGAGAGCGGATCGCCGCCGAGGTCGAAGTGGTCGATCTTCTGCTCGGCGCCATTGTCGAAGACGTGAAAGGTCTCCTTCGTGAGGTCCAGCACCATTTCGCCAGTCTGCGGATTCGTAACGGTCACCGGCGCAGTCACCTCGGTGACGCGCGTGCGGATCACATGCTTCTGCAACGCCGGTGGCGGTTCCTTCTCGGGCGTGACACCTGGCTTCGGGTAGAGTGGTCCTGCGGGAGCTCCTTGCGCCCGCGCAGAATCGGCGACGATCGCACCGGCGATCGCAAGCACAGCGGAGCACACCGCTACGGAGATGAGTCTTGGCCGCTTCATCGATCTTACTTTAGTACGATTCCTGCAGTCGTGGACCCGTTGTATCGGCATCCAGTGGGCTGGGTTCAGCCGGGAGTCCTTCGACGAAAGACAGTAAGCGTTGCGAGACATGCGGGATGCGCTCGAAGCGATGCGGGGCGAAAGGTAATAGAATGTTGGTTTGCTTTGTGCGCGGGGGAGACGATGAGGCGTTCCGGGCATTTGCCAATGCCGAAGCTGGCTTACAAAGACCCGAAGTTCATGGAGAGCCTGGGCGCGCGTCCGCTGCGAATCCTCGCTGAATATATCGATCCTCTCGGGCGTCTGCGGAAAGAGAAGGTGGCCGACACGATCGTGATGTTCGGCTCAGCGCGGATCCACTCCCGCGAGCGGGCTCTCGGCCACTTGCACGAGGCCCAGCGTAGCGCGCGCGGCCGGCGCAACGGCGAGTCGCGGGCAAAAATCCGGGCCGCGCGTGCCGAACTCCACATGTCGCGTTACTACGAGGAAGCGCGCGAACTCTCGAAGCGAATCACGGAATGGGCCATGACGCTTGGAACCGACCCGAAACGGTTCGTCGTCTGCTCAGGCGGAGGCCCCGGAATCATGGAAGCGGCGAACCGCGGCGCGGCCGAAGCGGGCGGGTCGTCCATTGGGTTGAGTATCCAGCTTCCGCACGAGCAGCGGCCGAATCCCTACATCAGTCCGGAGCTCAATTTCTGCTTTCACTACTTCTTCATGCGCAAGCTCTGGTTCGCGCAGATGGCGAAGGCTCTGATTGTTTTCCCCGGCGGTTTCGGAACGATGGACGAGCTGTGGGAAATGCTCACACTGATGCAAACGGAGAAGCTTTCCTCGCACCACTTGATTCTGATCTACGGCAGGAAGTATTGGGACAAGGTGCTCAACTGGCGGCACATGGTCCGAACGGGAACCATCGACGAGCACGAGTACCGGCTTCTTCAGTTCGCCGATACGGTAGATGAAGCCTTCGATCACGTCCGCGCCGACATGGAGGCGCACCACCTGGTGCTGGACGACGATCGCTAGGTCCCAACGGCGTCCGCTGGCCGGTCAGTTCTTTGACACAACGAGGCCGGCGGAAAACACGGCGTCGAACCGCCGCTTCTCATCCTGGTCGTGGAGCAAGACAACCGGCGAGAGCCGGAGCCACTGCTTGCACACCCGGCACGACGTCACCTCACCCTGGAGGTCCTGAACGAACCCATCCGTGAAGTGGTATGCGGACCGCGGCCGCCGCGCGGGTTTGGCTCCACGGGCGCCGCAGTGTGGACAAGTGAATTCCACGCGGTCGTCGAGCGGATCGCGATTGAGCGCGGCCCATCCGGTCAACCGAACACCCACAGTCTCAATGGAAGATCGACTCATGATTGCTACCTCAGAAGCTCCCCTATTCAAGGCTACAGAACCTTAGACGCAGCAAGGCCGCTCCGCGATGCACGTCTGTTCGCCAAAGCATAAATAGCCGCAGTTCGAAGGACTTGCGGCCCTCTTCAGGCCATGCCGAGAGGCCGACGGGAACTGCTGGTCTGGAACGGTGTCTATGACCGTAAGAGATCGCGACCTCCGATAGCGCAGTCAGGTGGACGGCCCGCCAAGCCGCCACCCGGTTCCCCAGTTTGTACACCAATGAGGAGGAGTGTGCCAATGAGCGATCTAGGAAGCCTTTCCAGCTGCATGATCGACAACGACCAGGAAGCCATTGCCCGCGCGCGCAGGCTGCGCCGAAAGGCCTTGCTGGCCTCCGTCTGCCTCGAGGCAGCTTGCTTGGTGGCCATGCTCCTGTGGCCGCTGGTTACGCCGGGAGTTCTTCCGCGCGGATACGTCGTCACGCCACTGCCTCCCTACCACGGCGGAGGAAACACCGGCACCGCGCAGCCCCATCGGCCGATGCACGGATCACCGCACCCGATTCCCGTTCCGAACACCAACCAAATCTTCTTTCCTGGACATCACGGGCAGAAGCCAACGGTTGTTGACGAGCCTCCGAGTCTCGATGCGGACGTCCCACCAGGACTCCCGGATGGGCAAGGGCCCCTGGGGTTTGGCGGGCCACTTATAATCGGCGGCGGTGACCGACCGACTGTCGCGCCGCCTCGCGCCCCCGAGCCTGTCCGCCCAACGCGCCAAAAGATCAGCGAAGGAATTATGGAGGGGCAGTTAATCCACCGGGTCGATCCCGAGTACCCGGTGATCGCGCGAGCGATGCGCCTCTCGGGTGCCGTGCAGTTGCGTGCGATTATAGGAACCGACGGAAGCGTCAAGAACCTGGAGGTGCTGAGCGGGAGCACGATTCTCGCGCGAGCTGCGGAGAGGGCGGTCTGGCAGTGGCGCTACCGCCCGACGCTCCTGAGCGGCACGCCCGTAGAAGTCGAGACGTACATCACGGTGAATTTCGTCCTGTCACAGTAGGTCGCTGCGCGCTATGTCAATCAGGGCTGCGGCGGGACGGCTTCGTCAGCGAGCGATTTGCGCAGGGCTTCGGCTGAGCCGCTAGGCAAATTGCGAAGGACGGCGACCTCCGAAACGATCGCCGTGCGAAGGGCGGGTTCGGCGTCCGGCGCGAACAGCGGCGAATGATTCGACGGGAGCGGCACTCCCGTTGCTTTCGCCTGCGCGAGTTTCTGCGGATCGGCGCCGCCGAGCGAATAGAAGAAGGATGGAATCCCGGCTTCGACGAAGTAGGAGTAGTCCTCGGACGCCATCACCGGACCGCCCGTCTCGACGTTGTCCTTGCCGATCGCAGACTCGAGGATGGGCGTCAGGCGGCGCGCAAGCACGGGGTCGTCGTAGAGCGCATCCGTGGATTCGTAGCGGTCGACCGTGGGCAACCGCTGCACACCCGCCGCTTCCGCTTCCGCGTTCACGATTCTGGCGATTGCCGCCAGCACTCGTTTGCGGACGGCCGGATTGTAGGTGCGCACCGTGAGGCCAAGTTCGGCCTCGTCGGGGATGATATTGTTCTTCGTGCCCGCGCGAATGTAGCCGACGGTGACTACGGCTGCCTCGCCTGGCTTTACTTCACGAGAAACGATGGTCTGGAGCGTAACCACCGTCCTCGCCGCGATGACGACGGGATCGATCGAGTTTTCCGGCGCCGACCCGTGCGAGCCCTTTCCGTAAATGGTCACGCGCAGAGAATCCGCGCTGGCCAGACGGTAACCGGCGCCGACGCCGACTTTTCCGGCAGGTTCCGCGTTGCCGACGTGCAGAGCCACGCCCGCGTCCGGCTTCGGAAAGCGCGTGAGCAAGCCGTCAGCAAGCATCGCCTTCGCTCCCGTAATGGTTTCTTCAGCGGGCTGGCCGATCAGCATCAGCGTGCCATGCCAGGTACCCTTCGAGTGCGCCATGATCGCTGCCGTACCGTAGAGCGCAGCCATGTGAAGATCGTGTCCACATGCATGCATCACCGGAACGTCCCGGCCGGCCGGATCCTTCTCGTGCACTTTGCTTGCGTACGGAAGGCCCGTTTTCTCTTCCACGGGAAGCGCGTCCAGTTCGGTGCGCAGCATGATCGTGGGGCCTGCGCCGTTCCTGATCAGCGCGACAATGCCGGTACCCCCTACATGCTCCGTCACCTCATAACCCAGATCGCGCAGACGGCCGGCCATTTTCGCCGCTGTCTGCGTTTCCTGCGAAGAGAGCTCGGGATGCTCGTGGATGTCGAGATACAGCGCGTAGGCCGAGGGATAGATCGCGTTGACGTCCGACGCAGTGGGCGCCTGCGCGAGCGCAGCGGGGGCGAAGACGGCAAGCAAGAGGAATGGTGTGATTTTCATGGCGCGCGGATGATACACACACTTCCCGTTTACGAGCAACTCGGCCTGTGAAACTCTACCTCGAAGGCGGTTCGATTGTGTCGCTTCGGTTTCGGCGAAGCGCCTTGCGAAGGATGTAGCCCATAAAGACTAAACCGAGAAGGGATGACACCGTGGCGTAAAGCGCAAGACCGCGAGGGATCTGTGTGAACCGTGGCCCCAAGAGAACCGCGGCCCCGAAGCCCCCGAAGAAGGCGCTCAGGGCAATAACCGCGACGTATTGAACAAGGTGTTCAGTAATCGGCGAGATTTTGGAGCTGTCGCGACTTCGCTGCCACAGGCCGACAGACTTTCTCCATTCTATTTCCGCACGAAAGATCAAGATCTCGCCAGCTAGAAGTCCCGTCAGAAAACCAGCCATCACAGCGGACGATCCACCGCTATGCGGTCCAATTCCTAGAAACGAGCAGATTTTACCGACCAACAGGATACTTATGACCACCAGACCGACAAAGATGAGCTGGGTAGCAAAGATGACGAAGCGGTTCAAGGTGCGGCGATATGGCCGAGTTACCACGAACAGGAAGGCCGTAGCACTGGCGAGCGCACATCCGGTTAGGAAACCCGCGAGGGCTGCAACGATGGTTAGGTTCATCATTCGTTACTCTGAGGTCAGAATAAGGCGGTTTGATTCGAACAGCACTCGCGACTGTATGCGTGTGTCGCTAGAGTCACAACCACTATAAGAGCGGCTCGCCGGAATTGCGGGCGATGATGGCGCGCACTTCGTCGCGCAGGCGAACGATTTCGTGCCAGTCGTTCCCTGCGTTCGGATCCGGTGCGATGAGCGGGCCGAAGGTGACCGTGATGCGCCCCGGCTTGGGCAGGTACGTTTTGTCGCGGAGGATTTGGCGCGCGCCGCGGACGGAGACGGGACAAATCGGTCGCTGGGCGTCCACGGCCGCCTTGAACGCGCCGAGCTGAAACGGCCTGATGCCCGCCACCGGCGTGAACGTGCCTTCCGGATACACCGCGATAGATTCGCCGCGCTCGAGCGCCGTTTTCACTTCTTGCGCCTGCCTCACGCGTGCCTCGGGATCGCTGCGGTCAAACATGAACTGGCCGCTCCGGCGTGCGATCGTTCCGAAGATTGACATTTTCGCGAGTTCGCCTTTGGCGACGAAGCGGACGTTTGGCGGCAGTGTTGCAATGGTGACGACGTTGTCGACGTAACTCGAGTGGTTCGGCGCGAAGATGCACGGGCCGGATCGCCGCAGTTCTTCGAAAACCTCCTGTCCTTCTACGTGCACGGGAACGCCCGCAGTCCAGAGAATCAGCCGCGCGGCGGAATGCGTGATCCGGGCGGCGCGATCCGGATCGCGCGTGAGCGCCACGATCACCCAAAGCGGTGCGAGCACCACACCGCAAACGGTGAGCGCGTAGATGCCGTAGAAGAATTCGACCACGCCGCGCGCGCTAGTTCGGGCGAAACCCAAGGTCCGCGGCGCGGCTCCGCTGATCGCGAGTTTTGCCATCTGCACCCAGGGCGCGGCCTGCTTCTTGCCGAGCTTGCCTTCGAGGTACAGGCGGCGCGTCTCAGTGCGGCGCAGCTTTCCGCTCGACGTCTTTGGTATGGACTGAGGCGGGACCAGCTCAATAACGTCGGGAGGCATCCCCATGGCGTCGTCGACGGCGCGCGAGATCTCGCCGGCAATGCGCTTCGAATCGGCCGCGTTGCGGATTTCCGCCGTCACGACGAGCCGTTCCGTTCCGCTGCGCTCGTCGGGAGCGCCGAAGGCGACGACGCAACCCGCGCGTACGCCTGCGATGCCGCTCGCAATGAGTTCGATCTCATGCGGGTAGATGTTGCGGCCGGCTTTGATGATGACGTCCTTGGCGCGCCCTGTTATGAAGAGATCGCCCTCTGCCCAATACGCAAGATCGCCGGAATCGAGCCAGCCGTCGCCGCGCATCAGGTCGCAGGTGGCTGCGGGATTGCGATAGTAGCCGGTCGTCGCCGAGGGCCCGCGAAACCGGAGCTGCCCTTCGACGCGCTCGCCTGCATCGCCGCCTTCGGCGGTGACGACGCGGCATTCAACGTCCGGGAGCGGCTTCCCGGCGCCCACAAATTCGAGCGCCGCCGGATCTTCTGGTGCGGCGGCAACGGCGCGTCCGGAGGACTCGAACGTGGCGCGGCTGATGCGATCGATTCTGAACCCCGAACCAACCTGCGGCGCTGAAACGGCGAGCGACGCTTCCGCCAAGCCGTAAACCGGGAGGAGAGCTCCGCGTCGGAAGCCGTAAGGCTCAAAGCGCGCGACGAAGCGCGTGAGGGTATCCGGGTGGACTGGTTCGGCACCATTGAAAGCGGCGCGCCAGGAACTGAGATCGAGTCCCTCCAAGTCCTTGTTGGCGATCTTTCGAATGCAAAGCTCGTAGGCAAAATTCGGCGCCGGACTGATAGTCCCGCCGTGCCGGTCGATCGCCCGGAGCCAGCGTTCCGGTCGGCTGAGGAATGCGATTGGCGACATGACCACGAGCGGAATGCCTGCAAAGAGGGGCGTGAACCACGCGCCGATGAGCCCCATGTCGTGGTAGAGGGGAAGCCAGCTCACGGCCACGTCGGACGGCTGAATATCGACTGCCGCCATCATCGAGCGGATGTTCGCCAGCAAATTCGCGTGAGTCAGCGTGACCCCCTTCGGATCGCCCGTCGAACCGGACGTGTACTGCAGGAACGCGATGTCTTCGCCACGCGCGTGATAGGAAATGTGGTCGATCGGCCGCCACTGCTTGTTTGAGTTCTCGGAAGCCGGGCGTTTCTCGCAAAGACGCTGTGCATTCAGGACCCCCCGCAAGGAGGGAACGCGGGGCTGAAGCAGACGCGCAAGCCCTTCCGCCTGACGCCAAGTGATTAGAAACCGAGCCTCGGCGTTGCGAAGGATGTTCGATTGCCGCGTGGCGTACTCGGCGATGCGGTCCGCGCGAAACGGCGGGTAAATCGGCACGGGGATTCCTCCGGCGAGGAGGATGCCGGCAAATGTCGCAAAGAACTCGGCGCATGTCGGGAGCATGATCGCGGTGGTCTGGCCGGGCTCGAGGCCGCGTTTCGAGAGTTCGGCAGCCACGGCGGAAGCGCTCTGGTAGAGCTCGCCGAACGTGATCGTACGAGGTGTGTCCGCTTCCTCATAGAGAAGGATGTGTGGGCGTCCGGGCTCGCTGAGGCCCCGCAGCCGGAGAATTTCGGTGAGGGACTCCGCGTTGCGAATTTGCCGCTCGAGCTCGGGCCGCGCGACCTTCGCATCCTGCTCTGGAGCCGCGACGGGGGGAGAGAGAGCGATCGATTCAGCGACGCTGTCTGAGTCCGCGGCGACGATCGCGTCGATCAGATCATCGACCGTGTTGGCCTCTGCCATGACACGGTCGGGCAAGCGCACTCGGCGGGCGTCCCCAAGGCGCAGCATTAGCTCCACGCGCTCGAGGCTTCCGAGCCCCAGTTCTCGCTCCAGGTGAGCTGCGGGGCCGCGAGCAAGCAGTTCCTCTAGGGCTCGCGACGCGCCCAATTCGATCAGAAGCTGGCGCACGATCGCCAAGGCCTCTGCTTCCACAGCAGACCTGCGGTCGAGTTTTGTTCCGGTGGCTCCCACGGTGGGTTCGCGCTAGCCTTCGGCTGCAGGCCGGTCTCTATCTGCGCCGAGCCTATCATCGCGCGGGGGCGGGTTCAACCGCACCAAGAAAGCGCCGGAAGATGGGGCGAAAAGAAGCCGAACCCGAAAGAGGGTACGTCCGTACTGGGACCAATTGAACCGAGCGGCCTATCGACGCTCGCGGAGGGTGCAGGCATTCTGGTGATGGATTCGAGGTGGAAGCCACCTCGAATATCTGCACCTCCATCACCCCCATGCCCACGAGCGGCCGGCACCCCCACCGGCCGCTCATTTTTTTCTCAGCTAAGTGGTTTTAGCCCCAGCCCACAGCCGGAAGTGCCGATTTGTGTTTTTTATCGAAGGTATATTTGATTGACTTCATCCGAGCGCGGACGTATACGAGAATAGGGTGGATTGTTTGTTGTTTCGTTCCTTGGACTAGCTGGCGCTTGGGGAGCGCCGGGCTGGTGCCTGCTTCTCCACGGATCATTCCGCAGCTGTACACCTAGACGTCCAGGGCCGATTTCCGGAGGTGAACTTTGAGATGCTTTGTGAGTTCCGCATTCTTGGTTGTATGGTGCGTATCCGCTCTTCTCTCGGTTGCTTCAGTTGCTTGGGGACAGGCCGCAACGGGCAGAATCTTCGGAACTGTCGTCGATCAACAGGCCGCGTCTATTCCCGGTGCCAGTGTCACGGTCACGAACGAAGCGACGCAGGTCTCCAACAAGGCCACGACGAACGACGAGGGTTATTTCGAGGTCCTCGACCTGCCCATCGGAACGTATACGGTGACGGTGGAGCGTGAGGGATTCACGAAGTATGTGACGACGGCCAACAAGCTTTTGATCAACGAATCCCTGAAGCTCGAAATCACGTTGAAGGTAGGCACACCCACCGAAGTGATTACGGTCGAGTCTCAGGCAACTCAAGTCGAGACTGAGAATCCGACGCTGGGCCAATCTGTAACCAGCCGGCCGATCGTTGATCTCCCGTTGAACGGTCGCAACGTCCTGGACTTGGCGCTTCTTCAGCCGGGCGTCACCGAGAAGAACCCTGACGCCGGGGGACAAGGCACTTTTAGCGTAGCCGGTGGGCGACCGGATTCAATCACCTACCTCCTCGACGGAGGCTTGAACAACGAGTTGATGGGCAACGGCGTGGTCTTGAATCCGAATCCTGACACGATCGCCGAATTCAAGATTCTGACGAGCGATTACACAGCGGAGTATGGACGCAACGGCGCGGGAGTCATCAGTGTCGTCACGAAATCGGGCGCCAACACGCTTCACGGAAGTGCTTTTGATTTTGCGCGCAATACGGACTTCGACGCGAACTCATTTTTCAACATTATCGACGGGCTTAACCGGAACGACTTGAAGCGGCATCAATTTGGCGGCACGCTCGGCGGGCCGATCACGATACCTCACGTGATCAACGGGAAGGATCGGTTCTTTTTCTTCTTCTCATACCAGGGGCAGCGCCAGACGGAAACTCAGGTAGAGTCCCAGATAACGACCTTCACTCCTGGGGAACTTCAGGGGAATTTTTCTCAGGCTGTTAGTGGCGGGCCCGATCCGAAGGTTGTCGCGTTCCTTCAAGCGAACCCTTACTTCGCCAGCCCGAATGGCAATGCGGCTCAGGCGATCATTGACCCGACGAAGATCAACCCCGTCGCTGCCAACTACATCGCCGCAGGATTGATTCCGACGTCGCCGGGCGGTCTGATCTCATCGGCGGCGACCAGTACGGACAACAACAACGAGCTGACCGGGAAATTGGATTTCCTAATCACTCCGAAAGATAAGCTGTCGGCTACCATCGGCGGATTTCGCAACCCGGTGTTCTCTCCGTTCGGGGAAAACGGGGCAGACGTGACCGGATATCCAAGCTTGAACCAGACCAACAACTACTTCCTGAATATCACCTACACGCGGACTTTTTCCTCCGCAATGCTGAACGAACTCCGCGCCACGGCCCAGCGGCGCTATTTCTTTGGCGACAAGCCGGCTACGACCTTGCCACCGCCCAGCACGCTGGGAGTGGGTATCACGCCGGACTTGCCGAACGGACCAGCAATCCTGGCGTTTGATAGCGGCCTGCAGATTGGCTCTAGCCCCCAAGGACCGCGATACGAGCCGGGCGACACCTATGCCTACAGTGATGTATTCACATGGGTGAAGGGCCGCAACAATTGGAAGTTTGGGGGTGGCTTCTCCGCATACCAGAACAACACGGTTTACGACTTCTACGGCGATGGGTACTTCTTCTTCTTGGGAGATTACGCCTCGGGGGGAATCGGCTCAGGCAACAGTTTTGCCGACTTCCTGCTCGGGATCCCGAACTATTTGTTCGAAGGCCCTAACGCAACGAACAACATCCGCAGCAAGACGACGTATGGCTTCCTGCAGGACGAGTGGCACGTGAGAAGCAATCTGAGCCTTACGTTGGGCATCCGCTATGAGTACAGCACCCCCAAACGCGACACCAATGGGCGAACTTTCTCGATTATTCCCGGAGACCAATCCACGCGGTTTCCCAACGCGCCCGTTGGGCTCGTTTATCCAGGTGATAAGGGTGCTCCTAGAGGCGTGAACTTCCCTGACAAAGATAACTTCGCGCCTAGGATCGGCTTCGCGTGGGATCCCTGGAACAACGGGAAGACAAGCGTCCGCGGTGGATTCGGCATCTTTTACGACGTGCTGAAGGGCGAAGATAACTTGCAGTTTAACGGCGCCCCGCCGTTCTATAGCGAGACGGGGCCTTTCTACGCCGCAGTCGGTCCCGGGCAGTCCACGACCGTACCTTACCTCAGCCAGCCCTGGACGTCTGGAGGCTTTACGGCGTCTCCATTTCCGTCAACCCCGCCAAGCTCCAGCACTGACTTCGTCAATGGCGGTTTTGTTCCGTTTAACCTGGTGGGAGGAATCTATTTCGTGAACCCGCATCTGCACACTCCGTATACGTACCAGTACAATCTCAGCATTGAGCACGAACTCGCACGGAACTTGATGGCCGAAGTCAATTATGTGGGGAGCAGTTCGAAAGGGTTGACCGCCTTGGAGGACATCAACCCGTTTGACCTCGGGACGCAAAACCGCGTCCTCAACCTTAGCCAGAATCCTGCGTCCGAGATAGGCCTATTCTGCGCCAACAACTACACTGCAGCCGACTGCCCGTTTGCAAGCGAGCCCGAATTTGCGAATGTCAGCTTCGCAAGCTATAACAGCCTCGAAGCGTCATTGACGAAACAGGTTGGGGAGAGCCGTTTCTTCGGGACCACGTACTTCACGTTGGCCTACACATACGCGCACAGCATCGACAACGCCTCCGGGTTCAGAAACCGTTCTTCGCAGGTCCCCACCTACAACATCGGCCAATTCCGGGGTTCGTCCGACTTCGACATTACCCACCGGATTAGCCTCGCAGGAGATTGGGACTTGCCGTTTGATCGCTCTTGGGCTGCGGGTCCCAAGTGGCTACTGAAAGGATGGGCGCTCCGTCCGATTTTCACCTGGCACACCGGGTTCCCGCTGAACGTCAACGGCGGCTTTACCTTTGATCCGTCACAGACGGGCCCGTCCGGTGCTGGCGATGGCTATCTCGCGAACGCAATATTCGCTTCGGGAGTCACTCAGTTGGCGATGTACGATCCCAAGTCAAATCAAAGCAGCCTAAGCGGCCAGTGCATCTCGATCCGATGTGCTTGGTATTTTAACCCCAACGACCTCAGCACCATCTCCGCGTCCAATACGGGCTACGGTTTGCCGAGAAACTTTTTCCGCGGGCCGGGTGTAACCAATCTCGACATGACTCTCGCCAAGACCACGCAGATCTACGAAAATCTACAAGCAGAGCTGCGGCTTGACGCGTTCAACGTGTTCAACCACGCCGAGTTTTCCAGTCCGGACACCAACATTTTCAGCGGCACGTTCGGGCAGATCACGAGCACGGCGGATCCGCGCATCTTGCAGGTGGCCCTGCGGCTGAGCTTCTAGTGCCGCAATTTCGGGCTCGAACAGAGCCTTGGCTCTAGTCCGAATGCCGAGGAGCTGCGGCCGGGGACGAGGCCGCAGCACTCCGGTGAACGGCGAAGCTTCTTAGCGCGGGCGTCCGATCGGGCGGTAGCTCGCGAGCGGCCGAGGCCGCATTCTCAAGCGCGGCGCAAGGGGAGGCGGCACGTTGTGAAGAGGACCGCCGCAATCGCTGCACATCTCCCGCGCTTCGCCCTGCACGCGAAGCCAGTGACCTCGTGCAGGGCATTCCGGATTCAAACACTGAACCGTCCAGCCAGGCAGATATTGCACCGCTCTCGCTCCTGCAGGTTAGATTTGCCAGCCCTCAGGCGGCGGGAAGGGGAAAAGCGCCGCCGACTGCCCCGAAATCTGAATATCGGCCGGGATTGTCTGCCGAGGGCTCTAGTGTGTCAAGGAAAATATGTACTATTAGTAGGGGGGCAGTTCCCCGCTGGTTTCGAGCGGAGAGCGGGCCTCTTCGCCGCCGAAGGTGCAGGAGCTACTGCGGGTTCGCCGGAGCCTTCGCTGTATCGGAGGCGGGCTCGTTCAGTTTGGCTGAGAGGTCGTCGATTCGCTTTTGTGCGTCTGCGATTTCCTGCTTCTTGGCATCGATTTGATTCTTTTCGTCCTGCAGCGTCGCGGCGCCTTGCTTGTCGGAGGAGTAATTCGTTTTGCCGTAGAACGTCTGCTGATCGAGCGCGTACTTGCGCGTGAGAATGTCCAACTCCTTCGTCAACGCCGCCAATTGCTCCTTGGCTTGGCCGATCTCTCCGGAGATCTCCGTCTTTCGCTTTGCCTCCGCCGCGGCATCCCCCGGAGCTGACTCAGGGGCTGGCGACGCTTCGGCCGGGGCGCTCGGGGTTTCGCCCGCTGCGTTCTGATCTTGTGCACCGGTATCGCCGGCAACGTTGGCCTCATCGGCCTTTGTTGGAAGGTTGTCGTTGTCCCAGACTTTCTTGACCTTCGGCTGGTCCTTCTTCTGTTCGCGAGTTCGGCGCGCGGCGGCCGCCAGGGCATCCTCCGGCTTCTGATCCGAGGACTGCTGTTGTGTCGGCGGCTGCTGTGCGAACGCAATCCCAGGCAACGAAACGAGCAGAATCGTGACGCCCCACTGGATGATTCTCATGACCGTTCTCTCCGGCTCCGTACTCTCATGGCTATCTTAGTCGCGCGTCGCAACGATGACAAACGCCATTCCCGGCAGCACCCCAAAGAGGCAACCTGTCCCGCGTGTCAGGTGCTCCAACGCGGGGCCCACGGCTTGTTTTCGGAGCGCGAAAAAGAGCATACTCCCGGCTTCCGAGATCGAGCGGTGCGGTCCTTCTCGGGGGATTCCGTGAAAACTCTGCCTGTTTCTCTCGCGCTCTTTGCAATCGCAATCCTGTGTCCGCTTTCCGGGCGTGCGGCGCCGCTTGCGCACCTGGCGCAGGGCTCCGCAGCAGCTCCTGCCGTGAACGCGGAGCCTGTCCCGGCTTCTCAGCAAACGGAAAAGAAAGTCACGGAGTATACGCTTCCGCCAGACCTCTATCGAAAAGCCCATACGCTGGCCCAGATAGCCTTCTGGGGCCAGCTGTCCTCAATTTTGTATTCGTGGGTGATTCTGTGGCTTGTCTTGGGTTGGAAGCTCGGACCGAAGTATCGTGAGTGGGCTGAAAGAGGAGGTTCGGCCAGATTTCTGCAAGCATGGATTTTCGCACCGCCCCTGCTGCTGTCCCTTGCCGTGCTGAATATTCCATTCGACATCGCGCAGCAATCGGTGCTTCGAAAATTTGGAATCAGCATTCAAGGCTGGGGCTCGTGGTCATGGGATTGGACAAAGGGGGAAATCATTTCTCTCATCCTGGGGACGCTGCTCGTCTGGCTTTTGTACGCGGAAATTCGCAAATCGCCCCGCCGGTGGTGGTTCTATTTCTGGCTGGTGTCGCTGCCCATCTTGGTTCTTCTTGTCTTTCTCCAGCCCCTCGTGATTGACCCTCTCTTCCATAAATTCGAGCCGCTCGCTCAAAAGGACCCTGCCCTTACCGTGAGCCTCGAAACGATGGTTCAGCGCGCCGGACAAAACATTCCGCCCGAACGCATGTACTGGATGAACGCCGGCGAGAAACTGACGGCGCTCAACGCCTACGTGACCGGTATCGGCGCGTCGAAGCGTATGGTCGTGTGGGACACCACCATCGCGAAGATGACGACGCCGCAAATCGTATTCGTCGCCGGCCACGAAATGGGCCATTACGTCCTGAATCACATCTGGAAGGGGCTGGCCTTTGGCGCCGTCGGCCTGCTCATTCTGTTCTATCTCGGTTTTCGGACAGTCGGATGGGTGCTCGCTCGCTGGGGTGGAAAATGGGGAATTCGCGGCCTCGATGACTGGGCTTCGTTGCCGGCCCTGTTGCTTCTTGTCGCGGTTTTTTCATTCATTGGCTCGCCGATTGGAAGTGCCTTTAGCCGATACGTCGAGCATCAGGCGGATCAGTATGGTTTGGAGGTCACGCACGGGCTGACTCCCGATTCGAGCCAGGTGGCAGCGCAATCTTTTCAGATTCTTGGCGAAGTGGATTTATCCGATCCCGCACCGAATCCGGTCGACGTCTTCCTGTTCTACTCCCACCCGCCGATTCCCGACCGGGTCCGTTACGCGCTGACCTACGACCCTTGGGACCACGGCGAACAACCGGAATTCGTGAAATGACAGGATGAGCCCAGGCTTGGCCGTGGCCCTATCGCGAGTGGATCGTCATCCAGATTCCGTGTTTCGGCCGGAGAGTAACGAGGGGCTCGGGCGTCGCTTCCCGACTAGGCACCATTTGGAAGCGGAATCGTTGGGCGATACAGCCAATTACGAGAGCCGATTCCAGCATCGCAAACCCTTGCCCGATGCAGCGTCGCGGGCCGTCTCCGAAGGGGAAATATGCGCCGGGCGGCAGCCGGCCCTCGAGCCCGTCCAGCCAGCGCTCGGGCCGAAAGTCGTCGGGCTCGTCGTAGTATCGCGGATCTCGGTGCATCACCCACTGCGACATCAGCACGGTCTCGCCCGCCGGGAAGTCGTAGCCGCCGATGCTGAACGGAGCGATCGCGGTTCGCGCCAGCAAGTACGCCGGCGGATACAGCCGCAGAACCTCGTTCACGATTGCATGTAGGTAAGGCAGACGCGGGAGATCCGTAACTTCAGGCGGCCGAACGCCCAGCACGCTCCGCAATTCTTCATGAAGGCATTTCTCCGCGGAAGGGTTGCTGCTCAGCAGGTACCATGTCCACGACAGAGTCAGCGCAGTGGTTTCGTGGCCCGCAAGGAAGAGCGTCATTGTTTCGTCGCGCAGCTGTTTCGGAGTCATCTGACTTCCATCTTCGTCCATCGCGCCCATCAGCATGGAAAGCAGGTCGTTGCGATGATTGGAAATCGGTTGGGCTTGGCGGTCCGAAATGATGCGGTAGACGAGGGAATCGAGGAAGTCGTACTCGCGCGCGGCGCGCTTGTTTCGCGGAGTCGGCCAATTGGCGGGAATACTGATGGGTTTTCGCGCGCGTCCCAGCGAATAACGCATCAGGAAGGTCATCGCGCGGCCGACCTGCTGCGCCTCTCCTGGAAGAGTTGTGCCAAAAAGGGTGCGCACAGCGGCCTCAAGAGTAAGCGCCATCATTTCTTCAGCGATGTTGCGCGTCTCGCCGTCACGCCAATGGCTTGCCTGCGCTTCGGCGCACTCGATCATCGCCGAAGAATAGTCGTTAATACGGTGGCGATGAAAAGCCGGCTGTGCGAGCCGGCGCTGCCGCCGCCAGAAGTCGCCCTCGCTGATCAGCAGGCCCTGCCCCAGCAGCCGTTCCGTAGCTTCCTTGCTAAGCCTACTCTTGTGAAACTTGTTCTGCTGAAAGAGCAGCACCTGCTGGATGTAATCGGGGTGGTTCAGCAGGATGCGGCTTTGCAGGATCACCGGAATCCGAACGATATCGCCGTACTTCTGCGCGGCGCTCCGCAGCAGCTCCAGCGGGTTCCGCAACAGGTTGAGCGAGACGCCGAGGAGGGGAATTCCCTTCGGCCCTGGGATCGCCCGTTTTCCGTTCGTGGTCATCGTCTCTCTAGGTTGTAGTACGCCACTCACGCCATTTTACTTCATGTGTCGCTGGAGTCTCCAATCGAGGCGGATGAATCCAATGGAGTGCGTTTTGGACGTGGCTCCCGATTCGATTAAGATACCGATGGCCCGCAGTTTCGGCGGGAAGAGGGTCTGTGGAAGTCGAAAAGCCTGAGTGGCTCGCTCAGATGGAAGGCATCCTCGAAACGCTCAACGAGGGTGTGATCGTCGTCGACGACTGCCAGCGCATCATCTTTGCGAACTCGGTTTTTCTGCAGATGACGGGCTTCCCGGAAGACCAAATGCTCGGTGAGACGGCGCCACAATTCTATTCTCCCGAAGAAGTGGCGATCCTTATGAAGCACCGGGAACGAGGATTGCGCGTGGGTCACAACCGGTTCGAGTTCGTCCTTCCTGAGAAAGGCGGCCGCCGGGTGCCGGTGATCGTCAGCGCGCGCGCTTTGGAGGACCCCGACGGGCGGCAGTTCGCGATCATCACCTTCACGGACATTTCTGAACAGAAGAGCGCCGAGGCGCAATTGCGCGAGGCCAACTCGAGGCTCGAGGAGCGGCATAAGGAGATTGAAGAGGAACTGGCGCTCGCAGCACGCGTTCAGCAGAGCCTGGCGCCCAAATCCATCGTCTGGGGTGGTGCTCGCGTCGACACGTATTTTCATCCGGTCCATCGCATCGGCGGCGACTTCGGTCTGGTGAGCCCGCAGGACGACGACCATCTGAATCTTCTCGTGTTCGACGTGTCCGGCCACGGAATCGGGGCGGCTCTTGTGGCAAATCGGCTCTACAGCGAAACGATGACGCAGCTCCGCGCGCGCGCCTCTCTTGCGGACATGCTCCGGCAATTGAATCGCTTCGTGATGCAGAATCTTGGCGGTTCGGTTTTCTTCTTTACGGTGGCGGCTGCGCGGCTTGATCGTGGGGCGCGGCGCATGGTTTTTGCGGGTGCCGGCCATCCGCCGGGCATGGTGGTCAGCCCCGGCCAGGAGCCGCGGTTGCTGGAATCGCGCAGCATGGTGCTCGGCGCGCTGCCGAACGCCGTTGACGTCGAAGCTGCGCTCGACGTGGATCTCGATCCGGGCGACCGGATCGTTCTCTACACCGACGGCATCACTGACGTTTTCAACGCCCAGGGTGAAATGCTCGGTGTTCCAGGCATTCAGAAGTTCGTGCGTGAAACGTCCGCATTGCCGTTCACCGAAATGAAGCAAGGCATCCTCGATCGCGTCGCGGCCTGGCGCGAAGGCCCGCCTTCGGACGATGTCTCGCTCGTCCTCGTCGAAGTCCTCTAGTTTGCGATGGCTGATCTCGAGTTTTCTGCTGACATTGCCGCGCCGCCGAACGAGATATTTGCCTTCTTTATTCCACAGCGAATGCCGCTTTGGTACGGCGCCGAGATGGACTCCGAGTTCGAAGTGCAGGGTGGCGCGTCCGAATTCGCGCTCGGTCAAAAGATACGGATTGCGGGAAAACTTGGGCGCCGCGCAGTGAGCTTAACGGTCGTTGTGACAGCGTACGAGTGGGAGCGTCTTCTCGAGTGGCGATTTCACGACGCCTACGGCGTTCGCGGATTGCAGCGGTGGGACCTCGCTCCTGTGGCCTCGGGAACCCGCCTCCGCATGCGCGACTCCTACGAAATGCCAGGCGCGCTCGGCCGGTTTGTCGACCGCATCTTTACGCGCTATGCGGTGGCTCGGCGCGATCGGTCGTGCCTCGCGCGTCTGCGGCATCTTGCCGAGCGCCAGAGTGCTCCGTGATTACCTTTCGGTAGGTGCGTCGTCGCGTGCGATCACTCGTACTAGGATGCTAATCCGAGAAGATAGAGGAGGAACGCAAGACAAAGGATGACTAGGGTAGAATCCGCAGTGATTTTCAACCACTTTGGCTCGGGTATCCCTCTTTTCCGAAACTTGAACCAGAACAGGAAGGCGATTACGGAACCGAACGCTAACCCCTGATAGTACGTTATGCGTGTCACGTAAAAAGTGTGCGACAGCAGGAGTAACACGATGGCTAAGAGACCAAAGAAGAGCCAGCACAACAGTTCCTGTCTCGAAGACAGTGTCATGGGCTAGTCGAGCCTCTTTTTGCGCGGAACTCAGGTACCGACAATCCGTAGAAACTTCTTCTTCCCAACTCGCAACGACACAAGCTCGCCGGGATTCAGCACGACCATCTGCTTAACGTCCTTCTCGACTTTTCCATTCACCTCAACCGCTCCCTGCTTGATCAGCCGCTCGGCTCCGCTTCTGGAATCCGCCAGGCCCGTCTCCGTCAGGACGGCAAACAGCGGCCGTGTTCCCCATTTCAATTTCATTTCCGGGATTTCGGTGGGAGCCTGCCGGTCGCTGAATACGAGCCGGAACTGCTCCGCCGCCTTTTTCGCGGCCTCCTCGCCGTGGAAGCCCGCGACGATCGTATGCGCGAGTTGCATCTTTGCGTCCTTCGGGTGTAGCACGCCGATATTGACTTCTTCCCGCAGGCGCACGATGACCGGCGACGGGAAGTCGGTCAGAAGGTCGTAGTACAGCCACATCAGCTCGTCGGAAATCGACATGATCTTGCCGAACATGTCTCCGGGCGGCTCGGTGATGCCGATGTAGTTTCCGAGGCTCTTCGACATCTTTCGCTCGCCGTCGAGCCCCACCAGAATCGGCATCGTGAATGTCACCTCGCCCGGCAGTCCGTATTCCCGTTGGATTTCGCGGTGCACGAGGAGGTTGAATTTCTGTTCGGTCGCTCCGATTTCCACATCCGACTCGAGCGCCACCGCATCATAGGCCGTAAGCAGCGGATACAGCAGTTCGTGCACTGAAATCGGCAAGTTCTTGTCCAGTCGCGAACGAAAGTCTTCGCGCTCGAGCATCCGCGCCAACCGGTAGTGCCCGCACAAGCGAACCACATCGTAGCTGGACATCTTACCGAGCCATTCGCTGTTGTAGCGAACCTCCGTCTTGTCGCGGTCCAGAATCTTGTAAACTTGTTCGAGGTACGTCTTCGCGTTGGCTTCCACCTGTTCGCGGCTCAGCGGAGGCCGCGTCTCCGACTGGCCGGTGGGGTCGCCGATCATTGCCGAAAAATCTCCGATCAGAAAGATCGCCGTGTGGCCCATGTCCTGAAAGTGTTTCAGCTTGCGCAGGACGACCGTGTGGCCGAGATGGATGTCCGGCGCCGTCGGATCCACGCCCAGGTAGACGCGCAGAGGTTTTCCCGATTGCACCGAATTCGCGAGCTTCATCTTCAGCTCGTCTTCGCGAATGATTTCCGCCGCGCCCTTCTTCAGGTAGGCGAGTTGTTCAAGGGCCGGCTTGAATTTGGTGGGAGCCACTATTTCGTCTCCGGTGTAGTCAGCACGCGCCGGCCTTCGATCCGGTACCGCCCTTCGAGCACGATGCGCACTGCTTCCGAGTAAATCCGGTGTTCCTCACGGAGGACTCTCTCCGAGAGAGTTTCCACCGTGTCGCTATCGAGAATCGGCACCACTGCTTGACCGATGATCGGGCCTGCGTCGAGATTTTCGTCGACAAAGTGCACCGTGCAACCCGTGAACTTCGCTCCGTGTTCGAGCGCTTGCCGCTGCGATTCGAGTCCCGGAAATGCCGGGAGGAGCGACGGGTGAATGTTCAGTATTCGATTCGGAAATGCCGAAACGAAGTACGGTGAAAGGAGCCTCATGTAGCCCGCGAGGCAAACGAGGTCGACGTTGTTCTCTCGCAACGCCGCCACCGCCAGCTTGTCATAAGCCTCGCGCTCGAGCCCCTTCGACGGAATCACCGGCGCGGGAATACCTCGCGCGCGCGCCTTCTCGATTCCCGGCGCTCCCTCGCGATTGCTGATTACGATCGAGATTTCCGCGTTCGGAATCCGCCCCGCGGCGACGCTGTCTGCCAGAGCCTCGAAATTCGATCCGCGCCCGGAGAGCAGCACGCCGATCCGTTTCTTCATGTCTGCCCGAAATTAGCACAGTTCCCCAACGCCGCGAAACAAGCAGGTGGAAAGACGGGTTCGCACGAGCCGGTCCTAGAGGGGAAGCTCTCCAGAATACGACACGTGTGCTTTTCCGCGTGTGGAGTTCTCGATCCTTCCGATCAGGTAGAATTTCTCGCGACGCCGCTTCAATTCAACTTCGACGCGCGAGATGTGTTTTGCGGGAACGACCAGAATCATCCCCACTCCCAGGTTGAATGTCCGGAGCAGTTCGTCGCGGTCGATATTTCCGAGCTTAGCGAGGTAGCGAAATATGGGGAGCACCGGCCAGGACCCGAGCTGCACCACCGGCTGAACGTTCCTCGGCAGGGCCCGCGGAAGATTTCCCGTGATGCCGCCTCCGGTGATATGCGCCATCGACGAGACCCATCCGCGCGCGAGAATGTTCTTCAGCAGGGGCCAGTAGGCCCGGTGCGGTTTCAATAGTTCCGCGCCAATCTTGTTTTGAATGTCCGCCACGTAAGTGTCCGGCTCGAGTCTCGCCATTCCGAACACGAGCTTCCGCGCGAGCGAGTAGCCGTTGGTATGGAGTCCGGTCGAAGGCAGCGCCAGAAGCACGTCTCCGGGCTTCACGCGGCGGGGATCCAGTTGCCTCGATCTCTCGACGGCGCCGACGATGAACCCGGCAAGATCGTATTCACCCGGCGCATAGAACTCCGGCATCTCCGCGGTCTCGCCGCCGATCAGCGCGCAACCTGCTTGCTTAGCGGCACGGCTCATTCCCTCGATCACCTGCTCGACCACGTGCGTATCCATTTTGCCCATCGCGAGATAATCGAGGAAGAAAAGCGGCTCAGCGCCCTGGGTCAGGATGTCGTTCACGCAGTGATTCAGAATGTCCGCGCCAACCGTGGAGTGAATCCCGGTGGCGAAGGCCACTTTGAGCTTCGTGCCGACGCCGTCGGCGCTGGCCACGAGGATCGGCTCGCGCCATCGCTTTGCGTCCAGCTGGTACAGCGCCCCGAATCCGCCGATCGGCGCGAGGACGCCGCGGCGAAACGTTCTTCCAGCCATGGCCGCAATGCGGCGCTTCGCTTCTTCCGCCACCGAAATGTTTACGCCAGCGTCTGAGTACCGCATGGCCTTCTTCACTCTTTGTTTCACGAGGGCTGGGGGGGAAAGGATTTAGAACGTATGGAACAAACGCTTCCAACGCACTTCGCTCGGATGGACGAGCACGCTCAAGTAGGTTTCGAATCGCTCGGCGACGTGTCCTGGCTCCCAAGCCTCCTCGGGCGCATCGATGGACATATAGATCATGAGAGGCGTTCCGATAATGTTCGCTCGCGGGACAAAACCCCAATACCGGCTGTCGTAGGAATTCTCCCGGTTGTCGCCCATCATGAAGTATTCACCGGCTGGCACGTGCCAGGGCCCTCGGTATTCCGTGGGGTTCGGTGGATCCTGGCGATAGGGCTCGGACAGCGCCTTCCCGTTGATGTAAACCACGCCCGCCCGGATCTCCACTGTATCGCCCGGCAGACCGATCGTGCGCTTGATAAAATCGGGATAACCCTCCTGCGGAAGAGGTGCCTTGAAGACGATGATCTGTTGCCGCTTTGGATTTCGCCAGAGCGGTACGTGGGCGTTGGTGAAAGGAATGCCGGCGTCGTATCCGAACCGGCTGACGATCAGGTGGTCGCCGATCAAGACAGTGTTTTCCATCGACCCGCTGGGAATCACGCGCGCCTGAACCATCGTTCCTTCGATCAATATGAATGCGACAATCACCCAAAACCACGAAACAACTTCGCGCCAAACGCGATCGCCGGCCGCGGCGCCCTGCTTCTTTTCCATTGCCACTGCTTCCACCTTAGCTCCCACGGTGAGCCTCCACTTCGAGCTGCACCAGCTCAGTCGGATAGTTGCCGGTGTAGCACGATGTGCAGAATTTTCCCCCGGTATCCTCCACGGCCGCGCGCATCGATTCGAGCGAAAGGTATCCGAGCGAATCGGCTCCCAGGAACTGGCGGATCTCTTCGACCGACTGCCGGGAGGCGATCAACTCATCACGCCGCGGCGTATCCACGCCGTAGTAGCACGGAGAGATCGTCGGAGGGCAGCTGATGCGAACGTGAACCTCGGTCGCTCCCGCCTCGCGAACCATCCGGACAATCTTGCGGCTGGTCGTGCCTCGCACGATCGAGTCGTCGACCAGCACGATGCGCTGGCCTTCGAGCATTCGGCGCACCGGATTCAGTTTGAGCTTTACGCCGAAATCGCGAATCGCCTGTTCCGGTTCGATGAAGGTTCGCCCGACGTAATGATTGCGAATCAGCGCCATGCGGAAGGGGATTCCTGACTCCGCAGCGTATCCGACGGCTGCCGGAACGCCCGAGTCGGGAACCGGTGCGACGATGTCAGCTTCCACCGGATGCTCCCGGGCCAGCAATCGGCCGAGCCGCTCCCGGCTTTGATTCACCGGGCGGCCGAAGACGACGCTGTCGGGACGCGAGAAATAGACATGTTCGAAGATGCAGTACTGGTGCGGCTTTTCCGGGGCGAAGCGGATCGATTCGATTCCGCTGTTGGAAATCCGGACCATCTCGCCGGGCTCGATCTCGCGGACGTACTCCGCGTCGATCAAGTCAAACGCGCAAGTCTCCGACGCAACCACCCAGGCGCCATCCAGGCGGCCCAGATTGAGCGGGCGGAAACCGCGAGGGTCACGAATGGCGTATAGCTCATCGCGCGTGAGGAGAACCAGCGAGTAGGCTCCCTCCACCTGACTGAGCGCGTCGGCCAGCGCGCCCGGAAGGTTTCGCGCCGCGCTCCGAGCGACGAGATGAACGATGACCTCGGTATCGCTGGTTGTCTGGAAGATCGAGCCACGGTGTTCGAGACGCCGGCGCACTTCCAGAGCGTTGGTCAGGTTTCCGTTGTGCCCGAGAGCGAGTTTGCCTCTATTGCAATCGATGACCACAGGCTGCGCGTTAGTCAATGAGGTGTCGCCCGCGGTCGAATAGCGGGTGTGGCTGATCGCGGCGCCTCCCTGCAGGCGCGCGATCACTTCCGGCGTGAAAATCTCCTGCACGAGTCCGAGCGCCTTGTGCGCGTGCACGTCGACTCCATCAGAAGAGGCGATGCCCGCGGACTCCTGGCCCCGATGCTGCAGGGCATAAATGCCAAGATAGGCGAGCTTCGCGGCTTCCGGGTGGCCGAAGATTCCAAACACGCCACATTCATCGCGGAAGTGGTCGTCGTTGCTTCGAATTGGATTCATGCGCTCTCGAGTGCTTCCTGCAGAGACTTGTCCCAAACCCGGCGAAGCAAAGAGATATCTTCATTGATAACGGGCGCGCCCCGAAATTCGATTTGAAACGCCCCGTGCGTCACCCGGCCGATCTGCTCTGCCGCAACATCATATTGTGCCGCAATCGCGCTGACCTGAGCAAGGGAGTCACGCGAAGCCGACACTACGGCGCGAGCACCGCGTTCGCCAAAGAGTATGGGTTCGACCGGCGCATCCGGATGTGCGGCGCCCAAGCTAACCTGCGCGGAGAGGCCATCGCTCGCGAAGCAAGATTCTGCGATGGTGACGGCGAGTCCGCCGTCGCTCACGTCGTGCGCGGAAACAGCCGCGCGTTCGGCGGCCAGCTTGACGAGACAGTCGATCAGCCGCTTTTCGGCGGCCAGGTCGATGGCCGGCGGGGCGCCTGCAACAATGCCGTGAATCGTCTTACTGTATTCAGTGGAAGAGAATTCTCGCTTCACGTGTTCGAACGAGCCAGCGCGCCCTCCGGCTTCGAGCAGAATGATCGCATCGCCCTCATTGCGAAAGGCGGAACCGAGAGCGTTGTCGGAGTTTTCGAGCAAGCCGAGAACGCCGAGAACGGGAGTCGGATAAATTGGTTTGCCGAGCGTCTCGTTGTAGAAGCTGACATTTCCGCCGGTGATGGGAGTCTCGAGGACGCGACACGCTTCGGCAGTGCCGTCGATCGCCTGGGTAAACTGCCACATCACTTCGGGTTTCTCCGGATTGCCGAAATTCAGGCAATTCGTCGCTGCAACCGGCCGCGCGCCGGTGCAGGCCACGTTGCGCGCGGCTTCCGCGACGGCATGCATCGCTCCGAGCCGCGGGGAAAGAAATGCCCAGCGCCCGTTGCCGTCCGTCGAAAGCGCCAGCGCGCGCTTCGTCCCCTTCAGCCGCAGCACGGCTGCATCGCCCGAGCCGGGGCCGACGCGCGTATTCGTGCGTACCATCGAATCATATTGCTCGGTGATCCAATACTTCGAAGCAATCGCCGGAGACGCAAGCAGGCGGCGGAAGTTTTCCGTGAGGTCCGTGCCTCGCCGCGTAAATTCGACCAACGGCGCACTTACCGCCGGCGAAGCTTGCGGAGCGGCAACCGGCCTTTCGTAACGCGGGCCTTCTTCAGCGAGCGCGTGCGCGGGAATTTCGGCTGCGACTTGTCCGTGATGCAGGACGCGCAGTTTGCCGTCGTTTGTGACCTTTCCGACCTCGACGGCATCCAGCCCCCATTTGTGGAAAACGTCGAAGACCCCGCGCTCGCGGCCGCGTTCAGCGACGAGCAGCATGCGTTCCTGCGATTCGCTGAGCATCATTTCATACGGAGTCATGCCGCTTTCGCGCTGTGGCACTCGCGCGAGTTCGATTTCAATTCCCAGTCCGCCGCGTGAAGCCATCTCCGAGCTGGAGCTCGTCAAGCCCGCCGCGCCCATATCCTGAATAGCGACGACAGCTCCTGTTTGCATCGCTTCAAGGCAAGCCTCGAGCAGAAGCTTCTCCATGAACGGATCGCCCACCTGAACATTCGGGCGCTTCTGCTGCGATTCCTCGCTGAATTCCGCCGAAGCCAAGAGCGAGGCGCCGTGAATGCCGTCGCGTCCGGTCTTCGCGCCGACGTAAATCACGGGATTCCCCTCGCCGCGCGCCCGCGCGAAGAAAAGATCTTCGCGGCGCGCGATGCCCAGAGCGAGCGCATTCACCAGGGGATTATTCGAGTAGCACGGTTCGAAGAGAACTTCACCGCCCACCGTAGGGACGCCAAAGCAGTTGCCGTAAAACGCGATGCCGCGAACCACACCGTCGAGGATGTGGCGGTTGCGCGCGACTTCTTCCTCGGTTGCATTTCCCGCCCCGGGACCCGGCGCGAGCGGTCCAAAGCGCAGCGAATCGAGCACGGCGATCGGCCGAGCGCCCATCGTGAAAATGTCGCGAAGAATTCCGCCAACGCCGGTGGCCGCGCCCTGAAACGGTTCGACGAAGCTTGGATGATTGTGCGATTCGATCTTGAAGACAGCGACGAGGCCGTCGCCGATGTCGACGACGCCGGCGTTTTCGCCGGGGCCTTGGACGACGTGCGCGCCGCTCGTCGGAAGCCGCTTCAGGTGAACGCGCGAGGATTTGTAGGAGCAGTGCTCGCTCCACATCACGCTGAAAATCCCAAGCTCGGTGAAGTTGGGATCGCGGCCGAGGATCTTCTGGATGCGGGCGTACTCGTCCGGGGTCAAGCCGTGTTCGGCGGCAAGCTGCGGGGTGACCTTGATTTCAGTGTCGATCATCGCCATGGGTGCTCGGGCATCGAGAAATTGGATCCGGATTCGGGATAGATTAGAACTGGCCCCGATGCTTTGTTTTCAATCACTTACGGGCATTTCTAATCTTCTCGGGGCAGATTAGATGCAGACTAGCAGCCACGTCTCCGGACCGGGCCCCCTCCCCTCTTCGACAGCCACACGCATCGCCCAGCTCCTTCCTTCGGGCGTCGCGGGCGAATTGTCGCAACAAATCTCAGCGGGGGCAAGCCCGCAAACGATCCTAAATTGTAGTTCTTGTTTCCGCAGGACCGCGGACAAGGACTCAATCGCACAAACTTAGATGCCGAATCCCAGCGTTGCGGTTGCGCGTTCCGCGGATCAGGCGGAGACGGCTTGCGGGACGCTTTTGGCCTTCGACGCGGCGAGGCTCAGGCTTTCGACGATAGAGCGGAAGATGACCAAGCCGTCGGAGGAGCCCAGCGGCAATTCGGCGGCGCGCTCGGGATGCGGCATAAGGCCGAGGACGTTGCGCTCGCGGTTGCAAATGCCGGCGATGGCATCGAGCGCACCATTGGGATTCGCGTCGAAGTCGTCGACGGCAGCGGAGGTGCCGTCCGGATGGACGTAGCGAAAAATAATCTGCTCGTTGCGCATGAGCTCCGCGAGCGCCGCCGCATCGCAAAAGTAGTTGCCTTCCATGTGCGCGATGGGGATTTCCAGCACCTGGCCGCGCCGGGCCGCGCAGGTGAACGGAGTGTCGGTGTTCTCGACGCGAATGTGGACCTGGCGGCAGAGGAAGCGCAGGCGCTTGTTCCGCAGCATCGCGCCGGGAAGCAGGCCGGCTTCAAGAAGAATCTGAAAGCCGTTGCAGATGCCGAGAACGAGTCCGCCTGAGCGCGCGAAGCGTTCGACGGCGCGCATCACGGGAGAAAAGCGGGCGATCGCGCCGGTGCGAAGATAATCGCCGAAAGCGAATCCGCCGGGCAGAATGATGGCGTCAAACCTGGAGACTTCCTCGGACTGGTGCCATATGAATTCAACGGGCTGGCCGACGACGGTGCGAATCGCCTGGTAGGCGTCGTCGTCGCAATTCGATCCGGGGAACACGACCACTCCGAATTTCATCGCGCGGCTCTCCTTGAAAGGTCATTCTAGCACAGCGGTTGAGGCGGCCAGGGGCGGAACCAAGGAGAATGCGAAGACCGAAGAGGCGAGGTCGTCGCCGCGGCTTTCGGCAGATATGATAGGGGTTGGTCTTCGCGGAGCAATGATTCGATTTGAGATTATCGAGCATCCGGCAGACGTGGGCTTCGTGGCCTACGGAGGGAGCCTCACGGAGCTGTTCGAGGGCGCGGCGCTGGCGATGTGCTCACTGGCATGCGCGCCCGAGAGAATTGAGGAGCGAGCGGAACGTGAGATCGTAGCGAGCGGAGTCGACATTGAAGCACTGCTATATGCGTGGCTGGCGGAGATCCTCGCCGTGGCGGACGCGGAGCAATTGGTGTTTAAGCGCGTGGAGGTGACAAGTCTGGACGAGCCACGGGGAAATTCGGCCGGTGAAGTTCGAGGGATTGCGTACGGCGAGAAATTCGATCGCGAACGGCACTCGGCGGGAACGTACATCAAGGCGGTAACGCTGCATCAGTTTTCGGTGGAGAGAACGGCGGAGGGCTGCCGAGCGCGCGTGTTTCTGGATTTGTAGCGCAGGGCTCTGATTGCGCCGTTCAAAACCAAGAAAACCACGGCTACACGGCATCGGGACGCGGGCGATGCGCCGGTCACTTCTTGCGGGCGGCGTCGAAGGCATCCCAGGCGGAGTCCGGGATGTCGATGGCGTCGTTGAATTCGCCGGCGCCGCGGAGCCACAGGCCGCCGTCGATCACTACACATTCGCCGTTGACGTATCCCGCCTGCGAGCTGAGCAGATAGGCGGCGAGATTCGCAAGCTCGTCGTGGCGGCCGAAGCGCCTCATCGGATGATAATTCTTCGCGCGTTCTTCGAAATCCTTGGACGGCATCAGGCGCGACCACGCGCCCTCGGTGGGAAATGGGCCGGGGGCGATGGCGTTGAGGCGAATCCGGTGGCGCGCCCATTCGACCGCGAGCGAGCGCGTCATGGCGAGGACTCCGGCTTTCGCACACGCCGACGGCACGACAAAGCCGGAGCCGCAATTCACGGCGGCGTAGGTGGTGACGATATTCAAAATGTCGCCGGGCTGATTCGCGGCGATCCATTTGCGTCCGAGCGCGAGCGTGCAATGAAACGTGCCGTGCAGGACGATGCCGACGACGGCGTTGAACGCGCTCGGCGAGAGCTTTTCGGTGCGCGCGAGAAAATTGCCGGCGGCGTTATTGACGAGCGTGTCTATTCCGCCGAAGGGGCGGCCGAACTCCCGTTCGGCGGCGGCGATCATGTTCTCGACCGCGGCGAAATCGCGCACATCGCCGCAGCAATATGAGGCGCGCGCTCCCTTCGCGCGAATCGCCTCGGCGGTCTCTTTCAACGGGTCTTCGCGGCGTCCCATCAGGAACAAAGCGGCGCCGAGATCGGCAAAACGCAGCGCCATCGAGCGGCCGAGCCCCGTGCCGCCGCCGGTAATCAGAATCGTCCGGCCTTGAAGCAGGTTCTTATCGAACATTAGAATCGCCTCCGAAGAAGTTCCGAGGGCTGAAGCCCTCATGCACTGCCCCTACCCAGAAACCTGCCATTACGGATGAGACCGAAGGAATTCGGGCGTCAGCGGAGTGGCGGGCGTTTCGCCCTGCCACATGATAGTCATCACCCACCAGCGCTTGCCGTCAAAATAGAGCTGAAAGCTATTGATGCCGCGCTCGAACGGAGCGGGATCCTTTGCATCGTGACGCGACTCATAGGTGCTGAAGGCCTGGAGGATGTTCCCCCAGCGCTCGGTCCGGCGGGCGATTTCGCGCTCTGTGAAGCCATTCTTCTCGAAGTAAGGCTCAGCGCGCGCGGCGTACTCATCCGGCGACAGAGTTCGCGCGACGAATCCGCCCGTTTTCGATTCGTTTACAGGAATCAGTCGAGCGCCCGGCGCGAAGAGGGAGCGGAAGCGGTCCCAATCGCGTTTCTGTCCCGCGGGGCCTGAAATCACGTCGTAAGTCGCCGCGAGAATTGCGTCGGGCGAGGCAACGTCAGCAGGCCTTGCGGGAGGGGCGCGGGAATCGCCGGCGACTCCTGCTGTGGCGTCTGCGATTGGGCCGCTACGGCCAGGAACGTGAGGCCAAGGCAAACGGCGAGAAGGCAGCGCGCAAGTCGTTTCATAGGACGTCCTCCGGCCGGGGAGCTTACCCCGGCTCCGGGCGGGAAGCCAGCCGCTCGAAAGTGCCGATTAGAAGTCGACGTGAAGGCGCAGAGAAGGGACCGTGACCGGGCCACGCGCCATGTTGTAGCCGGGATTGTTGATGTGTTGCAGATCGAACGAGGCGAAAAATCCGCGCCAGAGGTGGGCGGTGTAAAAGCCCTCGAAGATTTTCTCGGGACCATAGGTCAAGCTGCCATCGCCCAAGAGAAAACCGAGGCCGCCGAGGGCGAGATATTGCTGGTGCGCCGCGACGATGCCGTTTGCGACGAAGGCGACACCGGCGCGGTCGTTCCGCCGGTGCCACGCCGTTCCCTTCGAGAACGCGCCGAGTTCCACTGTGCGATCGACTTCCGTGTAGGCGAAGGATTCGTTGCGGCCATCGCTCCAACCAAGGCGCCCGAAAAGGCCTATTTCCGGGGTGATCTCCTGCTCGAAATTCAGCCCGAAGCCGTACTTGTGGCGGCGCCTGCGAGTCGCGATGATGTCAGGGGTGGAGGTATGACCATCGAGGTACTCTTCGATCGCTTGGCGATAGTTGCCCATGTCCGCGTGGTTCAAGTATGTGAGGAGGCGCAACACGCCGGCACGGTGCGCGACGCAATTGCCGCTGAAATCGAACTCGAGGTTTTCCGCGCGAGCGCGAGCAACGTCGGCATCCAAGTTGAGGCCGTTCGCAACTTTCGGCATCAGCGTTTCGGCGAAGCGAGCGGTGAACCAGCGATCATCGTACTCGATGATGACGCCGTCGGTGTAGCCGCGGGTGTTCGCGGCATAGTCGTACGCGCCGTTGTTGTCGAGCGTCCAATTCAGGAATTGAAAATGGCTGTCCGAGCCCCAGGCGTTCTGATCGAAGAAGTCGGCGACGCTGAACTTACCAGCGCGAATCTCGATGCGCCGCGCGGGAACGGAAGTGGCGAGGGCGAACGGCCCGCGCTCTTCCTCGACGCGATCGTCTCCGAGAGGAATGATCTGCCGAATCATGGCGCGCGCAAGGTAAGGCGTTGCACCAAGCGTGGGATTGCGGACGACGTCGAGATTGGTGAAGCCGGCGAGGCCGAGGGCCTTGCTGATGCCGCGCCCACCGGCGCTTTCGGCGTCGAGAAAGACCTCCGTGGTGCCAGTGAGTTGATAGCCGAGGTAGAGCGTGAACAGTCGCGAAGTGGCATTCTCAGCACCCGAATGAAGGCTGTTCTTGCCGCTATATTGTGCCGGGAACGACGGATGCCACTGCAAGATGATGTTTGCCTGGCCGGAGATCCAGTAGCGGCTGGACTCGGAATGCGGGAAGAGAGTGAGCGAATCGGAGTCGGAATCGGCTGGCGAGGGAACGGCCGTTTGGTCAGACTGTTGAAGAATTTGTGCGGGAGCGGCTGAATCAGATTGCGCCGGCTGGGCCGGAATGTTACCGGGCAGCGCGGAACACACGAGCAGCAGGCAGGAGAATCGCAGGGCGAGTTTGGCAAATACGCGGCGCATCACCTGAAGGAATCGAGAGTTCGCGTGCTTCGTTTTCCACGCGGCAAGAGTAAACCACGACCGCCTTTAAGAGCCAGATTAAAAGACTGTTACCGCGCACTTGGGGGTGCCCGGAAGTACGAGGGACGAAACCGGCAGGCACTGAAGACCTTCCCGCCAAACCGAGAGAGTCCGGGCGCTAACGATACACAGGGGCTGATCACCTGTTCGCGGGCAGCGCTATGGGTCCGTAGATGGAAAGCGCGATTCCGTTAGCGGTCGCGGCCGTAGCCGCCCCTGCCGCCGCCACGGTCGCCCCGACCGCCACCGCGTCCGCCGCCACCACCGCCGTGCCCGCCGTGGCCACCGCGTCCGCCGCCACCTCCACCGCCTTCGCGGGGACGCGCTTCATTCACGACCAGCGCGCGGCCGAGAAAATCCTTGCCATTCAAAGCAGCGATGGCCTTTTCCGCTTCGGCGTCGTCGCGAACTTCCGCAAAACCGAATCCGCGCGGCTGGCCGGTGAAACGGTCCCGGAGCAAGGTGAGCGAATCGGGAGTCACGCCGATTTCCGCAAACAGCGCCTGCACCTGTTCTTCTGTGGCCTTGAACGAGAGATTGCCCACGTAGAGTTTCTTCACGATCGTGCTCCTTGTGCTTCGCTGCTGCGAAGCACGCCTTCCGAGGCTGAAGAGGCAGGATCCCGGCCACGGGCAGTCACGCGCGCAGGCTGCTCGGACTGAAGCAAGCGCTCCAGCAACTCAGGGAGCATCTTGCGGCAACTCCTCCCGGCAGTCAACAACTCCGGGTGGAGACGTGCTCTCCCGTACCAGTGGTGGGCCGCGACGCGTATAGCGAGCCGCAGATTGGTGGTAGGATGCGCGCAACGTTCGCCGGGGGGAATGATGCGCGGGTCGATGATGAATTTTCCGCTGACGGTAAACCATATTCTCGAGCGTGCCGGGAAGTACTTCGCGGACCGCCCGATCGTCTCGCGCCGGCCGGACCGCACGGTTCATCGCTACACATACGGAGACTTCTGCGGGCGGGCCAAGCGGCTTGCAGCCGCGCTTCAGGGTATCGGATTGAAGCGCGGAGACCGCGTGGCCACGCTGATGTGGAATCACTCGGGCCATCTGGAAGCGTACTTCGGCGTGCCGTTTGCGGGCGGTGTGGTGCACACGCTGAACCTGCGGCTCCATCCCGACGAAATCGCGCTGATTGCGAACCATGCTCGCGACCGTTTCCTGATTGTCGACGACGTCCTGCTGCCGACCTTCGAGAAATTCAGGAGCAAGACGAACTTCGAGCGGGTGATCGTGGTTCCGTTCGGCGGTTGCAAGGCGCCAAAAGAGTTTCAGGACTACGAGGAGTTGCTGGCGAGCGGGTCGGAAGAATTTTCAGCCGCCGACGCCGAGGAAAACGATGCCGCGGTGATGTGCTTCACATCCGGAACGACGGGACAATCGAAGGGCGTGGTCTACTCGCATCGTGCTCTGGTGCTTCACAGCTTCGCGATCGCCATTCCCGATGTCATGAATCTCTCGACTCATTCGATGGTTTTTCCGGTGTCGCCGATGTTTCACGCGAACGCGTGGGGAATTCCATGGGCGTCCGTGATGATCGGAGCGGGACTGGTCTTTCCGGGTCTTCATCTGGATGCAGAGACGTTATTGGACACGATGGCGGCGGAAAAGGTGACCCACTCTTGCGCGGTGCCCACGGTGTGGCTCGGGGTGCAGGCAGCGCTTGAAAAGGAGCCCGAACGCTGGAAATTTGCGGAGCCGGTGAGAATCCTGTGCGGTGGAATGGCGCCTCCCGTTTCGCTGATTCGCGACCTAGACCGCTCGAACCTGAAGATCACGCACGGCTGGGGCATGACCGAGACAGCACCCGTCGCGACGATCGGTTCGCTCAAGGCAAAGATGACCGCGTGGCCCGAGGACCGGCAACTGGAAAGGCGCGCGATGCAGGGCGTGACGACGCCGTTCGTCGAAGTGCGAGTGATGCGTCCCGATGGCGAGGCGCCGCACGACGGCGAGACGCCCGGCGAAATCGAAATCCGCGGGCCGTGGATCGCCGCGAGCTATTTCGAGTGTCCCGAGCAGCAGCACCGGTGGACGAAAGACGGCTGGTTCAAGACCGGCGATATCGCCACGATGGATGAGGAAGGCTACCTGCGCATCGTCGATCGCAGCAAGGACCTCATCAAGTCCGGCGGCGAATGGATCAGCTCCGTGGACCTGGAAAACACGCTGATGGGCCATCCGGCCGTGCGCGAGGCGGCCGTGATCGGCGTCGCGCACCCGAAGTGGCAGGAGCGCCCGCTCGCTCTAGTGGTGCTGAAGGAAAATGCGGCGGCTCGTCCGGAGGAGCTTCGCGCGTTTCTGGCGGGAAAGTTCGCGAAGTGGCAGCTTCCCGACGCATTCGTTTTCGTGAACGAGCTGCCGCACACATCGGTGGGGAAACTGCTGAAAATGAAGCTGCGCGAACGGTACAAGGACTGGGACTGGCAGGCGCAGGATCAGGTGCGATAGCTGGCGTTGATGTGAACGTATTCCTGCGTGAAGTCGCACGTCCACATGCGGGCTCGGCCGCGGCCGGAGCGCAGATCGACGAGGATCGGGACGCGCTTCTCGAGCATCTTCTCGTGGGCGGCACGCTCGTCGAAGTGATGCTCCTGCCCGCGGCGGCACACGGCGATGCCGGCCAGCCAGATGTCGACGCGTCCGGCATCGAACGCCACACCCGAGCGGCCAGCGGCGGCGAGGATGCGACCCCAGTTCGGGTCGGCGCCGGCGAAGGCCGTCTTGACCAGCGATGAGTGCGCAATCGTGCGGGCCACCTGATCGGCGGCGCGATCGCTGGGCGCGCCGCGGACTTCGATTTCGATCACGTGTTGCGCGCCTTCGCCGTCTTCCACAATCGCAAGGGCGAGCGACTGGCACACCTGGCGCAGCGCAACCCGGAATTTCCCGTAATCGCGGCCCTTGCTGGTGATTTTCGGCGCGCCAGACTGGCCGTTCGCGAGCACGGCGAACGTATCGTTCGTGGAGGTGTCGCCGTCGACGGTGATGGAATTGAAGGTGGGCGCAGCGGCGGAGCGCACCGCGCGCTGAAGCATGGCGCGCGAAATTGCAGCGTCGGTGACGACGTAGGCGAGCATGGTCGCCATGTTCGGGTGAATCATTCCCGAACCTTTTGCGCATCCGAGAATGCGTACCGGTTTTCCGCCCAGAGTGCACTTGACGGCGGCCCATTTCGGGCGCGTGTCGGTTGTCATGATCGCGCGGGCGGCGTTTTCGAACGCGGCGACGTCCGAACCGCGCGAGGCGATGAGTTCGGGGACCGCGCTCAGGATTTTCTCGACGCGGAGGGGAGCCCCAATCACGCCCGTCGAGGAGACCAGAATTTCCTGCGGCGGGCAGCCGAGGGCGCGCGCTATGCTCGCGGCGGTCGAACGCGAAGCAGCAAGTCCGCGCGGGCCGGTGCAGCAATTTGCGTTGCCGGAATTGACGATGACGGCGCGAACCTTCCCGCGCGACTGCCGCAGGTGCGCCTGGCAGACGCGAAGTGGCGCCGCCTGCAGGCGGTTGGTTGTGAATATCGCCGCGGCCTTTGCCGGAGTCTCGCTGACGAACAGGGCGAGATCGAGCTTCCGCTTCTTGAGCCCGCAATGCGTGGCGGCGAAGGTGAAGCCCCGAGGAATATCGGCGTTCGAGAAGGCAATGGTTACGCTCAAGGATTCTCCTCAAGCTTTGCGAGGCGCGACTTGAAATCTTCGAGCGCGGCGCGAACCGCGCCGGGAGCCGTTCCGCCAACGACCGCGCGGCGCGCCAGCGCCGATTCGAGCGTCAGCGCCGTTCCGAGGTCGCGGCCAAACGCGGGCGAGAACTCTTTCAGCCGATCCATCGGCATTTCGCGGATCGATTTGCCTTCCTGCTCGGCGGCGCGCAGCACTTTCCCGACCACTTCGTGCGCTTCGCGGAAGGGCACGCCGAACGCGACAAGATAGTCGGCCACTTCGGTAGCGACGAGAGCAGGGTCCTGCGCCGCTTCGCGCAGGCGCGCTTCGCGAAACTTCGTCGCCGCGAGAGTTGCCGCGGCAATTTGAGTCATCGCCAGCGCCTGATCGTGCGCGTCGAACAGGGGTTCTTTGTCCTCCTGAAGGTCGCGCTGGTAACTCGACGGTAGTCCTTTCATCGTCGTGAACAGCGCAAACAGGGCCCCGTAGATGCGGCCTGTTTTTCCGCGGATCAATTCCCACGCGTCGGGGTTTTTCTTTTGTGGCATCAGGCTGCTGCCGGTGGAGTACTCGTCCGGCAACTCGACGAATCCGAATTCGGGCGAGGCGAAGAGAACCATGTCCTCGGCGAGGCGCGAAAGATGCATGGCGAGCGTCGAGAAAGCGAATAAACACTCGAGCGCGAAGTCGCGGTCGCTGACGCCATCCAGACTATTCGCGGTCGGACGCGAAAAGCCGAGGTCCCGCGCCAGGGCTCTCCGGTCGATGGGAAACGCGCAGCCCGCCAGCGCGCCGGAACCGAGCGGGCAAGCATCGGCGCGAACCGCTACGGAAGCCAGGCGTTCGGCGTCGCGGAGAAACGCCTCGCCGTGGGCGTGCAGCCAGTGCGAAAGAAGGAGCGGCTGCGCGTGCTGCATGTGAGTGTTGCCCGGCATCGGAACGCCGAGATTCTGTTCAGCCTGGGTGGCAATTGCACGCGCGAGCGAGACGACGGCTAGACGGGTGTTGCGAGCCGCTTCGCGGACATACATGCGAAATTCGGTCGCGATCATTTCATTGCGGCTGCGGCCTGTGTGAAGCCGTGCGCCGAGCGGTCCAAGCTTCTCGATGAGGGCACTCTCAGCGAAATGGTGGACGTCCTCGGCTTTGGATTGATCGAGCCAGGCCTTATCGGATTTGGCGCGGAGCTCAAGCTCGTCGAGGACGACGATGATTTTCTCGCCTTCCTCTTGAGAGAGGATTCCAGCAGCGGTGATGGCGCGAGCCCAGGCGCGGTCGAGGGCGAACTCCTGCGGAAGCAGGCGCCGGTCGAACAGCCAGGAGCGCTCGAACTCGTAGAAGGAGGCGTCCGGACCGCGATCGAAGCGCCCGCCCCACATCCTTTGGTCACCCGGAGCGGTCATTTCGATTCGGCTGCTCGAGTCGCTTCCGTTTCACGTGGAACGGTGATGGGAAGCGCGAAAAGATTGATGAAGCCCTCGGCATCCTTGGTGTTGTAACCGGTCATCGTGAAACTGGCGAGGTTCGTGCGGTAGAGCGAGAAGGGTGACCGGCGCGAGGCGACGCTAAGGTTGCCCTTGAAGAGCGTGAGGGCCACCGAGCCCGTGACGCGGCGCTGCGAACTCGAGAAGAATCCGTCGAGTGCCTCACGCAGCGGGGTGAACCACATACCGTAGTAGACCATCTCGGCGTACCGCAACGCGAGGATCTGTTGATAGTGCGCGGTTTCGCGGTCGAGGCAGAGCGACTCGAGCTCGCGGTGCGCAGTGACAAGCAACGTGCCGCCCGGCGTTTCATACGCGCCCCGCGACTTGATCCCCACGAGGCGATTTTCGACCAATTCCATGCGGCCAACGCCGTTCGCTGCAGCAACGTCGTTCAGCTGTTCGAGGAGCGCGAGCGGCGCCAGCTTCTTGCCGTTGAGAGAAACCGGCGTGCCAGCTTCGAAGCCGATCTCGACCGTCGTCGCGCGGTCGGGCGCTTTGGCGGGCGATACGACCCACTGCCACATCGATTCTTCCGGCGCATTGGCAGGATCCTCAAGCACGCCGCCCTCGTGGCTCAAATGCCATATGTTGCGGTCGCGGCTGTAGATGTTCTTGGTGGTCTGATCGACCGGGACGTTATGCGACCGTGCATAGTCGATCGCCTGTTCCCGCGAAACGATATTCCATTCGCGCCAGGGCGCGATGATCTTGAGCTCGGGCGCGAGCGCTTTCGCCGCGAGCTCGAACCGCACCTGGTCGTTCCCTTTTCCGGTACAGCCATGCGCCAGCGCGTCCGCGCCGAGCCTCTTAGCGAGGTCAACCTGGCGCTTCGCAAGCAACGGCCGCGCGAACGACGTGCCCAGCAAGTACTTGTGCTCGTACACGGCGCCGGCCCGGAGCGTGGGCCAGATGTAGCCAGTGATGAACTCTTCGCGAAGATCTTCGACGTAGGCGGAGGTAGCGCCCGTGGCGAGCGCTTTCTTGCGCGCTGCTTCCAGATCCTCCTGCTGGCCCAGATCGCCGATCATGGCGATCACTTCGCAGCCGCCGTAATTCTCTTTCAGCCATGGAATGATGATGGAGGTATCGAGACCTCCGGAATACGCGAGTACGACTTTCTTCGGCAATGCCTTCTCCTTAGTCAAGCAGCGTCAGCAGGATCGCCTTCTGAACGTGGAGGCGATTCTCCGCCTGGTCGAACACAATCGATCGCCGCGAATCCATCATGCCGTCGGTAACCTCGAGTCCGCGATGCGCCGGGAGACAGTGCATGAACACCGCGTCTCGTGCGGCCTGCGAGAAAAGGTCTTCGTTGACCTGGTATCCCGCGAAGGCAGCTTCGCGTGCGGCAGCTTCCTGTTCCTGGCCCATGCTGGCCCAGACGTCCGTGTAGACCACCTGCGCGCCGGCAACGGCGTCTTCGGGCGAACGCAGAATCTCGATTTTGCCCCGCGTTTCGCGTGCTGCGCGCTTCGCCTCCGCCACGATGGCCGGATCGGGTTCATAGCCCGGAGGCGTCGCGATTCGCACGTGAGCGCCAACGCGCGCTCCGGCAGCGAGAAGCGAGTGGCACATGTTGTTGCCGTCGCCAATGTACGCGAATTTGAGCCCGCGCAGGCTGCCGAACCGTTCTTCGAGCGTGAAGAAATCGGAAATCGCCTGGCAGGGGTGAAAGCGGTCGGAAAGCGCGTTGATGACGGGGATGCGCGCCTCCGCGGCGAGTTCGTCGAGCGATTGCTGCGCAAAGACGCGCGCGACGATTCCATGCACCCAGCGCTCGAGGCATTTAGCGACGTCTGCAATCGGCTCGCGCTCGCCCAGATGATTGGCGGTGTGGTCGAGGAAGAGGGAGGAGCCTCCGAGGCTCGCGATTCCGACCTCGAACGTCACGCGCGTGCGGAGCGAGGGCTTTTCGAAGATGAGCGCGAAGGAGCGTCCGGCCAGAGCGCCGCGATACTTTTCGGGCCGCGCCTTCACGTCTGCAGCGAGATGAAGAAGATCGCGGAGCTGAGCCGGGCTCCACTCGGTGCCGGTCAGCAGGTCTTTTGTCAATGTGAGCGTTGCAGCAGCAGCGTTCATGTTCACCTCGTGGCAGCCAGGACGGCGGGCTGCGCGTGCGTTTCGGATTGTCTGGAAGCGGGTTTTGCCGAAGAGGCCTGGGATGGCTTCGATGCGCGAGCCAGGACTCTTTCGAATTTCTGCAGGAACTCGGCAACGTCGCGCGAGCGAATGATGAATGGCGGCAGCAGCCGCAGGATGTGTTCGTGCGTGCAATTGATGAGCAGACCCTGGCGAAGCGCTTCTTCGACGAAGGGTGCGCCGTCGATCGAAAGATCGAGTCCGAGGATCAACCCCTCGCCGCGAATTTCGCGGATGAAGTCGAAGCGCGCCTTGAGTTTCTCGAGTCCGGACCGAAGCTCAGCGCCGCGCGCCCGGATGTTGTCGAGAAGATGCTCATCTTCGATGGCTGTTAGAAATTCGAGCGCCGTCGCACAGATCAGCGGGCCGCCGCCGAAAGTCGTGCCGTGCATTCCGGGCGAGAAGGCCGCGGCGAATTTTTCATTCGTGATAAACGCGCCCAGCGGAAGCCCGCCCGCGAGCGGCTTGGCGACGGTGACGACGTCCGGCAGCGACCCGAACTTTTGATAGGCGAAAGGACGGCCGGTGCGGCCGAGCCCGCATTGAATTTCGTCGGCGATCAGTGCGGCATCGTGCTGGGCCGCAAGTTCCCTCGCGCGCTGCCAGAACGCGGGACTGACCGGGAAGACTCCGCCTTCGCCCTGGATCGTCTCGACAACGATGGCGCAAACGGAGTCATCGAATTTCGATTCCAGATCGGCGACGTCGTTGAAGCGGACGAAATCGACACCCGGCACGAGGGGTTCGAACGGCTCGCGGTATTTTGCGGGATACGTGATCGAAACCGCGCCAAACGTGCGTCCGTGAAACGAATTTTCGAGCGCGAGAATGCGCGTTTTCGATGTTGGCGCGCCCGCAGCCTTTCCGCGCGCGTAAGCCCGTGTCAGCTTTAACGCCCCCTCGATCGCCTCGGTTCCGCTGTTGGTGAAGAAGACGCGGCCGAGTCCCGACCATTTCGCCAGCTTGTGCGCGAGCGGCGCCTGGTAGGGATTATGGAAGAGGTTCGAAAAATGGACGGCGCGGCCGGCCTCCCGCCGAATCACGCGGACCAGCCTTGGATGAGCGTGTCCCAGGGCGTTGACCGCAATGCCGCCTAGAAAATCGAGATACTCGCGCCCCGCCGAATCGTAGACGCGGCAGCCCCGCCCGTGCGTGAACACGACGGCTGGCCGGCGGTAAGTATTCACCAGGAAACGCGCTTCTTCGGCGCGGATTCCCGCCGGCGAAACGCGAGCCTTCGTCGATTTCCTTTTCTTCGCCATTTTCTATCGCGCCGCTCCGTGCGCCGACCTTGCAGCCGGAACAACGGGCAAAACCCTCGTTCCCGGCGCGCGCCCGCCGTTTGCGGCCGCAAGCAGGGCGCGCGCCTGTGTGCCACCGACAATGC
Source organism: Candidatus Acidiferrum sp. (assembly GCA_035517015.1). Classification (GTDB taxonomy): domain Bacteria; phylum Acidobacteriota; class Terriglobia; order Acidiferrales; family UBA7541; genus Palsa-295. The sequence goes on along the minus strand of DATIZQ010000009.1, from coordinate 15,874 downwards.
GCACTTCGCTTACGCCCGCCGCCAGGGCGCGCTTCGCCGCTTCGAGCTTGAGAATCATGCCGCCCGAAACTTTGTTCTGCCGGATGAGGTCCTCAACGTCCGTGCCACGCACGGCCCGAAGCACTTTCTCTCCGTCCAGCACGCCGGCAACGTCCGTCAGATAGATCAGGCGATCGGCGCGAATGAACTCCGCGGCGGCCGCAGCCATGTGGTCCGCATTGATGTTGTAGATTTCACCGTCCGCACCCAGGCCGAGGCACGACGCCACCGGAACAATTCCCGAGCGCCAGAGCGAGTGCAGGAAATCGACATTGACCTCCGTGAGGTAACCGACGAATCCTAGTTGCGCGCCGTAATCGCCAACCTGCATCGGCTCCGCCAGGAAGCAGGCCGCGTCCGGAGCGCTGATGCCCACGGCCGGCTGGCCGCAAAGCGAAATCGCGCCCGACAGCTTCTTGTTGAGCAGTCCGGCGAACACCATCACGGCCACGTCGCGCGTCTCGCGATCGGTGACGCGCAGGCCGTTGATGAAGCGGCTCTCGATGCCCATCCGTGCAAGCGTACTCGTAAAGATCTTGCCGCCGCCGTGGATCACGAGCAGCTCGTGGCCCTCGCGCGCCAGTTCCGCAATTTGCCGAGCGATGCCGTGCACGTGTTCGTTGCGCTCGAGCAGCGCGCCTGCGATCTTGATCAGGAGTCTCATATCAGCCCTGTGACCTCCGGTGTGCCGTTCATTCCGTTCATGTTTTGCACTGCTTGTCCCGCCGCGCCCTTGCCGAGATTGTCGAGGCAGGAGACGATCACCAAGCGCTCGCCCGACGCGTCGAGCGCGAACCCGATGTCGCAGAAATTTGTGTGCGCGACGTCCCGCAATTCCGGCAGCTTGCCTGCGGCGGAAATGCGAACCATCGGCCTTCCGGCATAGAACTTGCGATACAGAGCTTCGATGTCGTGGGCCTTTCGAGGGGCGCCGAGCCAGACGTAAAGCGTCGAAAGGATCCCGCGCTCGATCGGCAGCAGATGTGTGGTGAAAACGAAGTCTTTGGCGGCGAGTCCGAGGTGATCGGACATCTCCGGCGTGTGCCGGTGAGTGAAGACGCCGTACGCGCGGAAGTTCTCGTTCACTTCGACAAAGTGCGTTTCGCGCTTCGGCTCCTTGCCCGCGCCGCTGACGCCGGACTTGCAATCGCAAACGATTCCGCGCGTTGCGGCGATCCAGCCCGCGTCCACCAGCGGGCGCAATCCCAAAATCACGGACGTCGGATAGCAGCCGGGGTTTGCGACCAGCCGTGCCTTCGGCAGGGCCGGCGCGTACAGCTCCGGCAAGCCGTAGACAGCTTCGGCGAGGAGGCCGACAGGCGGCGGCGTCAGCTTGTACCAGTCCGCAAACGTCTGCGGCTGGCGAAACCGGAAGGCTCCACTGAGATCGATGATTCGCAGGCCGGGATTCGTGGCGAGCAGTTCCGGCACGAGCTCGATGGACGCTTCGTGCGGCGTCGAGAGAAAAACGAACTGAGCGCCGCTGTCCGCGATCGCTTGGACCGAGAGCGTCTTGCAGGGAGCTTCTCCCCAGCCGCGAAGTTGCGGAAACAGTTCGGTGAGGCAGTGAACGTTCGCGTGCCCGTCGCGCAGATAGAACGTGGGCTTTTCAATTTGTGGGTGCCGAAGAAGAAGCCGGGCCAGCTCGTACCCTGCGTAGCCCGTTGCTCCGACGACGGCGACCCTTACGGGTCCCCTCATCGAAGCAGTTCCTCCAGGCGTTTCCGGACGCTGTTACATCCAGGACGTGAGGCGGCGATGATCAGAACCGTGTCGTCGCCGGCGAGCGTGCCGGCGATTTCTTTCCAGCGCTCGGCGTCGACCGCAGCGGCGAGCGGTTGTGCGCCGCCGGGCGGTGTCTTCAGGACGAGCATGTTCTGAGCGGGCCGCATGTCGAGCAGGAATTCCTTGACGGCGCGGCTGATCGCGGCCGGCGGGGCCGGTTCCTCGGCAGCTTCACCCAGCGAACGGTAGCCTTCCGTCGTTTTGACGAGGCGGAGTTCGCGCAGATCCCGGGAAAGCGTCGCCTGCGTGGCCCGAACGCCGACGTGGACGAGCTGGCGGCGCAGCTCATCCTGGCTTGCCACGTGCTGGCTCGCCAGGACCTTCAGAATCTGTCCTTGCCGGAATCGTTTCTGTACGCCCATCGCCGTCGATGCGTGAATATTCACTCTCCTGCATAATCATACAACCAGCGGCGAAGGTGTCAAGCGTTAATTGCGTGCGACACCGGAAGTCAGTCAGCAGACACTAGGAGAGGAACCATGCCGTGGCAAGCGCAGCAAGAACCAGCTTCGCCAGCCAGCCGAGCGAGTGTGAAACGACAATGAGCGGATGAATCTTGATGAACAGCGCGTTCGTAATGGTCAGCGGAACGGGAACCATCAGCCACGCCAGGCACGCGAACTTGAGCGTCGCGCTATAGCCGTGGATTCCGAAAGCATCGCAGCACAGCAAGAATGCGGCGACGGAGACGAAGCCGAGGGCGGTGCTCCATGCGATAGGCCCGGCATCGCTCTGCTTCAGGCTGGGCCGCCAGACTTCGGGATGGGCGAGATACTTCTTGTGAAAGAGCACGCCGGCGAACAGCCAATCCGCGAATGACGCGGCGACTCCCGCAACCAAAAGCGCGAGGAGAAAATGCTTCCAATCCATGTGCACCTCCGCCTGAACGCATCACCGTGGATCCAAGAGCCTGTTCTTGCGCGCCAAAATATCACGATTCCGCCTGGCGAGTGGGGATACAATCCGGCGCGGTCCGCGTGCGGAGCGCCACGCGACCGGTTATTCATTTCCTCTGAGGAGGCATCTGGTGAAGCGATTGGCACTTTTCTCTTTGTTGTTTTTGGTTCTTGCGGCCCAGGCGGCGCTTGCGCAACAGGCGAAGACAGCGGTTGCCGAGGTTGCCGTGAAGGCGGGCAGGATCCTGGATGTTCGCACGGGCAATTATTTGTCGGACCAAATCATCTGGATCGAAGGCGATCGCATCAAGGAAGTCGGGAAAGCCGCCGACGTTCAGAAGGATTTGCCGTCCGGCGCAAAGATCATCGACTTGTCCCATTCGACTGTGCTCCCCGGCCTGATTGATTGCCACGTACATTTGACGATGAACCCGTGGCTTGCGGGCCCTGCCGGCCTTCACATTTCGTATCCGCGCGAGGCGCTGATCGGTGCGCGAAATGCCCGCGTGACGCTCGAGGCGGGGTTCACGACGGTCCGCAATGTCGCCGCTCACGGCTATTCGGACATCGCCCTCCGTGACGCCATCAACGCGGGCGACGTTCCCGGTCCGAGAATCCTGGCCTCGGGACCTGCGCTGAGCATCACGGGCGGCCACGCCGACGAGAATTTTCTCGGGCCGCAATTTGATTTCTCAAGCGACGGCGTCGCGGACGGCGTCGACGGCGTAATGAAGAAGGTTCGCGAGAACATCAAGTACGGGGCCGACGTAATCAAGTTCATGGCCACCGGTGGAGTGTTGTCGGAGGGAGACAATCCCGCGCTCGCGCAATATAGCCCGGAAGAAATGAAGGCCATCGTCGACACGGCGCACGGCTTGGGACGCAAAGTGGCGGCGCACGCGCATGGCGCGCTCGGAATCAAGTATGCCGTCCTCGCAGGAGTGGACTCGATCGAGCACGGCAGCTATATCAACGATGAAGACATTCAATTGATGAAGGAGCATGGAACGTATCTCGTTCCAACGGTCTATCTCCAGGATTGGATGGCGCAGCACATGGAGTCGCTCGGTCTAACGCCCAACATGATCGAAAAGGCCAAGATTGTGCTTCCCATCGCCGCAAAGAACGAGTCGCACGCCTTCAGGTCCGGAGTGAAGATCGCGCTCGGCACCGACGCGGCCGTGTACCCACATGGTTTGAACGCGCACGAGTTCGGGAAGATGGTCGAAATGGGACTAACGCCGCTGCAGTCGATTCAGGCCGGAACGGTGAACGCGGCGGATTTGTTGGGCTGGTCGGATCGCGTCGGGACAATCGAACCGGGAAGGTTCGCGGATCTTGTCGCGGTTGACGGCGACCCGCTCGCGAACGCTCAGGTGCTTGAAAACGTCCGTTTCGTGATGAAGGGCGGCGAGGTGATTAAGAATCAATAACGGGGTATCTTCTTGACTCAAGGTTGGCCGTGAAAAGCATCAAGATCCTCTCGGTTGACGGCGGCGCCATTCGCGGAATCATCCCCGCCGTCATTCTCAGCGACTTGCAGAAACGCCTGGGCACTGGCCTGCACAATGTGTTCGACTTGATTTCCGGGACCTCGACGGGCGGCATCATCGCGCTAGGGATCGGAACGCGCTGCAACAATAATCAGCCTTACTCCCCGGATGAGCTCGTCGACTTGTACGTGCAGAATGGCCCCGCGATTTTCAAGAAGGGCTTGTTTCCGCTGCTCAGGAACGCGCTGGGACCGAAGTACTCGCCGGCCGCACTGGAAGCGACCCTCGCGAGATTTTTCGGTGCGGCCGAATTCAAGACGGCGCTGACGCCGCTCTTGATTTCGAGCTACGATCTGCAGGGACAGATTCCCTTTTTCTTCAAGAGTCACAAAATCGCCGCCGATCCGGATTACAACTGGCCGGTCGCGTCCATTGCCAGAGCGACTTCTGCCGCCCCGACGTTCTTTCCGCCGTTGCACCTGGCGCGCGGTCAGGGCGACTATGCTCTGGTTGATGGCGGAGTGTTCGTCAACAATCCAGCGATGGCGGCATACGCCGAAGCGCGCGCGCTGTACTCTGACCGCGCGGAATTTGTCGTCGTCTCGGTGGGCACGGGCGACCGCCAGGATCGCATTGCATATTCCACCGCGAAGGGGTGGGGGCTGCTCGGTTGGGCGAAACAAATTGTGCCCGTCTTCATGGATAGCGTTTCCGAGGCCGTTGACTACGAACTCGAAAACCTGCCCGGATGCACCTACCATCGTCTCCAGATCGAGAACCTGCAGCAAGCCTCGAATGACATGGACGACGTGACGCCGCAAAACCTCGCCAATCTCCAATCCGTGGCGCAAAGCTACGTGGCTTCGCAGTCGACCCTCCTGGAGGCGATTTGCGCGCAGCTTGGCGAAGGCCGCGGCAGCGATATGCCTGGCATCGGCTTGAACTGATCGGCGATCGGTTGTGAAATCGCGTCAGCGCGGACGGTCGCAGGATAAAATGGCGCCGCCGGTTTCAGTCGTGGCGGCCCCACTCCGTTTGCAGCTTTGGCGGCTGCATCAAGGTCTGCATCACCACACAATACTGTTCTGTCTTTTCTTGCAATCCGCGCAGTTGTTCCGCGGTTGCCGCGGGAGCATCGACATCGAAATGAAGTCGAATGCTCTCAAAACCGACGGGCGCATCCTTCGAGATACCCAGGGTCCCTCGCAGATCCAAGTCTCCATCCACGGTGACCTCAATGCGTTCAGTCGGTATGCCCATGGCCGCAGCCACCATCTGACAAGTGATCTGCGCGCACGCCGCCAGAGCCCCCAGCAGAAGGTCGCCGGAACAAGCCCCAGCGCCCGCGCCGCCTACTCCTTTGTGAGCTTCCGCACGGTAGATGGCCCGCCCGATGTCGACCGAGCACGCCACCGGAGCATCGGTCTGCCCGCCTTTGGCCCGGAGAGTGATCTTCGAGGCGTTTGGGTCACTGCGGTACTGCTCTTTCAACGGCTTCTGAAGCGATCGGAGATCCATGGCAACCTCAACATACTTCTCTTGTTAGCGCCTCTTTGCCGACCCTGCGTTCGGCCAGGTCGCCTTGAAGACACTCACCGCGCATGCTAGCATGCCAAAAGAACAAGGGAACCATGCCCAAGTTTGTCATCGAACGCGAAATCCCGGGCGCCGGAAATATGACCGATGCCCAATTGCGGGAAGCGTCCCGACGATCGGTCGAGGTCCTGAAGGCGATGGGTCCCGAGATTCAGTGGCTGCATAGCTACGTGACTGGCGACAAGGTGTACTGCGTCTACCTGGCCCCGGACGAAGCAACTATTCAAGAGCACGCCAAGCGCACAGGCATTCCTGCGAATCGGATCTCCGCCGTGCGCCGACTCATCGACGCGGGGACCGCGGAATAAGTCCCGGACTGCCCTTATCTTCGAGCGGCAGTGGATTCCCTCCTGAGCCAACTTAGCTGGTCCCAGCACCCGCTCGCTAGTCGGTCGGAGATGCCGCCTCGAGCATCAGAACTTCCTCAATGGCCCTCTCGACCGGCATCGTCCAGCCTTCCAACCACGCTGTGGCACCCGCCGTATTGGTCAACGCCCGCCGCGCTGGGTCCAGAGTGGCTTCCAGTTTAGCCTGTTCGCTAGGCGTGAGCGGAGCGCCGATATTCAGGCGCAGCGCAGCTGCGGCACCGGCCAGCCTCAGCGAGCGTTCAGCCTGGAGTCGAGCCACCGCCAGGCACGCGAAACATTCCAACACACGTGCAACTCCGCGTTTGTGTCCCAGCTCCTGAAAAATACTCAGGCTCTCCCGGTAGAGGGGATATGCAGCGGAACAATCCAACTGTTCCCTCGTCAACGTTCCCAGATCAATAAGCGTGCCGGCGATGCCCCAGCGGTCGTCGAGTTCCCGAAAAATTGTCAGGGCCTCTTCGTACAATGCCCGAGCGGCCTCGGAGTCACCCTGATCGCGGGCTACATCGCCCTGGGAATTTAGCGACCAGGCGACCCCCGTTCGATCTCCCAATTCCTGGAAGATCGAGAGGCACTCCGCGTAGAGGGAGCGCGTGCGGGCATAGTCACCCTGCAATCTTACGATGGTGGCCAGATTACTGAGAGCACGAGCGACAGCCTTCCGATCGCCCAATTCCCTCCAGAGCATGAGGTTTTCCTCGAACAGAGAATGGGCGAGTGTCAAGTCATTCTGGTCGCGGGCAACGACGGCCAGCGCGTTCAGACAGACGGCGACACCCTGTTGGTCGTGCAGCTGACGCGCGATGTCCAGGCTTTCGCCGTGGAGAGTCTCCGCCGAGACGTAATCGCCCTGGTCCCTGGCGAGCACGGCCGCGGCGAACAGCACGCGCGCACGCAATTTCGTGGGAGCTTCGGCTCGCGCGAGCCTCAGCAGCTTGCCCAGCCTGTCCCTGCCTTCAGCGAGATATTCGCGCGTCTCCCAGAAGCGAAACAGCGCCGCGCCGAGACGCAGGCCCCACTCCGCTTCTCCGGTTTCTGTGAGCCACTCCAGAGCCGCGCGGAAATTGTCATGTTCCAGCCCGAAGCGTTCCAGCCATGCACCTTTTTCGGCGCCGCTCTGCGCCGTAGCCTCCTCCTCGGCCAGAACGAGGCAGTAGGCGGCGTGGGAGCGCTTCGTCGGGGCTTCCTCCAAACTTGCTTCGAGCTTTTCGCGAGCATATTCGCGAATCGTCTCTAACATGACGAACCGGGATTCGCCGTTCGCTTGTTCGACTTGCTGCATCAGGCTCTTGTCCACCATGGACGCCATGCCGTCGAGCAGGTCCAAATCGAGATCGCCTTTGGTGTCGCAAACAGCTTCCACTCCCTCCAGAGTGCATCCCCCCGCGAACACGGACAATCTCCGGAAAAGCTTCTGCTCGGCAGGGCTGAGCAGATCGTAGCTCCAATCGATGGCGGCGCGGAGCGTCTGCTGCCGCTCCGGCAGGTCCCGGGCGCCGCCCGTGAGCAACTGCAAACGGCTCGCGAGGCGAGTCCGCATGGAAGTGGGCGAAAGAACCTTGATTCGGGCGGCGGCAAGCTCGATCGCGAGAGGCAGACCGTCCAGCCGCGCACAAATTTCAACGATGGCGGGCGCGTTTTCGCGGTTCAGCTCAAAATCGGGCTTGGCTGCGACGGCGCGTTGCACAAACAGCGCCACCGCAGGGTACTGTGACAGGACCTCAACCGGAGGCGTGGAACGCGAATCCGGCAGCGCCAGGGGCGGCACCGGGAATTCATGCTCTCCGTAAACATGCAGTGCCGCGCGGCTCGTTACCAGAATCTTAAGATTCGGGCCGATGGCCAATAGCTCGGCCACGGTGGGTGCTCCTTGAATCAGATGCTCGAAATTGTCCAGCAGGAACAGCATGGGTGCGCGCAATGAATCGAGTAAATGCTTCTTGAATGTTTCGAGCGGCGACTGCCCTCCCGTCTCGCGGAGACCCAACGTCTGGACAATCACGGAAGCGAGCAAGCGCGGATCACTTACCGGTGACAGAGGGACAAAATGAATTCCACCCGGGAAGCGGTCGACAAGGCCACTCGCGACCTCTACCGCGAGGCGCGTCTTGCCGATCCCTCCTGGACCCGTGACCGTCAGCAGGCGTACATCCTCACGCAGCAGCAGTTCTTTGGCGCCCGCCACTTCCTTTTCCCGTCCCACAAACCCGGTTCGCTGGACGGGAATGTTGCTCTGGCGCGGCTCGGCCTGAACCGGCTTCTCCGAGAAGCGGTCACGTATCGCTGCAAGTTCCCTTGCGAGGTCTCGCGTAGATACGTAACGCTTTTCAGGTTCCTTCGCCAGACACCTTTCGATAGTCCAGCGCAGCGGAGCTGGAGCGTCGGGAGCATGCGCTCCGACCGGTTCCGCTTGTTCGCGCAGGACGGCAACCATCGTTTCCGGTCCCGTGCCTCTCCGAAAAGCGCGCTTTCCGGTCACCATCTCGTAGAGCACGGAGCCGAAGGAGAACTGGTCTGACCGGAAATCAAGCGGGCGGCCCGCGGCTTGCTCGGGCGACATGTATTCCAACGTTCCCATCACCACGCCCGGTCGAGTGTGCGATGCGGGCAGCGTAAGCCCATCCGACAGTTCCCCGCTGTTCGACGTGAGCTTCGCCAGCCCAAAGTCGAGGATCTTGACGAAGCCGTCTTGGGAAATCATCACGTTCTCGGGCTTCAAGTCCCGGTGCGCGATGCCCGCCTCGTGCGCCTTAGCCAGCCCCTCCGCGACCTGCGCCGCAATCTCAATCGCTCTTCGTATTGGCAGCGCGCCGCCGGCAAGCAGTTCGCGCACCGTCTTCCCCTCGATCAGCTCCATCGCAATGTAGTGCGTGGAATCTTCTTGTCCGAGTTCGTAGATCGTCACGATGTTGGGGTGGTTGAGGGCAGAGGCCGCGCGCGCTTCTTGTTCGAAGCGGTGCAACCGGCTCGCGTCGGCGGAAAATGCGGGAGGCAGAACCTTGATGGCGACGCTGCGCTCCAGCCGGGTGTCACGCGCGCGGTACACCTCACCCATACCGCCCGCGCCAAGCAGGGAGACGATCTCATACGACCCGAATTTGGTGCCTGGGGCCAGCATCCTGTCGCGCCAGATTATAACCTCGGGTGAACCATCACACCTTTCAGCTTCCACGACCCTCGACCCCTGGTTGCGAGGCCCTTGCCGCGCTCGTGTTCGTGAAGACGCCGATCCACATTGTCGGTCGCCCCGACATAAAAGCGTCGTGTCGTTTCGCTCTGGATGATATAGAGAATGCCCATGAAGGCGAGGTTATGGTAGGCCCGTGCGGGCTCGAACCGCAGACCTCCACCGTGTCAAGGTGGCGCTCTAGCCAACTGAGCTACGGGCCTAGTGGCTGACGATATCTTAGCATAGAGACCTTGCGGCGTCGGCGCGACCGGCCGCTGGACGGCGGTTCTCGATGAGCCAGAAAATCGCGGTCGAAATCTCGGTGGATTCTGTTGACTCGGCGATAGCCGCGGAGCGAGGCGGCGCCGCGCGCGTGGAATTGTGCTGCGACCTGGCTCAGGGAGGAGTCACGCCCAGCGCCGGGCTGATCGCCACGGCGCGCAAGGCAATCTCGATCGGCTTGCACGTGATGATCCGGCCGCGCGGCGGCGACTTCTGCTACAGCGCGCAGGAATTCGAAATCATGAAGCGAGACATCCTGATGGCCAAGCAGCTTCGCGTCGACGGAATCGTCGCCGGCATCTTGGTTGCCGACGGCGACATAGACGTGGTGCGGATCCGCGAGCTCGTCGAACTTGCGCGCCCGCTCGGACTCAGATTTCATCGCGCGTTCGACATGACGCCCGATCTGTCGAAATCGCTTGCCGACGCCGTTCGATCCGGCGCCGCGCGAATCCTGACTTCGGGCGGTGAGTCATTGGCGGAGAATGCGCTCGAGACGATCCGCGGGCTCGTCAACGCCGCGCAAAACCGCATTGCGATCATGGCCTGCGGCGGTATTCGCGAGCACAACGCCAGGCACATCGTCGCAGAAACGGGAGTGGCCGAGATACACGTTGGTCAAGCGCGCGTTGCGGCGCGCATTCCGAGCCCGATGCGATACCGCAACGAGAAGATTTCGATTGGAAGCGTGCCGGAGAACGAATACCGGCGTTTCGTCGTTTCTGAAGAGCGCGTTCGGGAGTTGATCCGCAGCGTCATGACGTACGTGCAGTGAGAAAGCGGCGGATCGGATTTTGCAGCGGAGAGAACCGCGAGTCAGCGCTGGGCGTTTTCCGCCCAGTAGTTGCGCCACGCCGAGGCGTTGTCGTCGACGCGGGCGCCGGTGATGTCGCGGAGCGCGCGGAACGTAAGGCCGTGAGTGGCCGCGTCGAGCGACGGATCGCCTGCATCGTCGATCAACGACGGCACAGCGATCATACGCTGCCGCTTTGTGAACGTCCCCGATTGCGCCAATCCGCAAGCGGCCCGCTCGCGAATTTCCGGTGAGGAATCCGAGCGCAGAACCTCGAGCAGCGGCTGGATCGCTTCGTCCGTGCCCAGCACTGAAAGCCCCTCGACGGCCCAGTAGCGCGTTTTTTCGTTCGGATCGCGCGTGTAGGCGACGAGCGTCGCGAAGGAGCGGTCCGATTCCACACCGCGATTGCCGAGAGCGCCGAGCATCCAGAGTCCCCAGGGGCGCGCGGCTGGATCGCTTTCGATTTGCGCGGCAACCGACTTCGCACTGCGCGGAGTCTTTGCCAGATTGTTCGCAGCCAGTTCCGTTTCGACGGCGGCCGTGCGAACGTCCAGGTGCGGCGAATTCAACGCGGTATTGAGCAAGCCCGAAAGCTGCGGCGTGGTGCGGAGATGGCCGCGCCACGCGCCGGCGCGCATCACGATCTGGTCGCTGGCGCCCCCCGAATGGTTCACCGCAGCCTGCAACAGCAGTTCGGCCTGCTGCTGCGGGTGTAGTGCCGCGATGTTCGAGTCCGGCATGTCGGTAAGGCTCGCGGCGGGTGCCGCGGGTTGTCCTTTGAGCTGGATGATCCGGGCGAATTCGATCCAGGCGGCGTGCGCTGCCGTCGGCCTCAGCAGAATACAGAACGTAATTGGGAAGACGATCGCGGACGAGACGATGGCCAGCCGCAATCCTCGGCTGACAGTGGCCGGCTGATCGATGGGCCGGTCGCTTTGAAATCGTTCGTCCATTCGTGGATTTCCCTGTCATCCAGCCTAAGGAGTTAAGACGCGGCGCACAACCGTACGGTTGGCCAGGTTCAGGGCCAGCCTGCCAAAACAGTTACCTGTACCAAAGCGGGCTACCTTAGCGATTTATTGAGGAACGCGATCGTGCGTTTCCACGCATCTTCGGCGGCTTCCGGACGATACGCGGTCTTGTTGTCGGGATCTTCGAATGAGTGGCCGGCGCCGTCGTAGATCTTCACATCGACTTGACGGTCAAGGGTTTGCATGGCTTTCTGGAAGGCCTGTACGTCTGCGGGCGTGACCCCGTGGTCGTCCGCCCCGAAGTTGCCGAGCACGGGTGCGCCGATGTTTTGCATGTCGTTGGGATCGGTGGGCAGCACGCCGTAATTCACCACGCAGGCTCCGAGCCGCGGCACGCGGATAGCGAGCTGGAGCGCGTACCAGCCGCCCATCGACCATCCGAGCACGCCGACGCGTCCCCGTTCGACATCATTTCGTGAAGAGAGATAGACGATGGATTCCATCAGGTTGAGGACGGCCTGATCCGTGTTGAGGCTGCGGCTCCATTCGTGAGCCTCGGCGGGATCGGACGTCACTTTGCCGCCGTAGAGGTCCACGGCGAGAGCAACGAAGCCCTCGCCGGCGAGTTTCTCTGTTTGCTGCTTCACGAAGTCATTCAAGCCCCACCAGTCGTGGATCACGATGATTGAGGGATAGCGTCCGGGCTTTGCCGGGCTGGCGACGAAGCCGTTCACGGTGGTCTTGTTGCTGCCTGGAAACTGGACGGTCTCTGTTTTCGGCGCCTCCTGAGCGCGCGCCGTCTGGGCGGCGGCGAGCAACAGCAGAGCCAGCACGGCCACCAACCATCGGAGCACAACCTTCATTTCGGAATCCTCCTGAACCCAAGCAACGATCGATTCTAGTCCTTCGTGATTTTCGGCGGCAGCGGAGATGTGGCTCAAGCGGTCCGCTCGACCTGAACCGCCGTGCCGTACGCGAGAACCTCGGTGACTCCCTGCATCACTTCGGTGGCGTCGTAGCGCACGCCGATCACGGCGTTCGCGCCTTCCTGCGACGCGTGCTGCATCATCAAGTCGAGCGCTTCTTCGCGGGTCTTCTCGCACATTTCCTCGAACAAGGTAATGTTGCCGCCAACGAGCGTTTCGAGCGAAGCGCCAATCGTTCCCAGAATGCTGCGCGAGCGAACGGTCACGCCGCGCACGAGGCCGATCGTTTTCGCCACGCGATAGCCCGGCAACTCGAAGGCCGTCGTAACCATGCTCGGATTCACACTCATCTCGTGCCTCTCGTCTACTTCACGACGACCGGAATCTGCACGTTCGAAGGATACTCCTTCGAACGGTAGATTCGCTGCGTCGCTTTCTGATAGTCCGAGGCCTTGGCCTCGAAAATATTCGTCACGAACTTCTGCGGATTGCGGTCAATCACCGGGAACCACGTGCTCTGCACCTGCACCATGATGCGATGACCTTTCAGGAACGCATGGTTGTTCGTGTGCAGACCGATCGTGAAGGGGGTCACCTTGTTGGGCACGAGGGGCGCGGGCCGTTCGAAGCCGTCGTGAAAGCGGCCGCGCAAAACTTCGTCCGCAACCATCAGTTCGTAGCCGCCCATCTTGTGATCCGGCTCGTATTTTTCGGGATAGACGTCGATGAGCTTCACGATCCAGTCGCTGTCCGAACCGGTGGTGGAGGCGAAAAGGTGCGCGACGATGTCGCCGGCGACGGTCACGTCTTGCGCCAGGGGATCGGTTTGCCACGCCAGCGTGTCCGGGCGGTGCTCGACGAACCGCTGATCTTCCGTGAGCCACCAATACCAACGGCTGCCCTCGGAGTAGGTTTCCTCGATGGGGCGATGGCGATAGGGGACGGGGTTCGCGGGATCGGAGATGTAGGTGTCGAAGTCTTCCGGCGCATGAGAGCCGCGGCTGGCCGCTTCTTCGGCGCCTGGCGGATCGAACGAGAGGGCTCCGTTTTCGCGGAAGTACAATTTGCGCTGCGCGACGCCTTCGCGCGGCGGCCACGCGTCCCACGTCTTCCACTGGTTCGAGCCGGTTTCAAACGTGACCGCTTCGCGGACGGGCAAGCTGCCTTTGTCCTTCAGCCAGTAGGCAAACCAGGGAGCCTCGATTTTCGCGCGAAAGTATTCGGAGGTATTGCTTCCGAAATCGATGTTGCCGAGCTTGTTGCCCGGCCCATGCGACCAGCCGCCATGATTCCAGGGTCCGATCGCAAGGTAGTTGTTGCGCTTCGAGTCGTTTTTCTCGAGCAGCTCGTAGATCCGCACGGGGCCGTAGAAATCTTCCTGGTCCCACCATCCGGCGACATTGAGGTTCGGGACTTTCAATTCGAGGTTCTTGAAATAACGGGCGAACGCCTGCTTGTCCCAGAATTCGTCGTAATTGGGGTGCACGACGAAGTTGTTCCAGGTAGGCAACTGGCCATGCAGGTAGAGCGCGTTGGCGTTCGAGAGCGGGCCGAGGGCGAGGTACCAGTCGTAGGTGTCGTACTTATCGAACTGAAACTGGAAGTTCGTCTTGCCGGTTTCCATCCCCGCCGCGTATTCGAATCCGTAGCTCAGGCGGAACGCGCCGTTGTGGTGAAAATCGTCGCCGAGGAACATGTCCGCCGGGGAAGCCTGCTCGGAAACGGCTCTCAGCGCGGGGTGCGGTTCGATCAGCGACATGGCCGTGAGCCAGCCGCCGTAGGAAACGCCCGCTTCGCCAGCGCGGCCGTTGTTGTTGGGAACGTTTTCCAAGAGCCAATTGATGGTGTCGTAGGTATCCGTGCCTTCGTCGATGGAATGGGGATCGCGGCGGTCGCGGGGGTCGCGCTGCATCACGAAGGTTCCTTCGGAGCCGTAGCGCCCGCGAATATCCTGGAAGACGAAGATGTAGCGGTCCGGAATCATTTCGGTGTAGGCGCTCAGGAGGCGCGAGTAACCTTTTGAATCGTCGCCGAGGCCATAGGGAGTGCGCGTGAGGAAGAATGGGAGCGGTTCCTTGGCGTCCTTCGGGACATAGATTTCGGTGTGAAGCTTCACGCCATCGCGGGCCGGAATCATGACGTCGGTTTTGTTGAAGACGGCGCTGTAATCGACCGCGCCGACAGCTTCCTGGCCTGCGGCCGAGGCCACGTGCCAAGCGAGAGCCGGAATCAGAGCGGCGGCGCCCACTGCGAGCGCGATGAGCGCGGTGCGAGACGTTCGGCGGATGCGGATCAAAGCGTTTCCCCCTTGGCACGAAAGGGCTGCGGCGGGCGGGAGGATACCATATTCCATATGGGGGATTGGGCACTGTGAGCGGGAAACCGCATTTTGTTGCGATTAGACCAAGAGGCGACCCCGTGTTTTGAGTGACTTAGAGGGGATTCTGATAATGGACTGTTGCGATTAAAAAAATCATAGGCACCGGAAGCTTGAACGACAGATAAACGCGGATGGGTAGGGCGGAATGCCGGGCGCAGTGCAGGCTGGCCGGCTTCCCAACGCGGCTGTTCGTGGAACCGTATATTAGACATGGTGTCGGACGTGTGTTTTGAATGAGTTAGCGCGATTTCTAATCGCGGAACTGTATATTAGACTTGACGTAGAGGAAGTAGAGGAGGTAAAGGAGATAGCAGCGCGGAGCACGTTGCGCGGGGCGACGGATAGATTAGAAATTTTTTTGTCGTTTGTTTTCATGGAGTTGAGTCCGTTTCTAATCTTCAGCGGGCAGATTAGAGGCAAGATTAGGCAGGGCGGGGCCATAACAGGCGACCTGCGGTCCGTCGGCCCAAATCTGCACTCCCAAACCTCCCTGTTGCACCTCTCTCCTCCTCCTTTCAGGTCAGGGTTTGCCCGCCACGGCAGGCAAGTACAAACCTGTCACCCTGTGCGCTCGATTTTATCGAGCGCGAAAACGCCCCACGGTAGCATGGAAGCGGAATCTTGAACAGGTTCAAAAAATGAGTAGTACGGCTAGGACTGGGGGACTAGTGTGGATTTGAAAGTGGGATCCATGTCGATTTCCGGTGTGGCGAGGCCAAGCGGTTCAATCGTCCCTCCGGGACTGGCAACACTATTCTTGAAGGGTTTTGCTCGCGTTCCCGGCACTCCGCTGCGCTACGTGCCGGGCTCAATACGGTCGCGCCTCCGACGCTTGCGACGGGTGTCAACAGAGCGATTTGAAAATGGAGATTTGAGATTTCAGACAGGCAGAGGCACAAGAGCCGGCAAGATGCCGGTGCTACAAACGGCATTTTCGGAAGAAGGCGAAGAGGAGGGTGCGCCGGGGGTGAAGCCCGCTGTTGTTGGAGCGTCCGTTTCGCACGGCCTTAAGGCCGTGCTCCCGCCGCCAGAGTGGGGGCTCCCGCGGCAGCAATCGTCGAGGTCCTGAGGCTGCGGCGCGGGCGGCGGCAGTATAATTCGGCGCGCGATCGATAGCGGATTACGGAGGTTCGCATGGCGGAGTTGGCGGCGGTGGTGGCGGGGACGCTGGCG
>DATIZQ010000008.1:0-85082 GCA_035517015.1 Candidatus Acidiferrum sp. | reverse complement strand
CCAGAGCCTCTCGACCATGCACCGTAAGTCGGGCATTCTTATGAATGTCCATTCGACCTCCCGGGAAGATTTGATTGCTCAGCACAATCAGCATCTCCCGTTCAGGTCGAATGGACAACCTGTTGAAAGGTCACACCTAGTGAGGGCCACTCGATGTTCGGGATGCGAAAGCCGCAGACGAAGCTGATTCTCGCGTCGAATTCGCCGCGCCGGGCGGAAATCCTGCGCCACGCCGGCTTCGATTTCGACGTGCACGCCCCGCACGTGAACGAAGCGCGGCGCCCGCGCGAGTCTCCGCGAAACTACGTCCGGCGCCTGGCCATGACGAAGGCCCACGTTGCGGCGGAGCACGCGAAGCGCAGGGGGCACGCGGCGATCGTGATCGGCGCGGACACGGTGGTGCTGGCGCAGGGGCGAATTCTCGGCAAGCCTGCTGACGTGAAAGAGGCGCGGCGAATGCTTCGCCTGCTGAGCGGCAAGACGCACCAGGTTCTCACCGGCGTCTCGATGGTGTCCGTGCCGGACGGCAGGGAACACCATCACGTGGAGACGACTGGCGTGCGCTTCCTAAAGATTTCGAAGGCCGATGTCGACGATTACATCGCGACGGGCGAGCCGTTCGACAAAGCGGGAGCGTACGGAATCCAGGGCATCGGCGGGCGCTTCGTTGCCTCAATCGACGGCTGTTATTTCAACGTGATGGGACTGCCGCTCTCGCGCGTCTGGTCGATGCTCGAATCGTTCGGATGGACGGGCTGGAAGCGCGGCCCGATCTCCTTCTTGCGGACTGCCATACAACACAGTTAGGCGGTTCAGGGCCGGCGGGCGGGATCGCGCCAAAACAGAAACGGCGGCCACGCGGCCGCCGCTTCGAGTTCCATCGAATTTGCTCTGGCTGATTTCGTCGCGCTACTTTTTCGGCTCCGTCGGGGCCGCGGCCGGAGGATTCGTCGGAGTGGTGCTGGCGGGCGGATTGGTTGGCGTCGGCTGGTCGCGCATTCCTTCCTTGAATTCGCGGATGCCTTGGCCAAGACCGCGCATCAACTCGGGCAACTTGCGGCCTCCAAACAACACAAGCACGATCAGCAGAACGATGAACAGATGCATCGGACTGAATTCCATGCAATACCTCCCAGTGCGAAGCTGGAGGCCTCGCACCACAGGGCAGCTCCCCTCGCAACTCACCGAAATTACAGTATAACACGCTCGTCGCCCACGCGCCGAGTTACGTGCTCGCGGTCCAGGTATTCGAGAAGCGGAATCGCGTATTTCCGGGTAACGCCCGTAAGTTCCTTGAATGCGGGGACCGGCAAGCGCGCCCCCTTTTGCTGCTTGTACTTGCTGACCAGCTCGCGAAGCCGCCCGACGGCGGACCGATGAAACACGAGGTCGTCCGCCACTTTGATCAGCACCTTGTCGCGCAGCAGGATCTGCAGAATCTTCTGCGCGCGCCGCGCTTCGACGGGAAGCTTCTCAAGCACACTCGCAAAACTCGGGACAGCCAGGCCGGCGGATTCAAACTCGCGCTCGATCACTTCCTTGGCCTGCGTTTCCTCGGGAGAAAGCGCAATCTCCCGCCCGGCCCGCTGAACCAAGTCGCCCGAGACGGCAAGCGCGCCTGCCTTCACCGCATCCGCAAGCGCAACTTCGAAAATGTCAGGCGAGGGATTCCCGACGCGGCCGCGAAGTTCCTGTTTCGGAATTCCCGGCAGCAGAGGATTCGCGCGATGGAAGTCCTCCACCGTTTTGCCCATGGCTGCCGAACAGTTTGAAACCGAGCCGAAAGAGGCGAGTCGAAACGGCTGCTCGCTTACCACGCGAGCCCGCTTTTCCGCGACGAGCCTTGCCGCGGTGGCTCGAACCTCAGTTTCCATCCATCCCGTTCGCCCCATCACTTCCTTGAGTTCGAGACCCCGCGGGGCCCTTTCGAGCCGCGCAGCGAGAACATGCTCGCGGCTTCCGCGTTCGAGCGTTTCGAGAAAGGGCGCGATGGAGCGATCGTTCCGGCGGTGCCGCAGCGCGCAGGCGTCGATTACGGATCCTCCGCCAATCGTCACGACCGGTGAAAACTGCCGCAGAATGAATCGGTCCCCCGGCAGCAACAAGACCTTGTCCTCGAGCCGCAGCTGCGCGAAGGCCGACTCGCCTGGGGACAAGGCACTCTTGTCGAGCAGCACAACCTCTGCAACCGTTTCCGCGGTGCCCTGATGGAAGTGCACACGCGCATGGTCTTTCAATGGTCGCGCGGACGGCAGCAGGGCGATTCGCGCGTCCAATCCTACCGTCGGCTCGAAGATTCCGGGAACGCTCAGCGCCATCCCGCGCTGGATTTCGCCGTGCTCGATTCCGCCGAGATTCACGGCGGTTCGCTGACCGGCCACGGCGCGCGCGACGGCCTTCCCGCCCGAATGCAGCCCTCGAATTCGCACCCTGCGATGCACGGGATAGATCTCGGCATCGTCCTCCACGTTCAGCGAGCCGGAAACGAGCGTCCCCGTGACAACCGTCCCGAAGCCCTTCATGGCGAAGGAGCGGTCGATGGGCAGGCGAAAATGCTGCGACGCATCTTTGGTCGGCACGTCGTTCGCCACGCGTAGGAGCTGTTGCTTCAGCGCGTCGAGCCCCGCGCCCGTTTTCGCACTGACCGGCACGACGGGTGCACCCTCGAGGAATGAGCCACGCACAAATTCTTCGATTTCGAGTCGCACCAGTTCGAGCGCATCCGAATCGGCCAGGTCGGATTTCGTGATCGCGACCAGCCCCCGCGGAATCCCGAGAAGGCGGCAGATGTCGAAGTGCTCGCGCGTTTGTGGCTTGATCGATTCGTCCGCCGCAATCACCAGCACGACCAAATCGATTCCGCCCACGCCGGCGAGCATGTTCCGCACGAAACGCTCGTGGCCCGGCACGTCGACAAATCCCAGCCGCACACTATCGAGGTTCAGGAAGGCGAACCCGAGATCAATCGTGATCCCGCGGCGTTTCTCCTCCTCGAGCCGGTCGGGATTCGTTCCGGTAAGCGCCTGAACGAGCGCGGATTTCCCGTGGTCGATGTGGCCCGCGGTTCCAACGATCACGTGCTTGGGAGCTTCCATCATCGGGATCCGCTCGATGCTAACGGAGGAAGGAACAACGGTCAAACCAGGCGATCTCAGTCAACCCTGCACGCGATTGGGAGCCGTGCCGGACACTGAGACGGATGTTAGTCTTGTTCGCGTCGCAGGCAATTGATAATCGAGTCCGGGTCGCTCTGAAGGGGGCTGCCTTGGGCCGTGCGGCTTGCCGGCTAAAGTTGCGGTTCGATTTCGCTGGCGATGCCGAGGGCTGCCGCTCGGGGATCTTCTGCGGCCGTAATCGGCCGGCCGACAACAAGGTAGCTGGCTCCGGCGCGGATCGCCTCCGCCGGGGAGGCGACGCGTGACTGGTCGTTTGCGGCCGATCCCACAGGTCGGACACCGGGAACCACAATCAGGAAGTTGCTCCCGCAGGCGCGGCGAATCGATCGCACCTCGTGCGCCGAGGCCACGACGCCATCGAGCCCAGCCTCTTTCGCCAGTTTCGCGAGAGCCAAGGCACGCGAAGCCGGGGTGCCGGAGATTCCGATTCTCCGCAGCGCCGCCGCGTCCAGGCTGGTCAGTACGGTAACCCCGAGGAGCGCCGGTCCAGCCTTTCTGCCTGCCAGCGCCTCGCGCGCAGCCCGCATCATGGCCAGCCCGCCGGACGTGTGTACGGTCAGCATCGTGACGTTGCGGAGGTTCGCGGCGGCGGCCACTGCGCCTATTACGGTGTTGGGAATGTCGTGAAACTTCAGGTCGAGAAAGATCTCAAAGCCAAGGCCCGCGAGCTCCTGAACGGCTCGCGGACCCTCGGCTGTGAAGAGCTGGTTGCCGACCTTACAGAGGCCAACCGCCCCCCTGAGCCGACGCGCCACATCCAACGCAGGCGTCAGCCGGTCATAATCGAGGGCAACGATTAATCGCGATGATCCGGGCTCGGGCGTGAGGGTACCTCCAGAAGTTCCAGGCGAACCCTCGCGAGCCCGCGCTGGTCGAAGCCGAGTTTCCGGGCGACTTCGTAGGAAACGTCCAGCTCACGTCCTTCGATGTAGGGTCCGCGGTCATTGATTCGGACCACCTGGCTGCGGTGGTTCCGGGTATTCACGACCCGGACGATGGAACCTAGAGGCAGGGTTGGGTGGGCCGCTGTGGCGGCATACATATCGTATGGCTCGCCCGTCGCGGTCGGTAGGCCGTCAAAGTCCTCCCCGTACCAGCTTGTAGTGCACTCCCAAACGGCCAGCGGCTTAGGCTGGTGTTTCGAGTCTGTAGTGGAAACCGGGGGGACTGGGCTGTTCTGCAGAGACGTTGCCGTATGGGAAGGGTTGCTCAGACTTCCGGCGACCGTAGGATTGGCCGACGGCGTCAAGACGAGCAAACCCAAACCTAAGAACACCGACTCAAGAACAACAAAGGCCTTAGCTCTCATTTTTCACCCTAAGTTTATTCTAATCAGCATATTGTAACCTTGCAGAGCCTGTCTTGCCAACCACTTTAACTCTGTAAGGCTCCCCGCAAACTGCTGATTTCGAACAGTTTGTTTTGCTGGCACCACTTTTCGAGGCCCACGACCAACTTCTCTGAGGCTCGCGGGTCAACGAAATGCGCTGTGCCAACCTCGACAGCCGAAGCGCCGACCAGCATATACTCCGCTATATCGGCAGGGCTTTCGATACCGCCAAGCCCTATGATCGGGAGATTTGTTACCCGACCAACCTCATAGACGAGCTTTACTGTTATAGGTTTGATGGCCGCCCCCGACAACCCTCCGGCGGTACTACCGAGACGTGACCTTCGGTTGTGTACGTCCAGACACATCGCCGGGTATGTGTTGGCGATGACCAGAGCGTCCGCTCCAGCTGACTCGGCAGCCTTTGCTATAAGTCCAATGATTCCAATAGTCGGAGAAAGCTTGACCCACAAAGGCCGCTTCGAAGCCTTCCTGGCGGCACCCACAACCGCCGCCGTGAGTCCTGGGTCGGTACTATACTCGGCTCCCCCCTTCTCTACATTAGGGCAGGATATGTTCAGCTCATACGCCGCCAGCCCCTCTGTATCCTCCAAGACACGAATCACCTCGACGTATTCCGAGATGGTACAGCCGAAGACGTTGGCTACGATCGGCGTGTTGTAGTGCCGGAGCTGGGGCAGCTTTTCGCTGACGAAGGCGCGCACCCCCACGTTTTGAAGCCCGACCGCGTTGACCATCCCGCTGGGCGTTTCGCACATCCGCGGTGCCGGCGCGCCCGCCATTGGCTTGGGCGACAGACCCTTGACGACAATCGCGCCCAGTTGGTTCAGGTCGACTATACCGGCGAACTCCACGCCGTAGCCGAACGTGCCGCTCGCCGCAATGATGGGATTCTTGAGAGAAAGGGAACCGACGCTGACTCGGAGGTCAACCCCCGAGGGCCTGGTGGAAAGGCTTGCCAACTCGGGCGAACTCACCGGGAAGAGTCTACCACGTGGGTCAAGGACACGCCGGCATCGCTGTGGATATCTCCGGCCGACGCCGCTGCGAACTCGCCGCGGTCTGTGCTAGGATGAGGCGCCCAATGCGCGTCGTCGAAAAACGCCAGCTCCTGTCGGCCGAGGAAATTGGCCGCACGCTCAACCGGCTCGCTCACGAAATCGTCGAAAAAAGCGGCGGAACAAAGGACTTGGCGCTGATCGGAGTGCGCCGTCGGGGCGTGCCGCTCGCGCACCGGCTTGCGGCCATCATGCGCAACGTGACACATACGGAAGTGCCGGTCGGCACGCTGGATATCACGCTCTACCGCGACGACCTCTCGACCGTCGGCCCGCAGCCCGTGGTCCATTCGACCGAAATAGACTTCCCGGTCGACGATCGCGACCTGGTGGTCGTCGATGACGTCCTCTACACGGGCCGGACGATGCGCGCCGCGATGAACGGACTCTTCGATCTCGGCCGCCCGCGGCGCATCCGCCTGTGCGTGATGATCGATCGCGGCCACCGCGAACTGCCGATCGAGGCCACTTTCGTTGGCCGGACCGTTGAGACCAGCGACACCGAGATCGTCGAAGTTCGCCTGCAGGAAATCGACAAGGAAGAGCGCGTCGTGCTGGTGGACCGAGTTGCATGAGCCGTCGGCGAGCGTGCGGAGATGAAACGATAAAGGGAGACTGTGGTTCAGCGCCTGCAACACCTGCTCGGAATTGAGCCCCTTAGCCGCGAGCAAATCACTTTTGTTCTCGACCAGGCCAAGCCTTTCCAGGAATTTCAGCGCCACCCCTTGAAGAAGCTGGCGACGCTGCGCGGCAAAACCGTCGCGATCGCATTTTTTGAGGCGTCCACGCGCACGCGCATCAGTTTCACGACGGCGGCGGCGCGCCTCGGCGCGGACACGATGAACCTTCAAGCCGAGTCTTCGAGCCTCAAGAAGGGCGAGTCGTTGATCGATACCGTCCGCACCCTGGAGGCCATGCGCCCCGATGGCATCGTCATGCGCCACGTGGCATCGGGCGCGGCGGAATTCGTTGCCGAGCGGCTCGAAATCCCCGTTCTGAATGCGGGCGACGGCACGCACGAGCATCCCACCCAGGGCCTGCTCGATGCCCTCACGATTCGCGACCGCAAGGGAACGCTCGAAGGCTGGAACGTCACCATTCTGGGCGACATCCTGCACAGCCGCGTGGCGCGCTCCGACATCCACTTGCTGACGAAGTTCGGCAGCCGCATTACGTTGTGCGGCCCGGCGATGTGGGTGCCGCCCGAACTCGAGACGCTCGCTCCCAATATTCGCCGCGTCCTTCGGATCGAAGATGCGTTGCGGGACGCGGATGTCGTCATCGTCCTGCGCGTCCAAACCGAGCGCATCCACGAGCCTGCAATCGCGCCGGAGGAATACGTGCTCCTGTACCAGCTCACTCAGGAGCGCCTGCGGCTTGCGCGCCCCGGCGCGATGGTCCTGCATCCCGGCCCCATGATCCGCGGCCTCGAAATCGACCCGGCGGTCGCCGACGGGCCGCAATCGTGCGTCCTCGAACAAGTCACGAACGGCCTCGCCATCCGCATGGCTCTTCTCTACCATCTCATTGGCGGCGCGCCGGCGGACGCGCCTCATCCCGCGAAGGAACGATCGAATGCTGCTGATTAAGAACGGGCGTGTCCTGGACCCCGCGAGCAAGAGCGACTCAACGCTCGACGTTTTGCTCGATGGCGAACGAATCGCGAAAGTCGGAGCGAATCTTTCCGCGCCCGATGCCGAGATTTTCGACGCCGCGGGCCTCGTCATCGCGCCCGGCTTCATCGACCTGCACTGCCATTTGCGCGAGCCGGGCCAGGAAATGTCGGAAACGATTGAGACGGGTACGCGCGCGGCCGCGCGCGGTGGATTCACAGCGGTCTGCTGCATGCCGAACACGCATCCCGTGAACGACAGCGCCTCGGTTACGCGCGGCATCGTCGAACGAGCCGCCGCGGTGAACGGCGTTCGCGTGTGGCCGATCGGAGCCGCGTCCATCGGAAGCAAAGGGGAAGCGCTCGCGGAAATCGCGGCGATGAAGGACGCCGGAATCGTCGCCGTCAGCGACGATGGCAAGCCGATTGCCACCGCGCGGCTCATGCGCCAGGTGATGGACTACTGCAACACGCTCGGCCTGCCGGTAATCGACCACTGCGAGGATGCGTCGCTGTTTGCCGGCGGCGTCATGCGCGAAGGCCCCGCGGCCGCACGGCTGGGGTTGCAGGGAATCCCGTCGCAATCGGAATCGATCTGCGTCGGCCGCGACGTTGAGCTCGCGCTGCTCACCGGTGCGCGTTACCACGTCGCCCATATGTCGGCGCTCGGCTCGCTCGAGTACGTCCGCGCCGCGAAGCGCCAGGGGCTCCGCGTCACCTGCGAAGTCACGCCGCATCATTTCACGCTGACGGACGAGGATGTCCGCTACGACTCGCGCTACAAGATGAATCCGCCGCTCGCTTCGCGTTCCGATCGCGACGCCCTCATCGCAGGCCTTGCTGACGGCAGCGTGGACGCGATTGCCACGGACCATGCTCCCCATCATCCCGCCAGCAAGGATGTCGAGTTCGATCGCGCGCCCTTCGGCATCACCGGTTTTGAGACGGCGCTGGCGCTCGGCCTGAGTGAGCTCGTGCACAAAGGCAAGCTGTCGCTGATGCGCTTGGTCGAACTCTTTACCACGGGACCGGCGCGCGTCCTTGGAATCGAGCGCAGGATCGCTGCCGGCGCACCCGCCGATCTCACCATCTTCTCTCCGGACCACGCGTGGACCTTCCGCGCTGCCGAATCCGCCAGCAAGTCCCGCAACACGCCCTTCGACGGCCGCCCCTTCCGCGGTGCCTCTATGGCGACAATCGCCGCGGGCCGCGTACTCTTCCGCCGCTAGCGTTCATTTCGTGTAGGCAAAGGCGCAACAGGAAAACGGAAAGGACCGGGAGCTACTGCGCGGCGGGTTCGGCGGCGGGGTGCATGCCGTGCTGCGGGATTTCGTGGACGCCTCGAGCGGGCGGTTCCTGGTGGAACCGGAAAAGCTGGTTCAGTGGACCGGCACCCTTGCCGATCGGATAGGACTTGTCGATCGCCTTCGTCACGTAAGCCTTCGCGAGAATCACGGCCTCGCGGAGTTGCTGTCCGCAGGCCAGTTGCGCGGCGATCGCCGACGAGAACGTGCAGCCCGAACCGTGCGTGTTCGGACTCTTCAAGTGATCTCCTCCGAAAGTCTCCACTCCGGCTGCGTCGCAGAGAACGTCAATCGGCTTTTCCAGGTGGCCGCCCGTGACGACCACGGCGCGCGCGCCCATCTCCAGCAGCTTCTGCCCCGCGGCCTTCATCGCGTTCAAATCCTTCACTTCCATTCCCGTCAGAAACTCCGCCTCGGGAATGTTCGGCGTCACCACGCTTACGCGTTTCAGAAGCTCGTCGCGCACGAATTTCAGCCCGGCGGCGTCGAGCAATTCGCCGGTTCCCGCTGTCGGCCGCGAGACGGGATCGAGCACCACGTGCGGGAAGGTGTGCTTGTCGAGAAAATCCGCGACCACCGACGCATTCGCGCGATTCGCGAGCATCCCGATCTTGATCGCGGCAATCGTGCAGTCCTCCGCGAGCTCGTCAAGTTGCGCTCGCAGCGTCGCCGAAGGCGTCGGGTGCACATCGCGTACGCCCTGCGTCGACTGCACGGTCAGCGCCGTTACTGCCGCGACGCCGTAGCAGTTGTGCGCCGCGAAAGTCTTCAGGTCCGCGCCGACACCCGCGCCGCACGAAGGATCGAATCCAGCGATCGTCAGAAGAATGGGTGGCGTTTGGCTGGCGTGGTTGTTCAAATTCGTCGTGCCCTCCGCGCGAGGCACAAATGCCGGCTACGCCCCACAGCAGGTACCGCACTGCTCGCTGGACATGCCGGCAATTTGCAATGTACGCGTGTTGTCGCTCGCAGCGCAACAATAATTTTCGCAATCGTCTTGCGTCGTTCTGTCTGGATTAGAATTCTTCCTGTGAAGCAGCGTTTCTCATCGGTTCTCGGAATCATCGCGCACGCCGCCGCGTTCGCAGTCGCGCTCTTGCTGCCATCGCTGCTTTTTGCTCAGGCGAAACAAGTGGCCGAGACTTCCAGGCAATTGCAAGCGATCAAGGTGGTTGACAGCTCCGAGGAGGACATGCCGTACGACGTTCCCGCGAGCGTTCAGCCACTCGTCCAGCGATTCAAACACGAACTGAGAGACTTGATCGCAGACACTCTCTCTGCCCAGGGACCTTCCGCCACGCCCAGGTCGCTTCGGGATTTCGTGATTCGCGCACTCAGCCAGGAAAACGTGAAGCTAATGCCCGTGACCGCAGGACCAAATCCGAATCCACCGAGCGCTGATCTCGATCGGTACGGCCTGATCGAGGACATTAGCGTCGAGCGGCCAACCGAAGCTCCCAATCTCATTGCGGTTGTGACCACCCTGCATATTCCATGTGGCGCGGATTCCTCGGTGTACATCTTCGAGCAGAAAGACAATCGGTGGATACTTGCCTTGGCGGACGAATCAAAGCCGTACCCGCAAGTCAATGGAGCGCGGGAAGGCTTCGAATATTCGATCGTCCCCCTGAGCCATGCCAGCCGGTGGTACCTGGCGGAGTCTTGGGATTCGCCATGGTGCACCTCAGCCTGGGGTAGCCTCCACTACAAAGTGGTCGAGCCCGGGCGTGCTGCTTACGAGCCTCATGTAATTCTCGCGGGTGACGCGGGATGCAACCGTACCTATCCGGTAAGGCTGAAGGCGACGGCCACCACATTTCAACTCGTCTTTGTCACCTGGCAACGGCTGGATGCTGACCTATGGGCCAGAAATCGCATCGTCACCTACGACGTCACAAAGACCCCGCCAGTGCGCGTTCCACCTCTTGGAACCAAGCCAGAGGATTTTCTCGACGAGTGGGTGAATCTGCCTTGGGCTGAAGCAGCCCGCTGGATTGAAGCGAATAACTCCACGAAAACTGCGCAGGGTTGGCACGCAGCACTTGCGGCAGCCACGCATGACGAACTCGCCAGGCCCGAAATCGATTTCTCCCAGCCTTGCGAGAAAGCAGAATCGGCGACGGCTTGGCAGATCGGACTTTCAATTCCGGTTGAGAAGGGCGCTCCCAAAGTCTCGAACCTTTTGTATGTCTCAATTCGGCGGCGCGGGACAGACGATTTCGTGATCACGGGAATTACGACAGTTCGCCCGCCCGGATGCCCGGGCGAAACACGCCCCCTAGCGGATGATCTTCCAACCGAGTAGTTAGCTCGCGGACTCGTTCTCAAATGAGCTATCTGGTGCAGGGACTAAACCCAAGCGCTTGGGAATTATGATAGAATATCGGCCGTGCCGACGGCTCTGAGGTTCGATGGGCTGCGGGTCGCAATCTATCCGAACGACCATCGGCCAGAACACGTTCACGTGATTGAGCGTGGCCGCGAAGCCGTGTTCAATTTGAATTGCCCGGCAGCGCTCCGCGAGAATTATGGGTTTCGAAGCGCCGAATTGGAGAAGATCCGCTCAACGCTGAGAAACCATCTGAGGGTACTCTGCCGGGCATGGGAGAGAATTCATGGCGAAAAATGACGGGTTGACAGAGGCGAATCGGCGAGGGAAGGAGCTTCAAGCGTCCGTCCCGGCGGTCGTCTCCGCTCGTTACGACAGACAGCGCCGCCGCATCGTGATCAGGCTCGAGCCTGATCTGGAATTGAGCCTCTCGCCGAAAGACGCGGAAGGCCTGGAGAACTCCAAGCCGTCGCAACTTGAGCCCATCCAGATCAGCCCGTCGGGTCTCGGCCTTCACTTCCCGAAGCTGGACGCCGACCTCTACGTTCCCGGTCTCCTGGAGGGTCTCCTTGGCTCGAGAAAATGGATGGCAGCCAGACTGGGTCGGGCTGGTGGAAGATCAACCAGCCGCGCCAAGCAGGCCGCATCCAAAGCAAATGGCAGGCTGGGCGGAAGGCCCAGGAAAGTAGCGGGAGCCCGAGAGTCTCGGTAAGGCTGCCCGTTACCCCGCGGCTGACCAACCGCCTACCAGGTCGCTACCCACTCCTTTCGATGGGTGGGATCCCTTTTCTCCGGCTGGGCCACGATTCCTGCCGGAATCCAGAAGCAGGCGGCGTTACTGCGTGCCTCACACGTCTGCGTGGGATCATCTTCGACTCCTCGCGTCAGCTGATCGAGTTCTTCACGTGACGATGCCGCGAGGATGCCTTCATTGTGATCCGCCTTGCTCACCCGCATCAGAAAGATCAGCCTCACGAATCGCAGCTCTGGTGGAAAATCGAACAGGGAAACGATCGGCTGTGACTCTCTGACTGTTTTTCCGTTCTTCACGGTCTCAGCCGTCGAGAAGCGGATGGAGACTCCACCACCTGGCCGAGCGCGAACGGAATAAAATGCGACTTCGTATCCCACGAAGTCGCTGCCAACGCGATTCTTTTGTAGATCCTGCTCGTCCGCGATGAACTTGCCCGACTTGAAGATTGGCGTGACAACTCGAATGCGCCAGCTCGATTGAAGATCCACGAATTCGTGGTTGGCAGGGAAGAGCATCGCCTGGGTTGGAGGTTTTGCAGATTCGCGCGCAGCGCATCCCGCGAGAACACAGGCAGCCCCAACGCTGAGCAGGATGCCGAACCTCAGCTCTGCTTTCACGCAATTACAGATGCAGTCGCCACGCTTTGCGTTGGGAACGCAAGCGGCTAAACGCGCGGAACACACCGCTCTCTGGCTCAGGCCTTTCCTGAACATATGCGGGTCAATCTTGTTTAGGGGCGCCAGTTAGCTTCCATGCCGCTAAGATCTGCGTTGCTGTACAAGCCCCACGGCGATGAACAACACGCCGGCCAACACGCCCGCTGCATAAACTACCATCAGGCAGCCGGTCCACGTATGGATGTTGATGTCGACCATATCACTTGCTCCGCCGACGAAAATCACGAGGGAGAGGCCCACAAGGATCAGGCTTTTCGCTGAGGTTTGCCAAGCCCAGATCGCCCCGCAGGCCAAAGACGTGACTAGCCCGAGCGCAAAAGTAGGAAGGAAGGCATGTTCCAGAAAGACGAATTCTAGGTCTCTTGTTGAGACCAAGCTGTGCCGCTCAAGCTGGAAATTGAAATAGACTCCCAATCCAACGAGACACATTCCCCCGATTGCTAGCCAGGGCGCAACGCGGCGATCTGCAAACACCTGAAAAACCCCAGAGGATTCTACGGGAAGAGGCCGCGGACGAGCGTGGCTTCGGCGACGCGTCCCACTGCCAGCACGTATGCGCCGGTGCGCATGTTCGTGCGGTGTTTGCGCATCGTCTCGTGGACTTCGTGGAACGCGCGCCGCATCACCGATTCGAGCTTCGCATTCACTTCGGATTCCGACCAGAAGAAACCCTGCAAGTCCTGCGCCCACTCGAAATAGCTGACCGTGACGCCGCCCGCGTTCGCGAGGATGTCC
Source organism: Candidatus Acidiferrum sp. (assembly GCA_035517015.1). GTDB lineage: Bacteria > Acidobacteriota > Terriglobia > Acidiferrales > UBA7541 > Palsa-295. The sequence goes on along the minus strand of DATIZQ010000008.1, from coordinate 72,086 downwards.
GGCAGCACCATGATTCCTTTGCGCGTCAGAACTTCGTCCGCATGCGGAGTCGTGGGTCCATTCGCCGCTTCCGCGACGATTTTCGCCTTCACCTGATCGGCGTTGTTAAGCGTGATGGCGTTTTCGAGCGCCGCGGGAATCAGGATGTCGCATTTCAGCGCCAGCAAGTCGTCGTTTGAAATTCTCGACGTTCCCGGCATACCCACCACGGTTCCGGACCGCTCCTTGTACCGCACCGCCTTCAGCGGATCGATACCCCGTGAGTTGAACACGCCGCCGCGTGAATCGCTGATTGCCACTATGCGCGCCTTCTTCTCCGCGAACAGCTTGGCCGCGATAGATCCCGCGTTGCCGAAGCCTTGAATCGCCACGCTCGCGCCTCGCAAGTTGATTCGCTTCACCTTGCATGCTTCTTCGCACGTCACCAGGCAGCCGCGCGCGGTCGCCTCGTTCCGCCCTTCGGAGCCGCCGAGCGATACCGGCTTTCCCGTTACGACTCCCAGCGTCGAGTAGCCCTTGGTCATGGAGTACGTGTCCATGATCCAAGCCATCGTTTGTGAATCCGTGTAGACGTCCGGCGCGGGAATATCCTGCTCGGGGCCGATAATCGGGAGAATCTCGGACGTGTATCGCCGCGTCATGCGCTCGAGCTCGCTCTTGCTCATGCGCTTCGGGTCGCAAATCACGCCGCCCTTCGCACCGCCGTAGGGAATATTCACCGTGGCGGTCTTCCATGTCATCCACGTTGCCAGCGCCTTCACTTCGTCCAGCGTGACGTTGGGATGGTAGCGGATGCCGCCCTTCGCCGGTCCGCGCGCGGTGTTGTGCTGCACGCGAAAACCCGTGAACACCTTCACCTGCCCGTTGTCCATCTTCGTGGGCACGGCCACTTCCAGGATGCGCCGCGGCGTGCGCAAAATCTGCCGCATGCTCTGATCGAGCTTCAGGTACTCGGCCGCGATGTCGAACTGGATTTGCGCTATGCGGTGCGGATTCAAATCCTCGCGGGGTGCGATACGCGGAATCGGCTGTGGGGCTGGCTTGACCGACGTGGCCATCTTGCCTCCTGCGGTGCCTCCGAGGCGGCAACGCCTGCCGGCGCAACTTTCGCCAGCCGTTCGAGCCGCTCTAAGTCGTGGACCTGTCGAAGTTTAGTCAAGCTGCGGTGGATGTCAATGAAAACCACGGCCCGGCGGCAAATTGTCGTGTTGCGGCGGTCCACAAGCTCTGCGCTCGGAATGTTCGTAAGATATTGTAAACAAGCACCTTACGATACCGCTAGGCACCCCAGAGCCGCCGCCCCCAATTCGACTGGCCCCTACCCGTTGGCCCCCACGGGCCATCGGGCGCGTGACATGCAACCAGAATCTGAGTATGCTGATGGCGCAAGCTCGGCTTGCCCGGCCCTGCGATGATTTAACGGAGGAACGTCACATGAAAGCTCTCAGGATCTGTAGTTTGTTTGCGATGCTTCTCGCCACGCTCGGCCTCGCCACGGTAACCGCTTCCGCGTGGACGGCCAAATCCACCAGCCACGCCCAGGAAGCGAAGACCATGACCTGGACCGGCTGGATCAGCGACAGCATGTGCGGCGCGAAGGGCGCGAACGCCGGCCACAAGGACTGCGCCATGAAGTGCGTGAAGGACAAGGGCGCCTCGTACGTCTTCGTCGACACCAAGTCGAAGAAGATTATGAAGATTCACAATCAGGATGCGGTCACCGAGGCAAACCTCGGGATGGAAGTGAAGGTCACCGGCCACGTGATGGAAGACGGCCAGGTGCACGTCGATAAAATCGCCGCCGCAATGGCGATGTAGAACTGCCGCGGTCGAGGGGCGACGGCGATTCCCGCTCTCGCCCCCTGCCGCACTCCCCGCTTTCGCATGTCACCCGCGCGGTTCAATCTTGTCCACTCCCATGTACGGCCGCAGCGCCTCCGGAATCACGATTGACCCATCGCGCTGCTGATAATTCTCGACAATCGCGATCCACGTCCGCCCGACCGCCAGCCCCGACCCGTTCAGCGTGTGCACGAACTCGCTCTTGCCGCCACCCTTCGGTTTGAACCGTATCCCCGACCGTCGCGCCTGAAACGCCTCCGTATTCGAGCACGACGAAATCTCCATGAACTCCCGGCTCGACGGCAGCCACACTTCCACGTCGTATGTTTTCGCCGACGCGAATCCCATGTCGCCCGTGCAGAGCTGCATCACGCGATAGTGCAGCCCGAGCTTCTGCAGCACGTCCTCCACGTCGCGCACCAGCGACTCCAGCTCGTCGTAGCTCTGCTCCGGCCGCGTGAACTTGAACAGCTCCACCTTCTGGAACTGGTGCTGCCGCTTGATGCCGCGCGTGTCCTTGCCCGCCGCGCCCGCTTCGGAGCGGAAGCACGCGGTCCACGCGCAAACTTTTTCGGGCAGCCGGTCGGCGTCGAGCGTCTCGTCGCGGTGCAGGCTCGTCAACTCCACCTCCGACGTCGGCGTCAGCCACAGGTCCGTGCCCTCCAGGTGAAACATGTCCGCCGCGAATTTCGGCAGTTGCCCCACGCCCGTCAGCGAAGCCGTGTTGACGATGAACGGCGGCAGAATCTCCAGGTACCCGTGCCCTCCCGCCGCCGTCCGCGTGTGCACGTCCAAAAAGAAGTTCGCGATCGCGCGCTCGAGCCGCGCTCCCAATCCCTTGTAGACCGCGAACCGCGCTCCCGCGATTTTCACCGCCGACTCAAAATCCAGGATTCCCGCCGCCTCGCCCAGCTCCCAGTGCGGCTTCGGCGCGAAATCGAATTGCGGAGCCGCGCCCCAGCGCCGCGCTTCCACGTTGTCCGCCGCCCCCTTGCCCACCGGGACGCTCGCGTGCGGGATGTTCGGCACCGTCAGCAGAAATTGCTTCAGCCGCTCGTCCAGCTCCGCGATGCGGACGTCGTTCTGCTTCACCTCTTCGGAGACGGTCTTCATCCGCGCGAGAATTTCGCTCGCGTCGCCGCCCGATTTCTTCAGCCGCGCGATTTCGTCGCTGGCCTTGTTGCGCTCCGCCTTCAACCGCTCCGTCGCCGTGATGATCTGCCGGCGCTCGCCGTCGATTTCGCGAAACAGCGCCACGTCGACCGTCGCGCCGCGGTCCCGCGCCATCTTCTCGATCACGTCCAGGTGCTCTCGCACATATCCCAAATCCAGCATAGGCCCAGCAGAATACATGAAGGCAGTGGCGCGTGACCAGTGACAGGGGGACGCAAGGATACAAGGAGGCAGGGAGGCAAGGAAGAGATCTCCCCAAAAGTGTACCGATTGAAATTTCCGGCGTCCTTTGTTTTGTGTGAGTTAGGGGAAATTCCGTTTGCAAAGTGTACCGATTGAATTCGGAGGCAGAGGAGGTGGAGGAAGCAAAGGAGGCAGAGGACGAAGCCGGCCACATCGGCTTTGCCGAATTCCCGTTTTTGTTGCGATTAGAAAAGCAGGCACTAGGGGCGAGGGCGAGGGGTGGGGTTAGAAGCCCGCGATCGGGCGGGGCTGTAACGCTGGCCTCAGGGGTTGAAACCCCTGATAAGCAAGCGCAGCTCATGTCGGAGCCCTTCGGGGCTCTGGGTGAACTGAAGCTCCGACCCCTTAGAGGACGGCTGTTCTTCGCAGGTCGTGTCGCGTGTAACTGTATATTAGACATGGCGCCGGTCCCGTGTTTTCAACGAGTTACGGCGATTTCTAATCGCGGAACTGTATATTAGAACCACGCGATCGGCGATCTGCGCCCGGCGACCCGTGAACTGCGACTTCGTCACAGCGCTCTCCTTTCCGGCCGTCTTTAGCTCAGGGTTTGCAAGTACAAACCCTGAAACCCTGCTCCCTCTGCGCTCATTTTTGCCAAACATAAAAACGGGCCACGGTAGCACGAGTCGAGAAAAATGGGTAGGTTCAAAATTCGAGTAGTAGTCCTAGAACCAGGAGAACGCGGCGGCAGAGAGGTAGGCGCTGCGCGCCGGGAGAAGCTCGACTAAGGTAGGCGCTGCGCGCCGACTGCTTGTTTCGCACGGCCAAGAATCGGCCGTGCTCCCCCCCCCCCACTGAAGTGGGGGGCTCCCACCCAAAGGCGACCACAGTAAGGCAAGGCGAGCCGGAAGCTATTTGGAGGGCCAAGCGCGAGGGAAGGTTCTTCCGAGGGCCAGCGCGCGTGGCTCCGGACTTGCGTCCTGCGCGACGGCCTGCCCTTCGACTCCGCTCAGGATAAACGGCAGCAAAGTGGGCGCTGCGCGCCGGGAGAAGCCCGACTAAGGTAGGCGCTGCACGCCGACTGCGTGTTTCGCACGGCCAAGAATCGGCCGTGCTCCCCCCACCGAAGTGGGGGGCTCCCACCCAAAGGCGATAAAGGCAAAGCGAGCCGGAAGCTATTCGGAGGGCCAAGCGGGAGGCAAGGCGCTGCGCGCCGGGAGAGGCTCGACTGAGGTAGGCGCTGCGCGCCGACTGCGTGTTTCGCACGGCCAAGAATCGGCCGTGCTCCCCCCACTGAAGTGGGGGGCTCCCACCCAAGAGCGATCACAAGCCCCGACCTCCTGTAATCATCACGCGAACTGCGCCAATCGGGGATTCATCCCGCGTGACCCGCGGGATGAGGAAGGGGTGACGCTCCCAGGGGCTACTTCGGGGGCCAGGCGGGAGGGAAGATTTTGCCGGCAGCGGCGGAGTCGATGGCGATGCCCGCCAATTCGGCGGCGCGCGAAAGGGCAGGGTCGCGGCCGTCGGCGAGATCCGCAGCGGTGGGCAGAACGGCAACGTCCGGCGTGACGCCGACTCCTTCCAGGCTTTTGCCGTCGGACATGACGAGGTCGGCAGTGGAGATCATGACGGCATAGAAAAGCGCGGCGCCGATGCCTTCTCGCAAGGGGTAGACGCTGGCGTCCATCACGCGGCCCCCGGTGCGGTCGCCGACGATGGTGCCGCGATGCTCGAGCTGCACAACGCGAGCAAAGACTTCCGCCGCCGAAGCGGAGCCGCTGTCGACGAGAACGATGAGGCGGCCGGTGAATGCGTCATGGCCGTGCAATTTTGCTTTCAGGAGCCTCTCGCCCTTGCGCATGATTTTTCGGCCGATGGTGACGTCATGGTCGAAGACACCTCCCACCATCAGCGCGAGAACTTCTTCCGCTCCGCCGGAATTCCCGCGGAGATCGAGAATCACGGTGTCGTGCTTGCGCGCCAGCCCGAATAGATGGTCGATTTCGGCTTCGCTCGCGAAGAATGCGGGAAACTTCCAGAGGAGGACGTTGCCTTCCTCGGCGGTGCGGGACCTGCGAAGCCGCAGCTGTTCTTCGCGGTCGAGCCTCAGGCGCCAAGTATCCGTGTCTCCGTGTCCGTCCGTGAGGCTCAGGTAACGGAAGTCCTGTCCTTTTTCGACGCCGGACTCGACGCTCTCACGGCGGATTTTCCCGTCAGTGCCGCGCAGAACGAAGTCAGACCGCGATTTCAGCGCGATGGCGCTCATGAAGTATTGAAGCTGCCAAAGGTCCTGCGCGTCGACGGCGTATCCATCGAGGGACAGCACCTGATCGCCCGGATGGAGTTTTTGAGCGGCATCGGAAGCGGGCTGAACGGCGGTGATGAAGCAACTATTGCCGAACATCTGGAGGCGGTAGCCGAAGAGGACGCGATTGCCGGCCTCGGGAGGCACGAAAATCGTGTGCGAGTCGTTGAGTCCGGAGAGATACGCGGCGATGGTCCGATAAGCGGCGGCGAGATTTGGCGCGGCGTGGAGACGGTCGGCATAGGCGCGGTATCGCGCGTCGATATCGACGCCGTGAAACGAGGAGTCGTAATAGTTGCGCTTCAGGACATCGTGCGCTTCGGTGAGCATGTTCTCCGCCATGCCGCGCTGGACGGAATCGAGTTGCGGTGAGGGAGGTTGCGGGCGAGCTTGCGCCGGAGGCGGCGAAGCCGCAGCGAGAAGCGCAGTAGTACTGAAAATGGCCGACAAACGAAACGCCCACGTGAAGTGCGGCATCGCCCTTGCCCCCTGTCACGCCTGAATCGTTTTGTCCGGGTCCGAAATTGGGCGGATTCTACACCCAAGGGAATGTGGAAAAGCAAGGGGGAAGTCCCGGGGCTGAAGCCCAATTTTTGGGGGCGGGCTTCTTTCGCATCGCACAAGGCGCGATGCTCCCTGCGCTAAAGCGCAGGGCTTCCACCCTAAAAGCTAACAGCCACCCGAACTTGAGAGCTTCGACGGGGCGCGTGGGGTTTTGGGGTGTGGCGTGGGTTTTAGGGTGGAAGCCCGGGCCTTTCAGGCCCGGGAAAAGTTCGTTAGGATACGGCGGGCTTTAGCCCCGGGAATTCTAATGGCGCACGCTCCTCAAGAAATTCGCACGTTCTTCATCACTTCGACAGCGAAGGATCGGCGTCGAGTTTTTCAAACGGAGAGGATGGCGCGACTCTTCCTGGATGTGTTGCAGGACAACAGGAAGAAAGGGCGATTCCTGCTGCACGAGTTCGTGGTGATGCCGGACCATTTTCACGTGCTCGTGACACCCGCAGAAAACGTTCCGGTGGAAAAAGCCGTTCAATACATCAAAGGCGGATTTTCGTTTCGCGCAGGCAAGGAATTCGGAGTGAAAACGGAGATCTGGCAGGCGGGCTTCGGTGAGCGTCGAATCAAGGACGCTCGAGACTACGAAAGCCATCGCAAGTACATTTGGGAGAATCCCGTCGCGAGGTTTCTTGTCGATCGAGCGGAGAAATATCCATATTCGTCGGCGACCCCGGGAGCTGAGGTTGATGCGCGGCCGGCATGGTTTGAGCGGACGACCCAGGGCTAAAGCCCAATTTAATTTTGAGGCTTCTTTCGCATCGCAAAAGGCGCGATGCTCCCCGGACTGAAGGTCCGGGGCTTCCACCCCAAACCTAAGACCTTCGCTAGCGCCTGAGTCTGTACGCGCCTCCGCCGAGGAATTGCAGCAAGCCCATGTCGCGGAGAATCTGAAGCTGCTGGCGGATCTTGTCGCGGACGTGGCGGTTGTCCGGGTGGAGGGCCGACAGCCCGTCCTCGAGTTCGTAAGCGTCGGCCAGCGAGAATTCCGTCTTTTCGAGGGAACGAACCGCATTCAACACATCGAGAGTCCATCCGCGCTGTTCGGCTCCGAGCGCCTTCAGCGGACGCACTCGGGCGTACAGTTCGCGCACCTGTTTCGCGGGAGACGGAACGCCATCGATGACGAGCGGGATTCGGGCATCTCCCGGAATCGCACCAAGGAGGATGTTGCAACCCACCCAGCCTGCACGCCGCGCGGTCGGCGCCAAGGGCTTCCTTTTCTCGATGGCTGAGAGGGGGAAGGCGAAGCTCGGAATCAGGAGCAGGTTCGCCACTCTCCATGAATCGAGTTCGTAGTGCAGGGCAAAGAGGTTCGGCGTGCGGTTCTCTTTAATTTCGCGAACCATCTTGTTGTAGGCGGAGTCGAGGATTCGCTCGCCGAACCCGTGCGACTGCGATTTGAGCTGGAAGCGGATGCGGCACTTCGGGCACTCGAAATCGATTGCCGGCGTGTTCGGGGGCGATGGATTCAGCGCGCGCGAGCTGCAGTTCGCGCAGTAGAGATTTTCGAGGCCCCATGCCTCTGTGGCGACACGCGCCCGTTGGGATGCGCTCGTATATGCGGCGAGGCCTTTGGTCGGAAGGGCAAGTTGCACCGCCGCATTAGATCATTTTCCCTGCGCGAGATAAATCTCGGTTTCGGTCTTGATGACGAAGAGAATCTCTGTTTTCGATGTGGCGCTGGAATGGAATCTCGTCCATGCGTCGCTCAGGTCGTCGGCGGTGACCGAGAAGACAACGTCGCGCTGCGATGCGCCGACGAAATGAAAGTTGCGGTCGCGGCGAACGAGGCGAGTTGGCGGAGCGTCGGGCACGGGCGATCTGGATCGATCCACAGGGTCGCGGTCGGGATCAAGATCGAAGTGAAGGCAGGCAGCGAAAATCCGCACCTGTACCAGATCGGAACACACTCGAACGAGGGCCAACTGAATCCAGGTCGCGTCGAATTCGGCGGCGAGCGCGCGGCGAGAGAGGCGAAGCGCGGCGACGAGCGTCGTGCCGGAGCCGGAGAAGGGGTCGAGGACGAGGTCGCCTTCGGCGGAGGCGGCGAGGAGGATGCGTTCGAGGAGGGCGACGGGCTTTTGCGTGGGATGCTTGCCGAATTTCTTCTGCCAAGGCTCGGGAGGCGGAATGGTCCAGACGCTTTTCATCTGCTTGCCGCCGGCGAGCTGCTTCATGTGCTTGTAATTGAAGGTGTGGCGGCTCTTCGAGTTCTTGGCGGCCCAGATGATGGTTTCGGTGGCGTGGGTGAAGTAGCGGCAAGAAAGATTGGGCGGCGGATTGGGCTTGACCCAGGAAATGTCGTTGAGCAGCTTGAAGCCGAGCTGCTGCATGGCGAAGCCGACGGAATGGATGACGTGGCTGGTCCCGCTGACCCAGATGGTGCCGTTCGGCTGCAGGACGCGCTGGCAGGCAGCGAGCCAGTCGCGGTTGAACTGATGATTCGCGTCAGCGCCGCGCGATTTGTCCCAATCGCCCTTGTCGACGCTGACCATGCGCCCGGCGTGGCAGGTGATGCCATTGTTCGAGAGGAAGTAGGGCGGGTCGGCGAAAATGAGGTCGACGGAGGCTTCGGGAATGGCGGCGAGGATTTCGAGGCAGTCGCCCTGATAGATTTTGATGTGGTGCGCGGCGTCGTGAAAAACGGGAGCGGGGAGAGGCGGGGAGGAAGCGGCGTCGGAGGGGGAAGCGTGTGAGATTGGAGCGGTTTTGGGCAAGGGCAAGCCGGGAGTCCTCAGGGGCTGAAGCCCCCCCCAAAAATAAAAAAGGCGGAGTCATGTCGGAGCTAAAGCTCCGACCCCCTAAAATGCCGGACAGGCCGGATCGTTGATCGAATAGGCAACGGTGTCAAGGTGTGATCCCCCCGGGGGAAACGGCCGGGGCTAAAGCCCCTGCGAGTTTTGGGGCTTCTTTCGCACGACCGAAAAGCGGTCGTGCTCCCCCGACTGAAGTCGGGGGCTCCCACCCCAAAGCAAGGCAGGAACGATGAGTCGGCACTCCGCTGCGCTGCGTGCCGGGCTAAGTACAATCGCGCCTCCGGCGCTCAAGAGGCCAAGCGGGAGATTGAGCCGGCGGGACGCCAGCGGTACAAAGGCGTTTTCCGGAGTGAGTCAAAACCGAAGAACGCCAATTGGGAGATTCATCCCGCCAGACCCACGAGATGAGGAAGAGGTGGCGCTCCCGGCGACTGCGTTCTTGCCTCCATCGCCCCAGCCGTTCAGAATGGGGCGAAAGAAATGCACGGGGCGAAGAGGAGCAGAGCGTTGATGCGAAACGACAGGAACCGGCTCGCAATGGTTTTGGTGATGGCGCTGGGCGTCGCGCTGGCGGCGACGCAGGTCTTCGCGACGTCGCTGCGGGCGGCGGACGGCCAGCAGGCGCAAGCGGCAGCGCCCGCGACGCAATCGGCTGCGGCAACGCAGTCGGCGCCTGCGGCGCAATCGAGCGCAGCGACGCCGTCGGACTCACACTACCAAAGCTACCCGGACGATCCGCGGCTGGCGAAGGCGTACCGGTTCGATCGCGGCGGCTGGACGTACGTCCACCTGGAAGGCACGCCGTACGACCTCGGCTACCAGCACGGCTACCTGCTCGCGAACGAAATCGCGGACGCGTTTGCGGCCGTCAGCCTGGAGATGACGCACGCGAGCGGGCGCGATTGGGATTTTTTCCGCCGCGCGGCGCACGAAATGATCTGGCACCGCATCGACCCGGAGTATCAGGCGGAGCTGCAGGGAATCGTCGGCGGGCTCGAAGCGCAGAAGGTGAAGCTCGATATCGACGACATCGTGGCGATGAACGGGTTCATGGAGCTGGCGGATTATTACGTCCCGTGGCTGAACTCGGTGACGAAGGCCGCGAATCCGCCGAACCTGAAGGCGCCGGAAGCGTGCAGCGCGTTTGTGGCGACGGGAAGCTGGACGAAGGGCGGCCAGATCGTCATGGCGCACAACAACTGGACGAGCTACGCCGACGGAGAGCGCTGGAAGATTGTTTTCGACATCATGCCGGACAAGGGCTACCGGATGTTGATGGACGGTTTTCCGGGCGTGATCGTCAGCGACGACGATTTCACGATCAATTCGGCGGGGTTGATGGTGACGGAGACGACGATCACCGATTTTCACGGATGGGATCCGACGGGCAAGGCGGAATTCGTCCGCGCGCGCAAGGCGATGCAGTATGCGGGCTCGATCGACGACTTCGTGAAAATCATGCTCGACGGCAATAACGGCGGGTACGCGAACGACTGGCTGCTCGGCGACCGCAAGACCGGCGAAATCGCGCGGTTCGAAAACGGCTTGAAGCATACGAAGGTGTGGCGCACGAAGGACGGCTACTTCGTGGGGTCGAATTTCGCGAGCGATCCCGACGTGCTGAAAGACGAGACGACGTTCGATTCGGCGAATATGGCGGCGTCGGCGAACGCGCGGCACGTCCGGTGGGACCAGTTGATGGCGGAGAACAAGGGGAAGATCGATACGACGATGGCGGAGGCGTTCGAATCGGACCACTACGATTCGTACGCGAAGAAGGAAACCACCGGAAACCGCCGCACGCTGTGCGGGCACGGCGACGCGGAGACTCCGGGCGATCCGACGAATGAGAAGGAGCCGTTCCGGCCGTCAGGCGCGGTGCAAGCGAAGGTGACCGACAGCAAGATGGCCGAGGCGATGAGCTTCATCGCGCGCATCGGGCATCCGTGCGGGACGAACTTCAACGCGACGAAATTCCTGGAGGAGCACACCGATTATTCGTGGCAGGCGCCGGTCCTGCGCGACATGAACGCCGGGCCATGGACTCAATTCAAGGCCGGGGACCACGCCGCGCAGGCTGCGCAGTAGAGAGCGGGCTCAGTGTGTGGCGAGCCGGTTATTTTCCGCTCTCGACGATGAGGTTGTTGGTGACGCTGAAAACGCCGGGCACGGTGTTGGCGCGAAGCCCGATGAGGTTCTTGTCGGCTTCGCTGTCAACCACACCGTAGAGCGTGACGCGGCCGTTGTCGACGACGATGTGAACCGGCGGCAGCGCGCCCATCGCGTACTTCCACAAATCGGCGAAACCGTAGATGGCGCGATATTCAGCACGCCGGATGCCGTCGTCCATCGGCGAAGGCGGCAGAACCTGAATTTGGTTCACGACTTCGGTGACGCCTTCGATGCTTTTCACGGTGCGCGCGGCGTCATCCTTCAGGACCGGGCGAACCACCTGGCCCATCAGGGTGACTTTCGATCCCTCGACCTTGTATTCGAGGTTGTCGAAGATCGAGAGCCACGGAAGCATGACGAGCCGGTGTCGCACTTCCTGTTTGAGCCACTCCTCATAGTGTTGCGGGTCGCGCGGGGCCTGGTTTTTCGATGCCGCGGCGAAGAGGCTGCCTGCCGAGGCCGCGAACAACGTCAATACGACGGCTGCTGCGAGGAAACCGTTTGAACGGGAACGAAACGATGTGGACATTTTGCACCACCTTTCTGCGCGCTTCGGCGCTTGGGCTCAAGAGTTTAGATGCGCGAAGGGCAGGGGAGGTTCGAAGGGGACGGCCGGGCGGGGGTGCTGACGAATTCGACGCAGGGCTGGGCCGGGCGTATGGAAATCGAGGGGCCGTTAATGCTACAAAGCAGATGCGCTTCCCGAGTGTGTCCGTGCCGGAAATTTGCTCAGCCAAAGGTTGCAAGGCGACCGTGCCCGCGGGTCTGGCCGCGGAGCGGATGTGCATTCTCCACTTCACCCTTTTCGTGGAGCAGGAGTGCGCCGAGATGCGGCGCGAATCGAACCTCGGCAAGACAAGCCACGAGCGGCAAAGTGAGTTCATGAAGAAGATAGCGGACCGCGGCGAGGTGCTGGTTAACGTGGCGACGAGCGGCTTTTCGATGAGCGACGAAATCAAGGCGCGGATTCTGAGCACGCTTCTGACGCTGATGAATTGCCGCGAAAACATGGACCGCGCGGCAATGAGGCAGTCCGCCGTGCGGCGATTCGTCGGCTGATTCCTTCCGCGGGATTTCCCTCCGGATTTTCTACGCGCCAATGTAGCGGGCGTACAGCGAACGAGCAATCGCGGGATCCCTGGTGCCCTTCACGATGGCGCGGCCGTCGGCGAAGACGGTCATCTCGTACGGCGGAACGCGGAAGCGCAGCAGAAATTCGTTGTTGCGGACGTCGCCCGGTGAAGCGGCCACGAGCCTGCGGCTGAGTTCGGCAAGGTCGAGTTTGCGGCTGCGCTCGTGAATCTGCACTGAGTCGCGTCCGCACATCGTGATGTGCGGCTGGGCGTCGACCTGCAGGTGGCGGAAATCACGGCGGCCGCAGGCGCGGCAGTCGGGGTTGCGCGCGACGCGAACTGATTGGAACCGACCGGCCCAAACGTCGCAAGAGACGAGACGGTTGCTGAGGGCTCCCAATTTCCCCGCGAGGATTTTGATTGCTTCGGCCGCTTCGAGCGACGCGATCGCGCTCGCGGCGGCGTTGAGAACGCCCACCGTGTCGCAGGTCTCTTCCGCGGCGATCGCGGCGTTCTCCGCTTGTGCTTCGAGGAGGCAAGCGAGGCAGGCGGTGTCGCCCGGGAGAATCGTCATGGTCACGCCGTAACTGCCGACGGCGGCCGCGTAAATCCACGGAACGCTGAGAGAAATCGCGGCGTCATTCAGCAGAAGGCGCGTTTCGAAGTTGTCCGTGCCGTCGAGGATGAGCGGAAATCCGGAAAGAAGGTCGCGCGCGTTCCGCGAGGTGACGTCGGAGACGACGCCTTCGACGCGCACATCGGCATTGATCGCGCGCAGGCGGCGTTCGGCCGCGACGGCTTTCGGCAGAGCCTGGGCCGCGTCCGATTCCTCGAAAAGAGTCTGGCGCTGCAGATTGGAAGGCTCGACGAGGTCGCGGTCGATGATCCTCAGCCGGCCCACGCCCGCACGGACGAGCAAATTGGCGACGACGGTCCCCAGCGCGCCGCAGCCCACGAGAACGGCGCTGGATTCCAGCAGCCGCTCCTGACCAGCGGCGCCGATGCCGGCGAAGAGAATCTGGCGCGAATATCGGTCGGATTGCTCGCGATTCATGCGATGTTTCCAGGCTCGAACTTCATCATAGCGCCTTTTCGCATCGGGCGGGCAACGCGGCGTGCTAACCTTTTCTCTTAACCTCTTGGCGATGGCGACCGCTCGCAAAACAAAATTCACGGCTGGCTTCCTTTCGCGGCGAGCGGCGCGTCGAATCCTCGTCGTCGCAGTGGAATGTCTTGCGCTTGCGTCTTCCGTGCACGCGGCGGAAGTTTCGATTGAAGGGCGCACCGTGACGGCGGTGCACGTGATCGATGAGAAAGGCCGCGAGGTGCAAAATCCGTTGCCGCCACTGGCCCTTGAAGCCGGAAAGCCGTTCGATTTTGCGGCAGAACGTGAAAGCCTTCGCGCACTCTACCATCTCGGGGACTACGCAGACATCCGCGTGAACGCCACGCTCGAGGCTTCCGGCGTGCGGGTGGATTTCGTCGTGCGACGGAACTTCTACAACAACGTGATTCGGATCGAGGGATTGAAAGAGCCCCCGACGGAATCCGCGGGGCTTGCGGCGATGCACCTCGAACTCGGACAGCCGTACCACGAAAGCTCGCTGCTGGAGGGAATCGAGCGGCTGCAAGAGGCGCTGCGTGCGGACGGCCTTTACCTGGCCAACGTCAAGTGGTTGCTCGGTCCGCATGAGGACACGCGGCAAATGGACATCCTGGTGACCGTGGATCCGGGGCCGCGGGCGCGCATCGGCGGCGTGGCGATCGAGAATCACACGCCCTATTCCGACAAGCAACTGCTTCGCCGGTCGAAGATCAAGGCGAAGCAGGAGTTCACTGCGTCGCGCATTTCGCGCGGCGCGCAGCGGCTGAAGCAGCACCTGGTTCGCGAGGGGTATCTGGGCGCGACAGCGGCGATCACACCCGGCTCATACAATTCGCAAACGAACCTAGTGCCCCTGTCGTATTCGGTCACGACGGGGCCGCGCGTTCGGGTGGAGATCGAGGGCGCACACCTAAGTAAGGGCCAGATCCGCAAGCTTCTGCCGATCTATGCGGAAGGCGGAGTCGACGAGGACCTGCTCCAGGAGGGCCGCCGGAACATCCGCGATTATTTCCAACGGCAAGGCTACTTCGACGCGAACGTGCAAGTACGGTCCCAGGACGCAGCGGATAACGTGCGCTTGATCGTCTATAACATTTCCCGCGGCGACCGCTTTCGCGTGGCCGGAGTCGCGTTTGTGGGCGACAAATACTTCAGCCCGGACTTGCTTTCCGGAATCCTCCAGATTCAAACGGCTTCGTTTGCCTCGAGCGGGCGGTTCAGCCAGCAGCTTCTTCGCGCGGACGTCGATTCGATTCGCTCTCTCTACACTTCGAACGGCTTCCGCGACGTCCAAGTGAGCGCGGACGTGGACGAAAGCCACGGAGGTAAGAAGGGGAGTCTCTTCGTGACGTTCCACGTCGTGGAGGGATCGCAAAGCCGGGTTGCGTCGCTCAGCATCGAAGGCAATCACGCGATTTCAACTAACGCATTGCTCGCGGTCGTCGGTTCGACACCCGGCCAGCCCTATTCGTCGGAAGACGTTGCCAGCGACCGCAACAACATCCTTGCTCTCTACTACAACGAGGGTTTTCCGAAAGCGCGGTTTCAGGAGGAAGTGACGCCCGCTGGCGAGCCGGAAGCGGACAGGCTGAAACTGGTCTACCACATTACGGAGGGACCCCAGATCGAGGTATCGAACGTGCTGCTGACGGGATATCAGTTCACGCGTCCCGGCATCATCGCACGGCAGGTGGAGATTCATCCGGGGCAGCCGCTGCGTCAAGGCGACGTCGCGGACACGCAGCGCAAGCTCTACAACCTCGGAGTTTTTACTCGCGTTCAGATTGCGCCGCAGAATCCCGAGGGCACGGACCCGGATAAGGTCGTGGTCGTCGAGGCCCAAGAAGGGAAGCGTTATACCGTCGGATACGGGTTCGGCTTCGAAGTGCAGCGGATCGGCGCAAGTTGCAACAGCTCCAGCACCACGACAACGTGCAACCCGAACGCAACCGTCCTCGCAGCGAGCCCACGAGGAAT
The DNA here is from genome assembly GCA_035517015.1 of Candidatus Acidiferrum sp. GTDB lineage: Bacteria > Acidobacteriota > Terriglobia > Acidiferrales > UBA7541 > Palsa-295. Next base: position 56,933 of record DATIZQ010000008.1, on the reverse strand, counting down.
CTTCGAAATCGCGCGTTCCAACATGTTCGGCCGGGCACAAACGCTCTCGTTCAAGGCGCGCGCAAGCACGCTCGAATACCGCGGGGCGCTGGGATACACGGCGGACAACTTCCTGACGAACCGAAATCTGAGCCTTCAACTCACGGGTTTCGCCGAAAAGGCGCAGGACGTGACAACGTTCAATTCCACTCGCTATGAGGGCGCGCTGCAGCTGGTGCAGAAGGTGTCGCCTTTCAGTGCGCTCCTGTACCGCTACTTTTACCGTCACGTCACTGCGGCAAACCTGAAGGTGACTCTCGAAGAAGTTCCTCTCTTGAGCCAGCCGACTCTCGTCTCCGGCTTCGGCATCACGTACGCGCGCGATCATCGCGACAATCCGGGCGACCCGAAACACGGAACGTTCAATACGGCGGACGTGAGCGTCGCGTCCACTACGCTCGGGTCCAGCGCGAGCTTCTTTCGCGGATTCTTTCAGAACTCATCGTTCACCTCCTTCGGCCGCGACTTCGTCTTCGCGCGGTCGGCGCGCCTCGGCGTGGAGGAGACGCTGGGCAATACGATCGAGGGAAACGCGCCGTTCGATCCGTCCCAATGCACGGCGACAACGCCCGCTCCCACGCAGGAGGTGATTCCGCTGCCGGAACGATTCTTCGCGGGCGGCGGAACATCCCTTCGAGGCTTCGGGCTGAACGAAGCGGGGCCGCGCGATCCGTGCTCGGGATTTCCGGTGGGCGGGCTCGCGATCCTGGCGCTGAACCAGGAACTGCGTTTTCCGATGAAGCTGCCGTTCGTGGGCAATCGCCTCGGCGGCACCCTGTTCTACGACGGCGGCAACGTGTTCACCGATTTCAATCACATTTCCTTCGCCTGGAAACCGCCGTCGGTGACCGAGATCAACTATTTTTCCCATACCGTCGGTTTCGGCTTGCGGTACCCGACGCCGGTGGGGCCCGTGCGCGTGGACTTTGGCTATCAACTGAACCCGGCGCTGTACCAGTTTTACAATGGGACGACGCAGCAGCTTCAAAACATCCGTCTGCCCCACTTCCAGTTTTCCTTCAACATAGGACCGGTTTTCTGATGGTTCGCGCGATCCTGATTCTCGGCTTGCTCGCCGCGCTCGGCGCTTTCGCCGCGGAGCCGGCCCTCGCGCAGGCCCGGCCGCCTTCGTCAACCCCCGCCGATCTTGCCGACGGCCGCGCGGACCGAACGATTGACGGCATTGCGGCGCGAATCGAAGACGACATCATCACGTCGAGCGAAGTACGCGAACTCGCCGCCTTCCAGGAATTGGTCGACGGGCGCGCCAAATCCCGCGGGGAAATCATTCGCGAACTGACCGACCAGTGGATCGTCCGGCAGGAGGCGACGGCGACAAACTACAGGCAGCCAGCCGATGAGGAAGTGAATCGCGCGTACGATGCGCTGGCAAAACAGTTCGGCTCACCGGCCGCGTTTCAGGAACGTGCTGCGACACTGAACCTGAGCGACGCTGTGATTCGCCGCCTGCTCCGTGAGCAGCTCTATCTGGCGCGGTTCCTGGATTATCGCTTCCGGCCCGCGGCGCAGGTCGACCGGCAACAGATCGAGGACTACTACGAGAAGGAGTTTGCTCCGCAACTCAAGGCGCGAGGCGAGCCGGTGCCGCCCGTCGACGACGTGGAGGACACGATTCGCGAGGTGCTGATCCAGCGCGCGATCAACGATCGCGCAACGAAGTGGCTCGAAGACACGCGCGAGCGCTTGAAGGTTGAAATCGTTCCGGAAGGAGAAGGACCGTGAAATTCCGCTGGAAACACGGAATCTGGTTCACGGTGCTGCTCGTGGCCGGGACAGCGCTGGCGGTGTATCTCGCGGTCGTCACCGGTTTCGTGCACGGGTACGTTCGCCACGCGATCGTTCGTGGGATCGAGGAGCACACAGGCGCGCGCGTCGAGATGAAGAGATTCCACCTTCGCATCTGGAGCCTGAAGGCCGAAATTGACGGCTTAACATTACATGGCCTCGAGAACTCCGTCGCACCGCCGCTCTTTCACGCGGATCGGGTCGACGCAGGCATCCGCATCGACTCGTTCTTCGCGCGAAAATACTCCGTCGACGAATTGGTGGTCGAGCGCCCCGAGCTTACGATTCGCGTGGATGCGGACGGGCACAGCAACGTCCCGCGCCCAAAGCCTCGCGCAAACAGCGGGCCGTGGCAGGATTCGCTGTTCAAGCTGCAGATCAGCCGCTTGGAATTGCACGACGGCGCCGCCAACTTCAACAATCGCCGCGTGCCCCTTTCTCTCGAAGCCCACAATTTCGACTTCACGATGCGCTACAACGGGACGACGCCCGGCGATGACGTGTATCTGGGTACTTTCCGGTTTGAGAAGGTTCACATCGCAGAGCGGCACGACACGCCGTTCGCCTTCGATGTATCCGGCAAGTTCACCCTGCACCGGAATTCTTTCGACTTGGATGAGCTCGCCTGCAAGCTGCCGCATTCGGAACTGAATCTGCGAGGGCAGATGCCGAGTTTTGAGCGTCCGGATTGGGATTTGTGGTATCGCGGGAGGCTCTCCCTGGAGGATGTGGCGACGATTCTTCATGCGCCGACGACTCCGGGCGGCATCGCGGATTTTTCCGGCCAGGCACACTACGCGACGGGGCAGTGGACCACGAACGGCTACTACGATGGACACGACATTCGGATGCCTTATCTGTGGTTCCACGCGAGCGGCATGAGAACCTGGGGCGACTATGAAGTGGCGCAGCAGAAGCTGGTGGTGCCGAACCTGCGCGTAACGGCGTTCGGCGGCTTCCTCAGTGGCAAGCTGGACATGGACCTTCAGACGCTCGCGTTCCGGACGGAGACGCAACTTCGCGGAGCCAGCCTATCAGGAGTGCTCGCGGCCCTCGACAATCCGGGATTTCCAGTTCGGACGCTGCACTGGGACGGATTGGTGGACGTCGACTCCGTGAATACGTGGTCGAAGAACTTCAAGCATTTCGAAACGAAAGGCGAAACGCGCTGGTCGCCGCCGCCGACTCTTGCGCCGGGGATGATTCCGGCTTCGGCGAAGATCGACTACGACTATTCGACGGACCGCCGCGCGGTCGAAATTCGGGAGGGGGGCGAAATCTCGATGCCGAAGACGCAGCTCTCCTTTTACGGCCCGTTGGGAGCGGCCGATTCGGGCCTCGAACTCAAACTTCACACGGACGATCTTCACGATTGGGATGATTTCATCAACATCCTGCGCGGCCCCGAGAGCGAGGCTTTGCCCATCGGAGGGAGGGTGGACTGGCGCGGGCGCATTCTGGGCCCGCTCGGAGGTCCGACGTTTACCGGGCATATGCAGGCGGCAAACGCCACGTACGACAAACTGTACTGGGACACAATCAACGGCGACCTGGAATACTCGCCGGACGATTTTCGGTTGACGAACACGGACGTACGGCGGGGACGCACGTCCGCAACCATGGACCTTGTGCTTCATCTCGACGGCGCCTGGAGCTTCTTGCCAAGCAGCACGTGGTCACTCGAAGCGCGGCTGGATCACTCTCCGACCGAGGACCTGCAGAAGATTTTCGAAATGGACTATCCGGTGAGCGGCTTGCTGACCGGGACGTTCCACGGCGGAGGGACGCGCGCGTCCCCGGTGATGGATGGCGACTTCGTTTTTGAAAATATCGACGCAAAAGGGATGCACTTTGACCGGTTGACCGGCAACCTTCACCTGGCGCACGACGAAGTGCGATTGTCGAACGCAGACCTGCGGCGCGACACGGGCCGGATCACCGGCGAGGTGACTTATCATCCCGGCGAGCAAACCGCGGAATTCAACGTCAGCGGTACCGGAATCGCGCTGGAGAGAATCGGCTCGATCCAGAGCGCGTCGATTCCCATCGGCGGCGAGCTAAATTTCGATCTGCGAGGCAGCGGCCCGCTGCGAGCGCCGGCCGGGCAGGGCGACTTGCACGTCCTGAAGCTGCGGCTGGGCACGGACGTGGAAGGCGACTTTCACGGACAGCTTGTATCGGATGGCCGCAACGCGAACGTGTCGATCGATTCGGAATCCGCCCAGGCGAAACTTCACGGGCAAGCCACCATCGGCCTGGGGGACGACCAGCCGATTTCCGGCAAGCTGTCACTCGAGCAGTTCGATCTGGACCCGTTCATCGTCGCGGGGCTTCACCTGAAGCAGATCACGAAGCACAGCAGCGCCGACGGCGTCTTCACCATTTCGGGCGCACTGCGCCAGCCGGATTCCATCGAGGTCGTTGCAGACGTCACGCGGATCTCGTTCGATTACGAGCTTGTCCGGCTGACGAACGATCAGGACATTCGCCTGACATATCACCGCAACGAGGTTCGCATCGACCAGGCTCATCTCCATGGTCCCGACACTGACCTGCAGGTGAGCGGCTCGGCGCGCTTCGATCGCGACCGGCCGCTGCGCCTGGCCGTCCAAGGTGTCCTCGATCTGCGGTTGCTCGCGGGGTTCCTGCCTGACTTTGAGACTCAGGGGCAGGCGAAGGCAAATGTTTCGGTTGGCGGCACGATGTCGCGGCCGCGCATTACGGGGCGAGCCAGCGTTCACGATGCGTCGGCGAGCTACGCGGATTTTCCGGTCGGGCTGAGCAAAGTGAACGGCGATATCGTTTTCGACGAGAGCCGGTTGCTGTTCGACCGGCTTACGGCGGAATCAGGTGGCGGGCAACTGACGCTGAGTGGCAACGTCGTGTATGGCGAAGGGGGACCTCGCTACGAGGTGAATGTGTCGACTCCACTGGTTCGGATTCGATATCCCGTCGGCATGAGCTGGCTGGCAGGCGGCAGCCTGCAACTATCGGGATCGAGCACGGCGGCGCTGCTGAGTGGGCGAATCCAGGTGCAGCGGCTGCTGTTCGCGCAAGGCGTGGACGTGGCGTCGTTCTTCGCGACGGCGTCGGAGACGACCGTCGGGCCGCCTTCCGGTTCCACATTTCTGCGCAATCTTTCGTTCGACATCGAAGGCCGAACCGCGCCGGGAGCGCAGATCCAGTGGACCGGCGCACAGGTGGGGATCGAAGGCGACGTTCGCCTTCGCGGCACCTGGGACCGCCCGATTTTGCTGGGCAACGTGCACCTGCTCGGCGGGCAGATGGCGTTTCGCGGAAACAACTTTGATCTCACACGCGGCGACATCAACTTCGCGAACCCGTTCCGTCTCGATCCGGTGCTGAACGTGGAGGCGACGTCGACGATCGCGCAGTACCAGGTGACGATCAACTTCTCGGGACCCGCGAGCCGCCTCTCGATGACGTACCGGTCCGATCCGCCGCTGCCGGACAGCGACATCATCGCGCTGCTTGCGCTCGGCAGCCCCGGGGAAGAAGCGGGCTTGCGGCAACAATCGGCGAGCTCGCAGAACTACGGGGCGACGGCGCTGCTATCGGAGGCGATCTCGACCGGGATCGGCGGCAGAATCGAGCACTTGTTTGGGATCAGCCAGTTCCGCGTGGATCCGTTCGTGGCCGGGACGGCGACGGAATCGAACGCGGCGGCGCGCGTCACGATTCAGGAGCAGGTGGCGCGCGACCTGACGATCACGTACTCGACGAACGCCGCGACGACAAACCAGTACCAACTGATCCAGGTGCAGTATGACGTGAGCCGCGAGCTTTCCGTGGAGTTCCTGCGCGACATCAACGGGACGTACGGCTTCGACATCAAGTGGGTCAAGCACGTCAAGTAGCTATTCCCGCGCTATTCGGGCGTCAGGAAGAGCGAGCTGGGCGCGAGCCGAACGTGCCAGGGCATCGGCTGGTCACGGAAACGCTCCCATTTTTCCTTGAAGACTTCCGCCTGAAGATGAAATTCCGTCGAGTTGCCCGCCGGAGGCGCGTGCAACTTCAAGAACAGCGTGATGCGAAAGGGCGTCTCCGACGAACGCACCAGCCAGCAGGGCACGACGTTTTCCATCGATGTGCCGGGAATCGCGGACTCTGCGAAATCGATGTGATGCGCGCGAATCCCTACGAATGCGGGGGGGCGAGAAGCGGTTCGCCGCGCGACGTGAAGCTGGCAGCCCCAGTCGACGGCCTCCACCGTGTCGTCGGAAATCGGCGTCGCGCGCGATAGATTCTTGCAGCCTGTGAGCCGAGCGACTTCGGCGGTCGGGGGCCTGCGAAAGATATCCTCCTTGGCTCCCCAGGCGGCGATGCGTCCGCGGGAAAGCACCAGCAGCCGGTCGCACAGGCGATACGCCTCCTCCATGTTGTGGGTGACGAGAAGCGTGGGCCGGCGATACTCGGCGAACGTTTCCTGCAGTTGTCCCTCGATTTGGCTTCGCAGATGCGTGTCGAGCGCCGAAAGCGGCTCATCGAGCAGCAGCGCTTCCGGCTCGATCGCGAGGGCCCGCGCCAGCGCGACGCGCTGTTGTTCACCCCCGGAAAGTTCGCGCGGATAACGGTGTTCGAGGCCGGAAAGGTGCGTGCGGCTGATTACGCCCGCGATGCGGCGCTCCCGATCCGCCGGCGCAAGCCTTCTCACGCCGAAAGCAAGATTCTCGAGGACCGTCCGGTGAGGAAACAGCGCGTAGTGCTGGAACAGCAGACCCACGTGGCGCAAGCGCGCGGGAACGCGAATTTTCCGCTCGGAGTCGAGCAGGACGCGGCCGTCGAGAGCGATGCGCCCGCGAGCGGGCCGTTCGAGCCCCGCAATGCATCGCAGGAGCATCGTCTTGCCGGAGCCCGACGGTCCGAGGACGCTGAGAGGCGCACCGGCTTCCGCGTGAAACGAGACGTCCAGAGTGAAATTCGGCAGTTCCTTCGCGATTTGGACTTCGAGGGTCACGTTAGCGCCGCACCCATCGCGCAGGGCCGCGCGCGTGAGTCCAATAGTAGAGCGCCCCGAGCAGCGCCAACGAAATTCCGACGTCGACGGAGCACCAGGCGATCGCGCGCTGAAGATCGTTCGCCTCAACCGCAAAGTAAATGGCGATGGGGATCGTGGCGGTCCTGCCGGGGATGTTGCCGGCGAGCATTAGCGTGGCGCCGAATTCGCCGAGGGCGCGCGCGAACGAAAGAATTGTTCCCGCAAGAATACCGGGCCAGGCGAGCGGCAGCGCCACTTCGCGGAACACGCGCCATTCGGATGCACCGAGGGTCCGCGCGGCCTGAAGGAAGTGAGGATCGACCTGCTCGAGAGCGGCGCGCGCGGTGAGGTACATCAGCGGAAACGAAACGACCGCCGCCGCGATAACGGTCGCGGGCCAGGAGAAAACGACTGTCGTTCCGAAACGCAGCAGCAACTTCCCGAGCGGACCATTGCGGCCGAAGAGCAGCAGAAGAAAGAACCCGACGACGGTGGGCGGAAGAACGAGCGGGAGGAGCAGCACGCCATCGACGAAGGCCATCGTCGCCCCGGTGCGGCGCTCGCGCCACGCCGCGGCGGCGAGGCCCGTTGCCATCGTGATGAGCGTTGCGGTGACGCTCGTCGCCAGCGAGATCCAGACGGGGGACCAATCCATGGCCACAGGATTGTAGCCGCATCAGCCTAGACTGGCTTGTTTTTTGCGGCCGTTTGAATCCGGATCGAAATCGCGGCGCTGGTTAGAGCTGCGGCTTCTGAGGCGGTTGATTCGGCACCTGAGGTTTAGCAGGCGCGGGCTGCGAGCCTGGAGCGAGCGTTGGCTTCTGCTCGTCGGGCAAGAACGCTTTCAGCTCAGGGTAGTCGCCCGCCATTTCCTTCAGGGTGTCGAGTGCGACGCCGCGCTCGATGTTGGCGCCCTTCTGCTGCGATTCCTGCATCACCTGCGGAAGCGCCTTGACCATCCGCTGACCGATGGCCGACTCGTAGAATTGAATCATTCCCTGCAGGTCCTCCATCGAGAAGTGCTGCGCATAGATGGGCACTTCCGCGTTGGTGACCGCACCCGCGGGCGCGCGCGCACTGAGCTTCTGGTTGAAGTCCTCCATGAACTTTTGCAGGCGGTCCTGGGTCATGTTGCGGCCCACGGCTGTCTTTACCTGGGAGGTGAGCACCTCGGTCATGCTGTCGCCGAGTTTCGCCGACCCGGTCAACTCCATCAGTTGCCGAATCGCTTTCTCCTTCGCGGGATCGACTTGTCCCGCCGGAGCCTGCGCATCTCCCAGCGTTTCCAGTTTCGATTGGGGCTTGGCTGGGGCTGCCACTCCTGGCTGGTGTGGAGGTTGCGACGACGTCTGCGCCATGGTCCAGCCGGGAACGAGGAACGCCACAGCTAGCATTGCAGTCTTAAATGTCATTGCGTGTTCTCCTTAGGGGCTGGCGCGTTGGGCGCAGATTTTCATTCTAGCGAAGTTGACGTTCTGCGTCATCGTTCGGTTTTCTCTCTGGCCTTTGGGTGGCAGGTTCGCACACGGCTGTGATAGGTTCAACGAGGGATGGCCACGCGTCAACGTGAACTGAACTCAATCTCCGGCGCAGCGAGGACTCTCCCAGGACGCCTTGAGGGGCATCGGTGAGGAATAACGGCAATCGCGCTCCGCATACCAGCCTGAGTTTTGAGGGGGAGCGCCGCGAGATGGTTGCTCAGCAGATTCGCGATCGGGGCATCCACTCGCAGCGCGTGCTGGAGGCCATGCAGTCCGTTCCGCGCCACCTCTTCGTGCCTCCAGAATATGTCTCCGCGGCATATGAGGACGAACCGCTTCCCATCGGCGAGGGCCAGACGATTTCGCAGCCGTTCATGGTGGCCGCGATGGCCGAAGCGCTGTCGCTTGAAGGCGGCGAGCACGTCCTCGAGATCGGGGCGGGCTCCGGATACCAGGCCGCTGTGCTCTCGCTGTTGGCGCGCGACGTGATCGCGGTCGAGGTTCAATCGGTTCTTGCGGAATTGGCGCGCGAACGTCTAGCGCGCCTGGGCTACGCGAACGTTCGCGTCGAAGAAGGGGATGGCTCTCTCGGATGGCCCTCCGGTGCGCCGTACGACGCGATTCTCGTCACCGCCGGCGCTCCTGCGGTGCCGCCCCCACTCGTCGAGCAACTTGCGGACGGCGGGCGCCTTGTGATTCCCGTGGGCCGTGCCGAGCACCAGGAATTGCTGCGCGTTGTAAATCGCGGCGGTCGTATATCGCAGGAGTCGCTGTACGCTTGCCGCTTCGTGCCGCTCCTGGGGCACTACGGCTGGCGCTAGGACACAGGAAGCATCCGCGGATGAGCGAGCGCGCACCGGAACTCTCCATCATCGTTCCCGCCTACAACGAGGAGCAGCGGCTGCCTCGCACCTTAGCGCGAATTCGCGATTACTTTGCGGCCACGCAGGCCCTGCCCGAAGTCGAAATCATAATCGTGGATGACGGCTCGACCGACGGCACGATCAAGGTCGCGGAGGAGTGCGCACGGCAAATGCCGTCCGTGCGCGTGGTGCCGAACGGCACAAATCGCGGAAAGGGCTACAGCGTCCGGCACGGGATGCTCGAAGCGCGAGGGCGCATCGCGCTGTTTACCGACGCCGATCTTTCCTCGCCGATCGAAGAGTCGCAGAAGCTGCTCGCCGCTCTCGCAGAGGGGAACCAGGTGGCGATTGGCTCGCGTGCTCTCGATCGTTCGCTCATCGAGACGCACCAATCGCCGTTTCGCGAATTCGCGGGAATTATCTTTAATTGTTTCGTGCGGATATTCACCGGGCTGCCGTTTCACGATACGCAGTGCGGCTTCAAGGCATTCGAGCGCGAGCCGGCGCGCATCGCGTTCGAACAGCAGCGAATCGAGCGCTTCGGCTTTGACCCTGAGGTGCTGTTTCTGGCCAAGCGCCACGGCCTGCGCAGCGTGGAAGTGCCGGTGCGTTGGGCGCACGATCCGGCAACGAAGGTCCACGTGATTCGGGACAGCCTCACGATGTTCGGAGATCTGATTTATATCCGCTGGAACTGGCTGCTCGGCCGCTACCCGAAGCGGCTGTCCGTCCGGTAGCGCAGCCTAGTTCTTCTTTTGGGCTGTGGGCGGCAACAGACTGTTGAGCCGCAGATACGTGGCTGCCATGCTGTAGTGGTCGGCGAAATCGTTGGTCAACGCGATCATCGCCGCGGCTCGAGTCATCGTTCGCCCGCCGAACAGCGTAAGTTCCTCGCCGAGGTTCGAATCGTCCACCTTGGCGAGCGCTTCCGTGCAGTACTGGAACGAAGCCTTCAGCGCGCCGAGGAGTTTGTCCTTCGGATCGGTGTCACTCAGTTTCTCGCCGGTGGGCGCGGGCGTGCCGGAAATCTTCGAGCAGAGAAAATTGTTGGAACCGGCCATGTGGACCACTAAGTGTCCGAACGTCATCTGGTCAGGCGTGGGATGGAAACTGTATTTGTCCGCCGGCATCTCGTCCGCCGCTGCGACGAGATTCTTCGACTCGCGCTCCACCAGACTTCGCACCGCATCGGAAACCGGATTCTTGCTCGGCGGTGCGCCCTGAGCAAACAGCGCAAACGGGGAGAGGATGATAGCCGCAATCGCCAGAATCGTCTGTTTCATGTTCTTCTCCTTGGATGATGTCGGCCCCCGAGGATAGTCCCGGAGGCGCGAACTCACAAGGGAGCCGTTGTACTTTGCCTCACAAAGTACTTGACACGCAAGGGCCGTTGCTCTAGACTGTGCTCATGTCCGGTCAGCAGCCCTTTCGCCCCTACCCACGCGATCCGGTCGCTTTGGATGACCGCGCCCGAGACAATCTTCGCTTCATTCGGGAAACGATGGAGCGTGCCGGGTCATTCACGGCCGTGCCTGGATGGGGTGGTGTGGCCATGGGGATCACCGCGTTCGGTGCCGCAGCGATCGCCTCGCGGCAAGCAACGCCGATGGGGTGGCTCATCGTGTGGATGGTCGAGGCCGTCGTGGCCATCGGAATCGCGTCCTGGACCACGTTCACGAAGGCCCGCGAATCGGGACTCTCTCTCTTCTCCGGACCGGGCCGGCGGTTTGTTTACAGCTTTGCGCCGCCTATTTTTGTCGGCGCCCTGCTGACGCTTCTGCTCGTACGTATGGACTTGGTTGCGGCGATCGCAGGAATGTGGCTCCTTCTGTACGGAACGGCCGTTGTGACCGGCGGTGCGTTTTCAATCCGGATCGTTCCCTTGATGGGACTCTGCTTCATGGTTCTCGGCGCAGTAGCGCTTTTCTCGCCTTCGAGCTGGAGCAATGCGTTTCTGGCGGCGGGGTTCGGGGGATTGCACGTTGCTTTTGGAGCGGTGATTGCGAGGAAATATGGCGGCTAAATCGAACGCAGCCCGCGTTGAGCGGGAGGAAAAACCGAAGCGAATCACGTCGGCGGGGAATCCGGCGGAAACGGCGCCGGCGAACCTGGATCGCCTGATCCACGAGCGCACGCGGCTGGCGATCATCAGTGCGCTTGCCGTGAACGATTCGCTCACGTTTAGCGAGGTCAAAGAGCTGCTCGGAGCTACCGACGGCAATCTGAGCGTTCACGCTCGAAAGCTTGAGGACGCGGGCTACATCGCATGCACGAAATCGTTCGCCAACCGGCTGCCGAAGACGGAATACCGCCTGACGGCGTCGGGCCGGCGCGCGCTCGAGAAGTACCTGGACCACATGGAGGCGCTGATCCGGGCCACGCGCGAGCGCTGAAAGCTCGAAGCAGTCCTGCTCCGAGAAGCATTCCACCGAGAAGGTGAACTGAGCGGCACCAGAAAGGGAATTTTGATACGCGATTATACTTTATGAATAAAAGTACTTTAGGCGTCATCTCGAACCCGAAACTCCACGTCGCCATCCTTCTCGATGGCAACGGCCGCTGGGCTTCTTCCCGCGGGCTTCCGCGCTCGGAAGGGCATCGCGCCGGAGTGGTCGCCGTGCGCCGCGTCGTCCGATCGGCTCCTTCGTTTGGCATCGGCGTCCTCACGCTCTATGCGTTCTCGTCGAACAACTGGGATCGCCCGGCAAGCGAGGTCATTTCGCTGCTAAGCCTGCTGGAGGAATTCCTGCGCGCTGAGGCGCCCAAGTGCGCGGCGGAAGGCGTTCGCATTCGCGTGATTGGCCGGCGCGACCGGATTCCTCCTTCGCTGGTCGCGGCGATCGAATCCGCCGAGCGCACGACAGCGGCAGGACGGAAGCTCGATCTTCGAATCGCGCTGGACTACTCCTCGCGAGATTCCATTCTGAGGGCTGCGTGCTGGATGCTCTCGAGCCTGGAAGTCTCGGAGCGCGAATTTGCGAAGCGGCTCGGCGAGGTGACATACGCCGATGGGCCCACGCCCGATGTGGATCTCCTGATCCGCACGGGAGGCGAACGCCGCCTCAGCGATTTCATGCTGTGGGAATGCGCCTATGCGGAACTGTTTTTCACTCCGCGCATGTGGCCGGAATTCGAAGCGGCCGATCTGGCGGAAGCAGTGGACGATTTTCTCGGCCGCGAACGCCGCTTCGGCCGACTGCCTGAGGCCGCGGCCAGCTAGGAGCGCGTCGAACCTGCACCCGGCAGGCTCGCCGCCTGGAGGTGAAGACAATGCAAGCGAAGCAGATGATGGCTGTCTTCGGAGCCCTTGCTTTTCTGGGAACGTTCGCAGTGCTCGCGGCGACCGTCGCCGCGGTGATCGTTGCCAAGATCACCGGCGAAGAGCGCCTCTCCCGTTGGACCTCCGGCATCTCGAGTTGGGTGTTCGGGGGCTGGGGTTTGGCGCGGAAGCTCGTGCTCGTCGGGCTGGTGCTTGTAACAGGTTACGGAATTGTACTCGTCACGTCGTCCGCCGCGAGCCATGAATGGACGCTGGCTCGAGGCGAAGAAAAGTATTTCTGCGAAACCGATTGTCACCTTGCCTATTCCGTCGTGAGCGTCGAGCAAACGAAGAAAGTGGGCGATGGCGCAAATCAGGAGACCGCAAGCGGCACGTTCTACGTCGTGAACGTGCGCACTCGTTTCGACGAGCACACGATCTCGGCTCACCGAGGCAACGGGCCGCTCACGCCGTCCCCGCGAGAAGTTGCGCTGGTCGACGGTCAGGGTCGCAAATACGCTGTTGCAGGTGCAGCTCAAACCGCCCTCGAGGCGTCGCTAGGCAGCTATTGGACGCCGTTGACGCAGCCGCTGCGTCCCGGCGAATCGTTCGTGACCCCGCTCGTCTTCGACGTTCCCGCCGGAACTCAGGGACTGAAGCTGTTGATTTCTTCTCCGACCGAACCCTCGTGGATAGGCCGACTGCTAATCGGCGATGAGGACAGCGTCCTGCACAAGAAGGTGTACCTGCGCCTCGCGAGCTGAAGCAAGGCGTACTTTCTTTCGTCACTTGCCGCGCGCTCGGGCCATCTCGAAGGCCTTCCGAATCACCCTGGTTGCGGTAGGCGTGAGAGAATACTTCGCAAGCTCCGGTTTTGTAGCCCACGCGACATCGACCACGTCGCTTCCTGCGTGAGCGTGGCCGCGGACGGCTTCGCAAAGGTAGTCGAGAATCACGAAGTGGTAGCGCGTCTTGCCTGCCTCGTCGCGAAAAACTCTCTCGAATACCTCAATCAGATCGAGGACCTGCACCTCGATCCCGGTTTCTTCAGCGAGCTCACGACGGACGCCTTCGAGCAGCGTCTCCCCCAGCTCCAGGGTCCCGCCGGGAATCGACCATTCGCCTTCGAGCGGCGGGTGTCCGCGCTTGATCAATAGGGCGCGGCCATTCGCGATCACCACGCCGCCTACTCCCACCACGGGGCGCTCGGGGTATTCACGGCTGTCCGGCACAATGGCCTCTTCCGCGAAGGAAAGCTTGACACGGACGTTATATAATACGCCCTGCCGTGCGAGATTCGTCCTTGGAAGGAGAGACCTGACGTGACGCGATGTCCCGAATGCGACGCTGAAATCGACTTGGACGAAGACGAGGTGGAAGAGGGCGAGATTCTGAGTTGCCCCGAGTGCGATTCGGAACTCGAGGTGACTCAGACGCACCCGGTCCACCTGATCGTTCTCTCCGAAGACGAGGATGAGGATGAAGAGGCAACCGACGACGAGGAGTCGAGCGTCGAAGAAGAAGAAGAAGACGAGGAAGAGGAAGAAGAGGCCGAATGACCTCGCTCCGAATCTCTCTACACCAGGGCTTCTTGCGTTGCTTCTCTCGGAAGCATGAATCTGCGTCGTTTGCCGTGAAATCGGTCTGGTTGGCACTTGCGATGGCGTTGGCGCTGGCTTGCGCCCTCTCCGCGGGCGCCCTGCCTTCGCAGGAGCCGGAACTCCGCACGGTACACGGGAGCGTTGTCGATAAGGACGAGAATCCGGTTCCGTCGAGCGTTGTCTACTTGAAGAATGTGAAGACACAGGGAGTGAAGACGTACATTGCCGACGACGCCGGAGAATACCGGTTCAGCGGGCTCGATCCGAACGTGGATTACCAGATCCACGCCGAGCACAATGACTTGATGTCAGCCGTTCGTACGATCTCGAGTTACGATTCCCGCCGCGATATCAACCTGGTTCTGAAGCTCTCGCACAAGAAAAACGAGCACTAAGGAATCATGACGCGGACCGCTCGCGGAAGGATTTCGAACTCCGCAGGCGACTCACCGAGCAGTTCGCCGTCCCCGTGCACTTTCACGGGCCGATCCGTCTCGAGCTTGAGCCGCCAGCAGCGGAAGCGTTCCACTTCCTCGAACTGAAGATCGCCCGAAGTGAGAAGAATCGGGACCGCTTCGAAGAGGCGTGTCCACGTCACTTCTCGAACGAGAACAACGTCAAGCCAGCCGTCGTCGACTTCCGCGCGCGGGGCGATGCAAAAGCCGGAGCCATACCACGGGGCATTCGCGACGACTGCCAGCATCGCTCGCCCGAACCATTTCGTCCCGTCAATCTCCGCGCTGAGATCGAATGCCGCGCCATCGAAAAAGGACCGCAGGGCGCCCGCGAGGTAGCGGCTCGCTCCCGGCAAGTCCTTGAAGCGCGTGTTTGCAAGGTAAGCGGCCTCGGCATCAAGGCCCATTCCTCCCGCGCAGATGTAATGCGCGTGGCGGCCGCCGGATAGTCGCGCGCGGACCATGTCGATCGCTCGCGGACGCGAATGCAGAAAGGCGTCTGCGGCGCGTACGGGATCGCGCGGAATCCCAAGGGCGCGCGCCATGTCGTTTCCATTGCCGGCGGGAAAGAACCCCGCGACGGCTTTTGTTCCCAGGATTCCCTCCACCACCTTCTGGAAGGTGCCGTCGCCACCCAGCGCGACTACGTGCTGAAAGCCGGAAGCCGCCGCGCGGGCTGCCCGGTCACGCAGGTCCTCCGGGTTTTTCGATTCCGAGAGCTCAACGCGCAAGCCCTGGCTCTTAAGGTAGTCTTCAACGGCAGGCGCACTCTTGCGCGCGAGTCCGCCACCGGCCGCGGGATTCACGATTACGATTGTGCTGGCTTTCATCCGTGGAGGTGGCGTCAGCGCTTGTCCTAATTGACTTTGGGACTTGAGCCCGGTGCCTCGTGCAGGGTCTGGCTGCGCACCGACGACGGATTCTCCAGAAACTGCGTGATTACCGCTCCCGCGGAGATGCAGCTCGGGCTTGCGTGTCCGCACGGCGAATCGAGCAATATCACGGGCGCACCAATTGCGTTTGCAAACGCGAGCGCAGTCGTCGGATTCACCACGTGGTCCTCGGGCGACACCGTCACCAGCAGCCGGGCATGCACGCGCTTGGCCGCCTCTTCCAGCGTGCCCCCGAATTCGCTGGCGACGTCCAGGCTCATGATGGCCTGCCTCTGCCGAATGTGGTCGGCCGCTGTGCCGCCATCGCGCCCCTGGACTTGCCGTTCTTGCGCGAGGAACGCGCCGAAATCCTTCGGACTCGTCTGACGCACGCGCTGGGTGGGGGACGTGGAGTTCATCGTGCCGATTTCGTTCTCCAGGGCGAATCCGCGGGCCATTGAACCCGTCGGTTTCCCGCCGTTCCACGCTGGATCAAGCTCGAGCGCGTCGATCTGGCAAGTCCAAAGCAGCTTATCGTAGGAAGTCGACTGCGGCGATCCGACGATCGGAATCGCTTCGTCCATGAAGTCGGGATAAGCGACGGCCCACTCGAACGTTTGCATACCGCCCATCGAAATACCCATCACGGCATGGACATGCGAGAGATGGAGCACCTCCACCGCCAAACGATGCTCCGATTCCACCATGTCCCGAATCGTGAATTCGGGGAATGCCATGAGCGGTTGCGCCTTGCTGTTCGAGGGCGAAGTCGTCACGCCGTCGCCGATCGCGTCGATGAACACCACGTAGTATCTGTCCGGGTCGAGCCAGTCGCCTGGCTTTGCGAGCGCAAGCAAGTTCTCCGACCGGCCGCCGAGCCATGTGGGACAGAGAATTGCGTTCGAGCGATCTCCATTGAGTTTCCCGATGGTCCGGTAGCCGAGCCGGAAGTCGTGAATCACGGCGCCGCTCACCAATCTAAAATCCCCGAACGATGCGAACTGCTGCGCTCCGTCCGGAGTGAGTGATTGCGCGCGCGCGCCGGTCGCCAAGAGCGCCCAGAACGTCACAATGATGAAAGTCCGCCTGAGTTTCATGCCGGGCCGGATTGTACTGCACGGAAGCACGCTGGGAATACTGTTGTGTGCCGAATCAGGCGGTGGAAACCGGAAGACGGGCTGCGGCCAGGGCGAGGCGCCCTGGCTCACTCGCCTCTGGCCTTTGCCGGGTCGTATCCGACTTTCGACGGGTGTCAGCGCGCGCGCGCGTGCATAGGATAGCGGGTGCGTCTAGAAGGGTAGATACCGACGGGTTGGGCGGTGCGATGCGCCACTTTGCCGAGTTGCGGCCTCCTCGCAATAGGAAGCGAATGCTCCGCACATGTCTGCTCTACGCTTGCCGGACAGTTTTGTTCGCGCTTCTCCTTTATGGCGCCTCGCTCGCTGCCCAGCAGCCGCCCCCGCCGACAGACGTCAGCCCGTTGAATGGCGAGACCTACTACCTCATCAACCAGTCGGATGGCCTTCAGGCCGATTTGAACAGCGGCTCAACCGCCGCCGGCGACCACATTCTGCAACAGCAGCGCAGCTTCACATCTCTCTCTCAGCGATGGGCGTTGACGCAACTCACCAACGGCTCGTGGAAGATCTCGAACATCTTTAACGGCCTCTGCCTTGACGCATCCGTCTCGGGTCAGACCACTTGGTCGGTCCAGAACCCGTGCGCCGCCACCGCGACGCAGCAGTGGTCCCTCAATCCCACCGCGAACGGCTATTACACGGTTCAGAATCAGGGAACGGCCCTCGTGCTCGACGTCTCTTCGCAGCCCGCCGCTGGCGCGGGCGCCTGGCTCGACCAATCATCTCTGAGCGGGGCTGCGACGCAATCTCAGCAGTGGCTGTTGCGCCCCGTCTTTCTTCGCGGAGTCGACAACGCCCTGCTCGAAAAGCAGGAGGCCGCGCGCGTCTCGCAGGGATTGACATGGTGGAAAGACGCCGGCAATCCGCAGGACTTGCTGCTGATGCTCAGGAATCACGGCCTGAACACCGTCCGCCTGCGTCCGACCTCGATGCCGCCCTACGCCACCCAGCCTTCCAGCGGCCCATGCATCCAAAATCTCTGCTACGCCGAAACGGATGCCCAGGATTTGGATCTTGCCAGGCGCGCGAAGAACCTCGGATTGACCATCGAGCTCACGCTCCTGTTCGACGGCGGCAGCTCCTCCTCGATGCCCGCCGCGTGGGCGAACGATTCCTTCGCACAACTCCAGACCGACCTCTACAATTACGTCTTCCAGGAAATCGAGAGCTATCGCAGCGCCGGCGTGATGCCCGATCTCGTCGCCATCGGCAACGAAGTGGACACCGGCTTCTTGAACGGAAACGATCCCGGCGCCAGCTTCGCCAATTTCTCCCAGCTCCAGATCACCGCGATGAACGCCGTTCGCGCCGCTGCCGCGGACACTTCCATCGGTCCCGCCATTCCGGCGCCGCTTCTCTGCATCCACATCACGCCGGCGTGGAACCTCACGCAGCTTTTCACCGAGGCGAATTCCAATTCCATTCCCTACGACGCGATCTGCCAGAGTTACTACCCTCTCTATCACGGCCCGTTGACTGCCGCGCAGGCGGCCGCGTCGAATCCCGGCAATAAGCCGGTGGAACAGACGGTCTTGAACCAAGCCGCCGGCACAATCAACAAGCCGATTTTCCTCATCGAAGTCGGCGAACACTACGAAAACGGCTTTGGATCGAACGATCCCTGGTACTCGCCGCTCACCGAAGCCGTGCAGCGGCAATTCCTGATAGACCTCGACTCCGTGCTGCGCAGCGTCCCAAACAATCTCGCCATGGGCATGGAGTATTGGGATCCTGCCGGCGTCAACATTCCGAATCCGGCCGGCGGCTTCCTCAACGGCGATAATCTCCCGAACGCGATCTACGCGTGGAATGGCCTCACTCTCTTCGAAAACGCGGACACGTCCGGGACCACCAACGTGAACGCCTCGAATTACTCCGCGCTCCTGCCGGGCGTCGATGCGCTCGGGGGCAAGTTCGACGCGTCGCTCGCGTACAAGCTCGTCAATCTCTCGAACGGCGACATCCTCGAAGCCCAGCAGGGTTCGTCGGCCCCGGGCGCATCCTTGGACACCGCCGCCGACACTGGGATGGCAACTCTCTACCAGCAATGGCTGATCTCGAGCAATGGCGACAGATATTTCCGCATCGCCAGCCTGAACCCCGCGCAGAACGGAGTCCCGAACGTCCTCGATGATTCCGGAGGCGCGAAGAGTGCGGGCAGTCCGGTCGTACAAGCGTCCGCGAGTACGTCGCAGGAACAGGAATGGGACATCGTCTCCGCCGGAAACGGATACTTCAATCTTGTGAACCGCGTCAGCGGCCTCGTCCTCGATCTCAATGCGAGCGGCCTTGCCGTCCAGCAAACGCAGAGCGCCTCGAGCCAGACTCAGCAGTGGCAAATCGTACCGGTCCACATCGGCGCCGCCGGTGCGCCGTCATTCTTGCTCGCGGCAAATCCGCCGTCACTGACGATCGTCCGTGGCAATAACGGCTCTGCCGTCATCACGTTTTCGCCGTCGGGAGGCTATGCCGCAACGGCGAGCCTGAGTTGCGCCGGCCTTCCGGCGAACGCCACCTGCACCTTCTCGCCTTCGATGGTCACACTCGACGGAAAAGACACCGTCCAGACGACGGCTCTCACAATCACTACGCAGGGCGCCAGCGGCGTGGCGCCGGCTCCGTCCACGCGCCTGCCGGACACATCCGCTCCGAAAATCCTCTGTATCTTGATCCTGTTTCTGCTTTTCGCGCTCGGCATCACATCGTCAACCGATCGCGTCAGGCGCACCGTTCGCCTGCTTGCGCTGACGGTCTCCCTCGCCTGCATCCTCGCGTTCGCCAGTTGTGGCGGTGGCTCCTCCGTCATCAACCCGCCGCCTCCGCCGCCGCCCACCCCCACTCCGCTCGGTCCCGCCCTCATCACTGTCACGGCCAACGCCACCGCAACCTCCGGCAGTGGAAGCGCCAATTCCTCGCAGAGCGTGGCGATCCTGATCGACGTCTCCCAGTAGGGGCCTTCTAACTGCGCGCGCCGATCCCGGCCATTGGCGCCCGTCTTTGTGCAATCCTACTTTTGTCTGATTTGCAAGCTCGCCCATCGGGCCTAAGATTCGGCCAGTCGATTCGGGTGAGGGCGGTGCCAAATCCTGGCTTCCGTAAATGGACATGTTCGTGCGTCTCTGGTCACCGCTAACGCTGCGATGCGTTCTGGCATAGGAGGCTCGATGCGGAGAAAATTCGGCAAGTACGTCGGCATTTGTCTGTTCCTCGCGCTGATCGCGGGTCTTGCACCTCGCGTCGCAAGCGCGCAGAACGCCAACTCGGGCGAACTGAAAGGGTCGGTCTCGGATCCTTCAGGCGCCCTCATGCCCGGAGTCGCGGTCAAAATCACGAACGATCTGACTGGAGTCGTCACTCCCACGACGACGAATCAGGCCGGCCTGTACGACGTTCCCTTTCTCGCGCCCGGCAACTACACCATCACGTTCTCGAAGCAGGGCTTTCGCGACTTTGTCCGCTCGGGCATCGTTCTCCAGATCACCACGCTCGAGATTGATGCCACGCTCCAGGTCGGCGTCTCCACTCAGGAAATCGTCGTGAACGCCGCCCCGCCGCTCGTCGAAACCGAAACCAGCGATCAGCACCTGGATATCGACGCGCAAGCGGTGTCAAGCGCACCCATTACCGGGACCGATTGGCGCGGCGAGTTGACCCAGTTGATCCCCGGCGTGAACCCCGGCCTCTACGGCGGCTCCTCGGCTGGTGGCCAGGGAGTGGGCATCAACGGCACGCAGGCCTACAACATGAATTTCATGATAGACGGCTCGGCCGCCACCGCTCCGCGCGACTACAACAGCAGCAACTTCTACATGCCCTTGGATTCCATGTCCGAAGTCAGCATCAATTCCAGCAACGCACCGGCCCAGTATGGCAATGGCCTCGCCGCCATTAATGTCATCACAAAGAGCGGCACCAACCAGTGGCACGGCGACATCTTCGAGTACAACCAGAACACCGTCTTCAACGCCCGCAGCGTAGGGAATCCCGCGCCCGAGCCGAAAAACGTCGAGCACTGGAACAATTACGGCGGCAGCGTGGGCGGGCCGATCCTGCGAGACAAGCTCTTTTTCTTTTTCACCTATCAGCGCAATCCCTCCGCGACTCCGGTCACCGGCAACTATTACTACCCGACGGCCGCGATGCAGGCCGGCGATTTCTACGGCATGCCAGGAATGAATGCCGGCTTCTTCGACGCCAACGGCATTTTGCAAGGGACTTACTCAACGGTGGCCTCGAATCTGCAGAAATCCATCCAGGCGATCAGTTCGTCCGGCTGGATTGCCGGCTGCCCCGGTCCCGCGAACGTCGGACCCACCGTGGCTCAGACCTGCAACGTGGCGCCCGGAACAAACTACAATTACATCTTTAACGGCAGCAGCCCCAATCGCGGCACCTGGTACACCGGCAGAGTCGACTACAATCTTTCCTCCTCTCAGCGCCTTTCCTTTACCTTCAACTATTTCCCGACTCTCGCCACTTTCGTTCCGGCCGATCCGCTCTATCCCAACGACGCTTCTGCCATCGCGCAAGGCAACAACTACAATCTCTCCGGCCAGTTGTCCCACGTCTGGACCATCAGTTCGAACCTCGTGAACGAGTTCCGCATCGGCGAGGCCCGCGAACTCGATAAATACAAGCCGTGGTCCCTTGGCAAGAACGACCCGACATCCCTCGGCCTCGAACCTGCCTACGGCTCGAACGTTCCGCCCGACGCCAACCTGTTTCCGCATATCACCATCGATTCCGGCTCAACGGAGTACGCCACCGCGCTGGGCGCAGGGACCGGCAACGGCAACATTGACGCGATCCTCGGCGACGGCACGTTTAATACCTCGGACGTCCTCACCCTCGTCCACGGCCGCCATACCATCAAGGTCGGCGGCGAGTACGACCGTCTCTACCAGAACTACACAAGCTGGGGCGACTTGGACTCCGGCCATTTCGAATTTAGCGGAGCCTATACGGGCATTCCCTACGCGGATTTCCTGTCGGGCGACGTCTACTCCTGGCACGTCCAGGAATACGTTCCCACCAGCATCCATTCATGGACTTCCGCTCTATTCGCCACGGACGATTTCAGGATCTCCCGGAACATCACTCTCAATCTCGGTCTCCGCTGGCAGATGATCTCCGGTTGGGGCGTCAAGCACAACCTGTTCGGCATCTTCGATCCCAACCTCCCCAACTCTTGGAACGCGGGAGCTTTTAACGGCGCCATTCTCTTCGGCGGGCAGAGCGACAAGGCCTACGGCGTGAGCAACCTGAACACGATCGAGAACGGTGTCTACAAAGAATTTGCGCCCCGCGTCGGCATCGCCTGGTCTCCGCGTCCCAACTGGTCCGTCCGCGCCAGCTACGGCATCTTCGACGCTCCGCGCGACGCCGATATCTACGGCGGAGGAAACGGCGGCACGCTCGGTCTCGGCTTGAATCCCTTCAGCCCGTACCTCGGCTACAGCAGTTCGACCCCTGCTTTCAGCTTGGATGTCGGCCCACCCGCAAGCACCGTTCAGTACCCCACGCTCGCAACCTCGACGCCCGAAGTCGAGAACGGCGGCTACATCGCCTTTTATCCTCGCAGCATGCCGATTTCATACATCCAGGAGTTCCTGTTTAGCGTTCAGCATGAATTCCCGGGAAGCGTTCTCCTGGATAGCAGCTATGTGTACACCCGCGGCACGAATCTCAACTTCACTACGGATTGGGACGCGGCCACGGAAAGCAACCTCGGTTGTACCGGTGGCTGGTATGCCTGCAACCCCAACCCGAATTTCCCGTACATCGCCGGCATGATTTACGACGGCTGGTCCAACTACAATGCCCTTCAGTTCCGTGTCCAGAAGAGGATGTCCTACGGACTCCAGTTCCAGGCGAACTACGCCTTCTCCAAATCTCTCGACACAGGCACTTCCCGGGGCTGGGGCTCAGGCGGCGTGGACGTCTATCAGAACGCTTACAGCCCGCTCGCAAACTACGCGGCTTCTGCCACCGACCTGCGCCACTTCATTGCCGGCCAGGTCCTCTACGAACTCCCCTTCGGCCGCGGCCGCCAGCACGCACTCAATGGCGTGCTCGACCAGATCGCCGGAGGCTGGCGTGTCTCTTCCGTCTTGCAATGGCACACGGGGCTTCCCTTCACGCCCGTGATAGGCGACTCCACCACCGAGAGCATGCTGACTCCTGCAATGAGTATCTGCTGGAGTTGCACACTGTTCCCGGTTCGCGTGGGCAGCGCCGCTGTATCGGGTCAAAAGGCGCCTGGAAACTGGTTTAGCCCCGCAGCTTTCGCGGATCCGGCGGCGGCCAGCTTCGGCGACAACCTTCGCAACAGCCTCTACGGGCCTAGCTTCTTCAACATGGATTTCAGCATCGGCAAGACGTTCAACATCACAGAGCGTTTCAAGCTCGAATTCAGAGCCGACGCTTACAACTTCCTGAATCACGTTGACTACGGCAATCCGGACGCGAATGTGACCTATCTCTGCTACCCGACCAGCGGAGCAGGGACCCTGCCCCCCTGCGGAGCCGGCTACACCCTCCGTCTGGTCGATGGCGCGGCTGGAACAATCTCGCCTACGGATGTAGCCAACAGCGCGCGCGTTTTTCAGCTTGGCGCGAAGTTCTTTTTCTGACGTATTCACCCCTGCGGGAGCCGACTCCACCCCCGGCTCCCGCACCCACCACTTACGGCGAACCAGTCGCTGTGGCGACGAAACCCGCCCCGCTCGCCTTTCACCCTCGCCGTTCGCCCCCTCAAAATCCCCGTTCGATGTTATTTCGTTGCTAATTTTCGCAAAGCTCTGCTACCGTGGCCCGGATGCGATGATGAAGAAATTGACGACCGGTAGCAGGACGCAGTCAACGCGGACGCCCCTGTCCGTAGGCGGGCCATTCCCTGCCTCCTCTTTCCCTCCGGGCACGGCCGTCTTCGCTTCGCCCAAAATTCAATCGGTACACTTTGCAAACGGAAATCGCCGCAACTCCTTGCAATTCAATAACATGAAAAATTTCAATCGGTACACTTTCCGGGCCCGCGACCGGTCAGCCGCCAGCCTTCCAAGCCCGCCGGTTCGGCCCTTTCTTGCCTCCTTGGCTCTGCGTCTCTGTGTCTCTGTGGCAAATCCTAATCGCCAAATTCGAATATTAGAACCGCACCTAAGTTGTTGGAAACAAAGGACGGCGATCCCTTCTAATCGCCAAAAAATCGACTTTCGTCGTCTTCAATTCCCAAAATGAAACTCATATCGACATCTGTTCTGGCCCTGGTCCTGGTACTCACCTCATCGCCCGGAACCTTCGCTGCGCAGTCCGGGAGTTCCCGCTCTTCGCTGATCCAGGATCATTTCCGGCAAGCTTCCGAAGACTTAAAACGGAACGATCCCCAGTCGGCGCTGGAGGAGTTCGATGCGATTCTCGCTCTCGACCCGAAAAATGCCGAAGCCCATTCGAACCGCGGCGCCATCCATCTGGTCTGGGGCGATTGCAAGAGCGCGACGGACGATTTTCGCGCGGCCCTCGCCGGCGACGCGTCGCTTCTCAAAGCGAAAGCCATGCTCGGGATCTGCGAGAAGCGGCTGGGCCATGCCGATGCGGAAAGCCTCCTCGCAAGCTCGTTTCCGAAACTGACGGACAAGAACCTTCGCGTGCGCGTCGGCATGGAGCTCGCCACACTCTACTTTCAAAACGGCGACCTCGAGCACGCCGCCGCCACGGCGCAATCTCTCGTCGATTTGAATCCGGACAACGTCGACATCTTGTATTTCGCACAGCTCGTCTACAACGAACTCGCCGATGAGACGCTGAACAAGCTCGCGATCATCGCGCCCGGTTCCGCTCGCATGCAGCAGGTGATTGCCGAGCACTTGGTGAACTTGGGCGACCTTCCGCACGCCATCGAGCACTACAAGAAATGCTTGCAGATGGATCCTCATCTGCCGGGTGCCCACTACGAATTGGCGGAAGCGATTTTCCAGTCGTTGCCGTCCGATCCCCCCACGCAAGCGGAGGCCGAAAATGAGCTGCAGACCGCGATCAAGGAGGAAGGCGACAGCTCCAGGATCGAATGTGAACTCGCGCGGATCGCTCTCCGCCGCGACAATCAGCAAGCGGCCTTTGAACACTACCAGCGAGCCTTTGCTCTGAATCCTTCCGATGTGGACGCGCAGGTGGGCCTTGCTCACTTTCTGATGGCTCAGGGCAAGAACGAGGAAGCGTTGAAGTACCTTCGCATGGCTGTCGAAACCGATCCCCTCAATGGCGAAGCGCACTACCGCCTCGGCACGCTATACCGCAAGATGCAGATGCCCCAGGAATCCGCGAAGGAAATGAAACTGTTTCAGGAGATCAAGCAGGCCAAGGACCGGCTCCAGATCATATACCGGGAGATGAACAAGCGCCCTCCCGTGAGTCACGAACAGATTCCCGATACGCCGGAACAGCCATGAGCGGTGTATTCAGGTGTCTTCCGGCCCGCGCGCTACATCGCGTGCGAACCCCTCAGCGCCGCGTGTACTTGTCGAAGACGTCGACCACGGGCAGGGCGTTGCCGTTCTCGTCGAAGAATCCCCGCGAGACGAGTGGGCCGGTCACTGCCGGCTCCCACCAGAACACGCCCCTCCCCAATCCATTGGGAGTCTCCTGCACCACGCGGTTCACCTCGTCCAGAAATTCCGCTTGCCCGGCGGGCGTCTCAGGGAATGGCCCCGGCTTCTTGGTGTACACCGTAGGTCTCCAGTTATATGCGGCCTCCACCACGATGATGTCCTTCTTGTATTCGAGCGCCATGAAAACCATGTTGTCGCGCAGATCGTTGAGACTGCCGTGCCACCAGGGATAATACGATTGTCCGATCACGTCATATTCGACGCCGTACGAATTGAGCTTGTCGAAAAACTCCTTCGTGCGAACCTTGTCGCCGCCTCGGTCGATATGAATCATGATGCGCGGGCACGGCTGATCTCCGGCGCCCACCCGCACGCCGGCGATGCCCGCCTTCACCAGTTCCGCAAAGTTGTCCCAGTTCGCCGGCAGCTTGCCGTCCGGCCAAAGCATGCCGTTCGTAATTTCGTTGCCGACCTGCACCATGTCCGGAAGCACGCCGGCCGTGCGCATCGACGCAATCGTGTCCCGCGTGTATTCGAATACCGCCTGCACCAGTTGCGCGTGCGACATCGCCTGCCACGCCACCGGCGTGAACTGCTTGCCGGGATCGGCCCACGTATCCGAGTAGTGAAAATCCAGCAGGAAGTGGAATCCCAGCTTCTTCGCCGCCTGCGCGAGAGCGATCGTGTACTGCAAGTTATTCGGGAGCTCTTTCGGCGCGTTGAAAATCCGCAGCCGAACCCAGTTGTATCCGTGGTCCTTCAGGAGCTCGAGCCCCGGCTTCGCCTGGCCCTCGTCGCGGAACACTTTTCCACCGTCTTCCGCCGCTTTCAGGAACGAAACGTCCGCCCCCACCGCGTAGCTGTTCTCAGAGGCACGCACAACCGCCCCTGCGACAAGGAGCAGGAGAACGAAAAGTTCAGCCGCTCGCGTAAACATCCATTTGGAGTCGCTCATTTGCCTAAATCCCTCACCACTTCATATTCCGGAATGATTCGGACTTCGTCCAATTTCGCAATCTCGCCGCCCGCCGGGAACGCCGGCCGCGCCCCAAGAGGCAAATAAATCGTGGTGTCGCTGCGCATGGGCAAAACTCTGAGTTCCAATCCGCGATCGAGTTCTTCCCGCGGAATTTGGCCGAGCCCGATTTCCCACGCGGACCCGTTATAAAAATTATCGGTGAACAGATGCCCGCCCGCATAGAGCCGCGCGATGTCACCCTCATATCGAATCCTGAGAAATATCTCGTGAACGTCGCTCGCATCAATGTGCGGGACATGGATTGTCCACCGCGCGGCCTTGTCAAAGGCCGACTCGTCCGGTGCCATGGGCACGCCATTGCCGATCGTCGCGGGCGGCGGATCGTCTCCCGGTTGCGCCTCCTCCACCTTGGCGCTGACGTCCCCGGCATTCGATACCGTCGCCGCATACTGGTGGAAGACGCCGTCGCTGCCTGCATCCGCGAAGCCCTTGGGCGGTTCCTGCCACGCAGGGAAAAACGAAGCCCTCAGCGACGAAGGATCGCTCGCGCGCATATGGATGCGGTCGCCTTCAAAGAACAACTCAGCCGGGGACAGGATGAAGCGTTCGCGGCCTGCCAACTTGGCTTTCCATACATTCAACGCCTGCTCGCGCGACAGCACCACGATCTGGGTCCTCGTTCCCGAACGGTCCCGAATCTGGAATGCCAAACCAGATCCCGGCTCGATTCCATCGACGTAGATCACACCTCCTTCACGCCGCACGCGTGCGCGCGGAGCCTCCACCGAGCTGCCGTCCTTCTCTTCCACTGCAAATTCCGGCGACACGCCTGGCCACGCGAAGAACAGGAATGTTCTCGGCTCGCTCAGTTGACCCAAAAGCTGAGCCGTCGCGTAGCGCAGCACCGCCGGGCCCAGATTGAGATTCACGGGCCAGATCATGTACGCGCCGCTCGGAATATCAACGGGATTTTGCGGCACTTCCATCGTGCCCGGCGGCATTTCCAGCCGGACGCGGAACTGCTTCCGCTCCGGCAGCGGATAGAGTCGCTGGTAATTGTTGATAAAGAGAAAGCCATGATCTCCTTCGAGTCTCGCCGCCACTCGCGTCGTTTCCGTATCGCTTTTCGCGGCCGGCATTTTGCCCGGAAAGTAAGGAGTCATGGGCGCCAGACTGCTGCCAAAGTCACTGAGAAACAGGTGGAAGATTTTCAGATTTCGAAAGGAGTCGTGCATCTGACCGAACTCGCCGAGCGGGGCTTGAAAATCATACGATTTCACGGGCGAATCGTTTATATAGCCGGTGGCCTGCGATTCCTGCAAGGTCGTAAGCTTGCCGTCGGGGTTTGTTCCTCCGTGAAACATGTAGTACCCGTACAGCGAGACCCCCGAGCCCAGCTTTGCCAACTCCATCGCGGCGATGTCGTCTGCGGTTATCAGAGGCCGGCGGTGATAGGAGAGCTCCATTCCGCCGCCCATTTCCGCGGTCAGGTAGGGATAGTGCGAATCGAGGGCATCGATGTCCGGCCGCTTCGAGCGCAGATCGTCCATCACGTCTTCATCACAGCGGATTCGAGTGAAGAAATAATTGGCGTTCGGCGGCAGCGCGGTAAGGCTGCGGCTCCAGAACGCGTCAGGATAGCCGCCGAACACGGGAAGTACGCCGGTGGAAGGAACTACAGCGTCGTCCCATCCCGTGATCGTATAAAAGGGCGCGTCGATGCCCGCTTCGCGCGCGAGACGCCGGAGAGCCAGAATGTATTCGGCGCCCTTGCCCGGACCGCGCGCGCTGTATTCGTTTTCGAGCTGAACACCTATGATTGGACCGCCATCCTTCCAAAACAATCCCTTCAGTTGGAGTCCGATTTGCCCATAAAAGCGCTTCACGTAGCCGAGGTAGGTCGCGTTGATCTCCCGCGTCGGGCAACGTTTGATCAGCCAGTCCGGAAAGCCCCCGTTGCGGCATTCCCCGTGATCCCACGGGCCGATTCTCGCCCAAACGTAGAGCCTGTGCTTCGCGCAAAGCTCGACGAATCGCCGCAGGTTGCGCCGGCCCGCCCAATCGAACTGCCCTTCGATTTCCTCGTGATGAATCCAGAAAACATAGGTCGAGATGATTTGAATTCCACCGGCCTTCATTTTCAGAATTTCGTTTTCCCATTCACTCTCGGGATAGCGCGAGTATTGAAACTCGCCCATCACCGGAAACCATGGCACGCCGTCGCGCACGAGGTAGCGGCTGTTGACGGAGAGCACTTCGCCTTTGGGCGAGCGGCCGCCGGCGGTGAAAGAGATCGGGCT
This sequence comes from Candidatus Acidiferrum sp., assembly GCA_035517015.1. Lineage (GTDB taxonomy): Bacteria > Acidobacteriota > Terriglobia > Acidiferrales > UBA7541 > Palsa-295. The sequence goes on along the minus strand of DATIZQ010000008.1, from coordinate 28,537 downwards.
CGGTGGAGAAGGTGCCTTGGTCGCGCGAATCGCAACGTCGGGGGACGATGAACTGGGAGCCGTGCCCGAATGTGCCACACTAACGCCTAGCAGCGCCAGCGACGCCAAGACGCTATAAACCACATGCAATTTCATGACTCGGCCTGAGAGACACAAACTCCCACGACAATCTATCTGTAGGAAGGGCCAGGGGAATCAGCCTAAGGTCGGATTGAGGAGCAAGTCCGAGCGCCATTGCCCCGGCACGGGCCGGGACTTACAAGTGCTCGAGCCCGCGATGCAATGCCGCGACGACCGCCTGAGTGCGGTCATTCACACCGAGCCGAAGCAGGATCACGCTGACGTGGCACTTCACGGTGGCTTCCGTGATTCCCAAAGCGCTAGCGATTTCCTTATTTGCCTTGCCCTGCACCATCAACGACAGCACTTCGCGCTCGCGTGGGCTCAGGTCCGAGTTGGGCGTGCGGTCGGCGAGGCTCCGAACAATCGGCGACGGCAGAAACCGCATTCCCGAGCGGACCTTGCGCAGCGCGTCCACGAGCGTCTCATGAGACATGCCCTTGATGATGTACCCGAGCGCACCCGCCGCAATCGCCTGATGGATGTCCTCGTCACCTTCATACGTGGTGAGGACGATGCTCCGCGCATGAGGGTCGATGCGGCGAATCACGCGAAGGGCCTCGAGGCCGCTCATGCCGGGGAGCCGCAGGTCCATCAAGGTGATGTCGGGCTTGAGCTTCTTGAACATCTCCACTGCCTGCTCGCCCGTCCCTGCTTGCGCACAAACCTTCATGTCGTGCTGCGCATTGATGATAGCAGCGACACCCAGCCGCATGATCGGGTGATCGTCGACGACCAGAACGCTTGTCTTCGTGACCGTTTGCATCGTTTCTACACCGCTACTCGTCTCTCGGCCACAACGGGCCGGATGGGCACCTCAACGGAGACACGCGTTCCCTGTCCAGGAGCGCTTCGAACTCCGAACCGGCCGCCGAGACTTTCAACTCGCTCCCTCATTCCCACCAGCCCGAAGTGTGTGTCATCCACTGCCGCCACCTCCACCGGATCAAAGCCGCACCCGTCGTCCACCACCTCCAAGGTCATGGAAAGCGGCTCGAAACGGACCTTGATGGACACCTGGCCGGGCTGGCCGTGACGCACGGCATTGTAGACAGCCTCGCGCGCGACCATCAGTACAACATGCTCGACGACGCCATCAAGCGGAACTGATTTCCCTGAGGTTTCGAACTGAACCGGCACGTGAGAGAGGTGGCTCACCTGGCGGGAGATTTGTTCGAGCATCGAGCCGATCTCCGGAGCGGTTTCCTCTTTTCTGCGGAGATTCCACACGGCGGCGCGAGCTTCGTCGACCGTGGCTCTGACCTGGTCACGCGCCGAATCGAGCAATTGCCGCTTCTCTCCCGCCTCGTCCCGCTCGAGCGATACAACGGCCTCCAGAAGGGCGGAAGCGCTCGCGCAGCCCTGGATGACCGTGTCATGCATTTCACGCGCGATGCGATTTCTCTCCTCGAGCACAGCCTCGAATCTCTTATGAACCTGCCCAAGCCGCGAACGGTACGCGAAAAAGAACAGTCCGATGACGGCGGCCACGCACAGCGCCAGAAACCAGGCGGTGCGATAAACGTGGGGGCGCCACTCGATTCCGAGCGAAGCCTCCGTCACGTTGTCCGGCATGTTCATCTCGAATGCCTGCACCTGAAACTCATATTCACCCGGCGGAAGATTGGTGTAATAAGCGACGCGATTCCGGAGCGCCTCAATCCACTGATGATCGAATGGGATCAAGCGATAGCGGAACCGGATCCGCTCCTGCGAGCGCAATCGAATGGCGGCATAATCGATCTGCAGTTTTCCTTCGCCAGGCGGAACAATCAATCGGCCCGTCGTGGGAGCTTCGCGACCATCGACTAGAACCCGCTCGACCGCCACCTGAGGTAGACTGCCTGGGCGCGTCTGGTCCGGCACAATCCGCACCGGGCCGCGATTGCTGGGAAACCAGACTTCGCCGTTCGGCGTGAGGCATCCGGCCGGCTGAACGCCGCCATGCATCTGGGTCGCCTCGACGCCGTCCGACAGACCATACAGCGTCACCGCCGGACGAAACCTCGAATCATTCGCGAATTGATCGAGGTCGTGGCGAGTGACCGACGAAATCCCGTCCGGGCCGCTCATCCAGAAGGTGCCGCGGGGGTCTTCCAATATCTGATAGATGCTGTTGCTCGCAAGACCTTGCTCCGTCGTGAAGTGCGTCATTTTGCTGTCGCGCCAGCGAAACAGGCCGTTTCCGCGGGTTCCGAACCACAGTCCACTGTCGCGATCTTCGTGGATGGTCCACACCTTCTCGTCTCGAAGCGTTTGCGTCACTTCATCGCTGACGAAACGGCCCTCATGCCAGTGTGTGACACCTTGTTCGGTCCCGATCCAAATGTCATTGTGGCTGTCCTGGGAGATCGTGCGAACGCTGAAATAAGCCAGCCCATCGCTCTCCCGGTAACTGGTCAGTATGCCGTCATGCCAGCGGCTGACTCCTTCATCCGTACCGATCCAAACGCTATGGTCGCGGCCCTCGAGAAAGGCGCGCACGAAATCGTTCACGAGCCCGTTGCGTTTGGTGAAATGAAAACGGCGCGATCCCCGGGTCAAGAACACTCCGTGGCCTTCGGTGCCGATCCACCAATCGCCCCTGCTGTCGCGGAAGACACTCCGGACACGGATCCCGGGTCCGGGATCGGGAACCAATTGCGAGGAAGTGCGTTTCGGCCCGATCCGATAGAGATGGGTGCTCGCCACCCAGAGCGATCCATCCCGATCGGGGTACACCGTGCCGAAATCCGCGTTTTGCGCGCCGGGGAGAGGGAACGTGCTCATCGCCGTGCGGCTGAGACGGAGCAGTCCGGTCTGCAAGCCTACCCAGATGTTTTGCTCAGAATCCTCGAAGACCGAGAGGATGGTGCTGCTGGGTGGATCCTCAGGTGTCGTCACGCGCGTGAAGCGGCCGTCGCGATACCGAATCAATCCTGCGCCGATGCTTCCGATCCAAAGTGTCCCGTCGCGATCCTCGCGCAGGATTCGCACGGTGCTGGTGATTTCGGGAACTTCTTCGAATTGCCGGCTTTCGAACGAGTGCGAAGGCGCCATTCGATCCAGGCCGGAAACTGTTCCAACCCAGAGTGTTCCGTCGGAAGTTTCAAAAATCGACTTCACTCGACTGGCGCTTCGTCCTCCGCTCAACAGAAACTCACGGCAGTCGTCGCCGTCGAGCATTAAGAGTTTCGATCCGCCTACCCACAGGCGCCCTTCGTGATCCTCTCGAATATCGTGCACTGCCAGCGCGGGAACTTTTCCCTGACCATCGATTCGTGTGAAGCGTTCTCCATCGAGGCGGAATAGCCCCGCATCGGTTCCAACCCATACTCGGCCGCGACTATCTTGATAGATCGAGCGAACGAAACCATTGGCCAGTCCGTCGCTCTTGGAATACGAATGGAAGAGGCCATCCTTGTATCGGAAGACGCCGCCACCGTCCGTGCCAGCCCAGAGGGTGCCGTCGCGAGCAACGGTGAGGCAAAAAATGCTGTCGTCGTGGATTTCGGGGGTATTTTCGCGGTCGAAGACTACGAACCGTTCCCCGTCGAAGCGGACCAAGCCACCGCTGGTGCCGATCCAGAGATAGTGATCGGGAGTTTGCGCAAAAGCCTGAACGGTGTTCTCCGGCAGGCCATCCTCCGTCTGCCAGACACGTCGAGTGTAACCATCGGGGACACTCCGCAAAGACACCGCTTCGAGGGGAATTGCAACTGCGAACAGCGTCGCGCAGAAGAGAGCCAATCGAAGCGCATTCCTGGACCAGTCGGGCGCTAACGCTAAAATGTCCGCGCGGCGCGGCCCTCGCGAATTAAGGACCCTGATAGTTTTCATCAGAAGCTTAGGATGCAAGCCCTGCAAACCTCGTTAATTCGCCAGTTTGTAGCTCTGATATGGAACGTTCGGGACGGTATGCTACCACTTCCAGGCGACAGCCGAGGCGTCTTTATCGGCCTGCGGGCGGTGCCCACGCCCGTCAGAAGCAGTTCCAAGGAACGTCGAGACAGCAAAGGGGCGTCGGACGCGTGCGGCGCGGACGCGGCACGCAACTGCGGGAAAATAGAGATGGTGCCGGCGGTGGGACTCGAACCCACGACCTAGGGATTATGAGACCCTCGCTCTACCTCTGAGCTACACCGGCACGCGAGCAATTTTCGATGCTACGGTTTCCCTGCGCAAAGTGTCAAGCAGCGACCGTAACGGGTTCTAACCCCTTGAGATCCCACTCGCGACGGGTTGGAAACCGCCCTGGCGGGTAGTACCTTCGTAACATTGACCCGCATCACTCCGGAAGGTTACTTTGCACCCGCAGAACTTGGAGCAGGCATTGGCCTAGCCAAGAGGGCGGGTGTGTACCGTTTGGACACACACCCCTAAAATTTCCCTCTTGACGGCATTCAACCACTTATAGACTCCGCCGCGTAGTTTCCCTACTCGGAGGAGCTAGATGAGTAAGTGGTTGATGTTGGTAGTGTTGGCTCTGTCCGTGTTGACCGCGGCGATGGGCCTGAAGGCAATTTCTTCAGATTCGTCGACCGTGATGTTGGCCAACACGACGGCGCCACCGCCTAGCGTTCCGTGGAATAACACGACGGCACCGCCGCCGAGTGTTCCGTGGAACAACACGACGGCACCACCGCCTTCGGTGCCGTGGAACTAGGTTGAGGATGGGCTGAGGAACAGCCCATCGGCTAGGGCCAGGCCTGAACGAATTGATGCTTGGCTCATTCTTCAACGTAATGGCTCTTGCAGGTTTCCTCGTGGAAATCTACGTGGTGGTGTGCACACTCTTCAAGAAGAGCTTCTTTAGCAATATCGCTATTAATTTCTACATGTTATGCGAGGCGGCAGTTACGTTTGGTCTCTTCCTGTGCACACAGCGATACGGAACCAGTTCCAGCACCTACGCGTACTACTACTATTACACGGACAGTCTGCTGACGATCCTGATGTTCTGGGTGATCATCAGCTTTTATCAGCAGGTCTTTAGCGAACTGAAAGCGAGCAGCTACGTCCGCAAGGCCGCCGTTTTGCTGCTGCTTGCGACTGCCTTTTTCTCGTACGGCGTCGTCCATCAAAACCGCAATCATCTGACATCACGGTTTGTTGTCGCAATGGGGCAGAACCTGTATTTCGTTGGCGTTGTGCTGACGTATCTCCTGTGGGGCGCTATCCTCAAGCTCCGAGAAACGCGCACCAGGCTGGTTCAACTCGTGCTTGCGCTGGGCGTCTATTTCAGCGGTACAGCGGGCACCTATGCGATCGGCAATCTGTTCCCGCACTTGTACATGCCTCTCTTGCGATTCCTGTTCCCGATCGTGGGCCTGTGGCTTCCGCTAGCCTGGGCGTACACGTTCACTAAGGTTCCGGAGGACTCCAGGCTGGCAACGGCCAGTCTGTTGGCGAGAGCCCGATGATCGCAGCGCTTATTTTCGTAATCTCGTTTGCGGCCTTGCTTCAGTTCTTTGTCCTGCATTGCCGCTCCATCCTGGCGTACAGCCGGAGGGTTGAGCTTTCGGATCGCGTTCGTGAAGTTGTCGGTCTTGCCAGCCAAAATCTCGCGGCCGACGACTTCGCGCGGCTCCTTCAGCTCGTCCGCTTGTGTCCCGAGCGCGGGGATGACCACAAGGAGATCCGCGTCGTTGGTGCCTATTACGGCTTGCTTGACGTGGTGGGCCGAATGAGCCGCCCCATCGTTCCGAGCGTTGCTGCCTGGACGGAAAACGAGCGGCAGAGCTGCTCGTATTTCGCCGCGGTGGCGCTTGACCGCAGAATTTCTTACAGTCGAGACCTTTTCACGCAGCAGGTCACGGACTGCCTCTAGTCGGCTGCATCGCGACTGAGGTGTCGCTCGCCTCCTTCCGGCCCTTGCTGTTACCATAAGTTCATCCGCTTCGCGGATGGATTTGCGGTCATGCGAAGACCACTCGAACAAATCGTACTCCGATACATTCGTGATGCGCGCGTGTTTGTGCCGGGCGATCGTGTTGCGGTCGCTGTTTCGGGCGGGGCGGATTCCGTTGCGCTCTTGCGGATCCTTGAAAATGTTCACGCAGAACTCGGAATCACGTTGTCGGTAGCTCATTTCAACCACCAGCTGCGTGGCGAGGAGTCCGAACGGGACGCTCGGTTTGTCCTCGATCTGGCACGGGCGCGCGGTTTGGAACTGACTCTCGACTGCGAGGATGTCGCCGCCGAAGCGCAGCGGAACGGCTGGAACCTGGAAGACGGGGCGCGGCGGTTGCGCTACGGGTTTTTCCGGGGCCTCGTCGACGAGGGCCGCGCAACTCGCGTCGCCGTTGCCCATACCGCTGACGATCAAGCCGAGACTGTGCTTGCTCACCTAATTCGCGGTACGGGCCCGACGGGACTCGCCGGCATCTATCCGATTGCGGGCGCAATTGTGCGGCCACTGTTATCGGTTCGGCGATGGGCGCTGAGGGAGTACCTCACGGATCTGAGGCAGCCGTGGTGCGAAGACTCTTCGAATGCTGACGTGAGCCGAATGCGGGCGCGCGTGCGGACCAACCTTCTGCCGGTGCTCGAGCGCGATTTCTCACCGGGCATCGTAGACCACCTGTGCGACCTCGCCCGGCTAGCACGCGAAGAGGATGTCTTTTGGTCGACGCTGGTCGAAGACCGCCTTCGGGCCTGTGTGAAAGCGAAGGACGGCACACTTGCAGTCTCGATCCGCGAGCTTGTCGAGCCCCTTGTGCATTCCGGAGGCGTAACGAAGGCCACAGAAGAAAGCATGGGTCGCGCCAGCTCCCCGCAGCGAGCGCTCACCGAACGCCTGATTCGCCGTCTCTATGAAGAGGTGCGAGGGGACCGCCGCGAGCTCGGCTCTGATCATGTCGAACAGGTGATTCGTCTAGCGAGCAAGTCCGGGAGCGGGCGCAAGGTCGAGCTACCGGGCGGGATCCTGGTGGAACGCCGTTTCAATGATCTAGTTTTTGGAGCCGACAGCGCCCGGGAAACTGTTTCGCAACCGGCTGCGTATCACTATGTTGTGACACTACCGAGCGCCGGTTCGTCGACTGTTTCCGTTCCGGAACTCGGCAGCCGCTTCAGCTTGAAATTGATTGACTGGGCTGGTGCGGAGAGGGAAACTGAAAGCGACCAGATTCTTGATGCCCATTCACTCCGCGCGCCGTTGATCTTGAGGAACTGGCGACCGGGCGACGCGTACACGCCCTGCGGCCGACGCCAGGCTCGCAAGCTGAAGCAAATGTTCCTGGCCGCGCGTGTTCCCAAGTGCCGGAGGAGCGAGTGGCCGGTTCTGGAGAGTGCGGGTTCCGTGGTTTGGGCGCGCGGAATGCCTGCTGCCAAAGCGTTTTGCGCCCGCGAAGGCACTCGCGTCGGGCTGGTGATCGAGGAGAATCTGCTGTAGCGGCATTTCTTAGCAGCTGACAATGCTTGAGCCAGCTGAATATAAAGCGTGGCAACGGCATCTAAGTAAGTGGACGCTGAAGGTTCAGGATGCACTGGGACGTTGCGGATCCTGAGGGGTGAGGTAACACGGTGAACTCGACAGTACGTACAATTTTATTCTGGCTCTTAATGATTTTGCTCGCAGTCGTGTTGTGGAGGATGGCCTCCACAGGCGGCCAGTCCGCGCATGACGATGAGCCGCAGTACACGAGTTTCCTGGACAAGGTCCACGCGGGCCAGGTCAAGGATGTTACGATCTTTCTCTCCCAGAACAGCGCCGAACTGCAGGGCGATTACAGTTCTGGTGCCAAGTTCCGCGGCGTTACGGTCGCGAACACCGCGATTCCGGATCTCACGAAAGCCCTCCAAGACCAGCACATCATCTACAACTACAAGGAAGTGAAGGACGCCAACTGGATCAGCTTCATGATCAATTTCGCTCCGCTGATCCTGCTCGTTGCGTTCTGGATCTTCATGATGAAGCAAATGCAGGCCGGCGGAAATAAGGCGCTGAGCTTCGGCAAATCGCGCGCGCGGCTTCTGACCGCCCAGCAAAAGAAAGCGACCTTCAAGGATGTCGCGGGCATTGACGAGGCCAAGGAAGAGCTGTACGAAATCATCGACTTTTTGAAAGATCCGCAAAAGTTCCAGAAACTGGGCGGCCGAATTCCGAAGGGCGTTCTTCTGGTCGGTCCTCCGGGAACGGGCAAGACCCTGCTCGCTCGCGCGATTGCAGGGGAGGCGAACGTTCCGTTCTTCTCGATCTCCGGCTCGGATTTTGTGGAGATGTTCGTGGGCGTCGGCGCGAGCCGGGTGCGCGACCTCTTCGAACAGGGCAAGAAGAATGCGCCCTGCATCATCTTCATCGACGAAATTGACGCCGTCGGGCGCCATCGTGGCGCCGGCCTCGGCGGCGGTCACGACGAGCGCGAGCAAACGCTGAACGCGCTGCTCGTCGAAATGGACGGCTTTGAATCGAACGAAGGCGTAATCCTGATTGCGGCGACCAACCGCCCGGACGTGCTCGATCCTGCTTTGCTCCGGCCGGGCCGATTCGACCGGCGAGTCGTGGTTCCGCGGCCGGACGTCAAAGGGCGCGAAGAAATTCTTCGGGTGCACACCCGGAAGGTTCCTCTTGCAGACGACGTCGATCTCTCGGTGATTGCCCGCGGCACGCCGGGATTCTCGGGTGCGGACGTGGCAAACCTCGTGAACGAATCGGCGCTCTGGGCGGCGCGGCAGAACCGAAAATTCGTTACGATGGCCGATTTCGAGATGTCCAAGGACAAAGTCCTGATGGGCGTCGAGCGCAAGTCGATGATCCTGTCGGACGAGGAAAAACGCAATACCGCCTATCATGAAGCGGGCCACGCACTTGTGGCCGCTATGACGCCGGGAGCCGATCCGCTGCACAAAGTGACGATCATTCCACGCGGAATGGCGCTGGGCGTCACGATGCAACTGCCGATCGACGACAAACACACGTACACGAAGGAATTTCTCGAATCACAGCTTGCCGTTTTGATGGGCGGCCGGGCCGCCGAGGAAATATTCCTCCATCACATTACGACCGGCGCCGGCAACGATATCGAGCGGGCCACCGAAATCGCACGGCAGATGGTTTGCGAGTGGGGCATGAGCCCGCTCGGGCCGCTGACGTTCGGCAAGAAGGAAGAGGCGATCTTCCTGGGCCGCGAGATCGCGCAGCACCGAGATTATTCGGAGGACACCGCGATCAAGATCGACGGGGAAGTTCGCGCTATCGTCAACATGGGCTATTCGCGCGCCCGCAACATTCTCGAGACCAACCGCGAGGCTCTTGAGCGCGTCGCACAGGCTCTCCTCGACCGGGAGGTCCTCGACGCCACCGAGCTCAAGCTCCTGATGGACGGCAAGCCACTGCCGGAGAAGCCGCTGCCGCCTCCGCCGGCCTCGCCCGTGCCAAGCAAGGAGCCGCAGCTCACGTTGCGGCCCGAGCCGCGGCCAATCCCCGGCCTCGCCAAAGGCGAAAAGCCCGCCCCAGCATAGCAACGGCGGAATTCGCAACGGGATCGTCGCATCAATCGTGTTCGATGCTGTTAGGCGGTAGTCTCAAATCGGTCGAACTCAGAGACTGCCAGCGCTCGCGTTCAGATTCTCCGTCAGTCCAACTTACTCCGATTTGTCGTAGAATAGCGGCATGGCAAACAAACCGGCGGACACCTTTGAACTCGACTGCCCGTGCTGCCATGCGAAGCTGACCGTCGACCGAGGGCTTGGCGTCGTGCTGTCTCATGTCCCGCCGCCGAAGCCGCCTCCTTCAGTCGATCTCGATGACACTGCGCGCCATCTTCGCGAGCAGGCGGACGCCGTCGAGGCAAAGTTTCGCGCTTCCGTCGAGGCCGAGCGAACCAAGGAAGATGTCCTGGCGCGAAAATTTGCCGAGGGCCTCAAGAAGGCGAAGGACGCGCCGATCGAGAAGCCGCTCCGCGATTTCGATCTCGATTGAAACTGCCATGCGAGCGAACGGCGCTTCGCAGCGGTACGTTGCAAACAGAATCCCAGTTCTTTTCTTGATGCTTTCGGCGCTTTGTGCCCCTGCGTTCCCGCGCGCGCACGATCCCCAGAGGCAGAAATTGCCGACGCCGCGAGTGCTCGATTCAGGAATCGTCTGGCAGCGCGATCCGGAGACAGGCGAACTGACGGTTGTAGCCAAGAGCGAATCCGGGCAAACGGCTGCCTCAGAGGCGTCCGCGCCGGCTGCCATCCGCAGCACAACGCAAATGGTTTCGGTGACGTGCACGGTGGCGATGCCGGATGGCACTTCCGTGCCCGGCCTCACGCGTGCCGATTTTCGCCTCTTCGACGACGGCACTGAACAAAAGATTGCCTATTTCGACGCTTCGAACCAGCCTGCAAGCGTCGCTATCGTGATTGACGCGAGTCCCAGCGTGCTTCGTGATTCCGACGATATGAAGACTGCTGCCGACGCGCTCGTTGACGGGCTCGCGCCGCTGGACCAGGCCGCCGTCGTCGATTTTGCGGCGCACGCGTATCTCTTGCTGCCATTTTCCGACGTGCGCGAACTCATGCGCCGCGCGGTCGCACGCGTGAATGTTCGCGAGCTGTTCGGAGACACGGGAGGATCAAACATCTACGAAGCCGTGTACCTCACGGTGCAGCAGCTCTTTCCGGGGCGCACGGGCCGAAAGGTTATCGTTCTGCTTACCGACGGGCAAGACAGCGGGCTCGGCCTGACTCTTGATCCCGCAAGCGCCACTCCGTCGGCTGCCTCGCCAAATCGGCTGACGTTCGACGACCTCTCGCGCGTCCTCGCCTCGCAAGACATTCAGGTGTTTGCTGTCTCCACGGAGAATCGCCCGAAGATCATGACCGCTGCGTGGCTTGAATCGCATGTCGGACGGACGCTCATCACGCTTGATGCACGCGAGTCCGGAATCCCCACTTACACCCTCTATCTCGCCGAACTCGTGCGTCGAGCGGGGGGCCAGCTCTATTTTCTTCGCGAAGCGCCCACCCTAGCGGACACGTTCCGCAAAGTCGCGCAGCGGATTCGCGCCGAATATACGCTGGGCTACTATCCGCAGCCTGATTCTGCCGTGCCTGCTAGAGCTGGTTGGCATCACCTTGGCGTGCAGATGGTCGATCAGCCGAACGTATCCGTCTCTCACCGCGCCGCCTATTACGTTCCCGCGTCAGCCCATTAGGCTTATGCTCACGGCCGAATCGTGATTCAATAGTGCGCGATGCTCCGCCGGAAAAGATTCTGCCTGCGGCTTCCGTCGCGCATGCTCGTGCTGGGGAGCCGCACGCTCGTCATGGGCGTGCTCAACATTACGCCGGACAGCTTTTCCGACGGTGGCCTGCATTTCGACCCCGATGCCGCGGCGGCACGTGCTTATCAAATCGAGCGTCACGGTGCGGACATTCTCGACATCGGTGCCGAATCCACGCGTCCCGGCTCCCAAGGCATTTCTGCGCAAGAGGAACTGTCCCGGCTCCTTCCGGTGCTGGCACAGCTCCGCGGAAAATTGAAAATCCCCATTTCGATCGATACTAGGAAATCGGAAGTGGCCGATGCCGCTGCCGAGGCGGGTGCTGAAATCCTCAATGACGTCACCGCGCTTCGCAACGATCCGCGAATCGCCGAGATTGCGCGACGTCGCCGCCTGCCGTTGGTCCTGATGCATATGCGCGGCGAGCCTCGAACGATGCAGAAGGGACCGTTCGCCCGTGATGTTCTTCGCGACGTTACCTCCGGTCTGCGCCGAGCTGTTGCCGTGGCATGTCGCGCGGGCGTCGCGAAGTCGCAGATCGTTCTCGACCCGGGCATCGGCTTCGGCAAGAGCTACCCGCAGAACTATGAACTGCTGACTCGCTTGCCGGAGCTTGCCAGGCTCGGTTTTCCCCTGCTCATCGGCACATCACGCAAGAGCTTTCTCGGGTGTGCCCTCGGCAATGTGCCAGCCAACGATCGCGTGTGGGGCAACGCAGCCACGGTCACCGCCAGTATTCTCGGTGGCGCGCACATTGTTCGGGTGCACGATGTTGCAGAGATGGTGCAAGTGGCGCGCGTCGCAGACGCCATCCTCGATCCGAAATCGATCCTGCCGCAGCGGGCTGGGTCGAGATGAACACATCTTCACCCGCGCCCAAGTCCAATGGCCGCCTCAGCGTCTTTGAGAACTTTCGTCGGCTCACTCCGCCGCAACGGAACACGTTCTTAGCCTGCCTTTTCGGCTGGTCTCTCGACGCCTTTGATTTCTTCATTCTCGTCTTTTGCGTCAGCGCCCTCGCAACGCAATTCGACACCAAAGTCTCCGCGGTGGCCGAAGCAATCTTCATCACTCTGGCGATGCGTCCGGTTGGCGCTTTCCTTTTTGGCTTGCTTGCGGACCGCTTTGGCCGCCGGCCCGCTCTGCTCGCAAACATCATCTGCTATTCGTTCTTTGAGCTGGCGTCCGCGTTTGCACCGTCGCTCCCCGCATTCCTGGTGATCCGAGCGCTCTTCGGTGTCGCCATGGGAGGCGAATGGGGCGTCGGCGCGGCGCTCGCCTTCGAAACGTTGCCCGTCGAGGGGCGCGGTTTCTTTTCGGGTCTTCTGCAGGAAGGTTACGTTCTGGGTTACTTGCTGGCCGCTCTCTCCTATGGCCTGCTCTTTAACATTGTCGGTTGGCGCGGGATGTTTGTTCTCGGCGCGCTGCCGGCGATCCCCGTCATCTTCTTAATCCTGACACGGGTGAAGGAATCCCCCGCTTGGGTCCAGGGCCGCGTCGATCGAAGAACGGAGCTTCATCTCGGCCGCGACATTCTGAAATATTCCGGCAGCTTTATCTTTCTTGCCTTGCTCATGTTCGCCTTTAATCTGTTCAGCCACGGAACGCAGGATCTCTATCCGACGTTTCTTCAGAAGAACCACGGCTTCACGCCCGAGATAGTGGGACTTATTGGCGTGGTCTACAACGTCGGCGCGTTCTTGGGCGGAATCGTCTTCGGGACATGGTCTGAACGAATTGGGCGGCGGAAAGCCATCGTCGTGGCGGCATTGCTTTCGCTTCCGGCGGTTCCGCTGTGGGCGTACTCACGTAGCGCCGGGATGTTCATGCTCGGCGGCTTCTTGATGCAATTCATGGTTCAGGGGGCCTGGGGAGTGATTCCTGCGCACTTGAATGAGCTTTCGCCGCCGGCCGTGCGCGCCACATTCCCCGGTTTCGCCTACCAAGTCGGAAATCTCCTGGCCTCGCGCAACGCCGTGATTCAGGCCAAACTCGCCGAGAGACGCTGTTCGGGGAACTACGCGCCGGTTCTCGCGGGAACGGTGCTGATCGTCGCGGCGTTGGTTGTGGTTGTCACGAGCCTCGGTAAAGAAGCCAAGGGCGCGGACCTTTCTCACACAAGCTGACGCAGCTGCGGCAAAATGAGAACTTTGAACGTGCTCGCCCGCTGCGACCGAAACGGGTAGAATTGCATCCTTACTGTAGACGAAGCCAAGGAGCCGACATGAGCGTGACCTCTCCCGCTGGGCCTTCCACTTCGACGATCACCGCCATTCAGGAAAAGGCTCGCCGCCTGAGAATCCTTTCGATGATGGCCACAACGGCTGCGGGCTCAGGTCATCCGACGTCGTGCATGTCCGCGGCAGAACTCGTTGCAGGCACATTCTTCTACGCGATGAAGTTTGATCCCAAGAATCCCAATTCACCGGACGGCGACCGCTTCGTTCTCTCCAAGGGACACGCGGCTCCTGTGTTGTACGCCGCGTTAGCCGAAGCGGGTGTTTTCCCAGCGTCTCGAGTGATGACGCTCCGGCAATTCTCGAGCGAACTCGAGGGCCATCCGACCCCGCGGATTCCCGGAGTCGACGCTGCCACCGGCTCGCTCGGCCAGGGACTTTCGGTCGGCGCGGGGCTTGCGATCGGTGCGCGACTCGACAAGAGTTCGACCCGCGTCTACGTGCTAACGGGGGATGGCGAGCTGGCGGAAGGCCAGATTTGGGAAGCGGCCGCGTTTAGTGCGCACTATAAGCTCGACAACCTCACGGTGCTCGCGGATATCAACGCGCTTGGCCAGAGCGAGCCGACCATGTACCAGCACGATATGGACGTCTATCGTCATAAATTCGAGGCGCAGGGCTGGGCCACCGAGATCATCGACGGCCACGACGCCTCTGCTGTGCTTGCCGCGCTCGACCGCGCCAAAACTACCAAGGGGCGCCCGCAGGCAATCCTGGCTCGCACGGAGAAGGGCCACGGGTTCAGTGAGGTTGCAGGGAAGCAAGGCTGGCACGGCAAGCCATTCTCGAAGGACCAGCTCGCAGCCGCGATAAAGGAGCTTGGCGGCGGCATCGATCTTCCTCCGGATCCGGGCAAGTCTTACGAACGTGCTTCGCTACCGCATCGCGCCGATTTTCCGGCTCCCGCCGCGCCCGACTACGATGTATCGAAGCCCGTCGCCACTCGCGAGGCCTATGGCTACGCGCTCAAGCGTCTTGGCGCCGTGAACCCGCATCTCGTTGTTTTGTCCGGCGACGTGGACAATTCGACGTTCTCCGAGATCTTCGCCGACACGTATCATGACCGCTTCTTTCAGGCTTACATTGCGGAGCAGAACATGGTCAGCGTGGGCGTCGGACTTGCCGCGCGCGGCAAGACGGCATTCGCCGACACGTTCGCGTGCTTTCAGTCGCGCGCTTATGACGAAGTGCGTATGGCTGCAATCAGCCGCGCTAATCTGAGCCTCTGCGGTTCGCACAGCGGCGTCTCCATCGGCGAGGATGGCCCTTCGCAAATGGCGTTGGAAGATCTCGCCATGTTTCGCGCCGTTCACGGTTCAGTTGTCCTCTATCCAAGCGATGCTGTTTCTTCGGAACGGCTCACTGAATACATGGCCCGTCAGGACGGAATCACCTATCTGCGCACGTCACGCCCCAAGACGCCGATCCTTTACTCGACGTCTGAAACGTTCCCGATTCCGGGATTCAAAGTACTGCGCCAGAGTGCGCAGGATCGCGTCACAATCATCGGCGCGGGAATCACGTTGCACGAATCGCTGAAGGCTGCCGACCAGTTGAAATCGAAAGGTGTCGCGCTTCGAGTAATTGATCTCTACTGTGTGAAGCCAATTGACGGCAGAGCCCTCGTCGAGCAGATCCAGGCGACAGGCGGAAGGCTTGTTACGGTTGAGGATCATTGGCCTGAGGGTGGCCTTGGTGAAGCGGTTCTCGGCGCGCTTGCCGAAGCTGGCGCCGCGCCCGCCAAGTTCCGGATGCTTGCGATCCACGGGATGCCGCACTCCGGCAAGCCCGATGAGTTGGTCGATGCCTTTGGTATTTCTGCTCGTCATATCGTCGCCGCCGCTGGGGAACTCGCCTGACGAACTACTGATCGCTGAGTGCTCCGCAGCGGAACAACCGTTTCAGAACGGCGTAATCGGCCCGGGTGTACTTGGTTGGGCTTTCCTAAACCGCTAGCAGATCTAGCCCTACTCCCACGACTTTGGACGCTGAAATGCCAGCACTATTTCGACCGCTATGAGTGTGCCAACCGAAGCGCAGAGCAAGGTGCGGGCTGCCGTGATCTCGGCCAAGCCCAAGCCGTATTCCATCGAGCGTCGCTTTCGCCTGATGCAAGCAGGCACGCTGTTCCTGGCAATTCTGCTCGTGTCGACGGCGCTCTATGTGCGGGACGCCTATCAAAGCCGCCTGGCTACCTCGTTGCAAACGCTCCACGTGTCGGGTCCCGAGGTGCAGCGCCTCCAGGCGCTAAACGAACAAATGCGCGAGTCGTCGCGGCAGCTGTTGATCGTGCTGATTGCTTTTGCGCTGTTTTCTTTCTTCGCGTCGATATGGTTTCGGCGCGCCCATCAAAGGCATATCTGGCAGCACCTCGACAAGATGCGCCAAATGGTCTCCGAAGTTCGCCGCGGCAACCTGAATATCACCGCAGAGGTCCCTGAAAGCATCGAGCTTAGTTCTTTGGTGACCGGATTCCTCGAAATGGCGGCCGAGCTGCGTAAAACGCGCGCCTCCCTCGAACGGAAGGTCGTCGAACGAACCGCCAAACTCGAACTCGCGCAGAAAGAGTTACTACAATCTGCCAAACTCGCTTCTCTCGGTCAGCTTGTCTCCGGCGTTGCGCACGAGATCAATAATCCACTTACATCGATCCTCGGCTTCAGCGAGATCGTCCTGAGCCAACGCGGCGGCGACCGGTCCGTCGCGACGCCGGTTCACACGATTCGGGAAGAAGCCCTGCGGTTGAAGAACGTTGTCGCGAACCTGAGCAGCTTTGCGCGCCGCGCGCCGCACCGGACGCAGGGGCTCGATTTGCGCGGGGTTGTCGACCGTCTCGTCGCCCTCCGCGAGTATCATCTCCGCGCAGACAACATTGAGCTTCACATCACGAAGCCTTCGAATCCCGTCTGGGTTCTTGCCGATCCCGACCAGCTTCTGCAGGTTCTGCTGAACTTGCTGCTCAATTCGGAAGATGCCATCCGCGGTTGTCGCGATCGCGGAGACATCTGGGTCGACTGCCGAACGGATGGCCAGAGAGCGCATCTCACGCTGCGAGACAACGGCCCGGGAATGTCAGCTGAAATACGCGAGCATATCTTCGAGCCGTTTTTTACCACGCGGCCGCAAGGGCAGGGAACCGGGTTGGGGCTGAGCATTTCGCACGGCATCATTCAGCAGCACCATGGGCGCATCTTTGCGGAGGCTCCAGACGGCGAAGGCGTCACGATGCACATCGAACTCCCGATGTCACCACCACCACGCCAAGCGTCGGCCGCGCCTTCAGACAGTACTTCGTCCGGAAGTCCGGCAGCCTCCGCAGCGCGGCACGTGCTCGTGATTGACGACGAAGAAGGACTCCTCGAAATGGTTGGCGACGCGCTCGAGAGCTTTGGCTACCGGGTCACCTTGCTGTCCAGCCCAAAGCGTGCTGAGGCTGTTCTGCAGGAGGAACAATTCGACGTTGTAATTTGTGATTTGAAGATGCCCGGTCAGAGCGGCCTCGACATCTACCGCCTTGTGAGAACGATCCGCCCGGGACTCGCGGCGCGTTTCCTGCTCATGACCGGAAACCTCGCCGACGCGGAGCAGCACGGGGCCGAACTGGCGGCTGTTCCGATTCTGCCCAAACCGTTCACCCTCGCGCGGCTTCGCGAAGCGGTCGGCCAAATGTTCGCCAAGCCGACTCCCGCCTGACGAACCTTTCGCGCCCCATATTCCTTAGAGTCACTACTTTCGTTTTGTAATCGGCAATTCTACACGAGGACTTCGGGGACTTCCATGCGGCCGGCTCGGAAGACAGATTGGAAGGCATCGACAACCGTTGGATCCCAATCCTTGCCGGCGCCCTTTACAAGAATGTCGCGCGCTTCGAACGGCGTGATCGCTTTGCGGTATGGGCGGTCGCTGACCATCGCGTCATACGCGTCCGCGACGCTGATGATGCGGGCTTCGAGCGGGATGTCATCGCCTTTCGTAGGGTGATAGCCCGTGCCATCGAATTTGTCGTGGTGGCTCAGGATGATAGGCAGCACGCGGCGAAGCGTTCCGCCGACGGGCCTCAGCGTGTCCATGCCCTTGTTCAAATGGGATTGCATCTCGACGATCTCTTCGTCGCTAAGACGTGCAGCCTTGTAGAGAATCTGGCGGCTCACCTCGAGTTTGCCGATATCGTGGAGCAGAGCAGCGGCGCGAATATCCTCGATCCTTTGCTCGGGCAGCCGCATTTCCTCGGCGAGACGGGCCGCGTAGACAGACGTGCGGTAGGAATGATTTTGCGTGTATTTGTCGTTTGAGACCACCCCGCACAGGATCTGCAACACGCCGTAGTACGTCTCCCGAAGCTCAGCCAGGCTCTGTTCCTTGCGCTCGTAGAGCGAGCCCATTGCGTACGCGGTAATCAGGAGGAATCCGCCCCAGATCGCGATGTCCGACCACGCCATCATGTGACGCAGGGAAACGTTAGCCCCGCTGGCCAGCGCTACGGGGTTCATAAGGTTCAGCCAAGAAACGATCAGAACCGACGCGAGCGCTGTCTGAACGGCGCGCGAACGGCCGAAGTAGTACGCCGCGAACAGAGTCGGCAGATCGTAGAAGGAGAGAACCAGCTTCTGCCCGGCGACAAAGAAATTCACGATCGCGGCGAAGGCGATGATCGACAGGATCAACAGCAGTTCCTTGTTGACCTTCATCAATTGTTCAAGCCAGGCGCGTTTCATCTGGGTTTTCAGGGGCAAAACCAAATGTTAGCAAGGCGCGCGCGGCTCGTCGGAGATTAGGCGTGTGGCATTGTTCAAACGGTACCGTTGAACTATGGGAGCGAGGTTCATCGCGGTCATGGAGCCCGCGCGCTCGAAACGACGTGACCGAGATGGTTTCGCGACTTGCCGGCTTTTCCATCTTCGGATTCGGCCCGGCAAGTGCTAACGTCTTATTCCGCGACTTACAGGTTCAGAAGAATGGCGAGGGGTGAAGAACGATGACGTGGGGGAAACGGCGAGGGATTGTCATTGGAACATTGATCGTTTTCTTTGTCCTGATCATCTGGGCGGCGGCATGGAGGCCCAAGCGGATTTTCTCGAACTCCGTCCTCGTGATCAACGCCGCCGGCGAGATTAACGAGCAGCGGCCGTTGGATTTGGTGGCAGCGTTCAGCGGCTCGGCGGCCCCCGTGCTGCACGACTACCTTGATGCCATCGACTCCGCGGCCAGCGATCCCAGAATTACGGGAATCGTGGTTCGCATCGGACCGCTCGAGACCGGCTGGGGGAAACTCGAGGAAATGCGTTCGCACCTGATTGCGTTTCAGAGGAGCGGCAAGCCGAGCATCTGCTATCTTGGCTACGACGGCGTAGGGAATCCTGAGTATTACCTCGCGAGCGGGTGCGGGCAGATCTGGCTAGTGCCAACGGTGCCGGTGAGCATCCGCGGCATGATGGCGGAGGCACTGTTCTTCCGCGGAACGCTCGACAAGCTGAAGGTTGTTCCCGAGTATTATCACATCGCGGAATATAAGACGGCCGGCAACACCTACACCGAGAAGAAGTTCACACCTGCGCATAAAGAGGAGGTCGAGTCGCTGCTTCGCAGCGTCTACAACCATTACCTCAGCGAGACGGCAAAAGCGCGGCACATGGATACACCTAAATTCCAGCAACTGGTCGAGAGCGGGCCATTGCTGACGCACGAAGCGGTGGAGAGCCGCCTCGTCGACCGGCTGGGCTACTGGGACCAGGTACAGGACTATTTCAAGGAGCATTACCACGGGTGGAACCCAATATCGCTGGGCCGATACCGGATGTCGCTCAATACATTCGGCGGCGAAGAGATAGCCGTTGTGCATGCGACAGGCCTGATCGTTTCGGGCGATTCGCAAGACAGCCCGACGGGCGGCTTCATCATGGGCGGCGATTCAGTGGCGGCGGACCTCCGCGCAGCCCGGGAGAACCGGAGCATCAAGGCGATCGTGCTTCGCGTGGACTCCGGCGGCGGCTCCGTGGTGGGCAGCGAGGTGATCCGCCGCGAAGTGGAGCTGGCGAACGCCGTGAAGCCTGTTGTGGTGTCAATGTCGGACGTGGCCGCGTCGGGGGGATACTGGATCGCGACGCCGGCGCGAAAGATCGTGGCTGATCCCGACACGATCACCGGCTCAATCGGAGTGCTGATCGGGAAGTTCAATATCTCGGGCCTCTACGGGCTGCTGGGGATGAGCACCGATTATGTGGCCACCAGCGAAAACGCAACCTTGTTCTCCGATCAGCAAAATTTCACTCCAGCGCAGCGCGCGGCCATCGACAAATCACTACAAGAAACCTACGCCGAATTCACACAAGGCGTCGCGAGGGGCCGGCACCTTTCCATCGAAGTGGTGAACCAGATCGCTAAGGGCCGCGTTTGGTCGGGCGAACAGGCAAAACAGCTCGGGCTGGTGGACGAATTAGGCGGAATGGATCGGGCGATCGAAGTGGCGAAGCAGCTCGCCTATATCCCCCCGAGCGAGTCCGTGCGCATTATTCGCTACCCGGTGGAGAAGACCTTCTGGGAGCTCCTGTTTGAGCACGAGCGGAGCATGAACGAATCGTCGTCGGTTGAAACGATGCTGCGGAAGCTGGCCGGAGCCACCGATTCCGTGCAGGCGCGAGTTCCGTTCGAGCTGCAAATTCGATAGGATTCGCCGCGACGGTCGGCGCCGGTTCGGTGCTGAAAGAACCCGGCAGTTCCGTTATACTTGGCGATTTGGGGCGCGGTACCCAAGAGGTAAGGGAGAGGTCTGCAAAACCTTTATGCGTGGGTTCGATTCCCACCCGCGCCTCCAAGCTATCCTCATGAAAAACCATTAGTTAATCCTCTCGTTTTTCTCGTGTACCCCAGGTGTACCCTTCGCCTCCATGAGTGAGACCGGATCGAGCTCCCATGAGCGCCGCAAATCGGCTTCAAGCTGTTCCTGGCGCGCTCGCACCCACGGTGAGTAATGCTTTTCTGTGATGCGCACGCTTTGGTGCCCGAGAAGCACAGACACTCGCTCGATCAGCACGCCACTGAGGAGAAGTTCCACGGCGAAGGTGTCACGGAATCGGTGCGCATGGCCCTTTGATACTCCTGCGAGTTCGAAGAGCTTCGCCAGCCGCCTGCGCCAACTCCCAACGATGGTCTCGAGCTTGCCCATGCCATTCCAGAAGAAATGCCTGTCCTTGACTTTGGGGATTGCCTCTAGGGTTTTTACCACAAAGTTCGGCAACACGGTATTTACTGCCACGCCTGTCTTTTGCGTATAAAGGAAAAGCCGGTCACCCTCAATTCGATCCGCCGAAAGGCTGACTGCGTCTCCGATTCGCATTCCACTGTACCGCAGCAACAACACGAGCCCGCGAAGTCGTAGCGCGTTCTCTCTGCCGCGAGCGGGGAACGCGTCTCTGTATTTGTCTATTGCCGCGAGAATCCTCAGCATCTCTTCGCCTGTGTAGGGCATTGTCGGACACAGTGTCACCTTAGGAGCCCTGAGGCCCGCAGCCGGATTTTTTGTGATCCACTCCCGCTCTTGGGCGAAACGGAAGAATGCGCGAAGCCTTTCTAGTTTCTTCGCGCTTGAACGCGCTCCGTCTTTCCATCCCGCTCGGAAATCGTCAAGTGTCACCAGGTCCAATTCTTTGACGTAGCGCAGGCCGCGCTTCTGCGAGAAGTCGCCGATTTGTTTGAACAACAGCCGGTACTTGTATATTGTGGATTCGTTTAGCTTCTGTGTCGCTGCGTTCATAAGGAATCGTTCGCTGGCCACTTGAATGGTGATCGGTTCGAGTACGGGCGTCGGTTCACTCTCTTGTGACTCCCACTGCCGCACCTTATCTTGTGCTTTCCCCCAATCCGTGATGTCGATCGATTTACGGACTTCCTTACCTCCTACAAAGCCGTCAACCCAAATTGGGCAGCGACACCGCCGATATTTCCGGCCTTCCCCCTGGTGCTCGCAATTCCTCTTATGTCTGCGGTAGATGGTCAGCATGGCGCCGAGTCTACACCCCGTGTCAATCTTCTGTGAACACGTTCCAGAACGAACTCCGGAATCCTCAACGTCGTGTACCGCCGCTTTTTGTACTTGCCGCCCTCGTTTGTCAGTACCAGCACGCCTGGCTCCTTCGCGAAAATCTTTCTCACGGCATCGTCGCTTAGCTTCCAGAGAGATGCAACTTCAGGAACCGAATAGTGCCGTACCGCGAAGCACCGCGCTTCACCTGAAGGCGCCCGGGGCGTGTCTGTACTGTCCAACTCTCCGCCGATTTGTGCGTTACTGATCATCGCTCGCGTGGTACTCGACGGCCAATCTGTCCCATCTCTTCGTGAATCATGTGAAGCATCAAGTTGTTCCTCCCAAATGAGTTCGCCATTCGCATAGTTCGCATTATTGGCGAGGAAAGTAGATTCGCCGTTTCCTGCCGCCCGTAGTCTGTTCATCGTCCCATCTGGTAAGTTGAGCACGCTCGATTTCGGCAAGTGCTCTGCTAAAACGTTCTGCTGGCCAGTGCATCAGGCGATGGTAGTAAGCCCTCTCTCTTCCCGGATGACTTTGTATCTTCGCGAGCAGCTTTTCCGCGTCAACCATGAGCGGGTCGCGTGTCTCAAGGTGGCGAAGGAGTCGGAGCGCTTGTCGACGAAAATTCTCTACGAGCGCGATGGCCAACAATACGTGGCGCACAGTGACGGTTAGCGCGACAGAGTCTTTCCGCAGATGTTCGCTCGCCGCAATCAAGACGGCCACTTTTTGAACATGAGTGCCATATCTAACGTAGGCGACAGCGGCGACTTGATCCTCGGGTTTTGTGATGTCTACGCGATCACCTTTGCTGAAGGGTGCCACGGCGTATGCGTAATCCATGGCTCGCTCGAGTGCTCCGGATCCAAACTCAACTCTCACATCGCCCATCTGACGCCAATGGCGGATAGTTGAAGAGAGCTGTTCAGCCTGTTCGCGATTCCCTGGCCGCGGTAAGGGAATCTCGAAATCGTAGTCGGGTGCGCAAAACAGAATCCGGCTGAAGAAGCCGCCGAACATATCCTCATCCGAGGCTGCTAGTCGGAGTGATTCAACATTTACTGTTCCCCAAAGAGAAAGAGCGGGCTGGCGGACGTCAACGCTTTCTCCCCTTGCCCGACGGTAGAAAATCGGGCGCCCGTCCAGTGCCTTGATCAAGTTTTCGCGAGCCGAGTGCATATGGTCTCGGCGGCAATCTTTCAGGAAAGCCCCAAACTCATCGAAGTCGGCTATGCCGCAAGGTTGAAAACTAAGCGCCTCGAGGAGGCCCTCAACACTCGCTTGTGTCGCGATTATGATTGCGGGACGCCCAGCCCGCTCCAATAGCTGAATTTCCCGTTTCAACTCTGATGCGCGACGACTATCACCGCTCGGTCCCTTGCCCTTGATGCTCTCCAATTCGGTCGATAAGTCGGACAATCTAGACTTGAAAAGGTGCTCTTCTTCGTCTTCGATGGGTTCGATGATTTGTCTCGCAATCGAAGAAGGTAGACTCTTGCCAGATCCTTGGAGGGCTACAATCACGCCAGCTAAGTTGGGTCTTAGGCCGCTGTCGGTCTGAAGCCTAGCCGCCAAAACGCCGCCGGCTAGGATAAAAGCCGTGAGAATGTGATAGTCGATGGGGACTTGTGGCAAGCGCGACCTCGCGTAGCAAGCATAGTCGCGGAGCCAACCAGAATAAGCCTCCCTCCCGACCAACTCCTCTTCTTCAGGCGTCAGCACGCGGCTCGGTTCATAACTTTCAAACGCAGGGGCTCGGTCCAAAATGTCTAGGATGTACTGAGAGCCATGTTTAGCGGCGGCGTCATCAGGGCCATTCACGCCCTCTTCAGGGGGCAGGTTTGCTAGCTGAACGCTCGCCCCCTGCTCCGTCAGCCAGCCGGCGAACTGTTGCCGTGCAGACCGTACGTTTTGATTCGAGTAGACGTTTGCGTCGAAGAGGATCCGCACTGAGCGTGCCTGCCATTTGAGAGACCTTAGGTCCGCAATGACCCCGTAGACATCGCGCCGACTGCCGTTGGGGCCTGGAGCCTTGCCAGTTCTGCCTCGCCAACTCCAGACACCCGACAGACCGATCGGAACAAAACGTGGGCGTTCGGCAGCATCCCCAAGTCCCTGCCAGGCGACGGCCCAAAGAGCCAACGCTTTTTTGGGGCCTTCCACGATTACTACGGGGACGCCCGAGTGTGAAAGCCACTCGGACCGTGTCCCTGGGACGAAGTACAAGCGGTTCCCGCTGCCTGGCGCCGTCATGTATTTGTTTTTTTCGATGACCATCCCGTCATGATCTTCCAGGTCCGGGTAATCGCGCCGTAAACGATATTCACAGATCTCGCCGTTCGCAGGTTGAACGTATGGATAGACAATGCCTGAGAAATCCCCTCGACGGCCGTTAATCCCGATCAGCTCGCGCCCCTGGGCGTCTGTCACGCGTCGCAGAAAAGCAGCATCCGCCAACTCGCGGAGAATGAAACACCTTGCAAGGCGCTCATAGTCACTCTCCGCCAGCTGTGCTCCAGGGAGGCTAGCGATCTTCATAACGATCCCTTGCAACCAGAGCATCTTTAGGAAGAGAAGGAAGCTCATTTTCAAGGTCTTGGCGTTCCTGCGCAGTGGGTTCGGCGTCCCCACGCTCAATCGCGCTGTAGCGGCTCGCGCTCATTCCGACCTGCGAAGCAAGGTCTTGCTGCCGCAACCCAGCGGCTATTCGTCGCAACTTCCAGTTCAACTCGATTCGGCGGTCCATCACGATTATTAAAGCACCGCGATTTTGGGGTTCGAATGGGGTGAAAAAAGGTGAAAAACGAGGCTAAATGGAGTGAGGTTGGATGGGTTCACTTCTTTTCTTCGCGGTAGGCGCTAGCTTGTTGCGGAGCCTAGGGCCCCTTTAGAAGTCGTCCGTTTGACTCGAGCGCTCGGGTTCGCTCGCCTGTAGGCTCGTATCCAATTTCCAATGGTCGCCTCTTTAACACCGTAGTCTTTGCTCAACAGGCTTTTCGCATAACCCACCAGCGGGCCCCATCGGTTCGGATGATTGAACACATCGCGGTCGTCTTCCGACAGATCGTCTGCCAGTTTCCAAACCTCAAGATCAGGGAAATGGCCACGGAGTTCGGACATTGTGTGTCCATGCCCGCGGACCATGTTCCGAATCTTCCTGCATTGCTTAATGATTTTGTCGCACCGCTCTCCGTCCTTAAGCAAGTCTCTGCCGTCTTCTGAACTCTCCAGAAAACTTTGCTTTTGGTCCTTGCTCCCTGTTGGTGTCGCAAATTCACGTGCCCGTTTTCTTTCTAGCTCCGCAATCTTCAGTTCGAGGTGCTGCCGCTGCCTTATGAGTTGCCGGGCGCGTGGAAGTGCGAGGTTGCAATTGGAACCACTCAATATGCGTTCGATTTGTTCATGCTGGGCTCTCCATGCTCGGAGGGCCTGATTCTCATTTGCTCGTTGATCGAACACGCTGCCTCCTTATCGCTTGATCCTGACATCAATCCCTCCGCGATTCCCTAACCGCCCGCACGAAGAGCGCCTTCCTGCAGGCGCTAGAGAGCACCAAACGCTGCCTCGATCAGAGTATTGAAGCAGAGAAAGAACGAAACGAGTTTCTGAATGGTGTGCCAGCAATTGTAGAGGGTCTTCGATCCGGAAAGATTGCATGCCGCGTCTACCGCAAGGAAAAGTTTCACGCCAAAGCGTACATCACACATGCTCGTATGGAGGTTGTTGGCTCTGCAGCACTGGTAGGGTCCTCCAATTTGTCCTTTCCAGGCTTAACCGAGAATGTCGAGCTGAACGTGCAGATTGCCGGTCATCCCGTAACCGTGCTTCAGGAATGGTACGAAGAGCATTGGGCAAAAGCAGAAGACGTTAGCGCAGAGATTCTGAAAACCATCGAACGCCACACCAGAGAGTATCTACCTTTTGACGTTTACAGCAAGGCTTTACAGGAGTTCTTCCGCGGACACGAGATCACCGCCGGCGAATGGGAGGAAATCCTAACGCATCCCATGAAAGATTACGTCGCTCATTTGGCCGAGTCGGAAGATCTAGCCAACGCACTCAGAGGGGTTGGCGCTCCCAAGAACGACATCACTTCGACGATTGACACACTGTTCCGCCAAAGCAGCGCCTATCGGAAGTCGAGTGCCTTCCAGGAAATGGTGAGCTTTATGGCGAATTTTCGAGATTACGCGCCTTACAACAACATGCTGGTGCGACTTCAGAATCCGAGCTGCAGCTTTTACGCCAGTGAAAACGACTGGAAGAGGCGCTTCGACCGCCACGTCAAAGAAGATGCGCACCCGATGCTTATCCTCGCCCCCATGCATCCCGTGATGCTGGTCTACGAATTGGACCAGACAGAGGGTCCGGCCCTACCAAAAGAGCTCGAACAGTTCGCACATTTTGAAGGGGAATGGAATACGCGTTGGATTCAACAGACTGTCAGAAACGCTGCGATTCACGACCGTGTTCGTGTCGATTTCAAGCATCTATCCGCAACGAACGCAGGGTTCGCCACACTTGCGCGGGGCACCGAGAAATGGAAAATGAGAATCGCCGTTCACGATGGGCTCGATGAACCGAGTAGGTACGGTGTGATGGTTCACGAACTGGCCCACATATATCTTGGCCACTTGGGTTCGGATAAGGACCATTGGTGGCCAAGTCGGAGCGAGCTCGACGCCAAGGCCGTCGAAATTGAAGCAGAGGCTGTCGCGTTCATCGTAACAACACGTCTTGGCTTGAAGGGCGAGAGCGCGGCTTACTTGTCGTGCCATCTCACAATGGACGGACTGTTGCCACCGTCCGTGTCTGTCGATCTTGTTGCGAAGGCGGCAAGCCGGATCGAAGGGATGGCCCGGACGGCGTTACGCAAGCGCGTTCCGAGCAGAGAAATGCAGTGATCTACACTGTCCGACGTACATTGGGAATTCACGAGCGCTATGGCGTGTTATTTGACCTACAGGACAGAATTTCAAGAGTTGTTCGACCCCGGATTGAGCCGCTTGTCGTCGCCCTTTAGGTCCGCACTCGCTGGATATATCGCTTCACTGGTCTTGCCACCGTTTTTTCGTTTATGTTCCTCTTCCTACAGTAAGGCGTCATGAACCAAGCCAAGAGCTTCTTGGTTCCTTTGCTGGAGTTACAACCACGACAGCAAATCGCCAAGTTATGTTTTTTCCTGAGAGTCCCATCATTATCGAAGTGCTCTCTGGTTGCTACCGCGACTTTTCCCAACTTCAGGCTGGCTACCGCCATCGTCGGATGCAGAGCATTCTCGCAATCGCAGCGAGCATTTTAATTGTCGTCGGTCTTGCGGGTTGGGCTTTGTTCTTCAAAAAGAATGGACCCCCGGTCGTCCAGACTGCCGTGTTGGACCTGAGAAATCGCTCGGTCCCCCGTGGTGGTGAGGCGAATCCGGGTGAGCAACCACTGGAGGTCAGTCGCGCGGTGAGGCATCTCAATGTCTATCTGCCGCTGGGGAGTTCTGAAGGGCCCTACGAAATGCGCATCGTGACGACAGCGGGCAGCCCGGTCTTCGCCACGAGTGGTGTCGCCTCTCTGAAAGATGGCGTTACGTCCATCCAAACGGTCGTTGACCTTTCTTCTGCGCCCTCCGGGCAGTACCTTTTCCAGGTGCGAAGACCGAATTCAGAGTGGAATTCATACCCACTCATCTTGCGATGAGTCCGATTACCCCTTAATCGGGACCTAGTAGCTTCATTTGTGAGTTTCAGGATTGCTTTGTGGTGGCCGGATCATGCGGCCTGAGCAGGCTGCGCCGCATTTCGCTATCTTTTGCCCTGGTAGAGCTTCATGATGTCCATGTCAGTGCGGTTGCCGTGGATTTGGATTTTTGCGAGTTCCGCTTCGAGTGCGGACACTTCTTCGCTCGTGAGCTCGATTTCGCCCGGGGCGAGATTTTCCTCAATCCGCTCCACTGTTCTTGAGCCTGGAATCGGTACGATGAAGGGCTCCTTGCACAGCATCCGTGCGAGCGAAATCTGTGCAGGTGTCGTGTTTTCTTGCTTCGCAAATTCTCTTTTTTGCCCAGATTTTCATATAATATTGTCCACATGGGCGGCAGAACGATACTTCATGAGGTGTCGGATGTCCTGTGGATTGCCGACAAACCTCGCGTTGAATTTCGTGGGAAGACAGAGATCACGACCTGGCGACTCCACCGAATTGGGCAACTGACAGTCGCGGCTCGACCTGGCGGCGTAACGGCATTTGACGATAATGTTGCTTTGGCGGGCATGAGCTTGGAATACCGTGCTTTTCAGCACGAGTACAGTTTGATTCCGCCAGAGCACTTGATAAAGCCAATCTCCGATGAGCTTGCGGCTGCGTTCAGGCGCGCAGACCTTTGGTCACTGAGGGTCCTACCTTTCAAAGCATCCTTGCTGGGATTTTTCGCGACTTGTGGCCTCGCCCTGGTAGCGGTGATCGTCTTAGGCCAGGAAAGAGCTCCGGTGAATACTCCGTGGCTCCTACTTTCAGCAGTCTGGCTCATCAGCAGTTTGATAGCGGCAGTCATATTGTATAGGCTATGGCTCCGCCGTCTATTTCAGGGCTACGAGGCCGGTGAAAAAACGCACGTGTGCCCACTCCTTCTGTCCAAGAGATTGCTACACTCCGCTGTCAACGCGGGGCAGTTCGATACCGTTCTGTTGATCGAAGACATCTCTCTTACGAAATCGCCCCCTGATATAGGCTTCAGGAATCCATCGACTACACTCGGATCGGATGGACAAGAAGGAACTCACATCGGGTTGCGGCACCCGGTAATCAAGATCATGCCGCATCACGCTATTAAGGAGTGCCTAGCTGAACAGCTAGGCACAGAATTCGTACTGCGTGATTGGTGCTGGTCAATCCCTCGCGTGGCGTCTCGGTTCCGTCGGCCAGTTCCCCCGGCCAGCTAGAGACGGTGTCCACCGCAGGCCTTGACTTGGCGACAA
>DATIZQ010000007.1:0-2988 GCA_035517015.1 Candidatus Acidiferrum sp. | reverse complement strand
CCGCAAGGTGAACGATCCGATCAAGCAGCGAAACTTCTGGTACCTTTACCGGGCCCGCGCTGTGCCCCCGGAGACGCGTGAATATGTGCCCAAAGTTATCGCTGTCATGCTGATCGGACGGAACCCGGAACGCTACGGATTGTGAGAAATCTACCTCTCTTCCTCGCGCTCTCTACTTTGGCCTGTGCAGCCGGGCAACCTGTATTCCGCAACTCCGCGCCGCTCGACAAACTGGTCCACGACACCGCGGCCGCCGCCGTCGACCGGTTCGGAAAGGGCGGCCTCACCGCGGACAAGATTGCCATCACTATCATCGATCTTGCCGATCCCAAAAATCCCGCTCGTGCCAGCTATCGCGGAGACGAATCTACCTATCCGGCAAGCGTAGTCAAGCTGTTCTATCTCGCTGCGGCTTGTCACCAGATGGAGAGCGGCATCCTGCAGCGAACGCCGGAGCTCGAGCGCGCCCTGCACGATATGATCGTCGACTCTTCCAACGACGCAACGCACTTTGTGGTCGACATGCTCACCGGCACAACCGGCGGCCCCGAGCTCGGCGAAGCCGCGCTCCACGATTGGTTGGACAAGCGGAATTGGATGAACCGATACTTTGCGGCGCTCGGGTACGACAAGATCAACGTAAACCAGAAGACCTGGTGCGAAGGTCCGTACGGGCGCGAGCGCCAGGGCTTGGGACCGGATTTCGAGAACAGAAACAAGCTGACGACCGATGCCATCGCGCGGCTGTGGTACGAGATCGTGACGGGACGAGCCGCATCGCCGGCAGGCACGCGCGAAATGATGAACCTGCTGCATCGCGACCCCTTTGCGAAATCCGACGACCCCGACGATCAGGCCACCGCATACTCCGGGAAATCGCTCCCACCAGGCTCGCAATATTATTCGAAGGCCGGCTGGACTTCGACCACGCGCCACGATACCGCATACATCCGATTACCCAATGGCGCGGAGTACGTTCTGGCGGTTTTCACGGTGGATAACAGCAAGCAAACGGAAATCGTTCCATTCGTCTCTCAGTGGGTGGCCCGGGAATTTTCCAAGACGTCACCGAAAGCCGACCTTGCACTCTTGCACGGACGCATCTGGACCGGCAATAATGCTCAACCATGGGCCGAAGCCGTGGCCTCGCGCGGCGAGCGCATGATCGCTGTGGGTACGGACGCCGAAGTGCAAAAGTTGGTTTCTCCAGGCACTCGCATGATCAATCTGGAAGGCAAGCTGGCGCTGCCCGGTTTCATTGACGATCATACGCACTTCATCGATGGCGGCTTTCAGTTGCTCTCGGTGAATCTGCGCGATGCCCGCGCGCCGCAGGAATTCACGCGGCGAATTCGCGAACAAGCACGCAAGCTCGGTGCCGGCCGATGGGTTACCGGCGGCGATTGGGACCACGAGCTTTGGCCGGGCGCGCCGTTGCCAATCAAAGATTGGATCGATGAGGGGACGCCGCAGAATCCCGTGTTCGTCACGCGGCTTGACGGCCACATGGGTCTCGCCAATTCCCTCGCTCTGCGGCTCGCCGGCATTACCAGGGAAACCAAGGACCCACCCGGCGGCGCCATCGTGCGCGACCCCAAAACGGGCGAGCCGACCGGGGTTCTCAAAGACGCTGCGCAGGACCTTATCGGCGCGCGCATCCCCAAACCGAGTGCCGCCGAGTATGACGAAGCTTTGCGCGCTGCCCTGGCGGAAGCTGCGCGCATGGGCGTCACCTCCATTCAGGACATTACGTCCTGGGATCAATATGAGGTGTACAAGCGCTTTCGTGACACAGGCAGCCTGACGGTCCGTGTCTATTCGCGGACGCCCATGCGCGCATGGAAGCGGCAGGCGGACCTCGTCGCGCGTCACACCGCGGGCGATTCCCGGCTGCGACTCGGCGGGCTCAAAGCATTCATGGATGGCTCGCTCGGCTCCACTACCGCTCTCTTCTTCGACGTGTTCAATGATGCTCCCGACACCGCGGGACTCATGGCGGATGACAACATCCCCGAAGGCGCGCTCGAAAAGAACATCCGCGATGCCGACAGAGCCGGCCTGCAATGCTCCGTTCACGCCATCGGCGACAAGGCGAACAACATCCTTCTGAATTACTTCGAGACGGTGGAGCGTAACAACGGCCCGCGCGACCGCCGCTTCCGTATTGAGCACGCGCAGCATCTGTTGCCCGGCGACATTGCCCGCTTCGCCCCGCTGGGCGTGATTGCTTCGATGCAGCCGTATCACGCGATCGATGATGGCCGCTGGGCCGAGAAGCGCATAGGCGCGCTCCGCATCAACACCACGTACGCCTTCCGTTCCTTGCTGGATGCGGGTGCAAAAGTCACTTTTGGCTCGGATTGGACGGTCGCGCCGCTCTCGCCGATTCTAGGAATCTTCGCCGCGGTGACCCGCGAAACCCTCGACGGAAAGAATCCGCGCGGCTGGGTTCCCGAGCAGAAGATCACGGTCGAAGAGGCCGTGCGTGCCTACACCGCCACCGCCGCCTATGCCGAATTCGCCGAGCGCGAAAAAGGATCTCTGGAGCGCGGCAAATTGGCCGACATCATCGTAATGTCGCAGGATATTTTCCGCATCGCTCCCGACGAGCTTCCCAAGACGCAGGTGGTTTCGACCATTGTGGGCGGGCGCGTGGTTCACTAGTCGATATGCGTCATCTGATCCTTCTCCTGGCCGCCGCCGCTTTCGCATCCGCCCAGTCCACTGGCCCTCGAACTCTTCGCCTCGATTACGTCCACACCGGCGCTGCCACCGAAGAGCAGTTCGCTTTGGACGGTCTCGCTTTGGAGGGTGACTGGCCCGGGCCGCTCGACCGTTGGGTCGACAACACCAACCTCGGGCCTTACCGTTTCCAGGTGATCGACCCTAAGACCAACCGTGTTATCTATTCTCGCGGCTTCGCCAGCGTTTTCGGCGAATGGCAGGAAACCAACGAGGCCAAACAATTGCGGCGCGGTTTTCACGAGA
>DATIZQ010000006.1:0-2201 GCA_035517015.1 Candidatus Acidiferrum sp. | reverse complement strand
CCGGCTGCCGCTGAGGTCGTGGGACGACATGTTTTTGCTCGGGCCGGAGATCGCGAATCCAATCGCGAAGAGCACGATTCGGTCGGCCTCGCGCATGGCGGCGCTCGAAGGAATGGGCCTCGGCTTCGGCGGATTTTTGACTGCGGTGCCCGACATGGGAATTCTCGCGGCAATCACGCTGCGGATGCTGCAGAGGCTCAGCTTGCTTTATGGATTTCAGTACGCAACCGACGATGAAAAAGCTGCGCTGTGGATTGCGGTGGGGAGCGCGGCGGGCGTCGATCTGGGGCGCGATTTTCTGGAGAAGCAGGCGATGGAGCGGCTGGTGCCGCGGATCATCGACCGCGTCGCGGTGAAAGTCGGCGCGGAAGTCGCCGAGAAATGGGCGGGGCGCGTCGTGCCCGTGGTGAGCGCGGGATTTGCGGCTGCGATCAACTACTACTTCGTGCGAGCGTGGGGCCGGCGCGCGCAGAGGCATTTTCTCGAGCGGCACCTCGAGGTGATCGGGCGCCCGAGCGTTGCGCGCATCGCGGCACCGGCACAGGCGCGTTTGCTGGCTTCCGGTTCCGTCAGTTAGGCAGCTTCCGTGAGCTCTTTCGCCGCCCGCTCCGCCTAGCCCTGCTATTACGATCTGCTTCGCGAACCCTTGGAATTCATCGTTATCGCGCCATTCCAAAACAGCCATTTTCATTTTCCTCGCATCGAGAGTAAACAACGGCGCCGGATAGACGCCATCGGTGGGGAGGGAAACATGAATCGCTACCTTTCAATGATGCTGTTCGTGTGCATGTTTGCGGCGACTGCGAAGGCGCAAACGCCGGAGATCCGTTTCGTGGCCGATACACTCGTGGTGCAAGCGGAAGGAAGTTTCGAAAGCGATCCCGACCTGGCAACTCTGGCCTTTGACGTTTCCTCGCAGGACAAAGACCTGAAAGTGGCGTACACCAACGCGGCGCAGGCAGCGCAACGAATCGTCGCGCTCGCGACGAAGACCGGCCTGGCGAAAGAGGACATCAATCTCGGAACGCTGACGCTCGCGCCATCATACGAACGCGACCGCAAGAACCGCGCGAAGTCGTACCGCGTGCAGGGCGACATTTCCTTGAAGGTGCGGGATTTTTCGCAGATCGGTCCGCTGCTCGACGGAGCGGTGCAGGAAGGAATCGTCGAGTTCCGCTCGCTGACCTACTCGCTACAGGATGAGGAAGGCGCAAAGCAGAAAGCAGTGGCAGCGGCGATGCGCAGCGCTGTGGGACGCGCGACTTCCGCACTCACACAGAGCGGGCAGAAGCTGGGTGCGGTTCGGTACGCCAATCTCGATGTGCGGCAACTCGTCGGTGTGACGCGGCTGCAGAATATTGGCTCGTTGGCACAAACGGTGACAGTCGAGGCGGCGGCGGTGGGGGGAGGCGGCGGAGGAGGCTCCCACGCGCCGACGACGACATTTCCAGCCGTCAGCCCGGAAAAAATAACTGTGAGCGCGCTGGTGCAGTGCGCATTCCAGATTCAGTCAGGAAGTTAGCCGTTTGTTGGATCGACTTCGGCTGCCGGACCGTGCGATTGGTACGGCCCGGCAGTCGACTGGGATATCGCGTCAGGGTTGGCGCTCGAGTGCGGCGCGGTCCCAATGGCCGAGGTTGGCGCAAGCTTCGTAGGTGGACTGCGCGAATTCCATGAGCGTGGCGGCGGGATCGGCGGCTGTGCGCACGTCGTCGTAGGGCAGAAGGAACTCGCCGACCTGCTTGTTGTAGAAGGCCTGCGCTGGGCGAACGACCGCATTGCTGAATCCCGCGGGGGCGGGTGCGCCGTAGGAGTAGAACATCGGTGCGGTGATGTCGCCGCCGCCCGGCCACCAGCCGACGCTCGATACTTCATGCGAATAAGCTTCGCGCGTCATGTAATCGGCGCCCGGGCGCTCGGGTGCGCGGCGGCCGGAAAAGCGCGTCGCCGCGAGGTCGAAACTTCCCCAGAAAAAGTGAACGGGGCTGGCCTTGCCGATGAAGCGCCCGCGAAATTCCTTCAGAACCCGGTCCACACTCGAAAGGATCCGCCAGCAGCGATTCGCGTACACCGGATCGTAGGAGGCGTGGGTCGTGTCCCGGTCGAAGCGGATCGGGTCGGGAATTTCGACCGGCATGGGCCAGATTTTCGGGCTGATCCCGAGCGATGAGAGCATTGATAGAAATTCCGCATAGAAGTCA
>DATIZQ010000005.1:0-2102 GCA_035517015.1 Candidatus Acidiferrum sp. | reverse complement strand
GTTCTTCCGGTTTCTGGTGCGCGAAGGGCTGGCGCCGATGAACGCACCGCGCCTGCTGCGCACGCCGCGCGCTCCCAAGAAGCTGCCGGATGTGATGACCACCGAACAGGCGAATGCGCTCCTCGATGGCGTTGCGGCGGGTAAGCTCGAGCGCCCGCATCCCGCGCGCGATCTCGCGATTCTCGAACTGCTTTACGGAAGCGGGATCCGTGTGAGTGAGTTGGTAGGGTTGAACCTCGACGACATCGACCGCACGGAGCGCTGGCTGCGAGTGCGCGGCAAAGGACGCAAGGAGCGGCAGGTTCCTTTTGGCGGCAAGGCTGCCGATGCGCTGGAGCGTTATCTCGAAGAACGCACCAGCCGAGAGAACGCGTTGTTCCTGAACCACCGCGGCGGGCGGCTTACCGATCGCGGCGTGCGCGGCATTATCAAGCTGTACGCCACGCTCATCGCCGGAGACTCCTCGCTGCACCCCCATAGCTTTCGCCACGCGTTTGCCACGCACTTGCTCGGCGACGGCGCGGATTTGCGGTCGATTCAGGAACTATTGGGCCACGCGCGGCTCTCGACCACGCAGAAGTACACGCAAGTCTCGCTCACCGATTTGATGGCGACGTACGATAAGGCGCACCCGAAGGCGTAGTCTAGGGCTGTCAGTCCGCCGGATCGGAAGCTGCGGTGGGCTAAGATGAGAAGTCAATGTATGGGGGCCGAATCCGACAACCAGCATCGGTACCCTGCCCTTTCTTTGAGTGACAAAGAGTTGCTTGAAGAAATCCTCTCGAAGTTGAGCAGTTCTATCAGCGCATTAGCGGATCCATATAGCGACGACGGCTCGTACGCCGCTGCCATTCGTCGGATGCCAATGGGACTGCGCGCCATGGCTGCCACTCATTATCTTGATATCAGTTTGACTTTAGATGACATCGGCTGGCACTTCTTGAACTTCGGCGAACCGAATCTCGTTAAGGAGACAGAATCGGGCCTCCGCGAACTCGGGCTGAACGATCTGGCCGAGTGGTTTGCAGAGGCGTTTGAGATTGTCAACCCACTGCGGCCAGAAATCAAATCGGGTGACGAATATTACGAGTGCCTTACGCGACACGGTCGAATGGAGCGCATCCGGGAACTTACACAGAACGCGCGCGACAAAGAGAGCGGTAGCCCAGACGCGGTACTTGGCAGCCCGATCTACGCAGCCTGGATTAAGTACGCCCGCGGACACCCTGAGAATGTGTTCGGAAGTTGATATCGTGAGACCCGTACAGACTCGGCTCGATTTTCACTTCCCGTACTCCTCGAAGAAGTGCGCGATGGTCATGATGCCCTTGTAGTAATTCTCGAGCGAGTACTTTTCGTTGGGAGAATGCAGGCCGTCGTCGGGGAGGCCGAAGCCCATCAGCACCGTGGGAATTCCGAGGTGGGTGGCGAAATCGCCGACGATGGGAATCGATGCACCGTCGCGGATGAAGACGGTCGGCTTCTGGTAGATGTCGCTGAAGGCTTGCGCGGCCGTGTGGATGGCCGGATGATCGGGATTCACGGAAAGGCCGGGAGAAGCACTCAAGACGCGCACGTCGAACTGAATGCCGCGAGGAGCATGCTTCTTAACGAACTCGCGGAATGCGGCGATGATTTTTTCCGGATCCTGGCGGGGCACCAGCCGGAAGCTCACTTTGGCCGTGGCTGTTGCCGGGATGACCGTCTTCGATCCGGGGCCGGTGAAGCCGCCGGCAATGCCGTGTACCTCGAACGTGGGCCGAGCCCAGAGGCGTTCGAGCACGGAATATTTCGTCTCGCCGGTGAGCTTGGTGGAACCGACCTCGTTCTTCAGGAAGTCTTTCTCCTTGAAAGGCAGGCGCGCCCAGCTTTCCTTTTCGGAAGGGGCGGGCGGGTCGACGTCGTCATAAATGCCGGGGATCTTGATTTCGCCGCGCGAATTTTTCGCTTTGGCGAGCAGTTCGATCAAGCCGAAGACGGGATTGGGCGCGGCGCCGCCATACAGGCCCGAGTGCAGATCGCGCGACGGGCCGTTGGCCTCCACTTCCAGGTAGACGAGGCCCCGCAGCCCAATGGTCAGCGTCGGGATTCCGGGCGCGTAG
>DATIZQ010000004.1:0-35935 GCA_035517015.1 Candidatus Acidiferrum sp. | reverse complement strand
GAAGTACATCGACGTGCCTGGGCCCGTCGAGGCCGTTCTGCACTTCGCTTCGCCTGCAAGCCCTCCGGATTATCTGAAGCTGCCGATTCAGACGCTGAAGGTTGGCGCGCTGGGGAGCCACAACGCCCTTGGGCTGGCGCTTGCGAAAAAGGCGAAGTTTCTCCTCGCGTCCACGTCGGAATGCTACGGCGACCCGGAGGTGAGCCCGCAACCAGAAAGCTATTGGGGCCACGTGAACCCGATCGGGCCGCGGGGCGTGTACGACGAAGCGAAGCGCTTCGCCGAGGCAATCACGATGGCCTATCACCGTTATCACGGCCTGGACACGAGAATCGTACGAATATTCAATACGTATGGCCCGCGAATGCGCTTGAACGACCGGCGGGCGCTTCCGAATTTTCTGTATCAGGCGCTCACGGGACAGCAAATCACCGTTTACGGAGACGGCAAGCAAACCCGCAGTTTTTGCTACGTCTCCGATCTGATCGACGGAATCTACCGGTTGCTGGAAGCGAACGAGCACGAGCCGGTGAACATCGGCAATCCGCACGAAATCACGATTCTCGAATTCGCGGAGCGGGTGAGGTCACTCGTCGGTTCGGCCGCGCCGATCGTCTTTCGGCCGTTGCCGCAGGATGATCCGAAGCAGCGATGTCCCGATATCACGAAGGCGCGGAAGATTCTGAACTGGGAGCCGAAGATCGGTTTGGAACAAGGGCTGCGGCTGACCTACGAATACTTCCGTGAGAAGGTGTCATCGACGAGCGGCACCGGTTGAGATTGAAGTGACTGTACCTTCATCCGGGGCGTCCCACACAGTGGTACTCGAATCCGAGAGCTTTCATTCCCTGTGGAATCAAGAGATTCCGCCCGTCGAGAACGAGCGGCCGGGCCATCGCGTCGCGAATTCGCGCCCAATCGAGCTCGCGAAACTCGGGCCACTCGGTGGCGATGAGCAATGCCTCGGAAGAGGCGGCTGCGTCGTAGGCCGTCTTGCAATACTCAATCTGGGGCAGAACTGCCCGGGCTTTTTCCATCGCCTCCGGATCGTAGGCGCGGACGCGCGCGCCCTCCGCGAGGAGCTTCTGGATCAACTCCATGGCTGGGGCGAAACGAATGTCATCCGTGTTGGGCTTGAACGCCAGTCCCAAGACGCCGATTTGTTTGTTCTTGATCACCCAGAGAGAGCGGCGAATTTTCTCGAAGAAGCGGTCGATGCGCCGGCGATTGATCTTTTCGACTTCCTTCAACAGAGAGAAGTCGATTCCCGACCGATCGGCCAGATGAACGAAGGCCTGCAAATCCTTCGGCAGACAGAAACCGCCGAAGCCGAGTCCAGGATGCAGGAAAGCCGGGCCAATGCGCGGGTCCAGGCCGACCGCGCGAACGACTTCTTCGACGTCGGCTCCGAGCTCTTCAGCAAGGTCCGCGAGCATGTTGGCGTAGGAAATCTTGACCGCCAGAAATGAATTGGAAGCGTGCTTGATGAGTTCGGCGCTGTTGATCGTGGTGACGAGCCACTGGGGCGGCGCATCCGGACAACCGGAAGCGTGGAAGGGGCAGTTGAATTTCCGCTCGAGAACCGGCTGATAGATTTCTTTCATCTGCTTCTCGGCTACCTCGTCCTCGACACCCACGACAATTCTGTCTGGATGCAGAAAATCGGCGACGGCCGTGCCTTCGCGAAGGAATTCGGGGTTCGAAACAACATGAAAGGTGACACCGGTCTTGCGGCCGTAGACTGAGAGTGCGCGCTTCAGTTCCTGGCCGGTTCGGGCCGGCACGGTGCTCTTCTCGATGACCAGCTTGGTCGACCGGGCTTCCGTGGCGACGATCCGCGCGACGTGATCGATGGCGCTCAGATCGGCGTCGCCATTCGGCAACGGAGGGGTTCCCACGCAGATAAAAATGGCGTCGCCGGCGGCTACGGTGTCTGCAGGATTCTTGCGGAAGGTGAGCCGGCCCGCTTTGCGAGCCTTCGCGATGATGGCGTCGAGCCCCGGCTCGTAGATCGGGAGGCGGCCCGATTCAAGAATCTCAAGTTTTGTCGTGTCGTTGTCCGTGCAAGCGACGTCGTGTCCGATTTCCGCAAGACAACTGCCGGTGACCAGACCAACGTACCCTGTCCCGATGACAGAAATCCTCACGAAGCCTCTCCAGAACGGCGTCTCACGCGATTGTCGGAAACTCTCAGAATTCTATTCTCGTACACGGCAGTTTTCGGACCAAGGCAATTTTGGGATGTCGTACGGGAGGAAAAACCGATATCGAGCACGAATCTGATGCTAGAATTCGCGCAGTCCGCCCGATGCAGCAGCCGGGCAAGGAGTTCGGGGAACGCGAATGGACATTCTGTGGACCGCCGCGGGCATCTGCGTGATCGTATGTTTCGTATTCTATGTGCTCGCGCTGCACTGGCAACGCGTTCTGAGGCACCAGTCCTGGATGGTTCGGCGACTCGGCGACCGCCTACAGGTGCTCGAAGAAATCGGCGATCCGCAGTTC
Organism: Candidatus Acidiferrum sp.; assembly: GCA_035517015.1. GTDB lineage: Bacteria > Acidobacteriota > Terriglobia > Acidiferrales > UBA7541 > Palsa-295. Next base: position 33,430 of record DATIZQ010000004.1, on the reverse strand, counting down.
CGGCGCCGCCTGAGCGAATCTGCGCCGATGCCTCTAGAACAGGTGTTCACTTTCACGTTTCGGCTGAGTGAACAGTTCTGGCGACACACGCTGAGTCTAACCGACAAGAATTGGGATTTTATTCGAGCGTTTGGGAGTTTCGTCGGGTCAGTAAAGCTGGAATGCTGGCGTAGCCACGCCGTGGCCACAATTACCGAGGTGCTTCCGGAGAGCAAGACGGCGCAGTGGCGGAGCCGCTCGCTCGACTTCTATCCGGACTCGGCCAAAGCGGGGGACAACCTCATGCTGTGGGAATTGCGGCTCGCGCAGCAGAATGGCTCGGCGGAACGGCCTCCGTCGCTCGAACTACTTCTCCGTGGGAACGCAATCGAACTCTGCGGGCACCTAACGCGGATGTCCCACAATGGCCATGGTGAGGCGCCGGACGCCGAGGTCACTTTCTTCCGCGTTCCCCTGGATTGCGGCCAGCTGGCGGAATTTCGGAGCCAGGACCCCACGGAAGACAGCCATGACCCTGAAGGAGGGCCGGGCTCGAACGGGTCGCGCCTCGACGCGAGTTCCTGGCGAGCGTTTTACTCGTCGACGGACGAAACAATTGGCTACGAGTGGCAGCTTTGGCTGCGCGACTTGACGCGGAAGGCAGAGTGGGACCGCTGGAAGATTCTGGAGCCGGCCCATGCGCAGTCGATCCGCGACTAGTGCAAAACACGCGTGGTCGCAACGCTCATGGCGAGTGTGGCCGAACTCTTAGTCCCGCCCACGTATTCATCAGCCCGAGAATTTCCCTTACCACGGAATATGCGTCGCGAGTGTTACGCCACCAGTGGTCGCGATCGAAAGGGTCCTCCGGGGCTGCGCGCACTGTCGCCTCCTGATCGCGAGCCGCAAGCCTTTGCCAGAGAGCGCGGACACGGCGCGTGTGTTGGGACGAGGTCACGATGAGGACATGCGATTTTCCCAAGCTTCTCATCTCGCGCGAGATTTCGTCCACTTCCTGCTCAGTGTCGACAATCTCGTCCGGCAGGATGCGAATTGCGGAGGTGGGGACGCCCTGATGGACGAGAACCTGGCTGTTGTAATCCTCTTCGCTGACATAGCGAATTCCCATCGCAGCTAACTCGTCAGCAGGATTCGCCGGCCGAGTGAGCCACACTTCGGGAGCATAGCCAGCCCGATAAACCGCGGCTGCCGCCTCGGCGCGGCGCGGCATGCTCCCGCTGAGAACGACAATCGCATCTGCATGTGCGAGAGGGTCTTCGCGCACTAGCCAGCGGCCGACGCCTCGAAACATTGCAGTCGCTGCACTGAGAACCGCGAACAGTGCTAGCGCTGCGACGATGCGACGGCGCGTGAAAGAGTAATTGTTGAGTTTCATTTTGCCGGTTCGGGAGGATAAATCAGTTTGCCGGGCTTGGAAAGGAACCGCGGCGCATCAAGAGACTGCGAAGCCCTAAGAGAACCAAACGCGGCTGGCGGATGCATACGCGCCATAGGATTTTCCAGGCTTCATCGCGAGAATAGTCGCTGAGAGACTGCTTCGCAGAGTCGTTTAAGAGATCCACGAGGCGACTGTAATCTTCCTGCTGGAAGTCATGCAGCGAGCGTCGCAGCAGGAGATGGAGATCGAGTTCGCGGCGGAGATTTCGCAATTCGCGACTGGTTCCGCCCCTGAGGATAGCGTCCGCGACGCCGATTGCTCCGCGAAAACCGGTAACGATGCCGCCGACGGTAGTTACCTTCACCTGTCCTGCCGCGTCGCCGACCAGGTATACAACGCCTTCGCCAATTTTTCGACGAACCGGAATCCAGCGCGTATAAACGGGAATTCGTGCGCCCTGGAATTCGATGGGTTCGAGCTTCCGTTTTTCGAGGAATCGTTCGAGGTGCCGCCGCGTGTCCGTTCCCTTAGCGCCGATGAGCCCGAGAGCCCCTCTATCGCGCGATTCGGGAATCAGCCAGTAAAAATAAGGGGTGTCCTGAGGAATGAACCAGACCCGCGCTGTGTCAGCGGCCATGTCTTTCGGGAGAGGAACGATGGCTTGAACCAGGGGAACCGTTTCGAGCGGCGCCCAGCCTGCCTCTCTGGCGACGCGGCTGGAGGCACCATCGCCGCCGATCACCGTATCGACATGAACTTGTTTTTGTTCTCCTTTGTCGCAGCGCTCGAGCTCGAGCACGAGGCCGTTCCCGTTGGCGTGCAATGCTTGGAAGCGACAACCCAACTCGAGAGAGGCTCCCGCTCGTTGCGCGTCATCGGCGAGAGCCTGGATCAGGGCGCGACGCTCAATAATCAGATCCGGTTGTTTGAGGGCGATGGTGGCCGTGCGCCCGTCCGTGAATAATTCGAAGCGCCGAATTTCGTTGATGACGCTCCGTTCGGCGACCCGGCCGAGCAGGTTTCGCATGTGCTGAGTCACGATGAGCGTGCGGGCCGCTGGCTCAAGCGTCTCAATTCGCTCGAACACACGCACGGGGAGGCCGGCGCGAGCCAATAGCGAGGCCGCAAAGAGCCCGGCCGCGGACCCGCCAACTACCGCAACCTTCTGGCCATCTGTGCGTGGGGAGAGAGCGATGTCAGTCGTTGCGTCGCGTCTTTCTGACACCATCGTCGTCCGTTACAGTCATGCTCATCTTGAGATTCCATCCAACGAGGAAATGAAGCATCCGGCGTCTCTTGCCCCAAGGAAGCCGGGCAGCAACTCATGAAACACACTCACCCGCAAAAATACTCGGGGCGTAAGTATATCCCACACGTATGATTCCAGCAAAACGAGAGGCGGATTCGATTCAGTGCGCCGAGGAAGACTTTTGAAGCTTCGCCTGGCGTTCGTAAGGAGCCGCTTCAAGGAAGAAAACTGCGACGAAACCGAGAAGAATCACGCCAGCAGAAAGTACATATCCTGCTCGGATCGGAAGATAGGGAAGTACGAGACCTGAAGTCCCAAAAATGGCAGCCAAACAATAGAGGGCCAATACGGCACCGCGGTGGCCTAGACCGAGATTCGACAATCGGTGAGCTGTGTGGTCCTTCCCCGGCGACGTGAAAGGAAGCAAGCCGCGGCGTGCCCGGGAGATCGAAACGAGAGTCGTGTCGAAGATGGGGACACCAAGGATGAGAATCGGGACCAGCCAGGTGGCCGGAAACGGGACCCCCTCGGGCCGGAGCTTGAGACCCAAAGTCGCCATCAGGAAACCCAGAAACATTGCCCCGCCGTCACCCATGAAGATTTTTGCCGGGTTGAAGTTCCAACGCAGGAAACCGAGCGCGGCACCAAGGGAGGCGGCACCGAGCGTTCGGACCATAACTTGACCGTTCATGCTTGCTGAAATCGTGAAGAACCCGGCGGCAACCGCCGCTATTCCCGCGCACAAACCGTCCATGTGATCGAGGATGCTGAAGGAGGCAGTAACGCCGACGACCCACAAGATGGTGAACCCGATATCGAGCGTCGCGCCTAGCGTACCCGGCAAGAACTGAGAGAAGAGCCGGGCGCGAACCCCGGAGGTGATCAGGAAGACAGCCGCAATCGGCATTCCAACGAAAAGCTTGACTTGATGATGCAGCAGGCCGCCGTCGTCTAGGACGCCGACCGTGGCAACCAGCGTTGCACCTGCCAGAATCCCGACGATCTGTTGCTGCGGCAATCCGTGGAGGGTCAAGAGGACCGCAAGGATAAAGCCGAGATAGATGGCGATCCCGCCGAGAAGCGGAATCGGCCTGACGTGCACTTTCCGCGGACCTGGCAAATCGACCATCCCATACCGCAGCGCGAGGCTGCGGACGGGAACCGTCAGACCAAGCGATGCAATCAACGCGATAGCGAATGCAACAAGGTCGGTCGACGCCGGCATGCCGAGTCTCCTCCGCTTAGCGAGCCGTTAGCATCGTTTCCAAAACATCTCGAACTTCTTCTCTGCGCTTACTGGCGAAATACCAGTCCATTGTCTTATTGAGGCCCTCGCGAAACGGCGTTCTCGGTTCCCAGCCGAGGAGCTTCTTTGCCAGCCGGTTATCAGCAACGCGATTGACTGGCCCGGTCGGCATGTCCGGCCTCAGGCGGATCTTCGGCTTATACCCAGCTCGTTCGGTGATCATATGGACGGCATCCAGAACTTGGACGCGCTCCATCGTCCCGAGGTTGACTGCGGTGCCGTCGCTAATTTTCTCCGCCGCCAGAATCGTGCCGCTGACGATGTCATCCACGTAGGTCCAGTTGCGAATCTGCGTGCCGTCTCCCCAGACTTCGAAAGGATCCTGGCGAACGAAGGCGCGAGCGATCATCGCGATGACTGCGTGGTTTTCCACTCCGCGAGGACCGTAAACTGTGAAGTAGCGACAGGAAGCGGCGCCCAGCCCATGCTCGCGATGATAGGACTGCAACGTCATCTCCGCCATCAGCTTTGCCCAACCGTACATATTGTCGGCGTCGTGCGGCGGTTTGACGTCCTCTTCGCGCAAATAGATCTCCTTCTTGGCGTCCGTCTGCATGTAGTTCGGATAGACGCATCCTGACGAGGCGTAAACGACTTTCTCCACATCTGCTTTCAAAGCTTCCCAAAAGATAAGGCCGTCAAGGAAGAGATTCGAAGCAGGGCCAGCCTGATGCAAGTCAACGTACCCGCGGCCGCCATGGTCCGCGGCAAGATGAAAGACAACCTGAACACCCTTCATGGCGGAGCGAGCCACGCCGGGCTCACGCAAGTCCGCTTCGATGAAGGTGACGCGACCGCTCTTCAGGTGGGGTTCAATGTTGGAGAGCCTGCCACTGGTGAGATCGTCGACGACATGCACTTTCGCTTCGCGCTCGACGAGCGCGTCCACGAGATGGGAACCGATGAAAGAAGTCCCTCCCGTTACGAGAACCTTCTTATCAGCCCAGATGGTTGCCTCCATTTCCTTCTGTTGTTAATTCTTCGATGATTTCGGGAAAACGCTGTAGCTCGTTCACTCTAGCATATTTTGCGGCGGTTTCACGGGAGCGGCGCCCCATCTCGGCGAGGCGAGCCGGATCGCTGCGAAGGTGTCGAATCGCGGCGGCTACAGCTTCGGCGTCGTCCGGATCAACGGCCAATCCACACTCCGCTTCCGTGACGATTCGCGCGGCATCGCTCCTAGGCGAGGCCACCACTAACACCGGACGACCCGCGGCGAGAATCGAATAGAGTTTGCTCGGCACGACTACTCCTTCGAGGCCCCGGCGCACGGTGACAATATGAACGTCGCCTGCCGCCATGACGTGAGGCACTTGTTCGACCGGGCGAAAAGAAAGAAACCGCACGTTTGGAAGCGCGGAGGCCTCGGTTTCGAGGGCCGATCGATTTGCCCCGTCTCCTATGAACACGAATCCGGAATTTTCGTTGCACAGCAGTTCGGCAGCCCTGAGGATCGTCGTCCAGGCGCCGTAGAACCCCAGGTTGCCGGCGTGGAGAGCGACGAACGGGAAACCACAGCGAATCTCCTGCACGACAGGGTCGTTCGTTGCCGGTGTCGGTCCGGGAGCGGTGCTGCCGTCACGGATGACCGCGACGCGGCCTGGCGCGACTCCCTTCGAAAGGACACGCTCACGCATATCCTCTCCGAGGACGATGACACGAGCCGCTTGCCGGAGCGCTTGACGATGCGACTCTTCCCATCGCTCTATCCAGGCGCTTGGCTTGACGATGTCGCCGCCGAGGGCCATGTCGGGATACATGTCGCGAATGTTGTAGACGAAGGGGCGAGAGGTCATCCGCGCAATAAAGGCTCCCGCGATTCCCGCCACCGGCGGATCCGTCATCGCGACAACTACGTCCGCTTGAAGAGCCAGGGCGCGAGGAACCGCAAGCGCGAGATAGGACAGGTAATTGGCGACGCGCTTGCGCATCTGGTGGCGTGGATAGGCGGTCGATCCAACTCGCTCGACCGTGACATTGTTTCGCGTATCACGTCGAAGAAGTGAATAGGCGTAGAACTCATCGGGGTCATATGAGGGGCGTCCAGCAACGACCGTCACACGATGGCGTTCCGCCAGCGTTTCGGCGACTTGCATGGCCATTCTCGCGGTCGCAGACGTATCCGGCGGATAGTATTCGTTCAACAGCAGAATATGCATGGTGGTCTATGCGACATCCACGGTCCCTGCCGCCTGTTTTTTTAGCTGAGTTGAGGCTGCTTTCTTTTCGATGAAGAAGTTCCCCAAGACGAGAACGTCCATCTGAGTTCGACGGAAACAGTCGAGGGCCTCTTCCGGGCGACAGACGATCGGCTCGTTGTCGTTGAATGAGGTGTTCAGAACCACAGGTACACCCGTTTGATCTCCGAATGCCCGCAAGAGCTTCCAATAAAGAGGGTTCGCCGCGCGGTTGACGGTCTGCAATCGCGCCGTTCCGTCCACGTGCGTCGGCGCCGGGATAACGGAGCGCTTCTCCGGTTTTACAGGGTATGCAAATGTCATGAACGGCGATGGGTGAGTCTTCGTGAAGTAATCGCCCGTAGCCTCCTCGAGAATCGAAGGAGCGAATGGGCGGAACGCTTCACGATGTTTGATGCGGCGATTCAAGATCTCCTTCATTTCCGGGCGCCGCGGATCAGCGAGTATGCTGCGATTCCCCAGGGCCCGGGGTCCCCATTCGCTCGCACCCTGATACCAGCCGACAATCTTACCTTCGGCGATCGCTAGAGCCGTCGATTTCAACAAAGGCGTCTCATCCAGCTCAGCGATCCGGACTTCCTGCGCCTGCACGTCAGAGTTCTTGACTGCGTGGCGAATCTCCAACGCAGAAAACGATGGGCCCCAGTATGCGTGGTTCATTGCGAAATTCCGTGGATGGCCCAGCAATGTGTGGTGCACGTCAAACGCTGCGCCGATTGCAAGTCCCGCATCGCCAGCGGCGGGCTGCACGAAGACGCGCTCGAACGGTGTGTGATCGAAGATTTTCCCGTTCGCAACACAATTGAAAGCCACACCTCCGGCGAGACACAGGGCTTTCTGGCGAGACCGCCCAGCGAGCTCATTCCAGAGCGAGATCATGACTTCCTCGAGGGCGGCCTGCATGCTTGCCGCCAGATTGTGATGCCTCGGCTGAAGCGCCTCTCCGTGCTGTCGCGCGGGCCCCAGCCTCTTCTCGAGATACGGCGAGAACAATTGACCGAGCACGGGGGTGCGATCGGCGTCGCGCCACGTCATTTCGGGCCCGTGCGTTTGATGGGAAAAGTATTCAAGCCCCAGGCGAAACTTCATCCCATGAACGACGCGAACGATACGGCGAAACTCGTCGAGGAACTCAGGCTGGCCGTATGCTGCAAGGCCCATCACTTTGTATTCATCGCCGAATTTCCAAAAGCCGAGGTATTGGGTGAGAGCCGTGTAGAACATTCCCAGCGAATGCGGGAAAGTTGCTTCCCCGAGAGCCTGCATTTTCGGGCCTTCACCGACAGCCCACATCGCGCTCGCGAAATCGCCGAGGCCATCAGCAGACAGGACAGCCGCTTGGTCGTAAGGCGAAACAAAATATGCGCTGGCCATATGCGCCGTGTGATGTTCGACACGATGAAACACAGCGCGAATATCCTCTGGTGCGAGGTCAAAGGCGCGGGCGACATCTTCTCGAATGCCGCCAAAGCGCTTCATCACTCGAGCGCGATCCAGCGCAAATCGCGGCATTCGTATCGCATAGCGAAGCTTGGTGCCCAGCCGCGCCCATGGATCCCGCGGCACCGCGACGTAATCGACGTCGCTTAGACTCACTCCGGCGGAATCCAGGCAATGGCGAATCGCTCGAGCCGGCAAGCCCGCGGCGTACTTCACTCTGTTCAAACGCTCCTCTTCAACGGCGGCAATGAGGCGTCCGTCGACGACGATCGCTGCGGAAGCATTGGCGTGATACGCATTGATCCCAAGGATGATCATCTTGAACTCAGGCTTTCACTCCCACGCGCTGCAAATCATGCGGCTGTTACCGCGGCCGCGTTGGGGCGCTCCGTCTCTCGATCGAAGTCGACGTGCCGTCTTACCCACTCGTTCAGAACGTAGAGGCTCCAGGGACGTGACCATGTGGTGCGGCCCCTCAAGAAGTCTTTCCACACGCTGAGGGGAAATTCCGGGCGGATGTGGGCCTCGAGCGCCGGCGACCAATCGGCGAGGCTGCCGGAGACTCGTTTACCCAGATCCCCATGCAGCCAGATTTCCCACGGAAAGGTAAATGTGCGCTTCGGCTGGGCAACGATTTCCGGTGGCAGCAGGTCGCCCACGGCTTCCACAAGCAAGGCTTTCATGTGCACCGGCTTGCGTTTTGCGGACTCGGGAAGAGAAAGTGCGTATTCGACGAGCGCCGAATCCAGGAACGGGACACGCACTTCGAGCGAATGGCGCATGCTCATCGCGTCTGTGTCGCGCAGGAGCGTGCTCAAGAGATACGAGCGGAGCTCAAGCCACGAAACCGCCGTAAAGGGATCCGCATCTCGCGTCTGCTCGACAGCGAGCGAAAGCCATCGTGCCCAAGGCAGCGATTCCCATTCTGCCGCTGTCTCGTTCATCCCCGACAGCGCGGTTTGCGGCGTAAACAGCAAACGCGTGAAAAAGTAAGGGTGCGGCAGCAAGTCGGGGTCGCACCACGCCGCAAACGCTTTGCGGACGGCATCGCGCGAGTGTCGTGAGGACTTGGCGCGATTGACCGCGTTGGCGGTGAGGGATAGGGCCGTCCGTGGAAGGATGCGCGCAGCTCTGGCCAGGCCCGCGATCTGTCGAGTTGCTCGGAACGAGTTGTAGCCTCCGAAAAGCTCGTCGCTCCCAAGTCCTGACAGCGCTACCTTGAGCCCTGCTTCTCGCGCCGCCCACGAGACAAAATAGGTGTTCACGCCGTCCATCGTGGGCTGGTCGAAAGCAGCGATAGCTTGGTCTAACCGGGACACCATCTCTTGGCCTGAAATCGAAACTTCGCTGTGATTGGTGCCAAGAGTTCTGGCCGTTCGGCGAGCGATCTCAGCTTCGCTGAATTCCGCTTCTGGAAAAGCAACCGTGAACGTGTGAATTCCCTTTTGCGCGCGGCTTGCGAGAGCCGCGATCGTCGTGGAGTCGATTCCGCTGCTTAGGAAGACTCCAACCGGAACGTCCGCAACAAGATGGCTCTCGACCGCCTTTTCGAGAAGGACACGAACTTGCTTTGCCGGTCCAGGACCGATTCTGGTTGGTGGTTGAGGGCTTATTGCTTTGCCCGCGTCGAATCGAGGCCTCCAGTAAGGCCTCGGCTCAACAGAGCCAACCGGCCGGTCCGCGGAAATACCGATGGCGTGGCCCGGGGGAAGTGAAAAGACGTGCTCGATGAAAGTCGAAGGTTCTGCGACCGATCCGAACAACAGATAGGAAGGCACCGCACCGGCGGAGATTCGGGGCGGAACACAGCCACCGGCGATCAGGGCCCGAACTTCCGACGCGAAATAAAAATTGCCATCGATGAGCGCATAGTACAGCGGCTTGATTCCTAACCGGTCGCGGGCTAGAAACAGTTTTGTGGAGCGACCGCCGCGACCCTGAGGAAGCTCCACTATTGCGAACGCAAACATGCCATCGAGATGTTGTACACAATCGGCGCCCCAGGCTTCGTACGCGTGAACGATGGCTTCCGTGTCCGACTGAGTGCGGAATCGATGTCCCATCGATTCCAGCTCCGGTCGCAAGCCGCGAAAATTGTAGATTTCGCCGTTAAACACGACCGCGAGCGTACCCGCCTCGTTCCAAATGGGTTGGTTGCCACCCGGCAGGTCGATGATGCTCAGACGGCGGGTTCCGACCGCGACGCGAGGTGAAACGAGAAGGCCTTCTTCATCCGGGCCGCGATGGACGATTGACGCGAGCATGCGGCGAACGATAGCCTCGCTCGTCTCTTTCGATTCGATTCCAAGGGCGCCGCAGATGCCGCACATGAACTTAGCGGATATCCTCGTCCAGGGTGTTTAGGTGGCTCGAGTCCCAGTCGAAAGTATATCTGAAAGCTCGGGCTCCTGATCGAATCTGATCGCGCCGACAATGGCCTCTTCGCGTTGACTTGGTTGATGGCAGAACCTAAGATGACGCCAGTTTCTCTCCATGATGGGCGAAACCATCTCGCACGATCGCATTCTCAAGAAAGCTCGGTGGTCGGGGCACGGGTGTGATCTTGCGTGAAGGATCGTTCCTAAGCAGAGTGCGTTGCGCGCGAATCGTTGGCCGGCAGTTGAATTGCACGTTTGCGTCGTCGAGAAAGCGCTTGCCTAAATCATCGCTCCGCAGCTCTGCGCGGGCATCAATCTACGTTCGGAGATTGCGATGGAACCATTCCGCTTTCATCTCTTCGTCTGTACACAGGAAAAGCCAGAAGGCACTCCTTCCTGCCTAAACAGTGGGTCGTTCGCTGCCCTCGACGCGCTTGACCGCGAGATACGGATGCGTGGCCTCGACAACGATGTCCAAATCACTACCTGCGGGTGTATGGGACTGTGTGAGGAAGGTCCAGTGATGGTTGTCTATCCGGCAGGGGTATGGTACCGGCGCGTGCAGCCATCGGATGTATCCGAGATCGTCGATGCGCATCTGGGCGACCGCAAGCCCGTGGGCCGTCTCGTATGGAACGATGCACCGGCGATGAAGGCCATGTCGCTCGAGCATCGGGGGAAGTTCCGCGCCGCCATGGCTGCTCGTGAGAAAGCGGGGATGCTCCCTGAGCGCCTCGATCAGATGATCCGGGGCTTTATGCCGAGTCGGTGCATTCTTACGGCTCTTGAACTCGATGTCTTTACCGCCGTCGGTGACGGGGCCAATGCGGAAGAGATCGGGACGAAGATCCGGGCGAGTGTCCGCGCCGTAGGCATGCTGCTCAACGCACTGGTCGCCCTCGGACTCCTCCACAAGAACGGCGACGAATACCAGAACACGCCCGAGTCAGCGCGATTCTTTATGCAGGGTTCTAAAGACAACCACCGCAATGGACTCCTGCACACGGCCAACATTTGGCATCGCTGGAACACACTGACCGACGCGGTGCGCACGGGTACCTGTGTCCCCATCGACCGTGACGATACGCCCGAATGGAGGCGCAACTTCATTGCCGGCATGCAACGGAACGCCAAAGATCGCGCCCCGCTGGTTGTGAAGGCTCTCGGCACAGCCGATGTTCGCCGCGTCCTCGATCTCGGCGGCGGTTCCGGCGCCTACTCCATCGCGTTCGCAAAAGCGAGTCCCGATGTACGGTGCGAGATCCTGGACATCCCCGAGGTCGTGCCGCTCACCGCCGAATATGTCAGCAAGGCTGGCGTCCTGGGACAAGTCAGCCTTCGCGCTGGAGACATGCTCCAAGGCGACTTTGGCTCCGGCTACGACATCATCATGCTCAACGCGATCTGCCACATGTTTTCCGAGGAGCAGAACCGCGACATCTTTCGCCGGGCCCGCCTGGCACTCGCGCCGAATGGGCGTCTCGTCGTGCAAGACTTCATCCTCAATTCCGACAAGACGGGGCCCCGACACGCGGCTCTGTTCTCACTAAACATGCTTGTCGCCACCCACGCTGGTGCCAGTTACAGCGAGTCCGAATACACCCAATGGATGAAGGCTGCGGGTTTCACCGAAGTATGCCGGATCAGCCTACCCGGTCCCAGCGGGCTGCTTGTGGGACGAGCGAAATAGGGCGCCCCTCACCTCCTAGTTGCGTCCTTGCCACCATTGTCGCGTACTGTCACCGCGGAACTCGGCGCCGTCACATGGGTGCGTGACCTCCGTCACAGCAAATCCGGGGAGATCGAGCACAGTTGGAGAATCCGACTGAAGGATGAAAGGCGCGCGCATGGACTTACGCCGGACCAGACTCGAGTTCGCGCACCAGGGGCAGGTCGCAACGGTCGTGCTGGCTGCTCCGAAGGCAAACATCCTTGATTGCGAGATGCTGCGGGAACTCGACTGGATTCTAAATGGGCGGATATCGAGCCTTCATCCGAAAGTCATCGTCATTACAGGCGAAGGGCCAAGCTTCAGCTATGGCGCGAGTGTGCGCGAGCACTTGCCGGATGCGATCGAGTTGACACTGAAGCAACTGCGCGAGCTGCTGATCGCGGTTGCGAAAGCGCCTGCACCCACGATCGCTGCGGTGCGCGGGCATTGCCTCGGAGGTGGCTTCGAACTGGCGTTGGCCTGCGACATGATCGCAGCGGAAGAAACAGCGCAGTTCGGCTGCCCGGAAATCAGGCTCGCCGCGTTCCCTCCGGCGGCGTCCGCGCTGCTGCCGGTGAGAGTGGGATCGAGTTGGGCAAGTCAGATCGTTCTGACCGGCAATCCGTACTCCGGAAAAGATCTTGCTGCTGCCGGCCTGGTGTCGCGACTGGCCGCTGAGGGTGAATTGGACGGAGAGCTTGAGCGCTGGCTCGAATCGGATTTTCTCCCCCGATCGGCGGCAGCGCTGCGCCATGCGGCAGCCGCCGCGCGATTGCGGGTGCTGCGCGCTTTGGAACAGGATCTACCTGTGCTCGAAAGAATCTACCTCGACAAACTGATGCGCGAGCCCGATGCGGTCGAAGGAATTCGCGCGTTCTTGGAGAAGCGCGAGCCGCGATGGCTGGGCGGCGGATCGTCTGCGGGTGAGCGCCCGAGCCAACAAAACGCGGCTGCCGATCCTTCGCCTGCCCGCCCCGGTGCGAAATCGGCTTGAACGGAAGGTGGAGCAAGGCCGTGAAGGAAATCGACGCCTTTGGATACCAGCTGTCCGACGTGAATCGGCCGTTGCATTTCACGGACGCGCTTGAACTTGAGCCACGTCCCGACGAAGTGGTCGTGCAAGTGGCCGGATGTGGGATCTGTCACACCGACGTCGGCTTCGCCTACGACGGCATTCCGACGCGCCATCCGCTGCCGTTGATCCTCGGACACGAAATTGCGGGGCGAGTCGTGAGCGCGGGAGAAAACGCACAAGGGTGGCTCGCCCGAAATGTGATCGTGCCCGCGGTGATTCCGTGCCGGAGGTGTGCCGCGTGCTTTGCAGGCCGACCGACGATTTGCCGTGCACAGTTCATGCCCGGCAATGACGCCGACGGCGGCTTCGCAACGCACGTGCGCGTTCCGGCGCGCGATCTGTGCATCGTTCCAGAGAAACTGCCGACAGGGATTTCACTCGACGCGCTGTCCGTGCTCGCTGACGCCGTAACGACTCCGTTCGAAGCGATCCGGCGATCCGAACTCGGAAGCGACGATGTTGCGATCATTATCGGCGCGGGAGGAATCGGAGGATTTGGCGTGCAGGTGGCGGCGGCGCGCGGAGCCGCGGTGATCGCGGTTGACGTTGATGCCGAGCGGCTCGATCTGGCGATGAAGCACGGCGCTTCGCTGGCATTGAATGTGTGCGAATGCCACGAGAAGGATCTCAAGACTGCCGTGCGAGATTTCGTGAAGCGAAGCGGGCGTAATGGAATTGGCCGCAAAATTTTCGAAATGAGCGGAACGGCGGCCGGGCAGGCGACAGCGTTTGCACTGCTGGACCCCGGAGCGTATCTGGCCGTCGTGGGATACACCGCGGAGAAAACTGCAGTGCGGCTGTCGAATCTGATGGCGTTCGATGCCACCGCGCGCGGAAACTGGGGCTGCCCGCCGGAGCAATACCCCGCGGCGCTCGCGCTTGTGCTCGAAGGCAAAGTGGCCATCGAGCCGTTTATCGAGCGTCACCGCTTGGAAGAGGCGCCAGTGATTTTCGACGCTGTTGCGAAACACGCGATGAAGCGCCGCGTCGTGCTGGTCCCGAACGGATCGGCCTGCGCGTGACCGAAGGAGAAGCCACGTGAAAAACCACAATCTCACAGCGTCGTTCGCACCGCGCGAGGTGCTCGTTGAACGGCGAGCCGTGCGCGACCGAGCGGGCGCTGCGGTGGAGGGCCTCCACAACGTCTGGATTACGCTCAACAATCCCGCCGAGCTCAATTCCTACACGACCGACATGGTGAAGGAAGTGATTCTGGCCGTGCGAGAAGCGAGCAACGACCGCGCGTGCGTTGCCGTCGTGCTGACCGGTGCCGGAACGCGATCGTTCTGCGCGGGCGGCAACACGCGCGAGTATGCCGAATATTACGCCGGCGCGCCCGCCGAGTACCGCCAATACATGCGTCTGTTCAACGACATGGTTTCAGCCGTGCTGCACTGCGACAAGCCGGTGGTCTGCCGCGTGAACGGCATGCGCGTCGGCGGGGGACAGGAAGTCGGGATGGCGTGTGACTTTTCGGTCGCGAGCGATCTTGCGATTTTCAGCCAGGCGGGGCCAAAACACGGATCGGTGCCGGATGGCGGGAGCACGGATTTTCTGCCGCTGTTTGTCGGCATCGAGCGCGCCATGATGAGCAGCACGCTATGCGAGCCGTGGACAGCGCACCGTTTTTACTGGCTGGGCGGCCTGACTCAGATCCTGCCTGCGTTGAAAGTGGACGGCCAGTGGGTGGCGAACCCGATGGTCATTACGGACCGGGTGCTCGACGAATATGGACGAGTTGTCCTCGGGGAGTGGAAAAGCGGCAAGGAGCTTGAGCGAGGCAAGGAGATGGTGAAGCGTGGAAGTGTCGATTTTACTCTGCTGGACGACGCGGTCGAGCAGCTTTCTACGAAGCTGCTTTACACGATGCCGGACTGCCTGACCAAGACAATCGAGAGCCTGCGCAAGCATAAGCTCGAACACTGGGACCGCAACATGGAAACCAATCGCGCCTGGCTCGCGCTAAACATGATGACGGAAGCGAACGCTGGCTTCCGCGCATTCCATGACGGCACGCCCGACCGCCATGAGGTTGATTTCGTCCTTCTGCGGCGGCGTTTGGCCGAAGGCGCGCGCTGGAGCGAGGCGCTCGTGCGCGAAATCGCTCCGTGGGTGACCGAGCCTGCGAAGGTGGAAAAGTGAGTTTCCTGCTGCCCGCGCTTCCGCAAACGCCGAAGCCAGGCCTCGGGCCCGAGCTCGGCAGCCTCATTGGCAGAGCCGAAGAGATCTACGAAGATTTGGACCTGAAGGCTGTGCGGGCGTGGAAGGAGGAGGTGCCCGGCCGCAAAGCGATCGGGCACATGCCCATTTACGTACCGCGCGAGCTGATCCATGCAGCGGGGATGTTGCCGGTCGGAATCATGGGTGGTGGCGACCGCCTGGAAATTGTTCGCGGTGACGCATATTTCCAGAGCTACATCTGTCACATTCCGCGCAGCACAATTGAGCTCGCTCTCTCGCACCGTCTCGACCCGCTCGACGGGATGCTGTTTCCTTCCGTTTGCGACGTGATTCGAAATCTTTCGGGAATGTGGATGATGCTGTTTCCGGACCGCTATGTCCGTTACATGGACGTTCCGCAGAATTACGATCCTGCAGCGGGCGGTCGATTCTGGCGCCAGGAACTGAGTGAGCTCCGTAAGGATCTCACCCGACTCGCGGACAGGTCGATTGCAGACGATGCGCTCCGGCGCAGCATCGGTTTGTACAACGAGCATCGACGCACGATTCGAGGACTGTACGAAGCGCGCAGCCGCGAGCCGTGGCTCTTTCCCGCGTCCGAAATGTACCCCGTCCTGCGCGCGGGCAACATCCTGCCGGTCGAAGAGCACACCTTGATGTTGCGCGAGTACATGCGCCTCGCGCCGCGCGAACAGGAGCGCCACGAGCAGGATCAGAGCCGCGTCGTCCTGGTCGGGATGTTTTGTGAGCAGCCTCCACTGGGTTTGTTAATCACGTTGGAACGCGCCGGATGCTGGGTGGTGGACGATGATTGGATGCTCGGGTTGCGCTGGCTCACGGGCGATGTGTCGCTCGACGGCGACCCGCTCGAAAACCTAGCCAATGCGTTTCTTACGCAAAGCGTTTCGACCGCGTCGAAATATGAACCTCACGGACACCGCGGACAATGGCTTGTCGAGTCAGTTCGCCGGAACCGCGCGGAAGGAGTGATCTTCTGCGCTGCGAGCTTTTGCGATCCCGCGCTGCTGGACCAGCCCATGCTTGTCGCCGCTCTCGACGGCGCAGGGATTCCGCACACGCAATTCAAGTACTCCGAAGACACGGGGCAATTCGCAGTGATCCGCGAACAGGCGGGCACGTTCTCCGACTCGATACGGCTATGGAGCGAAGCATGAGTCCTGCGAAACCGGGCGCACTTGCCGAAGTGCAGAAAGAACGCAGCATGGAATTACAGAAGGAGATGATCGGCTCGCATTACGACGCCCTCTCGACCGCGCCTGAAACGGGACGCAAAGTCGTTTACACATTTGTGCCCGGCAACCTGACGGAACTGATGCGTGCGTTTGATGTTTTGCCGGTCTTGCCCGAGATCAACGCGCTACAGTCCGGAATGCGCAACCTTTCCGGCGACTACATCACCGAGGCCGAGAAGCATGGCCACAGCGAAGACGTCTGCACGTACGTGAAGTGCGATATCGGGATGCTGAAGAAAGGAAATATCGGGCCAACCGGCAAGAAGCTGCCGAAGCCTGATTTGCTGCTTCTCTCATACACCGGCTGCTTCACGTTCATGAAGTGGTTCGAGCTGCTGCGCGAGGAATACGACTGCCCGGTGGCGATGCTGCATGTGCCGTACCAGAGCCAAGGCGTGATTGAGCCGCACCATCGCGATTACGTCGTGAAGCAGCTCCAAACCGAGGTGATTCCGAAGCTCGAGAAAGTGACCGGGCTGCGATTCGACGAAGAGCGTCTGCGCGCGAAATTGCGACTCTCGGCGCAAGCCGAGGATGACTTGGTCTGGGTCCTTGAGAGTGCGAAGAATGTTCCGTCGCCCATTGACGCGTATTTCGGAGGTGTTTACTACATCGGCCCGATGTTCTCCGCGTTTCGCGGCACGGCGGAAGGCGTCGAATATTACCGTACGCTACGTGCGGAAGTGGCCGAGCGGCTGAGCGCAGGGCTCGGCCCCGTCGTGCCGGAAGGCCAGATGGAACGGGAGCGCTACCGGCTGGTGATCGAAGGACCGCCGAATTGGACGAACTTCCGCGAGTTCTGGAAGATGTTTTACGAGGAAGGCGCGGTGATCGTGGCGAGCACGTATACGAAGGTCGGCGGCCTTTACGATAGGGGGTTTCGGCACGATCCAAAACGCCCGCTCGAAACCCTCGCCGAGTACTGCATGGGTTGCTACACGAATCTGGGCTTGCCGACACGCGTCAATCTTCTCGAGAAATACATCCGCGACTACCGCGCCGACGGATTCATGATCAACAGCGTGAAGAGCTGCAATTCGTTCAGCGTCGGACAGTTGCTCATGCTGCGGCAACTGGAAGAGCGCACCGGTGTGCCGGGCGGCTTCATCGAAAGTGACCTTGTGGACCCGCGCTATTTCTCGGCTGCCAACATCAAGAACCGGATCGAAAGCTACCTGCAAATGATCGAGCAGAAGCGCTCCGCGGGGAACCCGGCATGAACGGAATCCGAGTTTGCGTCGGCATCGATCTAGGCTCAACGACGACGAAGGCCATCGTCCTGACGGAAGGCGGCGCCCTCATCGGAAAGGGCATCACCAACAGCCGCAGCAATTATGATGTTGCGTGCGAGGTTGCGCGTGAAGAAGCCTTCATTCAGGCGCGGCTTTCGCTGCTGCGCGAGGCGCTAGAATCGGATCCCGCGTTATCTCACCTGCAGAAGGGCTTCCTCTCGGACCTCGTGCGCAATTTCCGAATGGAACAGCATCTCGAGCGGCTCGACCTGCTGGCGCGGGTGCTGCGAGAGGAGGCAGCCGCGCCGCGGTACCGCGGGCACAAGAGAGAGCTAGACGCGGTCCTCGAGAAAATCGTTGCCGTGCTACAAGAGCGCGCGGCAGTGCATTTCGGTGCGCTGGCGGTGCGGAAGAGCGATTTCTTCCGCGATCTCGCTGCCGCCGATTACATGAGCCTCGCCGAGCAGTTGGGCGATCCGAAAAGCATCGCGTTCGAGACACTTTGCGCGCTGTTCGATGCGGCCATCCTGGTCGTCGAAAACACGCCCGGTGGGAGCGCGTTCGCCCAGCACATCGGGAGCGCCCTCGAGCGAACGCTCGTGACGGCCGGAGCGACGCTGCAAGCGTTCGGGGCGAAGGTCGGGCGCGCCGTGGAGGCCGCGCGCGACACGGAACTTGTCGTGGTAAGAACCGTGGGAACCGGCTACGGGCGCCAGCGCTTGCCATTTCCAAAAGAGCAGATTCGAAGCGAGATTCTTTGCCACGGGCTTGGCGCGCACGCGATGTTTCCGTCCACGCGGACCGTGCTCGACATTGGCGGCCAGGACACGAAAGCAATTCAGGTGGACCTGCAAGGAATCGTAACGAGTTTTCAAATGAATGACCGGTGCGCGGCAGGTTGCGGGCGCTACCTCGGCTACATCGCCGATGAGATGAATCTCGGACTGCATGAGCTTGGACCGCTCGCGCAGCAGAGTTCGTGCCGCGTGAAGATCAACAGTACGTGCACGGTCTTTGCGGGGGCGGAGCTGCGCGAGAGGCTTTCGCTCGGGCAGAATCGCGAGGACATTCTTGCCGGCCTGCATCGTGCGATCATTCTGCGCGCGATGTCCCTGCTGGCGCGCTCCGGTGGCGTCTCCAATGAATTCACGTTCACGGGAGGCGTCGCGCGCAATCCGGCTGCCGTCGCGGCGCTCGAAGAGCTGATTCGTGAGAACTATGGTGAGCGACGGATCAACATTTCGCCGGAATCGATATACACCGGGGCGCTGGGAGCGGCGCTGTTTGCGCGGCGAGCAGAGCGGGCAGCAGCATGAGCACGATGATTGCAGCTCGGCCGGCGGAGAGCACCGCGGCGATTGTGACCGCGGGCGTGGATGTTGGCTCAAGCGCTGTAAAAGTTGCCGTCGTCCGGACGGAAGCAGATGGCGCCGCCGACGTGCTGGCGCTGTGCGCGGAGCGCATTCGGCGGCGCGAGCTGCGCAAAGTGATTCGAGAAGGTTTCGATGAGGCGCTCCGGCAGGCAGCCATCGCGCCGAGCGATCTCGCGTACGTTGCCAGTACGGGCGAAGGCGAGCTGGTGGACTTCCGCCGCGGCCATTTTTACGGGATGACCACGCACGCGCGTGGGGCGAAATTTCTGATGCCGGAAGCGCACGCGGTGCTCGACATCGGCGCGCTTCACGCCCGCGCGATGTTGATTGATTCGCAGAGCCGCGTCCTTGCGTATCGAATGACGAGCCAGTGCGCCTCGGGGTCAGGGCAATTTCTCGAAAACGTTGCGCGCTACCTCGGCATCGCGCTCGAAGAAGTGGGCGAGACGTCGTGCCGCGCGAAGAATCCTCAGGTTGTGAGCAGCATCTGTGCCGTGCTCGCAGAAACCGACGTCATTAACATGGTCAGCCGCGGCATCTCGACCTCCGATATCCTGAAGGGAATTCACGTATCGATGGCGGGCCGGTACCTCAAGCTCCTGCGCGCGGCTGGCGCGGAAAGTCCGGTAGCGATTACGGGCGGGTTGGCAATGGACGTTGGCTTGACAGAAGCGCTGGACGAGCAGGCGCGTAAAGAAGGAGCGGAGATCAAGGTCCTGACGCATCCGCAGTCAATTTTTGCGGGCGCATTAGGCGCTGCGCTTTGGGGCGGTTTCCGGCATCGCGTCCTGGCGCGGCGCGCGGAGGCAAGGAATTGAGCGCGGAGAACGAGCTCGCGGGCAAAGTCGCTGTGATCACGGGCGGCTCGGGTGCGATCGGCTGTGCGATTCGCGAAAGGCTCGCACAAGCGGGCGCGCACGCAATTTCATTCGATGTCGCGTCACCAGGAGACCCGGAGATTCCTTTTATTCCCTGCGACGTGCGCCACGATACGTCGGTCGCCGCGGCGGTCGAGAAAGTGCAGCGCCAGCACGGGCGTCTGGATCTTGTCATTCATGCGGCGGGCGTAAGCTGCAACGCCGTCGTCTGGAAACTTTCGCCTGATGACTGGGACCTGGTTCAGTCGGTGAATTTGCGCGGCGCGTTTCTCTTGCTGCGGCACACGACTTCGGCTCTGCGTGCGGCCGGCGGCGGGCGCGTAGTCTTCATTGGTTCGATCAATGGGTCGCGCGGGAAGTTTGGAACGTCGGCCTATTCGGCGAGCAAGGCGGGGCTGCTAGGACTGGCAAAGAGCGCCGCGCGCGAGCTTGCCCGTTTCGGCGTGCTGGTGAATGTCATCGAGCCGGGCTGGGTCCGGACGCCGATGACGGAGGCGACGCCGCAAGAAGTAAGAGACGCGGCGCTGGCGGAGAGTTTGGTCGGCAGTTTTCTCGATCCCGAGGACATCGCCGCGGCCGTGATGTTTCTTTGCGGCGGTGGCGGACGGAGAATTACCGGCCAGATTCTGCGTGTGGATGGGGGGCAATTCCTCGGGCCGGTGTAAGAGCGGGAGAGATTTGAGCCGATCGAGCGGGACGTGCAAAGTGAGGTCGAAACAATGGCTACCGAACGTGAACTGGAACCAGGGACTCTGGACACTGACGCAATTCCGGTCCGCACGATGCGCGAGGGCGACCTCAATGCGATCGTGACGATTGACGCCCTCGCCACCGGCAGGCGTCGGCCGAGCTATTTCGAGTTGATGCTGCAACGGTCGATCCGGCAGGCAAGCCTACAGATTTCGCTCGTCGCGGAATTGGACGGGTGCGTAGTGGGATTCCTGATCGGGTCACTCTATTACGGTGAATATGGCGTCGTCGAGCCGACAGCCTCGGTTGACGCGATCGGCGTGGATCCGCGCTACCGCGGGCACCGTGTCGGCAAGGCGATGATGCGTCAACTGCGGATCAACCTCGGGGCGCTGCAAATTTCAACGTTGCGCACGGAAGTCGACTGGGACGACCTCGATCTGGTTGCCTTTTTCAGGAGCGAAGGATTCTTGCCGGCGCGAAGGCTTTGCCTGGAAACTTCGGTTGACCTCACCTCGCTGGGTTCAGCCAGCGACACTTGACCGGATGGAGTGTGCTATAGCCTCTTTTCCTTCGCCGTCTATTCGTAATAGCCGCATCAGTAATTCTACGCAGAGTGTAACTGCTGCGGTGGTATACGAGCTTCAATGGATTTGAAGGAGGTCCTCACAATGGATGAGCAGATTGCGGACCGATCACCTAGGCAGAGCGAACAACGGAGGGGCAGGCGTTTTCGTGTCGTTGTTCCTGTGGAGGCGAGGTGGCAGGAGACCAGTGGCAAGAGCGTCAAAGAAATTGCTGAAGCTAAGGAGGTAAACGCTTTAGGTGGTCTGCTGGACATGAAGACTTACCCCAGCGTTGGTAGCGAGGTGGAATTAACCAATCTCCTTTCGAGCGAAGCAGCTAGAGCGCGTGTTGCTGCTATACGCCGTTCCAAGGAAGGCGCTGTTCTCGGGATTGCCGTCGAGCTTCTGGTTTCGAGTGAGACTTTTTGGGGCGTGAATTTCCAGCTCAAAAAGACGAGCGCCCAGCTTGTCAAAATCGAGGAAGCGATCAAGGCCGGCGGCGTAGACCCTCGGATACTGACAGAGTTTCGCGACGCGGTGGATTACGTGCGCAAGACTGCATGGGCCGTTCAAGAGTGGCAGGAACGCCAACTGAAAAAGCACGATCCGCAAACGGTGCTCCCGTTGATCACCGCTGAGCGCATTCGCCGCGCCACTCAGCTCGGCAAAGCAATAACGACAGACTTGGCAGCCCATGAAATAACCCCCGAAACCCCAGGGATTTACGAGTTCTTCCGGGTCGTCGAGAGCCTGCACCAGCGGGGCGCGGATTTGTTCCGGGACCGTCAAACCTAACGCTCAGTTGAACAATCGGCGGTGACCAATCGGAAAGACATCGTCGGAAGCGAGACGCGAGGTTGTGGGAAAGTTGTCGGGAGCTCGGAAGCCGGGGCAGACCTAAGAGGAGGTCTTTCCGCAGGAGCTTACGTTACCCAAACTCCCCACCCGACCCTCAACGTTGCAGCATAAGGAGTTATGACAGTTCGTTTTGTAATTTCGCCTTTTCCGCCAAACCTTAAGCCCCCAACTGGCACGTTTCCCTTCCCTTCTAACTACGTTCACGATGTTCACAAAGTTCACTTCAGGCACAGGGGTTGGACCTCCCTACTTCCTTGGATATCCGACCGATTGCGCCAAGATGATCTTCTGGTTCGGCTTCAAATTCAGGGTCTTGGCCAGCGCGGGCCTATCGATGCTGCCCCGCACCACCGCCGCCAGTCCTTCGGAGGCACAGTAGAGATAGACGTCCTGCGCGATGAATCCAACGTCGGCGGCGGTGTACATCTCCGCCTCGGAGGATGGAGCGTTGCCGGTCTTGGAAAGGTCCGAGACATATACGAGGTTGGCAGCCGCGTCCTTTACAAATGACTGCGTGCCGGTGGCCGCCCGAAAATCGCCCGCCAACACTGGGTTCAGCGCATTGGCTTCGGCATCGTAAATGTACACGCCGTCGGGGGTCGCCACATAGATGCTCACCTCCTGCCAGTTCATGGCGGAGGGCGCAGTGCGATGCCCATCCGGCCTGTTGATTCCAAATGCTGCCCAGAGCAGGTTGGAAAGCGTTTGCGGCGAAAGGGTGCCCAGGCCAAACTGGCGGGTCGATTTCCGGTCCTTGAGTGCTTGCATCAGAGGGCGGCCCCCGTCGGTCTGCGGCGGCGGGAGTTTGACGGGCTTGAAGTCCTGCGCTGCCGAGCCGAGGGAGAAAGCAATCGTCGCGAGCACGAGCCGCGAGAGGAGCGATGCTTTACGTTTCATGGGACACACCCCTTCCCAAGCCGACCAGTCTTCGGCTTCTTGATTCGATTGCGACCTGCCATCCGATGAGCCATTCCGAGCAGGAGCCATCGCTGGCGATCGTCCATCCGGGAAAGAGCCTTGGCAAATCTGCGCAGCTCGCGCCGCTCATCCGCCTTGGCGCCCCACAGTGGCTCCGTCTTCTTGGCAGGCGGAAGTTTCGGCTTCTCCGGCGGCTCCTCACCGTTGTAAAAGAATCTGTACAGCGGAACTTCGAGCGCCATCGCGTATTTCTCCAGCGTCTCGACTGTCGGGACGGTGTGCCCATTCTCTACGCGGGACGTGTAACAACGAAACAGGCCGGTGCGGTGCTCGATGTCCCCTTGACTGAGGTTCTTCGATTCGCGGAGTTCTCGGATTTTTTGGGCGATAAGCATGACCGAGAGCCTACACCCGCCGTCTTACGTGCTCAATCGGATGTGTCGAAGTCTTCGCCAGCGGCGTGCCGCACCGCATCGGATTGCTGTCACCACTGATCGCACACGGTCCGGCGAAGATAGCGCCGCACATACACCGATAGGGCGGCCACGCAAACAAGCACCGCGCAGCCAACCACGAGCCACGCAGGTCGGGATACGCAACTGCATCGAGAACACGCACCGGAAGCGGTCCGTGTGCAGATTCGATGCCTGCGCGAGCTTCAAGCCACGTTTCAGCCACGGTGAGCGGGCACGGAGGCCAGGGAATGAACGGAGGTTCCATCGGCACTCTTAATCTGCTCGCATGCCGCGGCTCTGGCACAACGACTACTTTCTGAGATCCGCGAGCCACGCGTCCAATACAGGCAGACTACTGGGCTCGATGGAAGTGAAGGCGATTCCCATCCCCGAGTTTGGGCGCGAATAGGCTACTTTGCCTTGCGTGACAAAGTTCACGCCGCCGTGCGAGATTCTCAGTCTGACCTTCGTGTTCTCCGGGAACGGTGTTGCTGTCTCCACAAAGCATCCGAAAATGCTCAGATCCTTGGTGCGGGCCACAAAATGTTTCTCGGTCTGTACTTCGGTGACTTCGATGCCGGCCACGAACGAATGCCGCAGCGCGCGATGGCGTTCGGAGTGAATTGGAATGACGACCTCAGCATTTTGCATTTTAACTCTAATCCCGATGGGGCATCGTAGCGAAATGATCCTCGCAATCACGCGGATAAGGTGTGATTCGCGCGATTCTCGCGGTGGAAGGATGGTGGCTCGCAGACGCAGGGACTCGTTGGGTGCAAGATCCTGTGCCAAGGGGAGTTCCCCCCTCGGGAGTTGAACGCGAAAGCCAACGAGTTGCAGAGATACAAGCATCAGGGCTGACTGCAATGATTCCTCAGCAGGCGGAGACAGGTTCTCAAGACTCTGTCTTGCGAGAATCCAAACTGTGTGCGGCGAGGAAGTTTTGCGGTCTCGAACCACCTGAATACGATTGCCTCTCCGCGTGGAGTTGGCGTGCCGTGAATCTCCAGTGCGTACGTCAAGCCCACCGAGTGCTGTCGTCGCTCTAGCACGAAAGGCGTCCTGCCGCTCGGTGCGTACTGCGCGATGTAGAAGGGCTGTTGATCTGGCCCGACGCGTACTTTCACGTGACGTCCGAGTGCTTCTCTTACCTGCCGGCGGATCGCCTCGCTTAGAGATTCCCCATAGAGCAATCTGCCACCAATCAGGCACCACTTGCGGCCCTCGGGAGTCTTGCGAAGGATCAAACCCACTGATTGCAAATCACTATCAGAATTTGGCGAAAAGTGAATCGGCAACACGTCAACGCATACCACTGGAATGGAAGTCTGAACCAGCTTCCAGCGCTCCCCGGACAGCCATGTCCTCTTCATGTTTTAGCCCGAGTCGATCTACAAATCTGTCGCCTTACAAATGTAGGAAGGTGTCGTGCTCAATCTATGAGATCCATTTCTGTCCTCCGAGAAAACGGCGGAGAAACTTCGGGCCTCCCTTCTTGTAACCTTCCGAGCCAGCCCTGAGAAACGCCTCGCAGATCTGGGCCATGCTGCGCCCTTCATTAGCGGCGATGTTCCGCAGTTCTCTCTTGAGGTCTGTCGGTATTCGTAATGTGAATTGTGTGTCTTTCTTCATGGCCGCAGGTTTCAATGAACCCTTCCACCCGAGTCTGCTCTACCCTACCGAAACTTGACAAGAAGTAATTGTCCTGTCATACTTTGCACTGCAATGAACTGCAGTGCACTGCATGGCAGTATGCGGAGGGCAAATGAAGCATCCACTACCAATATGGCGGCGAAATCGCAGATCTGCGCGGTTGATCTGGGGGAAGTTAGATCGTAAGGCAATGGATCAGTTGAATTCCTTAACAACGAATTACGGTCTTTCAATTGCAGCTGGAGATATCCAGCTGCTGAATGGCCGTTGGTATGTGACCCACTCCGGTTTAGTGGGAATTGCGCAACGAAACCGGTGCTCAGGAATTCGGACGGCAGTCGTAAAGAGCTTGAGCGATGCGACGGCTTATCGATGGGTTTTCAGAGCCGTTGTCTATAAGACTTCTCGCTCCGCGGGTTTCGTCGGGTACGGCGATGCTGATCCCTCCAATGTGTCTCCGCTGGTTCGCGGAGCCGAAATGCGCGTGGCCGAAACCCGAGCCGTCAATCGAGCTCTGCGCAAGGCTTACGGAATCGGGCTTTGCTCGGTTGAAGAACTGGGGTATCTCTCATCGCCCCCCAAACCAGCGCAGGCTAAAGGAACCGGTTCCAGTCATTCGAATGAGAACGGCTCTGGCAATGGTGAGCCGCGGCTGCGTGATCGACTGTGTCTTCTGATCCGCCAGCACCAGCTCGATCCAATCTTGGTCAAGCGATACGCCGCAGACTTCTGCGGAACACAAGAAATCCGCGAAGCCAGCCGGGATTTGGTCGAGTCCTTCATTGCTCATCTCGCCGAATGGGCTGCGAGGGACCGCTCCGGACTCCTCTGCAAGCTCAACGGCTACGCCCTGCCTCAGGAGGTGCGTCCATGAAGCGACAGTTTCCTGGCTTGCACGCGGAATCCAAAGATGGCGATGGTTTGCTGGAAGGGCTGTTTCTCGCGCGAGTTGACCGTGCCTTCTACCGGTGGCATCCGCAGAAACCGTTCTTCGCTTTGCGGTTTTCAGTCCTCGAACCGAAACAGCACTCGGCTCAAACGATCTCAGGAAGGCTGTACTGCACGCCAAGAGCGCTGTGGAAGCTGAACTGGTTCCTGCGGGATTTTGACTACGACAATGATCTGTTCGCCCGGGATGAGGTCGATGAGAAAGCCCTGCTCGGCCTTACGGGAGTTATCAAGACCTCGCGCACGACACGGAAGGGTCGTTCTTTCCTGAATCTCGAAGCCTTCGCACCCGCGGCGGAGTGGGAGGAGCTTACCGTCTCCGCAATCGGGAACGGGGATGAGCAGGGAGAAGGCCGATGATCTATAGCTACACCCAGATCAGCCGGTATCTCCGTTGTCCTCGCAGCTACCGGCACCGCTACCTCGATGGCTGGAGGGAAAAAGACACCCGGGCGGCCATGATCTTTGGCCGCTGCTTCGAAAAGGCCTTGGCGGCCTACTTCTGCCGGGAGGACAGTGCGGCCGTTCTGTTCAAGGAGTGGGGAACGTACCGCGACGTGCCCCTCGATTACGGCAAGGGCGACTCTTGGGACAAGCTCGTTCATCAAGGGATCCACCTGCTTCACAAGCTGGCTCAGGACGATCGCGTCCGCATCCGCCGTCCCAAGGAGAATCTCCAGTTGAAGATGGTTCGGTCGCTTCGAAGTGGCAGCGAGTTTATGGCTTATATCGACGCCATCGGCGAGATCGACGGTCAACGTTTCCTGATCGACTGGAAAACGACGACGAGCCGCTATCCGGAAGAGCCCGAAGGGCTGCTGGCACTCGATCCGCAACTCGTCTGCTACTCCTGGATCAGCGGGATTCGCGAGGTCGCTCTGGTCGTGTTCGTGCGGAAACACAATCCCGAGATCCAGTACCTGAAGGCTTCGATCACCGAGGGGCAGCACAAGGAATTCGGCGAGCTCGTGGAAGCGACGGTCGGCCAAATCGAAGCGAGTCAGTTCCTGAGGCATAGCGGCATTCGCTTTCCGATGAATGGCTGCATGAGCTGCGCGCACCTTGGCCTCTGCCTTGGGAGTCCGGAACTCGTCGATACAAAGCTCATACGCCAGCCGGGAGCGAGCGATCTTGATTGGCTTGACCAGCTTGAGGAGTAACGGGCAGCCACTCGTGGCACCGAAACTGAATCAGCGTCGCGCCTTGTTCGTTTTAGGAAAGATCGATGAGATCTTGTCGCTCGAGCGGGCGGCGGATCGGGAGCGCGATACACGCTTCATCGAGCTCGGCCGTTACCTGTGCGAAGTGCGTGCCGGACAGTACTGGAGGGTTGACAACCTGAAGTCCTTTGATGAGTTCCTCGAACGGAAATTTCCGGAGTCCCGGCGCAAGGCCTATTACCTGATGGCGATCCACGAGCAGCTGCCGCGGCAGGTCCATCGCGACCTAAAAGAGATCGGATGGGCGAAGGCAACCGACCTCGCCAAGATCGCTGGGGGGGGGCAGAGCTTCGATCGTGCAACCTGGTTGCACAAAGCCAAGCGGATGCCAAAGGAACAGTTCAAGCGGGAGGTGGAAAGGCACCTGACGGGCCAGGAGACCGAGCCGTGGGAGCTGCTCTATTTCAAGGTGTACAAGAGCCAGCTGGCCGTCATCGAGCAGGCCCTCGAGACGGCTTCGTTGATGTTGGGCGGCCAGAAGGCGCGGGGCTATTGTCTCGAGATGATCTGCGCGGATTTTCTGGCGGGCGCCAACCTGGACGCCTCGGGCCGTTCGGACTCTCTTTTCTTAGCACTCAGCCGAATCTACCTGCTGCTGCCGAACTCTCAGCAGCGGGAGTTCTTGCAGCGGATCCCGAAGGCGTCATGAGCTCAAGACAATCGAGGCTGCGATTGGATTCCAAGTCTTACGAGAGGCTTTGCCAGCAAGTGCTCGAGCGCGATGGCTGGCGATGCCAAGGATGCGGGAGTTCGAACCATCTCGAAGTCCATCATAGGCGGCCCCGCAGTCTTCTGGGAGGCGATGTGGAAGAGAATCTCATCACCCTTTGCAGTGCATGTCATCGGCGAATCCATCTCCATGTGGAACCCCTCCCGTAGCTCAAGTGAGGAAAGAGATGAGAGAAACGACGCTCGGCTATCTTGACCCATCAAGACTCGCCTAGATTCATCTTGACACGAATGGGCTGTGCGCTAGAATTAACAGAAGACGTGTGAGGAGAAGCCAGGATGGCCAGGGAAGCTAGAAAGCAAGTTGGACTCAAGATGCGGGCCACTCTCTATGATGATCTGACAAAGCTCGCGAAGGACAATGGTCAGACGACGACGTATGTTTTGGAGCAAGCGGTAGAACACTACATTCAGTTTGTTGCTCCAACACAGAGCGTTGTGCGCCCCGAAATTATGGCGCACGTGCGGCGGTCCATGGATAAGAACCGAAGGTTACTTCAGCTTTTGGCTCAGTAGATGCCGCGGCGCATTTACCCGACTGTGGCTGAAACCATCGGAACCCACCGTTTGCTAATCGAGGAATTCGGCGGACTCCGCGGCATTCGCGATATGGGATTGCTGGAGTCCGCTGTTCTGCGTCCGCAGAGCGGCTACTACGGCGGCCTTATCGAGGAAGCATCTGCTTTGATGGAATCGCTGGCAAATAATCACGCCTTCATTGACGGGAACAAACGAATCAGTTTTGTCATGACAGATACCATCCTCCGAGCGAACGGATATTTCTTGGATGTCGAGCCATACGAAGCCCATAAGTTCATTACCGAAGCAATAGAGCGAAACGGATTTCGCTTCCCGATGATTCGCGACTGGCTAACGTCAATCATGAAGGTGCTTCCAATCGAGGAAGACGGCGGGCAAGAGAAAAAATAGGGAATCTATATTACGGTTGCCGCAGGACGATCCGAAGCAACGATGTCCGGACATTACGAAGGCGGGGAGAATTCTGAACTGAGATGAGTGCCATGGCGACCCTCCCCGTGATCGTCAACAATCTCAACCTTTGATAGCTCCGGCGATCGGTTCCGACCACTCAAGCGCCGCCTGCTTGTTCGTTGACGGGATAGGGGATAGGCGGCTCTGAAACTGCCCTCTTTGCACCAAAATGGTGCATTTCTAGGAGATAGTGCGCGCCGCGACAAATGCGCCTCTCGGTGCGCGACACTTTAGCAGGCATTGTCAAGTAATCCATCCATCACCTATTATGTCGGGCTGGGTGCATCAAAAGCGAATCACATATGGTGGAACGCATCTTTCCAGTCGGCTGACCTTTGGCGACATTCGAAAGCGAGATTGCCGATGAAAAGCATTCTTTTCCTGCTGATAGCTTTATTTGCTTTTGCAAGCTCTGCGTTGGCGCAGCACGGCACGGCTGAAAATGGCTACTACCCATCTGGATACGAAGGCGATACATGGACCGGCCAGGTCGTATCTGCGAACGAGCACACTCGCGAAATCACCCTTTCCTATACACACAACGGAAAGTCTCAGACTTTCGTTGGCGCACCTGAAGACGGCTATCTAGTCCACGAACATAACGGCCCGACTCGACCGCTGAAAATGTCCGATATCCCCGTCGGACGGATAATCAAAGTCTGGTATGTGCCAGAAACCAAGAAGGTTGACGGGCGCAAAGTAAAGGTGAACACCATCTTTTTGATAGACGCCGTAGCCAATGCCAAAGAAAGTCGCACGTACTTCAAGGCATTTAACTAAGGTACTGTCACCGTCTATGTATAATCCTGTTTGTAAGCAATTGTGTGATTCTGCCAGCAAAGTCCCGAGTAACGCGCTAACTGGAAACTAGGTCTCCGAGGCGCACTTTCGGCGCGCACTATCTCCTAGAAATGCACCATTTTGGTGCAAAGAGGGCAGTTTCAGAGCCGCCTATCCCCTATCCCGCTTGTTCGTTGACTTGTCTTTGAGCGCCAGCCTATGATGCAGCCAAACACGGGATCGCTATCTCTCATGGACCCGATCGTCTCGCATTACCGCATCATTGAAAAAATCGGGGAAGGTGGGATGGGCGTCGTCTACCGCGCTCATGACGACCGCCTAAACCGCGATGTCGCGCTGAAGTTCCTTCCCGCCGAATTTGGCGACGATCTGTCTGCCCGGGGTCGGCTCATCCGCGAGGCCCGCACGGCTTCGGCCTTGAACCATCCCAATATCTGCACTATTTACGACGTCTGCGAGGAAGGCGGCCAAACATACCTCGTCATGGAGTTTGTGAAGGGTCGGCCACTCGCCGAACAAATTCGCGAAGGGGGCCTCCCCAAGGAAACCGTGATTCGCTACGCTGGCCAAATCTCCGACGCGTTGTCCCATGCACATCAGCATGGCATCGTGCACCGCGACCTCAAAAGCTCGAACGTCATCATCACGCCGGAGGGACGCGCCAAGGTTCTTGACTTCGGGTTGGCGAAGGGCATCGCGAGAGCTGAAATCGGCGCGAAAACACTGTCGCTTGAATCCCGGAGCGACGAACGTACGGTTGCTGGCACGCTCCCCTACATTGCCCCGGAGGTTTTTCGTGGCGAGCCCGCGGATGCCCGGAGTGACATTTGGTCGCTCGGAGTCGTCCTCTATGAGATGGCAGTGGGGCACCGCCCCTTTCGCGGGAGGACGGCGTACGATTTGAGTTCGGCCATCCTCCAGGGATCGCCTGAGCCTTTGCCTACAAACGTTTCTCCGGGGCTTCGAACGGTGATGGAGCGCTGCTTGGCCAAGGAACCGTCGGGGCGTTACCAACATGCGAGCGAAGTGCGTGCCGCTTTGGAGACCCTCGCATCATCGGCCGTGATTCCTCCCCTGAACGGAACTGTGCACGAAGGCAGAGCCACCAGCTCGCGCGGGCGCCGTCAATGGCTCGTTTCGGTGGTTGTTTTCGGGTTGTTGCTTGTCGTGCTAGTTGTGGGACTGGTGGTGGGGAAGCAGTTTGCGATGAAGCGGCGGCCGACCGGGAGTGTTGTCGCCCCCATTCGATCGCTCGCGGTGCTTCCACTCGACAACCTCTCGGATGATCCGAAGCAGGACTACTTCGCTGACGGCATGAGTGACGCATTGATTACCGACCTCTCGCAGATCAAGGAGCTGCGCGTGATCTCGCGTACCTCGGTGATGCAATACCGGGGTGTGCACCTGCCCGTTTCGCAGATCGCGAAGGAACTTCGCGTGGACGCCGTCGTGGAAGGATCGGTGTTGCGCTCGGATGATCGAGTGCGCATTTCGGCGGAACTGGTCCGTGGCGATACGCAGCAAAATCTCTGGGCGCAGAGCTATGAACGCCCCTTCATCGATGTTCTCTCCCTTCAAAACGACGTGGCCCGCGACATCGTCGACCAGATCCAGATTCGGCTGACACAGCAGGAGCAGGCTCGACTCGCCACCAGCCGCCCCGTTGTGCCTGCCGCGTACGATGCATATCTCCAAGGGCGCTACGAGTCGGCCCAGCGCACCGGCGAGGCATTGAGCCAATCGGTATCGGATTACCAACACGCAATCCAGCTCGATCCCACCTACGCTCCCGCGTATGCGGGCCTCGCCGGAGCGTTGGCTGTGCTGCCCGACTATAAAGACGTGCCGCCTGCACCCGTGCTGCGGGATGCCGAAGCGGCAGCCCAAAAGGCTTTGCAGCTCGACGACGGTCTTGCCCAGGCTCACGCCGCCCTTGGTCTAATTCAGGAATCCCGCCTCGACTGGGCGGCTGTTCTCGCCCAGTTCCAGCGCGCCATCGAATTGAGTCCCGGCGATGCCAACGCTCATCACTGGAACGCTCTAGCCCTTTCCGTTGCCGGAAAGAACGAACAAGCGATCGCCGAAATCCGGCTAGCGCAAGAACTCGATCCGCGCTCGCTGATCATCAACGCAAATGTTGCCTGGTGCTTTTATCTGGCAGGGAAGTATGACGAGTCCATCGAACAGGCTCGCAGGACGCTGGACCTGGACCCGAACTTTCCCGTGGCTCACGGGTATCTTGGGCAGGCGTATCTTGAGAAGGGAAAATTCGAAGAGGCCTTTCAAGAACTGCGAAAAGCGCTTTCTCTCTCCGGGGATGAAACCTCCTACAAGGCGGAGCTTGCGAACGCTTACGCAGTGGCAGGAAGGAAGCAGGCGGCACGCGCGATTTTGGGAGAGTTGGTGGCGCTTTCCACCAAACAGTACGTTTCTTCGTACAATCTCGCTCTTGTCTATGCCGGCCTAGGCGACAAGGATCAGACGCTCGAGTGGCTGAACAAAGCGTATGAGGAAGAAGCCATCCGCGTGATTAACATCAATGTGCATCCGAGATTCGCAAGCCTTCGCTCCGATCCGCGCTTCGAGGCCTTGGTTCGCCGGATGGGCCTCTAGGTCAATGCGCCGACACTCCGGGAGAGACGATTGTGGCCGTCGGGCAATTCGCCTTGACCGCATCAACCGGGGGGACTAGACTTCGGCCCATCTGGCCCGCGAGGCGGGAAGAAGTCGATTCAAGGCCCCGAAGCATCCACTCTGAAACAACTCTTGCCGGGAGGTGAATGTGAACAAGGTTCAGGTTTCGGTGCGTTCGATTCGGAATGAAATCAGCAAAGTCGAAGGGAAACTACGGGCACTCCGCTCGCGTGTCGGCAAGGCAGACAAGAAAAAAATAGACCTGGAACTTCGTCTTCTGCGCAACGCTAAGGCAGTGATTCCGAATTATTGTTTTGTGGGGTTTCCCGGGTCAAGGTAGCCGGAGCTGTGCTGGTCGGCCACGCTTCCCCTCGCCATGAGGCATGCGAACAGCAGCCCAACTGACTTTCCAGCGTTCCCCGTTCGTCGTTTCCTACTGGCAAGGCAGGCGACTCGTTTTCGAGAACTTTGCAACGGGCGTGTGCGCGAGTGCCGCGCCGATTGCATGTGAAGTTCTGAACTTCTTTGACTGTTGGCGCCCCGCCCAAGCGCTCTTTTCGCACCTGAATGAATATGATCCGGATGCTCTGCGAGAGGCCATTGACCTCCTGGTCAGGCATTCCTTCTTGAATCGCTCCGACCGTAAAGAGAGCCGCACCGAACGGCTCTTATCCTCCTGGAAAGACTGGAATCCGGCGGCTGGCTTCTTTCATTTCTCCACTCGAAATTTCTCGTACGAAACCGATTGGGTAGCCCTCACTCGCGGTGTCCGCCAGTTGGCTCGCAGGGTGCCGATGCCGAAACCGGTCAAGCGCTATGTTCGCGCTCCACAGATGCGTCTCCCACCGCCTCGGACTCATGGCGAATTCGCGCGTGCGCTGCTAGGGCGGCACACTTGGCGAAGATTCTCGCGCCAGCCACTGTCGCTCTCAGACCTCGGTACCTTGCTCGGACTCACGTGGGGTGTTCGTGAATGGGTTTCCGTGCCGGGTGTGGGACGCCTGGCGCTCAAGACATCGCCCTCCGGCGGAGCATTGCATCCCATCGAAGCCTACGTCTTGGCGCGGCGCGTCAAAGAGCTAGCGCCGGGTCTCTACCATTACAATTCGGAGCGCCACCATCTGGAATTGCTGCGGCGTGGTGCGACGAGCCGCCAAGTCACCGGTTACCTGGCAGGCCAATGGTGGTTTTCGAATGCCGCAGCTCTGATTCTAATGACCGCCGTATTTCCGCGAACGCAGTGGAAGTACCATTCGCCCGGGGCTTATCGCGTCGTGCTGACTGAGGCAGGACATCTCTGCCAAACATTTTGC
>DATIZQ010000003.1:0-11763 GCA_035517015.1 Candidatus Acidiferrum sp. | reverse complement strand
CAGCTTCAGTTTGCAGTGCACCCTGGATTGCGTTAAGCACGGTTCACCGATCATCATCCTCACCAAGGCCGGGCTGATCTATTTCCCAATCTCAGAGTACATGCCCGATTCCGACCAGCGTGAAAAGATGATGCCGTTTGTGGGAAAGTATGTGCGGGCCACCGGCCCGGTGTTCACGCGAAACGCAACTCACGCGATCGCAATCACACAAATCAAGGAACTGAAGAGCGTTCACTTGGACACGGATGCTCGCTGAGCCTCCAAGTATCGCCACCCAACCTTTCGCGGCGATTTCGCAGCTGCCCTGCCGCAGCTTGACTTCCCTGCCGGAATGAGTGTCTAGCTGTTAGGAATTCCCGACGCACTTGTCCGGTTATCTGACTCACCAGGCCTTCCGAATCCGACGCGGACGTTCTGAGCCTGTCGCGGATTCATTGAACATGTGACGGCAAATCGAATAGTACGTCGTATTCGATGGGCCTCCCACCGCACAATTTGACGGGGAATGTCCGCGACTGGAAGAAGGTTTTCAGTTTGCCGTCGATAGCGGATCCTCCCGACCGAAGCGCGACTGCATTTTCAAGCCTGCCATTCGACCCCACTAGGAGCCAATATGCGACTAGACGAGGGGGACCAATCGCCACATTGAAAGAGGTCCCCGTGCCTCGCCCCTTCTGAGTCGGCACTGCGCACCAATCCCGTTCGACGCTGCCCTGCGGGACCGCAAACACGTCTTGCGTGAATCGCCCGGCCGTTTCTAAATCTGTGACCTGAATTCTCATCCGTTCGTCGAAATAGCGCGACTCAAAATCCCTTGGGAAGCACTTCTCACCCAGACACTGAAAATCGCTACGGTGAGCCTCAAGGTAGTTTGTGCGCTCACTCACAGACACGAGTTTGCTGCTGACAGGGTCTAAGCAAGCGCGTTCCTCGATGACGCTGCCCTTTGCATCAACGCAAATTTGCTTCCTGCCATTTACATTCGTGACCAACACTTTCTGCACGCTGAGCGTCCACGTAAAGGCCGTCGGTCCGGTGGGATGCAAGATTTCACGCGTCCGCAGCGAGGCGAGGCTCGGCGCCGGCCCGCTTCGTAGCACGTACAGTTTGTTCCCCAGCGCGAGGTTAGATTCCGACTCCCCGCCTTGCGTTTGAAAGCTTTCCCGCCAACGGTCAGGAGTTGCCCACCAAAGCTCATATACTCCCTGAGCGGACCCAGCGAGTTCGTATTGCACGCTAGCAACCAGATGGAACGGTGTTGACCCCGGCGATGTCAGATCCATTGCCGCAAATGCATTCCGCACCATCGTTTCCGCCTCTTTCTTGGACGGTGCAGACTGCGCTGAAGAAACTCTACACGTCAGCAGTCCGAGTGTGAGCGCGACAACCAGAGCAGGGGCAGTTCGACGTAGCCGTTTCATAACGTGGCGCGTACGTTAGCACTCCATGTAATTGCGGACAAGCCCACCGCGCGGAACGGTTTCCAATCGGGCGGTAAACGCGCTTGCCGGACAATTGTCCCGGCCTATGCTTGGATGCCTCGCAGCACCTGAGTTCGAAGTCAACGGAGGGCAGTTCCGGAAGCCGTCGAAAAGAAACGCCAAAGAGCTGGCGCGCCCGGAGAGACTTGAACTCCCGACCCTCTGCTTCGAAGGCAGATGCTCTATCCAACTGAGCTACGGGCGCGTTTCTCGCATTGTAACATTGATGAGCGCCCGCGGTCCCGGGCGGCCCGCCGTGGCCCCCATGAAGATTGACGCTGTCGCCGTCACCGCCATCGATCGATTGCCATCGCAGCCTCTGTCTTTTTCCCGCAGTTTTTGCGATTCTTTCCGCCGTGATCACGCGGCGCGAATTTAATTCCAAGGCGATCGCGGCGGCGCTCTCGCTTCCTTTCTCTAAGACGCTGGCCTTCGCGCAGAGGGTTTCCGCGCCGCCGGTCGCCCGAACGCCCGCCCTGCCTCCGGGGAATTTCACCCCTTACGGATACCTTGACAATCCCTATCACTGCTGGAACCTGCATCCGAGCGGCGTTTTCAGGTCGCTGCCCGGAATCGGCTTCGGGCGCTACTTCCCGGCCGGTCCCGGCGGCTACTTCGACGAGCGCAAGAACGGCATCTACCATGCCTCGCTGCGTCTCGGCTTTCTGGTGGGCTCACGCCGTTTGTGGAATCCGGAGGATTTTCGCGAGGGCGAATTATTCGCGTCGCATCACAGCAAGAATGTGCTGACGTACCGAATTCGCGCCGCAGGCCTGGACGCGAGTTGCTCGTTTTTTCTCGTCGGTGAGGATGTCCTCGCGGCTTGCGTTCAATTCGAGACATTTTCCGCCTACGCCCCCGCCGCGCGTCTGATCGCGGCTCACGAATACCAGCTCGGGAACGCGGAGTGGTGGGGCGGCGATGGTGTTGCCGCCGCATACGACGCGCATGCTGACGCGTGGGTCACGCGTTCGTTCGCGGCAGGGCCCGCATTCGCCGTCGCAGCCGATGCGGCGAGCCGGCTCCACTCCACGATGAGCCCCGCGGAATGGACTGAAGGCGCCGCGACCCCCGGCAGCCCTCAAGTGACGACCGTCTACGCGACGGAGCCTCTCCGCGTTGCCATGACTTACGACATCACTCCTGAAATCGCGTCGCGCGGCATCACGGTCTGCATAGCCCGCGGCGCGAATTCCGCCTCGGCGCTCTCGCACCTGCAGCAGGCGAAAACTCCGTCGGCGGCGACGCTCGATTCGCATCTTGCGCAGGACGCGAAATTTTGGGCGCAGGCTCCGCACCTCACCGGCGATTGGCCGTCGCACTGGCTGAACGGCTGGGTCTATGACTTCGAGACGCTTCGCATGATGGTCCGGCGGCCGATCGGAATCTACGCCCATCCCTGGGACGCGATGCAGATTCAGGCGCCGCGAAACGTCCTCGCTGAAACTTCGATCGACATGTGGGCGCTCAGCTATGCCGATCCGGCGACGGCCAAATCCGTCTTTCTCGGACAATTTCTCGATGCGCTCGCCCCGAACGTTCCGTGCGCGCGCGAAGATGGAACGATGAACATGGTGGCGGCGGACGGAAGCGAGTGCGGCACGTCGATCTCGTGGTGCTACCCGTTTCATTGTGCGCGCTCGATCTACCAGCGCACGCACGACCGGCAATGGCTCGCGGCGCTCTATCCGCGCCTCGGCGCGCTGTTGCATTGGACTCTCGCGAACCGCAGTGACAAGGAAGGCTTCATCGTCGCCAAATGCAGTTGGGAGAGCGGCATGGACGCGTCGCGCCGCTTTCTGGTCAACGAGCCAACCGGCGCGGACCTGACCGAATTCGTCCGGCTCGTGGAGCTTCAAGCCGCCACGGCGCAGGCCGGCGCCGTGATGGCGGAGTTCGCCGCGGTTCTCGCGGACAGAAGCGGGGAGCAGGAGTGGAAGCATCTGCGCGAAACGTACGCGGCGAAGACGCAACAGCTCTGGAATGGAAAGGATTGGTTCAACGACTTCGACACGCGCACGATGAGCCCCATCACGTCCGTGGCTCGCGACGCAGGACAAGTGGGCCCGATCTTCTGTGGCGTGGCGAGCGAGCAGCAGACCGCGAGCATGACTCCCACGCTGCGCGCGTTCTACGAGGCCTCGCACGACGGACAAGCCGGCGAGGAGGATCCTCTCTTCTGGTCTTCACTCGTGCTGCCTTTCCTCGAATCGCTCTGGACCGCGCGCGAGTTCGAGCTGCTCGCCGACGCTGTTCACACGATCGCCGACCGCATTTACACGAGCATGGACCGCCGCACCATCTCGCAGAGCGAGGATCATCGCCGGTTGGGCTGGCCGGGCGTCAGTTGCGAACAGTGGGGCACTGAAGGAGCCAAAGGCGGCGAGGGCTACGGCTGGGGCGCCGTGATGCCTGCTCACATCATCCGGAACATCCTGGGCGTGCGCGAAACGGCTGACCGGAATCAGCTGCTTCTTTCGCCGAATCTGCCGTCGGAATTCATGACTCGCGGACGCGCCTACGAGCTCGAGAATCTGAACCTCTGCTCGCGTCGGTTTTCAATCCGTTTCGTCGTCAGCGGAGACGACACGATCGAAATCACCGGGCAATGGCCCGCCGGCGAAATCACCGTCGAAGACGCCGCCAACGGATCGCAAGTCGCAACCGGCAAGGACCGATTCTCATTCTCGGCGCGCAATCGTCGCTTGTACCGCCTCATCGCGCACTCTGCGTAACAATCAGGCGGCGCCGGACGCCGCCGCAGCGGCAACTTTAGCCGCATCCACCGAAAGCGGGCTCTGCAGAACGATCTCGAACTGCCAGCCAGTGTCAAAAAGCACGCCACTGCCTGCGCCATAATGCCGATTCAGCAGGATCACGCTTACGATTCCAACTGCGGCGGCGCCGACCGCCAAACCCACGGCGAGACCGATATGTGACGCCGGGGGCTGTAACGGGGGCGGTTGTTGCTGCTGCGCCGCCAACACGTAGTGTGCTCCATCGTTCGTTCCGCTCTCGCTCTCGAACGCGGCCGGCCGCACCATCGGCTCTGGAGAATTTATTCCTGGATCGACAATCTTGGCCTGGCTGTTGCTGCCCTCGATTGCCACGCTGTAGCCGTTCGCATAAAGGATGCGAGTGAAGTGCATCTGAAGCGTCGGACCGGAGCGCCCGCCCCGTGTCAACTTGTCGATCACGCCCTCCACGTAGGTGCCGGTGGGAATCGCCAACTGCGTGCCCACCGTCACCGGAAATGTCGTGACCGCGCGCACCGTGTTTCCGGGCCGTGACTTGGTCGTGACCGTGCTGCTAAGCGCGAGGGGAATTCGAGTCCCCACTGGAATCGTAATCGTCTGGCCCTGCGGCGCGTCCAGCGCCTGCGCTTGGACTTGTGAAGCCGGCGGCTGAGGATTCGACGCCTGTCCTTGCGCCCAGCATGTTGAAGCCGCCAGCAGTCCAACAAGAGCAACCCTTCGCATAAAATTGCCTCCTCACGTGGAACCTCGATCGAAATAAAGCGCAATCGCCTGACCCGCAAATCGCAGCGACTGCAAAGAAACCGAGCCGTCGGAATTCGCGCGCGTCCCCGGCACATCGGCGGCTGATTTCGCGGTCAATAGGACAACTCGTGCTCGCACGCTCGCCACGACTTTGCCGTTCTGGAGAATCTCCACCTGGGCCATCGGGCCCATTCCTTCCCAAGTCACTTGATAGCTTCCCGCAGCCAGTTGCGTTCCGGAAACGCGAACCGGCGCCGAAATCTGGAACGATTCCTTGTAACTCTGAACCTTGGGATTCGGCGTCACGACGGGCGGTCCAGGGCACGCCACGCCCGGTGTACCCGGCGTTCCCGGGATGACCGTGTCGGGTGTTCCCGGCGTCCCGGGAGTGCCCGGTATGACCGTATCCGGCATTCCAGGAGCTCCTGGAATAACGATGTCCGGCGTGCCGGGTGTGCCCGGAGATCCGGGCATGACTGTGTCGGGCGTTCCCGGCATGCCGGGCGTTGGCCGGCATAGCGTCGCAGATCTAAAGGGGCCCGGCATCGTTGGACTCGACTGCCGCACGGCCGCGGCCACGCTCGCCGCGTTCAATCGCAATGGCACTTGCAAAACCATATCGAGCTGCGAGCCGTTGTCGAGAAGGACGTCGCTTGCGGAGCTCACGTCCACATACGCATTGGCCACCGCGGCGATCACATCGTTCGAACCAGCGCGCGGCGTTCCCGTCGGCTGTTGAGCGGCAGCCAGTCCCGCCGTCGCATCCCGCGTGCCGCGAAACTCAACCGTATAGCCGTTCACGAAGATGAGTTTCGTGAAGTGGATCTGAAGCTGAGCATGGGGCGAAAGCCAGCCGGGCCGCGTCAGCGCATCGATCTGGCCTTGGGCATACGTGCCTGCTGGAATCGCCATTTGGTCGTTCACCGCTACCGGGAAGGCCGTCTGCGCATAGACGCTATCCCCGGCCTTGGCCGTCTTGGCCAGGATGGGGCTCGTGAGTGCCAGCGAAACCGCAGTTCCTGCCGGAACCACGATTTTCGCTTCTGCGGTCGGGCTTGTCGCCTGCGGCTGGCCCGGGGAATCAGTCTGGGGTGGCGCGGTTTGTGCGGCGCACGCCAGGGTGGTGAGCAGTACTGCCAGTGCGAGTCTTCGCATGATCGTCACCTCCGATCACCGTGTAACTCACCTGAATTTCAGACGGGAGCAATCATGGGTGGGTTTCAGATTTATGGGGCGGCACCAAAGAAGTATCGGCGAATTTTCCGAGGACGTGTCGTTGCGTAACTATGGAGCGGCCAGCCGCCCGAGGTAGAACCGAAAGAACGCCTCGGCGTCGGAGTGCAGGCAGACGTTCGCGTTCGGAGTTCCTGCCTCAGGCCGCGTCATCCCTTTGGCGTCAACTTGAATCCTCATCGGCTGCACCGGGCACAGCTCGGGCTTCAGGATGTAGGCAATCGTCATCGGATCGAACAGCGTCGGCGTCTCCTGTCCCCATTCGTGATAGAGCAGCGTCAGAGCGTCCGTCAGCGGCTTGCCCTGGCGGAACAGGAACGCGCGCTTCACCTCGTCCAGTTTCAGTTGCGTGGAATCGAGCGGCATCATGTAAATCGGCACGCCCGTGACGAACAGCTTCTGGGCCGACGGAATATCGTTGACGATATTCCACTCCGGCTGCGGCGGAGTCGGCGCGTCGTACATGCCGCCATATCCGCGCTCGATCGAGCCGCCCATCATCACCACGCGCCGCAACTTGCGAAATGTCTCAGGGTCTTTGTCGATCGCCGCTCCGACGTTCATCAGCGGCCCAATCGCCACCAGCGTGATCTCGCCGGGATACCGTCTGATTTCGTGGAGAATGAAATCCGCCGCCGGCGGATGCGACGTCCGCGCGAAATGCCCGCCCTCCGCGTACGCTCGCTGCGTCAGCACGCTCTTCGGCGGCGTCGGCCTCCCCGCCGCGACGGGAATATCTTCGCGTCCGTCTTCGCCCAGCATCCGATCCGCCAGTTTCGCGCGCGTCTCCGTATCGCCGAACGTCGTCGTCACGCCGAGAATCTGCAGCTCCGGGCTCCGCAGCGCCAGGGCCAGCGCAAACGCGTCGTCGATGTCATCGCCGATATCCGTATCGATGATGATCTTCTCGGGCGGATCCTTCGAGGCCCGAGCGTCCGCCGGAGCGCCCGTCGCCGTGGCATGGTTCGCGTCTGCCGCTGGAAGCGCGAACGCGACATACACTCCGCCCGATGCCGATTTCGGGTCCTTGCCGCCTCCCGCCGCAATCACCACATATTGCCGCCCGCCCACTTCGTACGTCGCAGGCGTCGCGTTGCCCGCAAACGGCAGCGTCTTCTCCCAGAGCAGCTTCCCCGTCGTCTTGTCGAACGCGCGAAACTGCCAATCGAACAGCGTCGCGCCGATGAACACCAGCCCTCCCGCCGTCACAATCGGCCCGCCGTAATTCTCCGTGCCTGTATCGGTCGTGCCGTGCGCCGCCAACTCCGTATACTCGCCCAGGTTCACCTTCCACGCGAATTCGCCCGTGTTCAGATTGATCGCGCTCAGCGTTCCCCACGGCGGTGCGATCGCCGGATAGCCACCCGGATCGACGAATCGCCGGTATCCCGTGAACCTGTAATTCATTCCCGGAATCTCCGGGACGCCGCCGCTCAGCGCCTTGCTCTCGCCGCTCGTCAGAAAATCCGTCAGCGCCGCCACCTGCGTCTCGGACAGATTCGGAAATCCCGTCATCCGGCCCTTGCCGTTCCGGATCGTCTTCTCGATCTGCTGCGACGTCAGCCGCGTCCCCACATTCGCCAGCGATGGAATTCCCGCCGAGCCCTTCAGCTTTTCTCCGTGGCACACGCTGCACTGGCTCAGATAGATTCCGCGCGGAGAATTCTTTCCCGTATTCGGCGCCAGCGCTCCCGTCCACGCCATTTCGTTCGCGTTGACGTACAGAATCCCCGTCTCCGGATCGACCGCAGGTCCTCCCCATTCCGCCCCGCCATCGAAACCCGGAAACACCACCGTGTCCACGCCCACTTCAAACGGAACGAATTGCCCTTCGCTCCGGAATTTGCGGAACTGCTCCACCGCCCACGCGTGCGCCGCCGGCGTCCTCTCCGTCAGCATGTCTGCCGTCAACATCTGCCGCGCGAACGGCGCCGGCTTCGACGGCAGCGGCTGCTCCGCCGCCGCAGCTTCTCCCGGCACGTTGCTCGCCGGTACCTTGTGATACTCGATCGGAAAAAGCGGCGCGCCCGTCACTCGGTCGAACAGGTAGACGTAGCCCTGCTTCGTCGTTTGCGCCACCGCATCTACCTTTTTCCCGTCGCGCTCCACCGTCACCAGTGCGGGCGGCGATGGAAAATCGCGGTCCCATAAATCGTGGCGCACGCCCTGGAAATGCCAGATTCGCTTGCCCGTCGACGCGTCGAGCGCAATCAGGCAATTCGCGAATAGGTCGTCTCCAACGCGATTCGCGCCGTAAAAATCGAAAGCCGCCGACCCCGTCGGCACGTACACGATCCCTCGCTCCGCGTCGAGCGCCATTCCCGCCCAATTGTTCGCCGCGCCCGCATATTTCCACGCGCTCTTCGGCCACGTCTCGTAGCCGAACTCGCCCGGATGCGGAATCGTGTGGAACGACCACTGCAGTTTCCCCGTGCGCACGTCGTACGCGCGAATGTCTCCCGGCGGCGCCGGCAGCGTTTCCGGGTTGCGGCCGCCGACAATCAGCAAATCCTTGTAGACGATCCCGGGCGTCGTCAGCGGCGTCCACACTGATTTCAGGTCGCGCCCAAGTCCTTCGCGCAGATCAATGCGCCCCTTCGCGCCGAAACTCGAAATGGGCTTCCCGGTTACCGCGTCGAGCGCATACAAATAATTCATCACCGCCACCAAAATCCGCTTGTCGTCGCCGCTCGACCAATACGCCAGCCCCCGGTCCGGCTGCGTCCCCTGCACGCCCGAATCGAATTTCCAGCGCTGGTTGCCGGTCGCCGCGTCCAGGGCGAAGATCTTCTGCGTCGGCGTGATTCCGTACAGCACGCCATCGACGACCAGCGGCGTCGTCTCAAGCCCGCCGCTTTCGCCCGTGTCGAATTCCCACGCTACGCGCAGCCGCTCCACGTTGCCGCGATTGATCTGCGCCAGCTGCGAGTAATGCGTTTGCGCCGGGCCGCCGCCGTACG
Source organism: Candidatus Acidiferrum sp. (assembly GCA_035517015.1). Lineage (GTDB taxonomy): Bacteria > Acidobacteriota > Terriglobia > Acidiferrales > UBA7541 > Palsa-295. Next base: position 2,589 of record DATIZQ010000003.1, on the reverse strand, counting down.
CGGGCCAATCCTGATTCGCGCCCCCGCTCGCATGATCGCTCGCGCTCCCGCTCACACTTCGAGCATCGCTCTGCGAGCGCCCGCTCGGCGCCGCCAGCAAAAGCCACGCCGCGAAAAATCCGCACAGTCCTCTCATCCCGCGCGCATCATACCTCAACAGAAATTGCGCTCCTTCGCTTTTTGACGCCACTCGCGCAGCGCCATTTTTCAGTCCTCGACACGCCTTCCCGTTGTGCTAGAATCTCGCGCCGTTCCGCTTCCAGCGGCCGGGCCCGGCGTACCCACCGCTTTTCGAGCGCGGTGTCTAAGAAGTTTCGGACGCAGACACAATGAAAAAGGCTGGCGACATCCTCGGACGCGTCGTGCGCAAGCTCGACCGCCCCGAAGCCGCGCTCGCGTGGCTCTCGAGCTCCTGGCCGCGGATCGTCGGCAAGGCCCTGGCCGCCCACACGCGTCCGCTTCGCTGCGAGAAAGGCCATCTCGAAATCACCGCTGACTCGAAAGCCTGGCAGAAGCAGCTCGAGCACATGACCCAGGACTTCGTCGCGCGCATCAACCAGGCCTGGGGCGGCAATCTGATCCGCGAAGTGAAATTCGTTCCCGCGAAGCCCGGCCCGAAGCGCATCCCCTACGAGCTCGACAACGAGCACACTCCCTTCGTCCGCCGCCGCAAGTAATCGCTGTTCCCCGCGCTGTCGAATTGGCTTTTTCTCAAATTCGAAATTTCAAATTTGAAATAGCTCTTCCGCACGAAACAATCCCGCCCGCGCTGACGTATCTCAATACAGGACACAGATGACGTGTGTGAACTCCTTCAACAGTCACTCGCTCTCTGGGCCGAAGCCGCCGGCGGCGACGATCCATCCGGCCTCCCGCTCTTCGGCCGCACCTTCACGCCCGTCGAGCAAGCCGCTCGCGAGACTCTCCTCGACCGCTTTCTGGACACGATTGAATCGGAGTTGCGCCAGATGCCTCGCACCCGTGCCGAACGCTCATCGGCGCGCGCTCGCGTCACCTCAGGCTTCACGGACTTCGCGCGCACCTGCCTCGATCTGGACGACGGCCATCTCGACCTGCTCCTGAACGACGGCTTTTCGGCCGTCGCCACGCAACTCGCGCGCCAGGCGCGCCTCTTTGATCCCGCCGTCAGCGCCGCCGACATTTTTCAGGCCAGCCGCAACGCGTGGACCGCCTGCGGTCTTCAGATCCTCATGGGCCAGAAGATGCGCCTCACTCCCGCCATCTTCGCCTACAGCATGCTCTATCCCTACACGGACAATTATCTCGACGACCCGGAAATCTCCCGCGCTGCGAAGCTGGCCTTCAGCAGCCGCTTCCGCCGGCGCCTCGAGGGTGACGCCGTCGCTCCGCTCAACGATCGCGAAGCGCTCATCTGGCGTCTCGTCGAGCTCATCGAAGAGCAGTACGCCCGCGACGCCTGGCCCGGCGTCCATGCTAGCCTCCTCGAAATCCACCGCGCGCAGGAAAACAGCGTTCGCCTGCTGCGCTTCGGCTCGTCCCCGGCCGGCGCCGACGTCCTCAAGCTCAGCTTCGAAAAGGGTGGCGCTTCCGTCGTCGCCGACGCCCATTTGGTCGCAGCCTCGCTCTCGCCGGACGAAGCCCGTTTCGCTTTTGATTGGGGAGTTCTGCTCCAGCTCGCCGACGATCTCCAGGATCTTCAGCAGGACCTTCGCGAACGGACACTCACAATCTTCACGCAAGCTCTTGCGGCCGCTCCCGAAGCCGCTCCTGTCGCCGGTCGCCTCGATAAGCTCACGGCTCACACGTTCAATTTCGGCCACCGCGTGATGCGCCAGCTCGATCGCATGCCGTCAAATCTTTCCGCGCTCGACGGCGCCGCCGCCCGGCACCGCTCCCTCGCGGAAATGATTCGCATGAGCTGTTCGCTGCTGCTGATTTGGTCCGCGGGCGAATCCGCCGCGCTGTACACGCCCGGCTACATCGCGGCCCTTGAGACTCACTCGCCCTTCCGCTTCGCTCCTCTCGCCGAACGGCGCAAGAAGCTCGCCCGCTGGACCGCCCCGCTCGGCCGCCTCTTCGATGCGTTCCTCGAAGACGAGGAGGACGAGCCCGCCCCGCTCCTCCTCGCGAGCTCCCTCATGCCCCGCCTCTGACGCCCCTCCCTGCCTTCTTTTTCCCCAATCTGAAATTTCTAATTTCGAATTTGAAATCGCGTTGCCGCGTGGCAGCTCGAGGGTGTCTTGGGGTGGAAGCCCCGGACGCCGTTGCCTTTCTCAAATCTCCGATTTCAAATTTGAAATTCCGTTCTCCTCATCAAATACGACGGATGCATCAACCCCGTCGGCGGATACAGCTCCTCCCCCGTCCTCACAAATCCCAGCTTCAACAACAATTCCCGCGACGCCTCGTTTCGCGGATGATGCCCCGCAAACAGCGCCTCCGCCCGCAGCGCGCGGAACCCGTATTCGATCGCCGCGCGCGCCGCCTCTGTCGCCAGACCCTGCCCCCAGAACGCCCGCCGCAGATGAAACCCCAGCTCGAACACTCGCTCCTCCACGCGATACGGACGCAGCCCCGCACATCCCACGTGCTCCCCGCCATCCAGCA
>DATIZQ010000002.1:0-2754 GCA_035517015.1 Candidatus Acidiferrum sp. | reverse complement strand
CCGAAGCGCTTGGCGTAGCCCTGGGCGCCTTGGCCGTACCCTTTGAACTGATTGTTGGCCTGCTCGCTTCCCGCAAGAGCGCCGATCAATACGACGGTGATCGGATCCGATGAAGACTTCCACGCCAGCCGGAATTTCTGCTTCGGAGTAAGAGGAGCGGCGTCGGGGATGTAGCTGACGTAAAAATTCGGGATGACGCCGAGGACGCGCTGATGCTCTTCTATCTTGACCTGCTCTTGCGCGATTTCTTCCTGCGTTTGCGTGACGGTCACGGAGGTAGTCTGCGTGGCGAGGGCAAGAACGATTTGCGGAGCGACGTAGTGCTCACCCGGGCCCACCGTCCCGGCCACGATTTCGGTGTTGAAGTTTAGGGCCGAAACGTCGAGCTGGAAGTTTCCGGGAGGCACGTCGAGAAAATAGAACTGTCCGCTGGCGTCCGAGACCGTTTCACGCGTGGATTGATCGGCGGCCGTGAGCTTCACGTGTGCGCCAGGGACGAGCGCGCCCGTGGGATCGGCGATCGTTCCGGCGACCGTGCCGGTCGATGGCTCATCGGCAGGCTTCGCGGGCGGCCGCTGGGACTGAGCCAGAGCGAAGCAAGGTGTGGCAAGCAACGCGGCTGCGACCACCAGCTTACGGGCAACGAATTTCCGCACTGTGTACAATTTTTTCCCGCAAATTCAACGGCATTTACTTTATAGCGTTCCCTTTAGCTTCGGCAAGGGCTTCAGTTAGCACGCGCCGGACCGTTCGACTTCTTTTGATGCGCTGGGACGGCCAAATGATTTGGGCGTTTTGGGAGGCCAGCGAGCGCCGAAAAATCCGCTTGACATATTCCTATATAGGAATGTATTGTCGGCCCATGGCAAGAGCAGCGACAACGTCGGACGCTTTCAACGCGGTCGCCGAGCCTCGCCGGCGCGAAATACTCAACTACCTCGCGCTGCAGGAGCGGCCGGTCGGCGACATTGTGGAGGGCCTGGGCATCGAGCAGCCGTCGGTATCGAAGCACCTGCGCGTGCTGCGCGAAGTGGGGCTGGTCCACGCGCGGCGCAACGGCCGCCAGATGTTCTACCGGACCAACGCCGAGGCGATCCGGCCGCTGCACGAATGGACGGCCACGTTCGAGCGGTTTTGGCGACATCAACTGGCACGCATCAAGGAACGCGCCGAAGCGAAGATGAAGGACGACTGATCGAAGATTTTGACAAGGAGGAGTTATGGCCCCCACACCATCGGGCATTGAGAATCTAACGCTCAACGTCACGCAAGAAATTCACGTACACGCCTCGCTCGAGGCGACGTTTGCGGCGCTGCTGGAACAGCTCGGGCCGGAAAGCGAAGGTCCGGACGGCAGGCCGATGCCGCTCAAGATCGAGCCGTGGCCGGGCGGACGGTGGTACCGCGACCTGGGCGACGGCAACGGCCATTTCTGGGGCCATATTCAGGCGATCAAGCGGCCGACGCTGCTGGAAGTGACCGGGCCGCTCTTCATGTCGTATCCGGTCGTGTCCAACGTTCAGTACCGGCTGAGCGAAGAGCCGGACGGCACGCTCATCAAATTCCACCACTCGGCGCTCGGGTTGATTTCGGACGAGCATCGGCAAGGCGTTGTGAGGGGCTGGAGCTATATCCACGACCGCGTCCGCCAGCGTGCGGAGCGCGGGCAATCGCGCCGGGCGACGGTGCAGTAGGCGCGCCATGTGTCCCGTGTGCGCGGCAAATGCGGCGATGGCGGCAGGCGGAGCGGTCTCGAGCGGCGGCGTGGCGGCAATCGCGGTCCGAATCATTCGAGCGAAATGGAATCTGGGATCGAATCGTTGGACGAATCCGGCGAAGAGGAGAAACGAAAATGGCTACAGCGGCGAGCAAGGGCGGGTCCCCGAAAGTCGTGTCGCATGACGAATGGATCGCGGCACGGAAGGAATTTCTGAAAAAGGAAAAGAACTTCACGCGCCTGCGGGACGAATTTAGCCGCGAGCGGCGTGAATTGCCGTGGGAAAGAGTCGAGAAGCAATACGTCTTCGAAGGGCCGAAGGGCAAGGAGACCCTGGCGCAGCTTTTCGACGGGCGAAGCCAGTTGGTCGTCTACCACTTCATGCTCGGCCCGGGATGGAAAGAAGGCTGCCCGAGCTGCTCGTTCCTAGCCGACGGCTTCGATGGCGCCGTCGTGCACCTCGCGCACCGCGATACGACGTTTCTAGTAATTTCGCGGGCCACGCTGCCGGAGATCGCGGCGTTTCAGAAGCGGATGGGATGGAAGTTCAAGTGGGTCTCTTCGTTTGGCAGTGATTTCAACTTCGATTACCAAGTCTCCGCCACGAAAGAGGAAATGGCGAAGGGCGATACGATCTACAACTACGCGCCGTCGAAATTTTCGACCGAGGAACGGCCCGGCGCGAGCGTCTTTTACAAGAACGCGGGCGAAGAGATTTTCCACACATATTCGACCTATTCGCGCGGGCTGGACATTCTGATCCCGACGTACAACTTTCTCGATCTGACGCCGAAGGGACGCGACGAAGACGGGCTGGCATTTTCGATGGCGTGGGTGCGGCTTCACGACAAATACGACGATGGCTACATGCTCGACGTGAAGCAGCTCTACGTTCCGCCGGCGGGCGCGCAGACAAAGTGAGATTTCGCGGTGGAATGCGTCCGTAGCCTCCTGATTTGTGCGCCGGGGCAGTGGCAGCCAGAAGACTGGAGCTTCAGCGGCTGAAGCCGTTCTCGTTATGCGCGGCTTAAGTCGTG
>DATIZQ010000001.1:0-6485 GCA_035517015.1 Candidatus Acidiferrum sp. | reverse complement strand
CGACAAGGATGCAACATCGCGGTGAGTTCGCGGTTGCCCTACCGCAAATTTGCGGTAGAGTACTCCTGCCAATCGGCACATGAACACGAACCTCGCACCAAAATCCTTGGGATTGTTCCGGGTGCTCGCGGCCGCCTTCCTGCTGTGCAGCATTTTTTCGAGCGGAGGTTTCGCGCAAACGCGCGCCACCGCGCCCGAAGGCGCCGGTAAATATACAGGTCCGGGATCGTGCGCGTCCACGAGCTGCCACGGAAGCATCCTGCCACGCACGGAAAACGACGTCCTGCAGAACGAGTACAGCACCTGGATCGTGAAGGACAAACATTCGAAGGCTTACAACGCGCTGACCGGGCCGGTCGGCGAGCGAATCGCGAGCATCCTGAATCTGGGCAAAGCGGAGACGGCGCCGCGATGCCTCGCGTGCCACGCACTCAACCCGCCGCAGGACCAGCGCTCGCGGTCGTTCGATCCGAGCGAGGGCGTAAGCTGCGAGACGTGCCACGGGCCCGCGTCGGGCTGGCTCGGCCCGCACACGGAACGCGACTGGACGCACGAAAAATCCGTCGCGCTGGGCATGTACGACGTGCGCGACGTCGCCAGCCGCACGGAGAAGTGCCTCGGCTGCCATCTCGGCACCGAAGACAAGTTTGTGGACCACGAGCTGATCGCGGCCGGTCATCCGATGTTGCAATTCGAGCTCGATTCGTTTTCCGCCGTGATGCCGCGCCACTGGAAAGACACGGCCACGCCGCTCGATCCCGAGCGCAACGACCCGCTCTTCGACGTGCGCGAGATGACCGTCGGACAGGCCGTGCATCTGCGCGAATCGCTCTTGCGGCTCGCGTCTCGGGCGCACGGGAAAGTCTGGCCCGAGTATTCCGAGCTGCAGTGCGAGGCGTGCCACCACAGCCTGACTCCGCCGGAGCAGAGTTGGCGGCAGGCCCGCGGCTATCCGGACAGGCGGCCCGGCGATCCGCCGTGGAACGCGTCGCGCTTCACGGTGTTTCGCGATGTGGCGCATCAGCTCGATGGCGCTGAGGCGGACCAGCTCGATGGCGGCCTTGCGCAGATCGCGCAACTGATGAGCCAGCTCAATCCGGATCGCGACGCGGTATCGAGCGCGGCCACGACTTCGGCGCATCTCGCCGACGCGCTGGCCGCGAAGATGCGCGCGGCCAGTTACGATCCTGCGCTGGCGATGCGGCTGCTGCAGAAAATCTCGAGCGATGCGGACGATATTTCCGCGCAGGGCGAGCAATCGGCCGCGCAGGCGGCGATGGCGCTGCAGTCGCTCTACGTCGCGTACGACCGCGATCAGAAGCCGCAAAATTCGGCCGAGGTGCGCGCGGCGATTACCGGCCTTTTCGAGCAGTTGCAGAATTTGTCCGCTTACGATCCGGCGCGATTCGCCGAACAGATGCGGCGAGTGAACGCGCTTTTGCGCTGACCTTCCCAGGAGATTCACGTGCAGCAATACGATCTGGTAGTCATCGGTTCCGGCCCGGCTGGAGAAAAGGGCGCGGCGCAGGCCGCCTACTTCGGGAAGAAAGTCGCGGTTGCGGAGTACGCCTCGGATGTCGGAGGCGCGTGCATCAATACCGGCACTTTGCCCAGCAAGATCCTCCGCGAATCGGCGCTCTACTACTCCGGCTTGAGGCAGCGCGGGCTCTACGGCGTGGATTACTCGCTCAAAGAGGGCCTGACCGTCGCGAATTTCATGCACCGCAAAGACGTGCTCGTCGATATGGAGCGCGGGAAGATTCGCGAAAATCTGGCGGCGCACAAAGTCGACTTGATTCGAGGCGCAGCTTCTTTCGAGGATGCGCACACGGTCGTGGTGAAAACGCCGACGGAAATGCTGCATCTGCGCGGCGAGGCGATCTTGATCGCCACCGGGTCGTATCCGCACCGCGCGCCCGAGATTCCATTCGACGACAAGGTGGTTTTCGATTCCGATTCGATTCTGAGGATGGAGCGAATCCCGCGCGGACTCGCTGTCGTCGGCGGCGGCGTCATCGGCTGCGAGTACGCGTCGATTTTCACGGCGCTGGGCGTGGAGGTTGTGCTCCTGGACGGCCGCGACCGGATTCTGCCGTTTCTCGATGTGGAGATCTCCGAGCGATTGCGCGAGCGGCTCTCCGGACTGGGCGTCAAATTCTGCCTCGGCGAGCGAATGGGACCGATCGGCCGGACGAAAGAAGGCGTGCGCATCGAATTGCCTTCCGGAAAAGTAATCGAGACGGAAGCGGCGCTCTTCGCGGCGGGCCGGCGCGGAGCAGTCGATGGGCTGGCGCTCGAAAAGGCCGGGCTGGGCGTGAACAAGCGCGGATACATCGAGGTGAACGCGTCGTATCAGACCGCGGTGCCTTCGATCTATGCGGCCGGTGACGTGATCGGTTTCCCCGCGCTCGCGTCCACGTCGATGGAGCAAGGGCGCGTCGCCGTCTGCCACGCATTCGGATTTCAATACAAGCAGCGCGTCGCGTCGATGCTGCCGATGGGCGTGTACACGATTCCGGAGATTTCCGCGGTCGGTGAATCCGAGGAAAGCTGCAAAGAAAAGGGAATTTCCTACGAGGTCGGCCGCGCGCGCTATGCGAATAACGCTCGCGGAATGATCACGGGCGATTCGGCGGGAATGATGAAGCTGATCTTCCGTCGCGACAACCGCCAACTGCTCGGCGTCCACATCATCGGCGAAAACGCCACCGAGCTGATTCACCTCGGAATGATGGCCCTCGAATCGGGTGGGACGATCGACCTCTTCATCGATTTCGTCTTCAACTATCCGACGCTCTCCGAAATGTACAAGTACGCCGCCTACGACGGCCTCGGCAATCTCTCGGGCCACAAACTCCGCCAAGGATAGGGCGGGCGGCTGCAAGCAACAGAGAATAAAGGGTTTGCTTGCAGCGCTGCAATCTTCCGCGCTGCACCGCTTGAAGTGTTTCGGCGCGAACAAAAACATCGCAAAAAGTTGACACTTGATTCGTGCCTCGGTTCTTTGTTTTGAGTGACTTACACTGAAAAAGAGCTGGAAAGTCTTGCCACTTGTTTGCGCACGTGACCCCCCGAAATATTGTCGGATAACTTGTGCCTCGATCTTTTGTTTTGAACGAGATACAGACAATTCTAGTCGTACGCATTGTCGGGTAGAGCCTAGGGTGGAAGAGAGGTCCCTCGACTCCCGATGGTCGCTCGGGACGGCGATTCTGGCCGAATCGCCGATTTCTACTTGTACGCGTTGTCGGATAGAATGCGCGCGACGGCGCGACGCTGCGAAACGCCCTCTCACCACGTTCATCCTGTCTTCCTTTTTCGTTCTTGTTTATTGGCCGCGAGGACTTCCACGAGCCCGGCGCGGGAACCGCGCCTTACAACAGCGACCTTCCATTCCAAGCTAATACTATGATGCGCCAGGTCGGGAGGTGGTTGCGGAAAGGACGGGCGGAACTTAGACAATTTTGTCGGGCGAGGGGTAATGTGAGCGGTATGGCGCTTGTTTTCCAATATGGATCGAACTGTTTCGTGGACAGGATAAACGGACCCTCACGATTAGACGGGGTGGCGCGAGTTGTGGGAACTGCCCACACGATTGAGGATTACAGCCTCGTGTTCGATGTTTGGAGCGACGGAAACCGTTGCGCAACTTCTGACATCATGAGGGCCGCTGGCAAGAAAGTCTGGGGTGTGGTCTACGACATTCCGGATGACTTCGTTCGGGGCCGAAGGAACGATGGACGGAAAACACTCGAGCAGATTGAAGGAAGGAGGTATTGCGAGACAACTGTGAGAGTTCGCCTTGCGAATGGGGAGAAACGCGATGCGACAACGTTCGTTGTCCGCACGGAGTCCCGTGAAGACGGGCTGAGGACCAGTGCGGAGTATGTTTCGTATATTGTTCGAGGACTTCGCGAACAGGGTGTTTGCGACGACTACATTAGGGAAGTGAAGCGAATCGCCACCGAGAATAATCCAACCATCGGTCAGGCTGTGGAGGCACTATAGGATTCTGAAAAGGGTTAGCTACAGCTTGAGAGATACCCTAATTGCTCAGGACTCCGCTTTGATTTCCGGCGCTTCTGCCAGTTGCAGAGTGCATCTTCCATAGCTTCCATGGGGACGCCAAGAAATGCTGTTAGCTCGCTGACCGTTTGGTCGAATTCCGACTCAAATTTGCTATCCCTTCGGCCAGTGACCATAAGCAGTGCTCCCTGCCTTGGGCCGGTTGCGCCGCTGAGATAACAGTGTGGCGGCGAGAGGCTGAAGATGCGCAGATTCCCGAGAAGGCAAAGGAGATCGAATCTTGCCGTACGACCGAAATCGAGGATGTCTAGCATTGCATACAAGCGGTCGAAAGCGTTCCCTGCGTCTAGGGCGTCATCCACGCATTTGTCAAATGCCCGCTTCGGGCTGCCTTTCCCGTGCTCCGCGACCCAATCTAGGAAGGAGCGAATGACCGCCCACGTGCCGCGCTCGTGTTCTGGGTCCATGATGCGGCGTTTCCTGTGATTCCCGAACTTTAGCTTTCGCAGTCTTTTGCGATTCGTGCGCATCCAGTTCTGGAGCACTTCGGGATGGCGCCTGACCGTTTCCCAATGCCAGCAACCGACTCCGAGTCTTCCGTAGAAGAGTCTGATTGTTTCCGGAACGTCTTGGCCGAAATGAATCGTAAGGAACAAGAGCCATAGCGCCTCATCAGCATCGCCGCTGCCGCAGAGTTGGATGGAAGCTTTCAGAGGATGGAAGTCTCTGCGATGCGGGTCCACTGAGCCTGCGAACTTGTGCATGCCGAGTGCGCGAAGCCTCTTTTGGGCATTTCGCAGATGGGTCACAAATCGAATTTGAGATTTGTGAGTTTTAAGGCCGCGTAAATCGTGCGAATGGAGGAAGTCGGCGAGTCGATCAAGGAGCGAGTTCGTCGGAATAGTCGGCATTGTACGTTAATTATCTCAGGAGTGGAACGACGACAGGCAGCTCAATCTCCACGTCTTGAGAGACGCTCATCCGCGATGTAAGGAGCGGGCGAATTTCAAATTTCGCTTGATCGATGACGAACAAAAATACCGGGCCTGAAGGACCCTGCGCCACATTCGCACCTCAGGAAGCGAGGGCCGCCAGCGACTTAAATCGCCGCTTGAATTCAAAGAGAGAATCTACAGAGGCAAGAGCGGGCCCCTCATCGCCATCCCCGACCAAGGGCATCGGGACTGGGTTCCCTTCGACAAGCTCAGGGCAGGCGGGATGACAGACGCGGTAAGGCGCGCCGCGGGCTACTGCGTGGGGTTGCGGGGGAAATGCAGATAGGGGAGGCGGACGCCGTCGATGGTGATTTGATCGGCGCGAATCGAAGGATCGGGTTCGAAGCCCGCCGCGCCGCCCGCCGTGACGTAGTCATCCTGATCGACGCCATCGCCGCTGACGCCCAATCCGCCGACAAGCTGTCCATTGATGTAGAGCGGCTCCGAGCCCGGGAAAAAGACTACGCCGCTTTGGTTGACCGCCGGCCACGAGGGTCCCGGAACCTGAAAACCCTGCGTGCAGGGATTGTTGGTGTCCAGCAAATAGAGATTGAAAAACGGGCCGGGCGAAGTGCCGTCGATTCCCGGCGGGAAAAATGGCTGTGCGCCGAAGCCGATGGTGCGATTGGTGACGGCGGTGCCGATCGGGACGCCGTTGAGATCCTGCGGCTGGCGCGTGGTGCCGCTGAAATAGACAACATTGCGCGCTTTGCTGGCGGCGACGTCGATGCTGAAAACAGTGCCGTCGTCCATGCGGTGCAGCGCGATGATCGTGCCGTCGAGATCGCTCACGGCGATGGACATTTTCGCTTTCACGCCGGGAGGCAGGCGGATCAGCGCGCGCGTGGTATTGGCCGTGGCGACGGCGTTGGCGACGATCTGCGTCACTTGCGCGGCGGTGAGGCCGCCAATGGGACCGTTGGTCGGCGGAATCAGGTCGCCCGAGGGATCGGGGCCGGGGCTCGCGACGGGACCAACCGTGTACAGCGCCGCGTTGTAAGTGCCCGGCGTGACGCCGGCGGGAGCCGTGGTCTGATCGACGAAGGGCAGCGCGATGCCGTCGATTACGACTTCGCCCGGCGCGGGCAGCGCGGGGAGAACGATTCCGTCCGTGCCGATGTTCATGGCCGTGAAGGCGGCGTATTCCGCGACGTCGTAGGAGACGCCCGCGACTCCCACACCGCCAACCACGATGCCGTCCTTGAAAATGGGCAGGCCGCCGGGATTCACGGCGTTGGGGTCGCTATCCATCGTGTCGGCTTTGCCGGTAATGATGCCGAGGCCCGGGCTGGTTCCGGCGATGGTTGTAGCGGGAGGCACAGTGGCGACGATGGCCGGAGAAAGAGTGCAGCCGCGATTCGTATTCTCGATCCCGTAGAGCGCGGCGTTGGGCGCGTTCGCGACACCGGGCGGAAAGTGAACGCCGCTGATGTAGCGCACGGTACGCGACGAGAGCGGCGCCTG